>JBEKIZ010000042.1:0-43911 GCA_050011515.1 Terriglobia bacterium | reverse complement strand
GCTCGCTGCCCGTCGGCGCTACCCGCAGTTGTCTCGACCGGCTCTCCAATCGCCTCACCAAAATCGCAACCGAAGCTCGCAAACTCGGCACGCCCTGAGAATGGGCAGAGATTGGCCGGTTAAACGGGCTAACCGCCGAGATGCGCGGGGCCTCGCTGGCGATTCGTAGGTTACGTCAAGGCAGTGTTGCGCCCATGGCACGGTGAGTTCCCCTTCCAACCCGCGGGACGAGTCCCGCACATTGCCACTTTAGCGGGTAGGTACGAGCGCGGCGGTATCCGTCAGCCGACGGATTCCTCTGCGGCAATGCTGGTGGCCGCCTCAAGCCGCCTGGGGAGGGGGACAACCGGGGCATACAGCCCGCAAGGGTGCGAACCTCGGAGCGGACAAAATGTCTTTGTCTGCCGCCAGCCAAAAAGCCACTGGTTCGGGCGGAGCGACCTATCCCGGAATTCCCGCCTAAACGAACTGTCGAACTCAGAAGCAATGTCGCCGCCACCCTCGCACACCGCAGGGATGCTTCGGCCGTCAAAAAGCGGTGTGCTCAGCGTGACATGACGCTCCGGCGGGACAACAGGTAGGCTTTAAGGAAGGGATCGAGGTCTCCGTCGAGGACGCGGTCAGTATCTCCCATTTCAAATTTGGTTCGATGGTCCTTAATGAGCCGATAGGGGTGCAAAACGTAGGACCGGATCTGGCTGCCAAAATCGATATCTGCCTTTGCGGCCTCGAGTTTGTCAGCCGCTTCCCGCCGTTTGCGCAGTTCCAACTCGTAGAGTCTCGAACGCAGGAATTTCATCGCCATTTCCTTATTGCGGTGCTGCGAGCGCTCATTCTGACACTGGGCGACAGTTCCGGTGGGGATGTGGGTGATACGCACGGCGGAGTCCGTCGTGTTGACGTGCTGCCCGCCCTTGCCGGTGGAGCGATAGGTTTCAACCTTGAGTTCATCCGGCTTGATTTCAATATTGATCGTGTCATCGATCTCCGGGCTGACAAATACAGACGCGAAAGAGGTGTGCCGGCGGGCGGCTTGGTCAAAGGGCGAGATCCGTACCAACCGGTGGACGCCAGTCTCACCGCTCAGCAGGCCGTAAGCGTAATCGCCGGCCACCGTAAAAGTGGCGGATTTAAGCCCCGCCTCCTCCCCAGACTGATAATCATTCAGGGTAAAGGCGAAGCCGTGACGTTCCGCCCATCGCTTGTACATGCGGAGCAACATTTCGGCCCAATCCTGCGACTCGGTCCCGCCCGCTCCCGGGTGAATCGCGACGATGGCATTCAGGTGGTCATTTTCACCGGCGAGAATGGTCTCCGTCTCAATGCGCTCCACCTCTTGCCGAAGTGCCTCTAATTCGGTCCTCAACTCACCCTCAACTGGTTCGCCCTCGCGGGCCAATTCGAAGTAGGCATCCACATCGGCCAGCCGCTGAGCGAGTTTGTCGTCTTCTTCGATCTTCTCGCTCAAACGCTTCCGAGCGGTCAGGATTTTCTGGGAAGCTTCCTGGTCCTGCCAGAAATCAGGCTGACCTATTTGTTTGTCGAGGGTTTCAAATTCTTTGCGGCGTTGAGGGGCGTCAAAGAAAGCTCCGCAGTTCGATGGCCCGTCGCTTCCATTCGTCATATTCTCTTTGCAGTTCTTCGATCACGTTTGCTCCTGATTTCAAATGGTGGAGGACGCGTGGTCATTGCCCAATCCCAGGCTTGCGACCCCCTCGCCCGTCCCGCGTCCCGATGAAGTGCATCGGGATCGCGGGCCACCCTCTCCCCCAAGGGGGAGAGGGTTAGAAATATCTCAGCAGAAATGGAGAAGATGTAATCGCCGCTACGCTGTCATTCCGAGTCCTTCGCTGTCATTCTGATCCCGCCCTGCGGTCCCGCTACAGCGGGATCGCTCTGCCCGCTCAGGATAAACTGCGCGAGGAATCTCGCTCTGCCCATTCGCCGCCACATTGGCGATGTAAAATCGCCGCGCCAAGGACCATCACCACGGCCAAGGCCGCGCACAGCCACGCGAAAACATCGCCGCGCTTGGTATAGAAGGTCTGGCCTCGACAGTAACTGAAGTTAGCAGGTAAGACCATCGTTTGATGGCGCGCGATTCGTTTCTCCACCCGCCCGTAGGGATCTATCAATGCGGTAATGCCGTCGTTCGTTGCGCGCAACAAGTAGCGGTGATTCTCAATCGCCCGTAAGCGCGCCATCTCCAGTTCTTGAAAGGCTGCGGCTGAGTCGCCAAACCAGGTATCGTTTGAAATATTCACCAGCACCTGGGCGCCCGTCAAGGCAATCCTTCTGACCAGTTGAGGGAAGATGTCCTCGTAACAAATGAAGATGCCAATCGTGCCTTCTGGCGTCTCCGCCACGCGGTAGCTGGTTCCAGGAACGAAGTTCCCCACTTCTGCGGTAATCTTTCCGATCTTGTCTGGAAAGGCCCAGGCCGGAACGTACTCACCAAACGGCACCAAATGCATTTTATCATATTGCAGGATTTCGCGTCCCTCCGGGTCTACAACCACGGCGCTGTTCGTGATCTCCGAGGGTCCTACACCGAGCGGCACAACCGTGTTCACCACTACGTACGCCCCGGCCTGGCGCGCCATCCTCTCCACAGCCTTCCTGAAAACCTGATCGCGGGTGAAATAGAAGGGCGCAGGGTTTTCCGCCCAGATAATAAGAGGCGGCGCAACGATGTGCGGCGCCCCCTTCTCGTCCAATGCGATGTTTTCTCTCCGTCTTTGGTCTGAAAGTGCATCCAAGGACATGTTCACAAGCTGATTCAACTTTGCAGGATTAAGCCAGGGCGCCCAGGTGGTGGCCGATCCCTCATCCAGCGGCACATTGGGTTGCACCAAAAGCGCGAGATTCGGGCCTTTAGTGGGGACGGGCGGCGCGAACGCCCAATTCCCAATGAGCAGGAGCGCAATCCACCCAGCCAGCACCAGGCGAGGCCATCTCGTCCCCCAGTGCAGAAATGCCCATGCCCCCAGCGCGCTGGTCGTGACCGCCAGGAACGACAGCCCGTAAACCCCGGTCACGCAGGCGATTTGCCTTAAGCCAGCAGATTGCACACCGTAGCCGAGGAGGTTCCAAGGAAAGCCCGTAATCAGGTACGTGCGGGCAATCTCCATGGCCACCCACAGGAATGGGCTAAGTAGCAAGGCGAGTGCAGGCGACCGGCGAGCCACCCACCCTGCAATCAAGCCGAATACTCCAAAAAAGACAGAACAGACCATCACGAAGAGCAGCAGCGCTGTCACGGCAAGGCTCAGACTGAGCCCGCCGTATTGCCGCATGACCTCGACAAACCAGTAGCAACTCCCAGCAAGAAAGATGGCCCCGCTGAGATACCCCCAACCAAAAGCGCGCCAGGGACTCGCCTCGCCCGCCAATACGAGCAGCAGCGGGAGGACGGCGATCCAGACTAAGGGATGAAGATTAAGCTTCGGGAAACAGGCTACAAGGAAGAAACCACTGAGGGCCCCGGCGACCCACCGAACCGGAGTCTTTTTCAACAGATTCATTGATTCATCGGATCATTCATTCATTGAGGCGCGGGCGACCCGCCGAACCGGAATCTCTTTAAAGAGCTCAGTGTTTGATGAAGGGCTTGAACCCTTCCTGTGTGAGCTTCGTCCGCACCTTTTCCGCATCATCCTTCGACTTGAACGGGCCAACCTGAACCCGGTACAGGTGGTCATTGGCGTGCGCGTATTCGGGCGTAACCAGAAATACCGGGTAGCCGCGCTCTTCCAGGATTTTCACAAGAGCGTCGGCATCTTGTTTGGTCCTCGAAGCCACAACCTGGACCGTGAATCCGACGCCGACTTCCCCAACCGCGGCAGATGGAGTTGAGGTCGCGCCAGGTTCAGGTTCCCTTTCGGCCTCCGCGGGCGATGGGTGAGGCGCCGTCACGGGTGACGCGGTGCCGGGCGCTGTTACAGGTTTCTGCTCGCCGGGTGGTGAAGCAGGGGCGCTGGCTTCCATGGATGCGAGCGGCGGCGGAACAGAGGTTGTGGATGGCGCCGCACCACTGGATCCGACCGGCGTGGTCTCGAGGGGAGTATTGACGGTCGGCGGAATCGTGGCAGAAGTTGCGACACGCTCCGTGACCGGCGCCATCCGCGCTGACCTTTCGTTGTATCCCACCAGGAAACCCAGCGAGAAGAAAACCCCGCAAACGGCTACCCCCGCCAAGAACACCAGGATAAGGTGCCGCGTGGAAAGCCCTTTGTCGCCAGGAACACGGTCTGCATTCTTAACCATGGTCAACCTCTTGATACCTTGCCTCAGGCCCCTGGTGTCTCCTGCCCATTACTTGTTTTCTCCTCCGGGCGCAGTGTGGGCGCCGGCCTTTGCGAGCAAAGCACTCAATAGCTCCACCGGGATCGGAAAGACAATGGTCGTATTCCTCTCGGTTCCGATTTCGGCCAAGGTCTGAAGGTAACGCAGCGTGATGGTGATGGGCTCCTTGGCCAGAATGCTGGCGGCCTCGGAGAGCTTTTCTGAAGCTTGAAACTCCCCGTCAGCGTTGATGATCTTGGCCCGGCGCTCGCGCTCCGCTTCAGCTTGCCGCGCAATGGCCCGCTGCATGTCCTGTGGCAAGTCAACCTGCTTCACTTCCACCTTGGTCACCTTGATGCCCCAGGGCTCCGTGTGTACATCAAGAATGGATTGCAGACGCGAATTGAGCTTTTCGCGCTGGGAAAGCAAATCGTCGAGTTCCACTTCACCCAGCACCGACCGAAGGCAGGTTTGCGCGAGCTGCTCAACTTGGTAGCGGTAGTTCTGAACCTGCACGATCGCCTTTTGGGCGCTCAGGACCCGGAAGAAAACCACAGCATTCACTTTCAACGAAACGTTGTCCCGAGTGATGACATCCTGCGGCGGGATCTCCCAAGCCACCTCCTGCAGCGTGACCCTAATGATCTTGTCGATGGGCCAGAGGATGAAGATCAGCCCAGGCCCTTTGTCCGTTGCCAAAAGCCTGCCCAAACGAAAAGTGACTGCCCGCTCGTATTCCCTCAATACATTCAAACAAGCCGAAAGCCACAGGAAAATGATGACGGCCACGACGATGTAGACCATGTTGCGCTCCTTTTCGCGTTCTTGACGCGGTTAAGATGCCGGTTTCCGTATGATCGACCACGGAATCCCAGGCGATGACCCGAAGCATTCCCTTTATCTGGTATCCGGCCAAAAGGGGAGCGGCGATGCTCATTCCCTCCCAGCTTGCTTGCAAGTCTATTTGCGTTCCGGGACAGGCTCAACTACCAGAGTCAATCCCTCCACTTCCCGAACCCGCACCCGCGTGCCCTTGGCAATCTGCTGCCCAGCGCGCGCCTCCCACAGTTCACCGTGGACTAGAACCGTGCCATAAGGCTCGAGGTCGGTCTTCGCCACACCCACGGAATTGACCATCCCGGCCTCTCCCGTCACTGCCTTGCGTCTCTTTGCCGCGATGACATATCGCAGCAGAACGACCATGATTACACCGAGCGGCAGGGCAACGCTGAGCGCGGTGGAGAGGTGAATTCGCGCCTGTGGCCAGGGGGAATTCACAAGGATGAGCGCGCCCAGCACTAAGGCGAGAATGCCACCCGCCGCCAATACGCCATGCGACATCACCTTGACTTCCAGCGCCAACAGCCCCAGTCCAACGAGAATCAGAAGCACACCCATAGAATTGATGGGCAGCAGATTAAAGGCGTACATCGCCAAGACCAGGGCGGCCGCCCCAACAACCCCCGGCGCCACCAAACCAGGATGGGTAAACTCAATGTAAAGGCAAGCCAGCCCGATCGCACCCAGGATAAAGGCTATATTCGGGTCCGCCACCCAGGCAAAGAATTTCTCGAGGGTGGGCATGTCAAAAGACACGATCTCCGCATTTTTCAAACGCAGGGTTGTGGTCGTGTCGTTGAACCTCTTGATGGTCTGGCCGTCGTATTTCTCGAAGATATCGGAGGGGGTGCTTAGCACCGCGTCAATCAGCTTCCCCTCCAGGGCTTCCTTATCCGAATAGGACGAACTCTTGCGAACCGCGTCCTCGGCAAGGGTCAAATTCCGCCCGCGCTTACCCGCAATGGAGCGCATGTAAGCCGCCGCATCGTTTTCGATTTTGGCCTCCATCGTCTTGCCTATGTCAGCCCCGCCCAGCACCACAGGATGAGCCGCGCCAGAATTCGTCCCGGGGGCCATCACCGCCAAGTCGCCGGCTTCCAGAACAAAGAAGCCCGCGGAGGCTGCACTCGCCCCGCTGGGCGCCACGTAGGTGATGACCGGCGCGCTCGAATTGAGGATGGCAGAGACGATATCGCGCATCGAGTTCTCGAGGCCGCCCGGCGTGTTCAACTCCAGAAGCACCGCATCCGCATGGCTGTCGTTGGCAGACTTTATGCCGCGCACCACGAATTCGGCGCTCACGTGGTGAATCATCATGTCCAGGCGGATTTCAACCACTCGAGGGCGAGTCTGGGCCATCGCCGCGGGCAGACAACCCTCGGCGGCCATTAAAAGGGTGGGAAAAACAACCAACGATCGGAAACGTCGCAATCTCAAGGTACCTTCTTTGCTGCCGAGGGCTGCGAGGAGATTTGGCGGAGCAGTTCCTGCGCCTCTCGGCTTTCCGGGTCGAGCTTTAAGGCCGCCTCGACCTCCTGGCGCGCCTGCTCCGGTCGACCGAGGGAAATATAAACCCGGGCCAGACCGATGCGACCCGCAAAGCTGTCCTGAAGCTTCAGCGCGATTTGGAATTCCCCGGCCGCCTCCTGGTGCTTGCCCTCCGCTTCGAGAACTTGCGCCAAGCTCATGCGCGCATCCCTGTCGCCAGGCACCAGCGACGTCGCCTCCTCCAGTTCGCGCTCCGCTTCGGACAAGCGCCCCTCATTGACGAACCTCGCACCACGAGACTTGTAGACCGCAGCGTGTTCGTCGGCCGGCATGCCTGCGAGCCGCTCTTCGAGCGCGTTGTGCACGGTTAGAGAAAGCAAGCGGAAGGCGCGTCCATCGAAATTCTTCTTGAGGCGCGGCTGCGGCAAGACGTCCCGTGATAGTCCGGCTTCCGATCCCACTTCGTGCTGGCCCAGCCACTCGAGCTGAGTCCGTTCCCCCGCCGCATCGCCCAGCCTCCCCAACACAACGGCCAGAAGGGTATGGGCCTCAGAATCGTTGTCATTCAGCCGGATCGCCTCTTCAAGCGATTTTGCCGCCTCGTCGTATCGGCGGAGGTTCCAGAGGGTGACGCCGCGGTTAAAACAAAAATCGCCGTCGGTCGGATCGCTCTTAAAGGCCCGCTCGAAATCGTCCAGGGCTTCTGCATACCGTCCACCCCGGGCCGCCAGCACACCCGCATTATTCGCTACCTCGTCCAGCGGGATTTCTTTGCCGATCATTTCAAAAGCCCTCTCAGCCGATGGGTAATGGCCGAGGAAAAATTCATCCACCCCGAAGAGGAAAAGCGATTCAAGGTAGTCAGGGTCGTCGGGGGCCAGTTTCCTGAGCCACTTCGCCGAGTTGGCATAATCTTTCTGAGCAAAATAGAGCTGGCCAAGGGCAAATGCCGCCCGGTGATCAGCGGGAGCCAACCGGTCAGACTCCAGGAAGAAGTGAATACGGGTGGGGTCGTCCGTGGCCAGGATGCCCCGGATATAGTTCTCAAAAGCATCCAGCCGCACTTCAGGAAACCTGCGGTCAAAATCCTCTTCAGTGCCGACCGTGAAATTGGGATCGTAAGAGGCCATCAGCCGCCATACTAATCGTGTCTGGAGGTCCACCAGTTCGGCCAGTTCACCGCTCACCTCGATGGCGGGGGAGAGCTTTAACTGGCGGAGGTCAAGCAACCGGGCACTTGCGCTGAGGCGGTTTCCCTCCACATTGAATTTCCCCAAGACAGCCCAATCTGCACCCAGGGTTTGAGCTGCCTTGTATTCACTGGCAACAGTCAGAGGTATACCGGCAGGAATACCCAACTGGTCATAGGCGGCATTGCGCTCCCCACGCTCCAAAACGTAAAGGCCGGGCCCGGAAAGTCGGGAGGAGAGGGTTTCCGCAAAACTCTCCGAGACCCAATTCAGATCTGCCCGGCTACTCTGGTTTTCAAAGGGAAAAACCAGGACGGCATGTACCTCGGAGCCGCCAGCGACTCGCCAGGGGATCAGCAAGAGTAAGAGTAATCGGAGCGCTCTTCGCATCAAGACTCAATCCGGAACCTGCATTATAGCATTGACTCTGGCGCTGCGCCTTGCAGAGGAATCTCCTTGATCCCCTATGCAGCGCTGGAGGCATGCTTTTATCACCCAACGGGTGTTCGGATTCAATCCTTGATCCCAACCGGGGGGTTGTTCATCAATTCGACGTAAGCAGGGCTCTGACTGATTTTCATAAAGTCCGGATCGTTGAGGATTCTCTTCCGGTCTTTGAACCCGTCCTCAAGAGCCCGGCGCAGGCTGCGCACCGCATCGTCCACACGGCCCAGAGAAGCAAAAACCTTCCCCAGGTAAAAGTAGTATTCGGGATCGCTCCCACGTGCCTCGATGATGGTCCCGAACGCGGAGCGTTCCGCGAAGATATTCGGGTCGAGGTTTAAGGCCGTGCGGTATTCCTCCACAGACTCCTTGTATTTCTTCATGTGGAAGTAAGAGGTTCCCAGGTTCAAATGGTAGGAAGCCGAGTTGGGATTCAGCTGGATCGCCCTCAAGTAATACTTAACCGACTTCCCGTACTTGTCCTGCATGAAATAAGTGGTTCCAATATTGTTCAAAGGCTCCGTATAGTTCTTCTGATGCCGTATCGCCTGGTTGTACGCCTTGCGAGACGCGTGGTAATTCTGGAGCTGCTGATAGGCAATCCCGAGCTTGTTCCACACACTGGCGTCTGCAAAGTGGCCCTGCTTTAGATCCCGGTAATAGTAATCCACAGCATCCTCGTAAGACTTGCGAGCCATATAGATGTCCGCACGTTCCTCGAAGCTGAGTGGGCGGGACTTGGCGGGGCTTTCGCGCGCTTGGCCAGCCGTGGCAGAAGCCGGCGCAGACTGGCCTTCTTGTGCGCCGGGAAGTGCCCACGCACTGGAGATGCAGAGGCAGAGGAAAAGCAAAGGAGCGATGAACCCCTTCAACGCGGATTGAGCCAAGTTTTCAACTCTCATGTCCAAACCTCGCAATGGCGAAAAACAATCACTGACCGCCGGACCCCGATCCTATTCTTGAGAGGCCGTCTTAGGCTTCGGTTCCGGAGGCGCCGGGGGCTTCGAATTCTTGCCTTTGAAAATCGACAGGAACTTTCTTATGATCCCGTGCCTGCCCGCCGTTGACGGAACCTCCGGCGGCTTGGCCGTACCTTGCGGCGGCGCCTCTGTGGCTCCTGAGGGAATAGCAGCCGCTGCAGGCAGGTTGGGTTGACCCTGGGGATGAAAGAGCCTTCCCAGGATTCCCCGCGAGACCTGCGGCGCCTGGGGTTCTGTCCCCGCAATGAAGACTTCATTTCGGACGATTCTCGCGTCACTGGTGGTGGAGTTTGTTTCCATCGGAACGGCAACCACGCCTTCCGGCATGGTAAAAGGCTTCGGGTCGCCGTAACCGGGAACTTCTGCGACGCGTTTCATAAACTCCGTCCAGATGGGCAATGCGGAGGCCGCCCCTGACAGCTTCAGTGGGCGGTCGTCATCGTAGCCCACCCAAACGATAGCCAGCAGGTTTGAGGTGAATCCCGCGAACCAACCGTCGTGCGAAGTCCCCGTCTTCCCCGCCGCAGGGAGCGTGAAGCCTCGACTGCGCACCCCAGCGCCCGTGCCGTTGTTGATCACGCTTTCCATCAAGTCCACCATCAGATAAGAGACGCGTGGGTCGAGCACTTGCCGGGTTACGACGGAATCCCGCCAGAGAGTCCTTCCCGCGGAGTCGTTGACCGCAAGGATGAACCTCGGTTCGACGAATTGGCCGCCATTCGAAAAAATAGTATAAGCCCCGGCAATCTCCAGCGGCGTTGCCACATAAGCGCCCAGCGCCATGGCGGGTGTCGCCAGCAGGTCTTTGTTGATTCCTGCGGCTATCGCCAGATCCCTTACCTTGTCATACCCAACCATTTCCGCCAAGTGGACCGTCGCCACATTCAGTGAGTGTGTGAGGGCCTCTCGCAGGGTTACGAGCCCGTGGTATTCCTGCTTGTAGTTCTCAGGTTCGTAAGTGAGATCGCCGAACTGGAAGGTAGTTGGCTCGTCGTTGAGTACGGTTGCCTGGGTCACGCGCGGCTGCGAGCCGTCCACACCCGTACTGAGAGCGGCTGCATAGACAAAGGGTTTAAAGGATGAACCCGGTTGCCGCTTTGCCAGAACATGGTTAAGTTGGCTGCTGCCATAGTCGCGCCCGCCCACCAGAGCTTTGATCTCCCCCGTGTGGGCGTCCAGCGCCAGGAGCGCCATTTGTGGCTGATTCGCATCCTGGCTCACGTTCGCCTTGACATGCCTTGACTTCTTTAACTCCTGGTCTACTTCGCCAATGCCCAGCCGTGTGCCCTCGGAGGCCGCCTTTTGCAAATCGAGATTGAGTGTGGTGTAAATGCGATAGCTTTGCGAAATCAAATCCTGCTCGGAGAACTGGGCGAGCAACTGATCGCGCGCCATGTCCACGAAGTAAGGCGCCTGGAGACCTTCCACGTTCTGATTGATCACCCCCAAAGTCGCCCCCGAGGCTTTCTCGGCCTGCTTGGAGCTGATCAGGGCAAGTTCCCGCATCTGCCTGATCACATAGTTGCGCCGTTCCAAGGCTCTTGCCGGCCGCCGGTAAGGTGAATACAGATTCGGGCCGCGGATCAGGCCTGCCAAAAAGGCTGCTTCGGGCAACGTCAGGCTGGCGACGTCCTTGTCGAAATAAGCGTTGGCCGCCTCACCGAGGCCATAAATGGAAAAACTCCCCCGCTGGCCAAGGTATATCTGGTTCGCATAAAGCTCGAAAATCTCTTCCTTGGTCAGGCGTTGTTCCAGCAGCAGAGCCAGGAAGATCTCCTCGAGTTTTCGCCGCCATACGCGTTGGGGCGTCAAGAAAAAGCCGCGCGCCAACTGCATCGTCAGCGTGCTGCCGCCTTGCACTATCTCCTCCGCCCGGATGTCGGCCGCGGCCGCTTCCAAAATGCGGAAAATGTTCACTCCGTGGTGGGAGAAAAAGTAATGATCTTCCGCAGCCAGCACCGCATCCACCAGCACTTTCGGGAGGTCCTGGTAACGCACCAAGCGCCGCTTGGAGCGGGTGTTGTCAAACAGGGTGGTGATCAACTCGGGCTCGAGATTGTAACTTTCCAAACTTGTGGCGCCGTCAGGCGAGGTGATGGAAGAAATGCGGCCGTCCCGGAAGGTCAAAATCGCCGGGCCCTCTTTGGCGACTTCGCCCGCGAAGAAAGAAATGGGGCCGGGGGTGATTTCGATCCGGTCTTCCGCCAGCTTATAGACGCCGACGGAGGAGGTCCCGCTGCTTTCGGCATAAAAGGCCCTGCGGAGACGTGCGGCAACCTCCCCCGGCGTGCTCGCCTGACCCACGGAAACCGGCGTGGGTGCGGCGAAGACCAGGGAACTATTGTTAAAGATGTCGCCACTCAGACGCGCGTCAATGAGGCGGGAGAATCGGACGTAGTAGTAAACGAAAATGCCCGCCAAGCCGAGCACAACCAGTAAGCAGGCAGCGACTAGACCTCTCTTCCTGCCTACCACGCCGGCAAGACGTGACTGCCCCTGCTTCCGGAACGGACGGGGATTCGAGCGCGATGCTGGCGCATTTCGAACCACGGGTTATAGCGACAGGTTCTCCGCCGATGGCGTAAAGTGAAGCTCGAGGGTATAAACCATCAAGTCCACCGCCACCGTGTAGTCCACACTGATCGATACGCGACTTGCAATAGTGACCTTGACATTGTCGGCGGTAAGCGGAACTCCGTGATCCTGGGCGAAAGCGACCACCTCATTCCGTATGGAATCCGGCGTGATGGGCTTGGTTCGAACCGCCAACTGAGTGGAAAGCCTCTGGATGTGGTCTTGAAGCTCAAAATTGTTCACGTAAGCGGGGAGGGTCTTTATGGCAACGAAGATGATGACCGCCAGGAATGCCAAAGATAAAAGAGCCTTGAACCGTCCTGAAGCCTCTTCCGACCGTCGCATACCGCTACTCCGTGGAGACCTTGCTCCTTATACAAGATACTCCACTTGCAGGCATTTTACGACCTCGGAGAGCTTAACATCGCGAACTTTCTTTGTCGAGCGCTGGAAGATCTCCGCCAATCCCTGCTCGAACTTCCGCTTGCCCAAAGTGACTCGGTAAGGCACGCCAATCAGGTCCGCATCCTTGAACTTGACGCCCGGCCTTTCCGCGCGGTCATCAAACAGCACGTCCAGCGAGTTGGCGAGCATTTCTTCGTAAAGCTTCTCCGCCGCCGAGCAGAGACGGGCATCATCCATGTTGGCCGCCGTCAGGATGACGTCGAAAGGAGCAATCGGCCGCGGTAGAAACATGCCATCCTGGTCGTGGTTCTGTTCCACGGCGGCGCTCAGGATGCGCTCCACGCCAATTCCATACGACCCCATGACCAGCGGGATCTCTTTGCCGTTCTCGTCCAATACCGTCGCATGCATCGTTTCGGAATACCGTCTTCCCAGTTTGAAGATGTGCCCCAATTCCACCGCAATGCGAATTTGAATGGGCTTGCCGCAGCGCAGGCAGAGATCGCCAGCCGTCACCACCCGCATATCATGATACTCGGCCTGGAAATCACGCCCCGGCGTGACGTTGCGGAGGTGCGTATCATCACGGTTGGCGCCCGTGATGAGGTTCTTTCGTCCCTCCAACGCCCGGTCCGCCAATATCCTTACTCCCTCAAGCCCCACCGGCCCCAGCGAGCCCACATGCGCGCCGTGCAGCGCCCATGCCTCCTCGGGTGTGGCGGGCCGGAATACATCCGTGCCCAGCGCCGCGGCCAGCTTCGTCTCGCTGAGCGAGTGATCGCCACGCAGCAAGAGGAGCATAGGCTTGCTTTTCACCACGTAAACCAGCGTCTTCATCAGGCGCGCCGGGCTTTCACCCGTGAACTTTGCCAAATCATCAATGGTCTTCTGGCCGGGAGTGGGAAAGGGCTCGGGCGGCGCGTCGCCGGGCAGGTCCTCGACGCGAGGCGCTTTGGCTTCGGCTTTCTCCAGGTTGGCCGCGTAGCCGCACTCGGAAATGGCCAGCGAATCCTCGCCCGCGTCCGTCGGCGCGGCAAACTCATGGGAGTCCGTCCCCCCCATAGTCCCTGAGTACGCTTCCACAACGACGTACTTCAGCCCGCAGCGGTCGAAGATGCGCCCGTAGGCGCCGTAATGCTTCTGGTAGCTGATCTCCAGTCCGGCATCGTCAAGGTCGAAGGAATAGGAGTCCTTCATCCAGAACTGACGCAGCCGTAACAACCCCGACTTGGGCCGCGGCTCGTCGCGGAATTTCTCCTGGATCTGGTACCAGATCTGAGGCAGTTGCTTGTACGAACGCAGCTCGCTACGGGCGATGTTCGTCATCTCCTCTTCGTGCGTCACTCCCAGGCACATTTCATGCTGGTTGCGGTCCATGAACTTGAACAACGTCTCGCCGTAAGACTCGTACCGGCCGGACTCTTTCCAAAGCTCCGCCGGATTCAAAGCCGGCAAATGAAACTCCTGCGCCCCAATGGCGTTCATCTCCTCGCGGATGATTTGCATCACCTTGAGAAGGGATTTCTGCGCCAGGAAGAGATGGGCATAGACTCCCGCCGCCACCTGCCGAACGTAACCGGCCCGCAACAGCAAACGGTGACTGGGAACCTCCGCTTCGGCAGGGTCCTCGCGCAAAGTGGGAATGAATGTTTGACTCCAACGCATAACTTTGACCTTTCGACTTCAGCGTACGGCAATCAGCCTTCAGCTTTCAGCTCTCAGCTATCAGCCCGTGGCTTACTGACTGCTGATAGCTGAACGCTGACAGCTAGGCGAGAATCCGCCATTGTTGAGGATTTGCGCGCAGGATGTCAAGGAGCAGGGTTAGGATTCAGGATGCATGAATCTGGATTCGGGATTCGGGAAACGGCGCTCGTATCTCTGAAATCTGGAATCTGCCATCTCGACTTACCGCCTTCTATGTCTGAAATCTCAAATCTGCCATCTCAAATTACCGTCAGGTGGCGCGTAGCAGGGGCGGCCGCGTCGGTCCCGCGATATTGGATGCCGCACACACGCCAAACCGCAGCGTGCATGCACGACCCGTGTGGTTCGTCCGGTATTGACAGACGCCATCTCGCGGGGGGCCTTGCCCGTCAGTTGACGGGTTCGACCCTTTCAGAAACTTGCTGGGTGCGCAATCCGTGGGCGGCGGGCACAAAAACCGTGCCCTTGCCCACGGCTACTCATCTTCAACCCCTCCATGGTTCATCGCGCGTGAATGTCGCGGCACCGGCGCAGGTTCCCTTCGCCTGAAATGATCGAGTTGCTAATAAGCTTGAGACGATTCCGAATTAAGTTCTGCGGTGATCTCTTCGGTGAGTATGCGGATGAGTTCCCCAACAAGTTCGGGGGGTAGCACGGGAGGAGCCATCTTCATGACGACTTTGTGAACAATCACGTAAACCCACTCCGGGTTGATCACGGAAGGCGGGGGCTCCGGAGACTCGCCCGGCTGTACAACCCCAGCTTCGGGCGACGGCGCCGCCTCCGCTTCAGGCCGGGCGATATAAACCTGGCCCTCCGCGGCTTCGGCAAGGGAAAAACTATCCAAGCTGGTTGCTGCCATGGGTTTCGGCTGTTGTCCTTCGACGAAAGGAGGCGGTTCGGGTGCAGGGGGAGCGGGAGCCAGCTCATCAATCAGCATCGGCCCCGCAGTCTCGGCAGCTACGCCGGACGCCAGGGTTCTATCGGCCGCCGGCTTGACGAGTTCAGGCGACGGGCGCGGCGGAGGAAGCGGCTCCACCTGTTGTTCCGCCAAGGCGGGTTCGGTTGGAAGAAGAGGCTCTTCAGCAACGACAGCCGGGGGCGCCTCGGGCGCAGCCTCCGCAGGCGGATGAACTGTTTCGGTTACCGGCACCGGCGCGCAGGGCACGCCTGATTCTGCAACGGGTGGTTCTGACACGACCGATGCCAGCTCGGACGTAGCCTCCCGACCGGTCCCAGAGATTGATTCAGGACTGGCCAGAACCGACTCAGGCACGGCCTCAGGGATGGGCTCTGGGGTGGGTTCAGGAGCGACCACGGTGGGCTCAGGCGTAGGCTCCACACCGCTCCCAGAAATTGACTCGGGAGCAGTTGGAGTTGGTTCCGTTGCAACCTCCAACCAGGGCTCTGGGGTGGGTTCAGGAGCGATCACGGTGGGCTCAGGCGCAGGCTCCACACCGCTCCCAGAAATTGATTCGGGAGCGGTTGGGGTTGGTTCCGTTGCAACCTCCAACCAGGGCTCTGGGGTTGGCTCAGGCGTCCCCTCGAGTGCCAACCCTGGGAACGGTTCGGTCGGTACAAGTAACGGCTCCGACGAACCTCCCAGCAGGTCCTCGGGCGGAGCCGCAAGCAGAGGTTCGGGTAAAGATTGTGCCCAGACTGGCAGCGGGGTCTGAAGCGAAGGCTGGAGGGAAATATCGGGCAAAGGCCCAGGCGGCGTCGCCGGCATCTCAGGCGGTTCCGGAAAGGCCATGCCAGCCGAAGGCGCGGCCAAATCCGGCTCGTGTCTTCCTGTGGCGCCTTCCGGTTCGGAACCCATTGGGGAGACTTCAGGCGGGGCCACAGGGGACGAAGTAACAAGCGTTTCAGGAAGCGCGGGTAGGGATGCTGAGGCTTCGCCGAGGGGGGCGAATTTCGCAACCATAGCGATCAAGTCGTGGGGGGCAAAGGGTTTCTTGATAATCCCGTCCGCCCCGACCTGCGCACCCCGCAGCTCATCATACGGCTCCAGGTCGCTGGCCACCAGCAGCACGGGGACGTGGTGAAGATCCGCTGAGGTCTTTACATAATCACAAACCTCGTAGCCATCTTTGCCTGGCATGGACACGTCGGCTAGCACGAGGACAGGGTGCATTTTGGGTAGTTTCTTGATCGCCGCGACACCGTTGGAGACGGTTTCGACCTCAAAGCCCTCACCCTGCAAAATCCCTTGGGCTCTCCTTTGAATAGTAGGGCTATCGTCTGCGAGAAGGATCAACCGAGCCACACGGCCTCCCTTCAACCTTGTGTCGCGAGATGACTTGCCAAACGAATACCATGTCAGTGAGAGAAAGTCAAGGCGCGCAAGGGATGTGAGTCTTCAATGGGCGCACAAGGTCCAATAAATGTCCCGACAGAATCGGCTGGCGTGGCCGTTTGCGAACACAGTCCCACCCTGGATAGCCAAAGAAAGGCAAATCAGAAGGGCTTGATAATCTTCTTCAGAACGTGGAATCGGCCCTTTTTCTTCGGAGGCGTGACTGTGGCAGATTGGTCTTGAGGACCAGGGTTTGCTTTGCTCTCCCCTGCCTTCGAGCTACTTTCATTGCTGGAAGAGCTCACCTTGTTCTCCGGAGCCTTCGAGCTGCTCTCACTGCCTGGAGAGTTTGCATTGTTGTCCTGAGTGTTTGCGCTGGCGCCTTTGTTGGAGTTGTCGACGGCAGGCTTGGAATCAACCGCCTTTCCGGAATTCAAGCTAGTATCGCCAACGGGCTCAGCAACAATCGCAGCATTGGGGAGAGACGGAGCAGCAGGTGTACGTTTCGCCACTTCGACACCACTCGCCTCCGCTGCCCCCAGGCGAACCGGGCCCCGCAAAGTAGCGCTTGTATCGGGCGTACTGGCCATCGCCGTAGTCAATTTTCCAAACAGGCTTTGGCTGCGCAATCGGGCTGCATCCGCCTGCGCTCGCGCCAACGTCGCTTTGGTGGGCTTTGGAACCGGTTCGTGCATGGCCACGAGCCGATCTTTGGCCTCTGCCGCATGCGGGCTGAGAGGAAAATCACGAACCACACGCGAGTAGTACGGAACCGCTTCCTTGGGGGTTTTCAGGTGTTCCAAGGTTTGGCCCAATCCATACAGGGCCTGATCCCCGCCGCTGAAGTTGGGGTACTTCTCGACCATCTCCCGGAAGCGTCCCCGTGCAGCGCGATACGCCCCCCTCATCTGGTAAAAACTCGCGGTCAGTAACTCCCCCTGGGCCAGGACTTCCTGTGTTTCTCGAAGGCGCGCCTTGACGCGGACCGCCACGGGGTTGTCGGGGTATTTCACCAGAAACTCCTTGAGCTCGACTTCCGCAAGGCGAGCCTCGGCCTGGTCCCGGTCGGCCTTGGCCATCAGGCGGAAATGCGCCATGCCGACGCGGTACTGTGCCTCAGGCGCCTCGGGCGCCGTAGGGAAGAAGGTAATGAAGTCTTTGTATTCAGCCTCGCATTGGGTCAGGCCCGAGACCCCTCCCTCGGCATAGTAAGAATCCGCGATGGCAAGTTTTGCTTTTGCCAGATACTCGCTATCCGGGTACGTATTGATGAGGGTTTGGAGAGTGAGACGTCCTACGTCGTAACGACCGTGTGCAATTTCGTTGGTCGCCCTATCGTAAAGAATCTTGTCCGGCTGATCGCCAGCATTAACCGCCGCGGCTAAATCCGCGCGCCGATGGCGATGAAAAAGACATCCGGGCAGGAACACGCCACCCAGTACAGCCACCCACAAAAACAGCGGCAGACGCTTCCATCCGGTCTTGCTGTTTCGCTTCGCCAGTGTTTTCACTCCTGATTCGCGCCCATCATACTTGAGACATCCGCCGCGATGCGGACACGAGGCGCAGCATTTCGTTCAGGCGCGCTTTTGGGTCATCGCTATAGAAGATGGCTGAACCGGCCACCAGGATGTCTGCGCCTGCACGAGTAAGTTGCTCCAGATGCTCAAAGCGGATTCCACCTTCGACTTGAATGGCAAAATCCGCGCGCCGCTCATCACGCAGAAATGCCGCCGCTCGCACTTTCTCCACCGATCTGGGGACAAAGGTTCGCTCGCTCAACCCCGGATCAGAGGACAAAACTGAGAGAAAATCGAACTCCCCCACCACATCCGCAATTGTTGCCACGGGCGTCGCCGGATTCAAGGCAACTCCGGCTTTGGCACCCTGCTCGCGGATCTGGTCCAAAACCCGGTGCAGGCGAGTCGTGGCCTCCACATGAACCGAGATACGATCCGCACCCGCCTCAATGAAGTCAGCAATGTAGCGTTCCGGACGTTCGATGAGCAGGTGTAAGTCCAGAACCAGGTTCGTGGCTTTGCGCAGACTTCGGACGACCGGCTGCCCGACGCTAATTTCCTCCACAAAATGGCCGTCCATTACCTCCAGGTGGAGCATCGGTACGCCCGCAGCATTTATAATGTGGAGCGCCTCTCCGAGTCGAGCGAAATCTGCCGCCAGCAGCGAGGGAGCAATCAGGGCCATAAGTGAGGTCCCACAGGGAAGGCCCTTGTCGTGGGACGCACTGGGTAGATTAGCATAACTTCCCGATTCGTGCCCAGCGCTCTGAGCCCTTTTCTTTTTGCAATCTAAGATCTGGAATCCGTATTCTTAGCACAGCGGGAACTCGATTCCGGCCCTCTGTTTCCAATTTCAAACCTTTGCCTTTGAACCCCCAGGCGCACTTGGACCTGTGGCACGACGGGAAGGGGTGCGACGACAAGGCGGTTATTTGATCTTCAGCAGTTCGACGACAAAAGTGAGTGTGGAATTGGGAGGAATCGCTCCCGGTAAGCCGCCCGGCCCGTAGGCCAGATCGGGAGGGATCACTAGCTTGCGCTTTCCACCTACGTGCATGGTGGCCACACCCTCGTCCCAACCCTTGATCACGTTGCCGCGACCCAGCTTGAATTCAAACGGCTGTTTGCCCACGGAGGTGTCGAAAACCTTGCCGTTCGTAAACGTTCCCGTGTAATTCACCACCACGGTGTCGCCATCTTTGGGCTGCGGTCCTTTGCCAACCACCAAGTCTCTGTATTTCAGTCCCGAGGGCGTGGTGGTCATCGGAGCCGCGGCGGTGCTTTTCTGAGTAGAGGACGGGGCCTTCGGGGCGGGCGCAGGTGTGGTCGTTTGTTCCTGCGCAGCCCACACATTTAGCGATAGGAAGGCCAGGAATGTAAGGACTATGGCTGCGTTTTTCATCTTCGTTTCCCCTCCAAGCTCGAGCATGTAGATTTCTTGCGGGCGAATCTGCGCCGCCCGTCAACGGTACCAGGAGTGGACGGCGCTTTCAACTGGCATGTTGAAGCGCAGTTACCAGAGAGGACCAGGACGACGTTCGACCCGCCTTTACCAGCAGCAAGCGTGCTGTCCCAACCATCAACCGGCTAGAGGAGATCTTTCTCGCGCAGAATCTGGAGGTACCCGTCCTTAGATAGGGGACATTTGCTGAGGTCTCTGCATTGTTTTTGGGTTATGTGAAGTTCGCGTGGCAGGTGGCCGTGCCCCTTTTCCCTCGATGCCCGGCGAACGCCGAACCTAGTGATTAGCTTGTCGTCCACAAAAAGCTCATAGTACTTATGACTCCTACCTTCGTCGGACGTGCAACCCAGCTTGTCTGCAATAGCCTCTGCGTCGTCCTGGGTAAGCAAGAATCACCCCTCCTCGACTTTGCGAATGCACTTGTTCAGAAGGTTCTTTTGCCGTAATGGACCCTTGCCCAGCCTAGCATCGGGGAGCCCGTTAAGCCGATCGACGGTATCGGCCAGCGTTTCCTTCAGGTTGGCAATCGCTTCCCCCTCTGTCTCACCGGACGCAAAGATACCCAGGTCGAAAATGCTAGCCTCAAACTCACCTTCCCCCTCAATAACGACGGCAGTAAATGGTCTCGTGATTTCGTAGGGTTCGGGCTCCAAAGTTTCAATCGGGACCAGGAAGCTTCGTCGTAGCGCGCCCAGTTCTCCGAGTCTCTTAAGCACCTGCTCAACCTTCGATTCGAGTCCCGCAACTCGTTCGCAGAGCTCATCGAGTCTCTTCGTGTAACCGAAAACGGCACGCAATTGCTCTTCGACCGACGTAACCTGTCGAACGACCGCTGCCGCCCCTTCCTCTCGCATGCGGTTGTAAACCCCATCAACGACGACGACAACGTTAGGGTCCCATGCCTCGAGGTCGAAAGTCTGGTAAAACTGGGCTGACGGGGTTCCCCGGAAGGGAAGGTAGCCGCCCGCCTGACTTTCGTGAACCTCGCGACGGAGCCATTCAAGCGTCGCAGGTGCCGGTTGGCTTCCTTTCATTTTTCCTCTTTCGGCTTTAATGCCAACATCGATATTCTACTTGCTACCTCAAGTAATGGAAGCGGAGTGTCTTCCGAAAGCTCCAATCTTTGTGTGAATCTCACGACGTGATTCACACGTTTGCCTTCGAATGACATCTCCAACTCGTACCCCATCTTGCCCTCGGGATTTCGTTTGACGCCTGTGATGCCGGTGATCTCATCGAAGATCACGGGCTGGTCGGCCAGGCGGATTGGCCTGAACAGAGAGGTCACTTTTTCGCTGTCGTATGAGAAATAGGCCCACACAGATCCCTCGCGCTCGGGGAGGTATTCGTGGATGCAACGGAGCAGCTCACTGAAGCGCTTGGACTCCGAGGGAGCGCCTTCCTTGGCCCTGGACCAAATGACCAACACGCTGAGGTCCTTGTGCGGTCCCCGCGTGAGAATGGCTTGTGCGTTGACTTTTTCTTTCCCCTCGCCGGGATAGGTGGCTGCGAAGTCCCACGAAAGATTCAAACCCTTCCCACGAAGACAACTCCTGATTCTTGAAAGTAACGCCTTACTGGCAGGCAACTGAACTGACAAGATGAAGCTGAGTCGGGTGCACTTCGCGCGCTTGAACGCCTGGTAGATAGGAGACGCAGCCATAACCAGCCCGTGCCTCTAGAAACGAACAGTGTGCAATTCGCCAGCTATCCTAGCATATGCCGCGATGAAAAGCGCGTTAGTTCCCGACTTGCACCAGACCGTTGCCGTTCTGCTTCGCGGCCTTCAGATCGAACGGCACGGAGAATTGCCGCTCAATCTTCTCGCGCATGCAGGGTCCGGAGTTGTAAATGCAGAAGGGATAGACTAGGCCATTGGGGGCCGCGTAGTGGATCACGCAACGCTTGACGCGGGCGAAATCGTAATTGTAGGAGTCCATGAAATGCATGCCCGCCACGAGCAACGTCTTGTAGGTGAATGTGCCGTCGCCCCTGCCCCGCCCGTATTCGTGGTCGGTCATGCCTTGCAAGGTCTGGAGGAAGCGCTCGAAGGTCAAACCCGGCGGGGCAAACTGCGGCTTGAAATGCCGGCGAATCTTTTGCCAGGCATTGATCTTAGTGAACATCTTAAATCGTGCTCCCTGGGCTTGCCGGGCGAGCCGGTCGATATCGCGCAGCATGGCGGGCATATCGAAGAAGCGCGTGATGGGGATGGCCTTCTTCGTGTCGGGGTGAACGTAGAGGTAGGTCCCCATGGCGCAGTGGGGGTGAGACGTGAGGTTGGGGCGTTCGTAATTCTGCAAGTTCGACAGCAGTTTCGAGAAGGGCGATATGCAGGACAGGGGGAACCAATCCTCATACTTGTCGGTCAGGCCGGTCTGGTCGGCGACGGCGTGCGCCAGATCCGATTGCGTGAAGCGCTTGCTCTCGAGTTCTCTGCGATTGATGCGCCCGGTGAAACAAACCGGCTGGAAGCTGAAGCCACTAACGCAGTCGACGTTGTCGATGGCCAAGCGGATCATAGCACCGATCTGATGGTCGTTCACGCCTTTCACGATGGTGGGAACGAAGATGATCTTCAGGCCTGCCTTTCGGCAGTTTTCAATGCAAGCCAGCTTTTTCTCCAGCAGCCTCTGGCCGCGCGTGCGAAGGTAAACTTCATCGCTGACGCCGTCGAACTGAAGGTAAAGCGTGTGGAGGCCGGCTTCCCTGCATTTCTGGGCGAACTCCAGGTCGGAGAATTCAATGCCGTTGGTCGCGCACTGGATGTGGGTGAAGCCCATCTCGGTGGCCATCCGCAGGACGTCGTGGAAACGCGGATAAATGGTGGGCTCGCCGCCTGAGAACTGCACCACGCGGTTGGGCACCGGGCGCTGCTCACGAAGCGTCTTGAGCATCCCGCGCACCTGCTCGAAGGAAGGCTCGTACAGGTATCCCGCGGTGTTGGCGTTGGCAAAGCACACCGGGCAGGTGAGGTTGCAGCGGTTGGTGAGATCAAGATTGGAAAGCACCGTGTGCGAGGTATGGAGTGAGCACAAACCACAGTCCTCCGGGCAACGTGTCGCGTCGGGGAATTGCGGGTTCTCAAGTCCCCGGTTGTCGCCGAACTCGAACTCCTCCATCTTGAGATAGAGCTTGGCGTCGGAATAGATCTTGTCCCGAAAGTCGCCGTGCTCCGCACAGGTTTTTTCCATGTAAACCGCGCCATGCTCTTCGAACAACCGCGCCTCGATCACCTTCAGGCATTCCGGGCAGACCGACTGCGTGGTCTTGGGCAAGCCCTTCTGTAAAGGTTCAATAGGTGCGCCCGTAAAAGTGGCTTCTGGCTGAACGTTCCGGAAATCCCTCCGTGGCGAGGTTCGCACTTCAGGAGTGATAGTAACAGTGGCCATTATGCCTCCGTAAAGGGTAATCGTGGCGCAATCACGCACGGACGAGTGGCGAGGACACGGGACAACACTGAAGCCACAACCGTAAAGCTAAGGTGGCGAGAGATGAAGTTTGCTAACCGAAGAAAGCATCCCCCGCCCGTCCCGAATTAGACCATCCCAATCTTTCCGGAGCAAACCATATGTCTCGGATGGCGGCATTTAAGCAGCGAATGGCAGAGAAGAGAGGTTGAATGGAATGGCTAATGAATTGAAAAGAAGAGAGATAGAGACATTTTGTCATTGGTAGGTCCCAGCCTAAGATCCCACCCTACCCTGCGGCGGCCTAGGCACTTTTCGACGTCGATTCGTGGTCTCTAACTGACAATGTAGCGGGACTCGGAGCGGCCACTTGCGCGCCGCTACTTTCGGAAAAGGTTCTCGAAGGCTTGGCGTGCATCCAGAGGCCTGGAAGTGGAGGTCTCCCGCTCGACAGTCGTCCGCGGCGAATAGAAGCTGCAATGGTTCCGGGCGTCTTTCTTCGGGATGCGGGCAGCAATCGGCTGGGTGCATTCAAACCGGCTGGCTGTGTCGAAAAAGGCGCACTGCTTGCAACTGTGCAGTTCAAAGCCACACTTTGGACAGCGTCCTTGCAGGTCGATCCCGACCGGCAAGATCATAGCGCAGGAAGCACACCGTACCACCTCGCGCTTTCCCGGCATGGCCGGAGTCTTCGGCCCGAACTGCTCCTTCCTGGGGGTAGGCTTCCTCTCGGACCTCTCGCGCTCGCGGTCCGAGTCCATGTATCCCCGCTGTCCGTACTTGCGTCCCATCCTTAACTCCCTTCGGCTGGAGGAATTTCAATCGACAAAGGACTTCCCCGTGCGTCTATCATACGCTCAGCCATCATCAGGAGCCAACAAGAAAATGGGTAGTGTCCTAATATGCGACGTAGGGCCGCCGGGCAGCGAAGGCGTCAAGGAGTTTTCGCCGCGTCCGTGGGGGCCGTTCCGGGCGACAATAACCCACGGACTCGAAGCCAATCCGCCAGCCGTTGCGGCCAGGATGACAAGACGGGATCTTTCGGAGCCAAGCCCACCCCGTGCGGCCCATGCTCGTAAATGTGGAGTTCCGCCGCCACGCGCGCTTTTCGAAGGGCCATGTAAAACGCCACGCTGTTTTCAGCCGGAACAGCCTCGTCATCATTCGTGTGAAAAAGAAAAGTTGGCGGCGTTTGAGCGGAGACCTGCTTTTCATTGGAGAGATACACGGCCAGCTTGGGATCGGGGTTATCACCCAGCAGGTTCTTGCAAGAACCCTCGTGCTTGAACCATTCGCTACAGGTGATCACCGGATAAGCCAGGATGGCAAAGTCCGGCCGTGAACTCGCGCGTTCAATGGCATCGGTGGCGGAAGGGTTTCCGGCGTCGAAGTGTGTTGCCGCCGTGGAAGCCAGATGCCCGCCGGCGGAAAAACCCCAGATGCCGATGCGGTCCGGAGCGATCCCCAATTCCTGCGCGTGCGCGCGGACGTAGCGCAAGGCGCGTTGCGCATCCTCCATCATGGCAGGGTGATGGTAGCGTGGCGCGAGGCGGTACTTCAGGATGAATGCAGCGACTCCTAAGGAATTCAGCCATTCCGCCACTTGGCGTCCTTCGTGGTCCATGGCCAGCATGGCATAGCCGCCTCCCGGGCACACGACCACTGCGCTGCGGGCCGGTTGGCTCGGAGGGAGAACATAAAGCGTCAGCGATGGCCGATCAGCATCTTGGTTGCCCACTGCTCCGGGCGCCCCACCCGGCCAAAGAAGCACAACCTTGTGCTCCGTTGCGCCTATCTGCCCCAAGCCTACGTGCGCCGAAATCAAAGCAACTGGCATTAGCGCACACCACACCATGACTCGTGCTCTTGTCACCTTAACCTCCGGGACAGGAATCCAGCCTTCTTGTGAACTCAGCGACTCCCACAACGCCGTGCTTTGCTACTTCCTTTCAGCCTGCTATGATGAGGCTTGCAGCGCAGGGCGAAAAAAACGATGCTGGGCAGTCCCAGGTTCGATTTCTTGGGCAGTCTATTCTTACTGGTTCTCGTCGCCATGATGCTTTTTGGCGGCACGCCGACTATTCCTCCTGAGCCAGCTCCCCCGCAAGGAAAGACACAACCCGCGGGCCAGAAGCCGGATTCGCTGCCCGAATCGCCACCGGCTGGGACCACGAATATACCTCAGAAACCTGGAACAAAGTCTACTGAAAACGTCCCGCCACCGGCACCCGGCGAGGCTCCAACGCAGACCGTAGTCCACACCGTGAACCGGGGGGAAAGCCTCCCCTCGCTGGCGCGCCATTACCTGCCCCAATCAACTTACATGACCACGGCGGAATTGGAGGCAGCCATCAGACAGGCGAACGGCGGCAAGATAGGAAAATACCTTCGGCCCGGCGCCGAAGTGACCATCCCCGGCATTCTCATAGCGCCGCTCGTCGAGCAGCCGGTTCCCCTCGCCAAGGATTTCGAGATGCGCGGTATTTACCTTACCGGCTACATGGCTGGCAGTGAGCATGGTTTGCAGTTGATTAGGAGTTGGCGGGAAGCCGGCGGCAATGCCGTCGCCTTCGACGTAAAGGACATGGACGGCTTAGTTGACGTACCTTTCGAGCACGAACTGGCGCCTAAGCGGAAGTACGTTCCCATCCGGAATCTTCCCAAGTTCGCCCGCTTCCTCCATTCCCTGGATTTGCATGCGATCGCGCGCATTGCGCTCTTCCGTGACGAATATCTTGCACAAAACCATCCCGCCTTGGCGGTGCAGTCTCGCCGCACCGGTCAGCCGTGGAGAGAAAACGGGAAACTGGTTTGGACTGACCCTTCACGACCGGAAGTTCAAAAATATAACTTGGCGCTGGCCCGAGCGGTGGCGACCTCCGGGGTGGACGAAATCCAGTTCGATTATGTGCGCTTCCCCGCAGAAGGCGATCAAAAGGATGCCCGATTCGCATTCCAGTCTTCGCATCCGGACTGGGAGCGGTCCGACGTAATCAGCGATTTTCTCTCCCGCGCCTATGACGAACTGCACCCGCTTGGGGTCCTGGTTTCAGTGGATGTCTTCGGAGTGATGGCCTGGCAGCGCCCGGTTGACTTGGAGCACACCGGCCAGGACATCCCAGCCATGGCGCAGTTGTGCGACGTGCTTTCCCCGATGATTTATCCGTCACACTTCTTCGGCATGGACGGATACGCGAGGCCGGGCGATGCCCCCGAGCACTTTATTGGAGAATCCATGGAGCGGTTCGGCGAGATTACAGCGGAAACCGAGGTTGTTCTGCGGCCATGGCTTCAGGCCTTTGCCTGGCGCACCAAAACGTATTCGGATGCCTATATTCGAAGCGAAGTCAGTATGGCCAGGGAACAAGGCGGGGTGGGGTTCCTTTTTTGGAATGCGCGAAGCGATTACTCAAAGCTATTCCCCGCCATGGCGGAAATGCGCGCCGCGCCGGGCCGCTTCTTCCGCGGTGATGAGATTCAGGCTGCGCACCGGAAGTCGCCACCAAGCCTCACGCCCTCCAACCCCGCCGGCACAAAGTAGCGCAGCAGGTCCGAAGCCGTGGGCTACATTGTTCCCACCACACACCCCACCTCGAACTTGCGATTGCAGGTGAGAGCGACCAGCCGCATTCCCTGTCATGCTGAGCCCGTCCGTTTCGCTCAGGGTACGCTCCTCATTCCCTGTCATGCTGAGCGCAGCGAAGCATCTCCGCAGTTCCTTCCCACACCCAAGCGCCCAATCTTACATGCGAACTGCCGAGATCCCTCGTCGTCCTCCAATGAGAATGGCGGACTCCTCAGGATGACAAGCACGAGGCCCAGCCGCTATTGACATGTGTCTCCTCGCGGCTAAGATGGTAGCGGATGCGAAAAGGCATTTGGGTCATAGTCGTTCTGGTGGGACCGCTTTGCGGGGTCACATGGAGCCGCGCGCAAGAAGTGCGGAGTGAGTTGCGGCGCGCGCAGGAGTTGGAGAGAGCCGAGCATTTCGAAGAGGCGATTCCGATCTACCTTGAGGCATTGAAACGAGAGCCGAAAAACCTCGAAGCGAACCTCGGACTGGGACGCGCTTACTTTCACTCCGGACAGCCTGCTGAAGCCGCCGATAGCTTCGAACGCGCGCTTCAACTTCAACCCGGAAACCCTGAAATCGTGGAATGGATGGGCAAGAGCTATCTTCGGGCGCATGCGCCCCAGAAAGTGCTGGAGCTTTTCAGCCGCCAGGATTCCTTAGGGGGCCATTTTGCTTGGGCCCATCTGCTCCTGGCACGTGCCTTCGACGCGCAGGACAAGTTGGATGAGGCGAGGGGCGAACTCCAGCGCGCCCTTGCCATCGACCCGCATTGCCGGGGAGCGCATTTCGCCCTCGGGTTCATCGCCTGGACAACCCGTGACCTCGAGACCGCGGAAAAGGAATTCCGCCGGGAGCTTGCCCTCGACTCGCGAGAGGACTTGGCATTTTACTACCTTGCAGAAACATTGGAAGTGCAAGGAAAGCTCGACGAGGCCCAGGCAGTTCTGAAGCGGATGGGCCGCGAAGCCCCCCGAACCTATCTTTACCATTTCGGCGTGGGGAAGATGAACGAATATAACCGCAACTTTGAAGCGGCAGCAGTCGAGTTTCGGGAGGCGATTCGGCTCGACCCAAAGCAATCAGAGGCGCACTATCATCTGGCCCTGGCGCTTCGCAAGCTCGGCGAGACCGCGCAGGCAAACCAGGAATTTGGTTTGGCCAACCAATTGCGGGTCGACATGCGGTCCGGGTCTGGACAGGGCATGGGCAAAATGCGGCCGCACCTTCCGGATTTCGATTAGTGCAGAAGCCGCGATGGATAGCGAATGTCAATACACAAGAACAGTAAGGGCATCGAAAAGCTTCTTCCCCTGTGACGGCGAAGTGGAGCATCCCCCGCAGGCAAGGAAGATCTGCGTCCAAGTGGCGAAGTTCACGAGGAAGATTCTTGCCGCAGTTGGGACAGCGTAATCGTCGTCTCTGTGCCATGCGCAGAGGCTAAGGAGCGACCCGCGACGACTGCCAGGCGACCATCTGCCAGCGGCCATCCTGCTTCACATAGACGTCCAGGTAACAAAGCTTGAAGGTTTGCTCTTCGCCGTGGGCCCTGATTTTGATTGAAGCGCGGCCGGTTACCACGGCAGCCTGGTTATAAATCCGAACTCGAATATCATCACCTGGGGTGATGGACTCATACTTCATGTCACCGGAACCGAGAACCCCGATGAGTTGGGCTTTTGTTTGCTGCAAACCGTTGGCGTGCGTATAGATCAAGTCATCCGACAAGATGCGATTGAGCGCTGCAACGTCCACTCTCTCCATCGCCCGAAACCGTTGGGTTTCGAGTTCTCGGATCTCTCTTTCACTATCGCTTATCATCTGACCCTTCACAACCGCCCACAAGCAGACTAACGAAATCATGACAACGAAAATTCGTTTCATGGCTTCCTCCAGTATTTCTGCCTTGAATCCGCGCAGGACAAAAACCGGCGGCAACTCCGCAAGAGAACATCAACTGGCATCCGCATACTATACGCCCGGCACCACAGGGTCAGTAAGTAGGTTTCCGCCCTGCCGCTCCCGGAGCGGCTGAAAACACCTGGACTGAAAACTGGATGCTGAAAACTGGAAGCATTGAACGCGGCTTCGTTGAGGCGTATATTGATGCTCAGCCTGAAATCGAAATGGGGATTAGTTGCGGCGAGCAAATAGCCTCATGAAGATTGCGCAGGCGAGTTTTCTTCATCCTTTGGCAGACACGGAGGATGCAAGAATAATGGGAAAGGAACTGATCATGTTGAAGTCTCTGAACTTTTCCAGAGTTGCTGTCGCACTCGCGGCTCTCTTCTTCCTGGGTTCACTCCTTACCATGGGCATAAAGACCCGGCTAGTCTTTGCCGCCCCAGCCGAACCTATACCGGGCGCCTCGCAGGGCAAACCCACGGAGCCATCTCCAATCCCTGCCGCCGATCTCATCAACGCTCCGGACTTGGTCAAAATCCTCCAATCACCCAAAGGCGAAAGACCGCTCCTCATTTATGTAGGCTTTCGATTTCCTTACACCCAGGCCCATCTTCCGGGTTCTGAATACTATGGTCCGGCCGCCAACGAAGCAGTGGTGCAGCAGTTGCGCAAGCGAGTGGAAGGACTGGCCCGAAGCAGATTCATCGTTATCTATTGTGGATGCTGCCCCTGGAGCCGATGTCCCAACGTAAAGCCGGCTTACGAAGCCCTGCATAACCTGGGTTTCACAAAGCTGAAAGTGCTTTACATCCCCGATAATTTGGGGACGGACTGGGTGAATAGAGGTTATCCGGTTGAAAAGGGTGCATAGCGATTCCCCCTCCTGCCGAGTCTTGATTTGACATCATGGGGTAAGGGATGGATTTAGAGCGCTACAAGGAATACTCCTGGATGATGGTTACCAGCACCCTCGCCTTCTGCGCCGCCTTCCTTTTGGGCGGTCTCGCGCGCGCGATATTCATCGCGCTCTCTATAGCAAGTGTTTGGTTGTTCTTGAAAACGCTTAATCGACGGATTTTTTCGGTATTTCCCCAGCACGGAGATCTTCCTCTCGATAATATTCCCAAACGGCTGTGGCGTGTTTTTGTAGAAGTCGTCCTGCAATATCGAGTGGTGCGCGACCGGCCAATTGTCGGCATACTCCACGCCGCAGTCGTGTGGGGTTTCCTCGCCTTCGCCTGGGTGAGCGCACAACACTTCCTCCTTGGCTTACGCGGACTTTCAAAAGCAACAGGGACGCGGAGCTGGTATGGCACGTTTGTCGCCGTATGGGCTCTCGCTGTGCTTGTGGCCATGATCGGCCTGTCATTTCGGCGATTTGTGTTAAAGCCGAAGCCTCTCGGAGAACTCTCCGCAACCTCCGGGATTGTGGCCTTCCTTATCTCAGCACTAATGGCAACGTATCTTTTGGGCTGGAGAGTGTTTCCAGTCGGAAGCATGTCCTGGAAAGTAAACTGGTGGCTACATACAATTGCGTTTTTTTCGTTACTCGATGTAATCCCGTTATCGAAACACCTGCATCTGCTGCTTGCCCCGATCACGATATTCCTGCGTTCGGAGACAACCAGCACAATGCGCGTGCTACGGGAAGAAGGCGACGACCTGGGAATTATCCACTTCCCGGACTTTGGCCGAAAGGACGTTCTCGACCTCAATGCCTGCGTCGAGTGTGGCCGCTGCACCGAGTTCTGTCCGGCTAACCTCGTTGGAGGATCGCTCAGTCCTAAGGAAATCATCCTTGACGCGCAGAAAGGCTTGCTCTGCGGCGGAGATGTTGTCGCAGGGACTGCCACGGAGAAAGCACATGGCAAGGTTCTCGTTTCGGAGGAAGACCTCTTCCAATGTTTAGCCTGTGGCGCCTGCGAGTACGCATGTCCTGTGGGCATCGAGCATGTAGGAAGGAAAATCCTTGACCTCCGGCGTGGGCTCGTAAGCGAGGGTCGCGTCACCAACGGCAAAGTGATCCAACTATTTACAACTATGGAACGTGCTCCGCACAATCCCTGGGGTATGGCTCACGACACACGACAAAATCTCATCCAGTCGAAGCAGTTTCCGATTTTCGACGGCCACCAGGAATGGCTCTTCTGGCTTGGCTGCGGATTGAGTTTCGATCAGCACGGCCAAGCGGTCGCTCTGGCCATGAAACAGATTCTTGATGCCGCCGGTGTTTCATGGGGCGTGCTCCCCCGTGAAACCTGCTGCGGTGAACCGGCGCGACGCGCGGGCAACGAATACCTTTTCCTGCAACTTTCCGAAAAGCTTATCGAGACATTCGCTAATGCGCAGGTGAAAAATATCATATCGTGTTGTCCGCACTGCACGACGATGTTGGATAAGGACTACCAGCAAATCGCCGCTTACGCGAAACTCCATATCAGGGTGGCACACCATTCGGAACTCATTGCGGAACTGCTCCCCCAGCTCGCTATCGAACCGTCTGATTTGCCGGCAACCTACCACGACCCTTGCTACCTTGCTAGGGGCCGCGGCATCACGGCTGCGCCGAGGAAGATCCTGCACTCCTGCGGAGTCTCGGTTACAGAAGCAGCGCACCATGGCCAAAACACGCAATGCTGCGGAGCGGGCGGCGCACAGCTTTTCATAGCTGACGACCAACGGGATCAGAACAAACAACGAGTGAACGAGCTTCGATTCGCCGAGCTCGCCGAAACCAAGGCCGCCACGGTGGTGGTGGCTTGCCCCTACTGTCCCATCATGCTTCGCGACGCTGCCAACCACGCCCAGCGCGACGACGTCGAAATACTTGACCTGGCGGAAATCGTCGCCAAGAGCCTCCCGCCAAAGTCGCAGCATGAAGCTAAGGAAGAATGAAAAACCCTGGCGCCGATGACCTGGCGGCACCTAACTAAGAGCCAGCGGACAAAAGAGCTTGGGCAGCCCGGCCTCACTTCCTGGTTGGACCACCCTGAAGTCGCAACAAGAGCTGAACGTCGCTCATCACTTGAATGGAGTGCTTGCGCAAGAAGTCGAGCACACCCGGGGTGTAGAGATGCCGGTCGAGCGTACAAAGAACATCGGCGCGGCCGAGGAAAGCAGCCGCGATCACAGGGTCATCTTTCGGATCACTCAAGACGACAGGAGGTGAAGGACCCGGATGAACCATCTCCGCCAGTTTATCAAGGGCCTCGGTATACTCCCGAATCTCTTCTGGGGTGAGCGGCCAAAGGGCCTGCAACCGAGGATAAGCGAGAACGCGTTCCACTTCTTCCAAAAGAAAGGGGGAAAGGATCAAGGTGTGCTCGGGGGAGGGGGCGAGTTCTGCCAAGAGGGTACGGGCTGAGCCACCCGCTCTGGGGTTTGCCCTCACCAAAATGTTGGTGTCGAGGAGGACCCTCATGGACGCTTGGGCCGCACCTGCTCCAGCGCCTCGTCAATAGCGGCTTCCATCTCGGGCTGGGAGACGTCCCTCACTTTGCCCGCCATCCTGTCAAGGTGTTCTTCAAGACGGCGCGCAGCCTCCCGGCGAGCTTCTCCCCGAGGAGCTTCATGGCACCGGTAAGCCCGGACGCTCACCTGCTCGTCATCCTGCAAAGGGCGTCCGAGCAGGTTCTCGATAGCGGCCTTGACCGGTGCCGCCAGGTCGCGCGCCCAGTTGATCGTGGCGTTCTGCATGATCCCCATTATAGCGGGTTCTCAGGCGCATTTCAACGCGCCTGCGCGTTTCGGTGCTGGTGTCATTTGGGATGGGATCCCTTTCGAAACGCCGGTCATTCCCGCGAAAGCGGGAATCCAGTCCGTCGACAGCGCACTTCCAAAGGTTTGCCGAGTAGATTCCCGCTTTCGCGGGAATGACTGCGGCTTGCAACGTCCATGTCTCGCAAATGACACCAGTACCCGCGTTTCAATCCTCAATCGACAATCGTCAATCGACAATCACTCGTACCGCAGCGCCACCATGGGATCGACTTTCGTTGCCCGGCGTGCGGGGATGTAGCACGCCACGAGGCCTACCGCCGCCAATAGCAAAGCAACGGCAGCGAGGGTCAGCGGATCGGCTGAATTGATTCTCCAGATTCGGTTTTGGAGAATTCTGCCGACCGCGAGGCTCACCGACACGCCGATGCCGATGCCGATGGCCAACCACCATAGTCCCGCGGTCATCACCATCCAGCGCACGTCAGCCGCTTGCGCGCCCAGCGCCATGCGGATTCCGATTTCGCTCGCGCGGCGTGCCACCGTGTACGCCAACAGGCCGTAAAGGCCGATGGCCGCGAGCACTGAGCCCAGCGCGCCGAAGGAGCCCGATAACGTCGCGATGAGCCGCTCCGGAACAATGGACGCATCCACTTGATCGGCCAGCGTCGTGACCTGCGCCACCTGTATCGTTTTCGCCGCCTCGCGCACCGCGCGGCGCACTTCGGGAGCTACATTCTCGGGATCAATACTGGTCCAAAGCGCGAAGTGCGAGGGCGCGTGTCCCTCCTGGAAGGCGTTGAAGTAGATGGTGCGCGGTGTGGCTTCACCAATGTCGTAGTACTTCGCGTCGCCCACCATTCCTACGATCTCGTAAGTCTTGTCGGGGCCGAAGCCCTTCCAGTCGCGGTCGAGCCAGAAATGCTTTCCAATGGGGTTGCCGTCGGCGAAGTAATACCGCGCCATCGCTTGGTTGACGATCGCCACGCGCGGGCCGCCCTGGTCCTGGTAATTGAAGTCCCGCCCGGCGAGGAGTGGCGTGCCGAGGGTCTGGAAGTACTTCGGCGCGACCCAATTTAAGGAAACGTAGCGGCGATCTTCAGGCTTTTCCGGGTGACCTTCCACGTTGGCGAAACTGGAAGCCCCCGCGCCCGAGATGGGAGTAGCACCACTGAGCGTCGCCGAGCGCACACCCGGAATCGCTTCCATGCGCCCCAGCAGTTCCTGATACAGACGGGATAATTGCTCGCCCTTGTATTCACTGCGCCTCGGGTCGAGAGTCACCAGCAAAACGTGATCGCGGCGGAAACCCAGATTGAGGTGCTGTAGATTCCATAAGTGTCCGACAAACAGGCCGGCGGCGCCCAACAGCACCACCGACAAGGCCACCTGGGCCACCACCAGGCTCTTTCCGAAAAGGCGCTGGAGCCTTGTTTCCCCAGCCGTCCCGACTTCCCGCAGCGAAGGCGCCGAGGCGGAAAAGAACGCGCTCCAAGCGGGCGCCAGTCCGAACAGCACTCCGGTCAACAAGGCGACTCCGGCAGTGAAAAGCAACACATGCACATCCGGGTGAACGTCAATCTCGATGCGAGCCGGCAATTCCACAATCTGCCGCCCGGAGGTGATGATCCGCAGGAGCGCCTTAGCGCCCAAATACGCCAGGAAGACACCGAGCAGGCTGCCCGTCGTAGAAAGCAGCAGAGATTCGGTCAACACTTGGCGCACCAGGCGAAACCGGCCGGCGCCCAGGGAAACGCGCAATGCCATTTCGCGCTGGCGGGCGACCGCGCGCGCCAGCAGCATACTAGCGATGTTCGTGCACGCGACGAGTAACAGCAGGCCCACCAAGGCCATCAGGAACAGCAGCGGCTTCGCGAAGTTATCACGCAGCACCGACAACCCGGCGCCCGCCGGAGCCACTTCAATTTTCAATTGGCGCCAAAGGGGATCTTTGCTGTTCTTGGTCATTTCCTCGACGGTAAACTGAAAAAGCACGCTCATTTCCGCGCGCGCCTGCTCGATGGACACCCCCGGCTTCAACCGTCCGATCAGGCCCAGCCCCATGCGACCAGAGGTCATCCGGCTGGGGCGACCGATTGCCGGCTCCATGGCCACGGGTAACCAGACGTCCGGCCTGGACCATGTCATTAATCCAAAGAACTCACGGGGTGTTACCCCGACAACCGTCAGCGGCACATCTTCCACAATGATTCGCTTGCCCAGAATTCCCGGATCCAGGTTAAACCGGCTCTTCCAGTAGGACCAGCTCACCACGGCCACGTGCGAACCAGCCGCACCCATCTGGTCGTCTTGTGGACCAATCAGCCGGCCGATCACGGGCTTCACCCCGAGGACCGGGAAGAAGTCCCCCACCACATACTCGCCATCCACGGCCTCCGGTTCGAGGCCTTCACCGCGCACCTGGAAATGGGAAGGCATAACGCCGATGAGTCCCGAGAAGACGTGGTTGCTGTCCCGAAAGTGCTCGTAACTGTGCCAGGAGAATCCGTTCATCCGCGGTTCCCCCGGGTAGCGATGCAGCAGTTCCACAAGCTGCCCGGGATTCCGCGCCGGAAGCATGCGTAACATCAGGGCGTTGATCAGGCTGAAGATTGCCGTGTTGGCGCCGATGCCCAGGCCCAACGTCAGGACGGCGACTACGGTGAAGCCCGGGTTCCTCAGCATCGCCCGCAGGCCGTAACGGAGGTCTTGCAGCAAGGTTTCAAGCCACACCCGGCCCCACATGTCGCGCGTGGTCTCTTTAACCAAGGTGACGTTACCGAACTCGCGAGCGGCTGAAGCGTGAGCTTGCTCAACAGTTAAGCCTTGCTCCATGCGCTCTTGGGCGGCCATGCGCAGATGATCCTGGATCTCTTCCTCCAGGTCTGCTTCGCGCTTTTTGCGCTGCCACAGCCAATTCCAGAAACTCATGACTGGCCTTCCTCCCGTACGGGGCTCATGATGCCAGCGATGGCGTCTACAATTTGCTCCCAGCGGGCCTGCTCAGACAATAACTGTTTCCTGCCGGCAGCAGTCAGGCGATAGTACTTGGCGCGCTGGTTGCTTTCGGTCTGCTTCCACTCAGAGCTCACCCAGGCCTGCGTCCCGAGACGATGGAGGGCCGGGTAGAGCGAGCCGGTCTCGACCTGCAACACTTCGCCCGAGCGCCCGCGAATAGACTGGCTGATCCCATATCCGTGCTGGGCACCCCATTGCAACGTCTGGAGGATGAGCATATCCAGCGTGCCTTGCAGCAACTCGATCCGATTTTGATAGCGTTGTTTCTTCGCCATGTTAGGACGTAGACATTCTACAGTCTGAAGGGGTAGGTTGTCTACTGCTTTTTAAGCCGTCGAGCGGCGCCACGGCGCTTTGTGATGCCTGCGATCACTCCACGGTCGGTTCCCAAGCCTTCCATGCCGGGCACGAGGTGGGGCGCAACGCGATTCCGACCTGATCTCGAAGCTCGTTTCCAATTTCTTTCCGTCATCCAATGTTCGACCTGAGCGAAGTAGGTTTGGAAGCAGAGGGTCCCCACCACGCGCGCATGTGCCGCCCAGCCCCTGACACCGGCAACCTGCTCTTCCCTACCTGCCACCTACGACCTGCCACCTACCTGACACTTGACACCTGGCACCTAGCACCTGGCACCTGCTCTTCCCCTACCTACCCCCTACCCGTATGTGGTAGGTAGTAGGCGGTATGTGTGGGGGGGGAGCCCACCTACCACCTGCGACATACAACCTACGTCCTTTGTTTTCAGCAACATTCCCGCTTTCAACGCGTAACTACCTTTGTTTTCTGCAACATTCCCGCTTCGCCTCGGGCTCCTGAAAGCCGATCCTTTGTTTTCATAGACATTCCCGCATCGTTCGTTCACTTTTTAAAGTTACTAGTTTTTTCTTTCATTGTCGGAGGTGACATCTTGTCCAGGGCTGGCATGCCTGCGAAGAACCCTCTCCATCCCGCCTCCCTCATATGCAGTAGGCAGTCGGCAGTAAGCAGGCGTAGCGCAGGTCCCGCTCGGAGCTTGCCCCGGCCTGCCGGGGGACCTGCGGCCCTTCAGAGGCAGAAGGCGGGAAGCAGGTGCTCTTCATTCTGACTCCTGACTCCTGACTTCTGACCCCTGACTCCTGAATCCTGAATCCTGTTTCTTCCCCAGCCCCACTTACTATCCTAGCCTATCGTGTGCTGCATGTCAAGAGACACAGAGTCCGTTTCGGCCCTGCAAGGGAGGCGCGCGCGCCTGCCCCAGGGGTCGTGCCGGAAGCGGCCTGGTTCAACAAACCGAAGACCCATTCGAGTGTATCTGAAGCTTGCGCCCCCCGCAGAAAACACCCTGATTCCGAGGGTGCGGGGAGATGGGTCAATGCGAGATCGTCGATCCTGCGGCATCCTGAAAGCTAATTTTCTCGATCCAGCCCCACGCCCGGCCGGGAACGACACCTAATTCGTTCGGGAGGTGTCTCAAAATCATTGACGCGTTCCGCAGAGCGAGATGCTTCGCTGCGCTCGGCATGACAGTGAGGAGCAGGCAGCGCAGAGTCTCGTATTTCAGAGACTCTGCAGCTTTCCCTTCAAATTCGTCCCCGTTCGTCGGCTGGCAGCAGTACAGGGTCGCCGGCCAGAGTGCGATTCGGCCTAAGGGTTGCCCTCAGGTCTTCTGTGTAATCGTGCACCCTCGACCACTGCCACTCCTCGGCGCGTTTGACGAGGCCGGCCCTCACTGGGTTGAGGTGAATGTATTCCACTTTCTCGTAATATTCCTTAACGCTTCGCAGAGCGCGGTCGAAAAATCGCGGCTGCCAGAGCGGGCAGCGCAGACTTGTTCTTGAAGTCTGCGGCTTTTTCTGGAGATCGATGAACCAGAGCCGCAGAGTTACAAAACAACTCTGCGCTACGGGCTTTCTCGGTCCGGGAGGGAAGGTTCAGAGGCTCATCGAAATATGAGGAATTACAATCAAGAAAGTGTGGGGGGACTCATGCAGAGACAAGATGTTGACGATAGAAAGGTGAAAGAACTGCCGGGTTCATTCAAGCGGAGGTTGCTCGTGGTGGATGAAGATCTGGATGACCTGCTCTACTATACCTCCGCCCTTCAACACCAAGCCTACCGGGTGCGCTCGATCCCGTCCTACACGGACGGACCACGTTTCATCGGATGTGTAGCGCACGAAAATGCCTCCGACGGCAACCCATACTCACGGATGGCAGCATCCGAGGAGTGAGGGCAACCGCCGAGGATGGGCTTGCCGGGCCGTAGGTTCAGAGATTGGGAGTGCCTACGAACCTCAAGGCTCGCAAGGAGATGCTTGAGAGGAGGAAAAGAAAATGAGTCTCTTGAAACGAAGTTTGACCAATCTTTGGCGACACCAGGCCACCACACCAAACCCTCCGCGTCCGGGGCCAGGCCAGTTCCCCGACAGAATAGTCGTCTCGATTAGGGAGCCGATGAAAATCTCCGGAACGGTGCTGTCGTCTGGTCGGTATGTGTTTCGCCTGCTGGATCCTGGAGCAGAGCGCGATCATGTCCAAATCTTCAACGAGGATCAGACGAGGCTCGTTGCCACATTCACCGCTGTGCCGAACTCCTAAACAAGGGCAAGGGTGAAGCCGTAATTGCGGATGTTAAAAAGGCAGCCGGTAACCCAGAGGCAATCAGGGCACAGGGTGCATCCCCGGGATAGGCTGGGTCAGAAGTCTGTTAGAACGGGGAGACGGGCTGAGGGGTTGGCCAGCCACCCGCGACGCCTTTAGGGTTTGCACCGAACGGTCGGCGGCATCTCCAACACCCAAAAAGGCGAAGAAAAACAGACCCTCAACTCGGTCAAGAAAATATTCAAGCAGTACCCACCGGAGCGAAAGTAGCAAACCGTGGCGGGGCTGGGGCTGACACGGGGGCAAATGAATGGAGATAACCCTCGATTAGATGCAGAGACATGTCCGCCCTTCGGAAGCAGGGAAGCTCCTGAGGAAGCGCCTGCAAACTCTCTATGGGGCTGCATAGGCGCCACACATGGTGCTTAGTCAGAGATTATGAGATCCTCGATTTGGACTTGCAGAGCCTTCCCCAGCCTCGCCAGCGCCACCACGCTGCCAGGCTTCCGGCCCGTCTCGATTTCGGCAAGATACCCGGCGCCCACGCCTGCTGCCGCGGCAAGTTCCCTCTGAGAGCGTCCGCGCTTTTCCCGCCAGACCTTGACGGGGCTCTCCCCCGCCAGCAAGCGACGTGCTTCTCGGGCAGTAAGGTAATTGCGGCGGGCAGCCTGCACGCCCTTCGCCGCCTCATGCCTGCGCCGCTCGACCACGGCCGCGCGGTCCTGCGCCTCTTCCAGTTCGCTCAGGAGCTGCGTCCAATCGCCACGACTGACGGTCACCGTATCACGGGTTTCGCTCAGAACCTTTACGCCGTTCATCGGCACACCTCCCGGCGATGTGCCACCCTGTCGACAATCACATCACCTTCCCCGATCGAGAACACAGCCCGCCACTTGCCCTGGCGCACCCAGGACACACCCGGTTCGCCCACCAGCGGAACCACATTGGGATGGGGCTTCTCCGGCGCATCGGCGATCTTCTCGAGTCGATCCAGCAACCTTCGCGCATCAGCTTTCGGCATCGCGGCGAGCTGCTTGAACACCCTCGGCGGAATGAGCGGCGCCATAATTTATGCTCGCTTATAGCGAGCATCCAAGTCACGTAAAAGCTTCGGCCACAACCGCCGGTTGAGGGGGCAAAGGTACTCCCTCTGGCGGGTAGAAGAGAGTCGGGCCCGTGGCATCCCGCATTATCGGAATCCATGAATTGGCGTTATAATAAAATTTAGGGGCTTTGGATTTGCCGGAGGAATAACAAACGCAAGGAGGTTCGCATGGCGCGCTACGTCGTTATGTCAGTGTGTGTCACATCGTTTGCCTTGTTAGTTGGTTGCATCTCGTATTGCGAAACTGTGACTGGCGCGGTTTCGGCAGGCGGCCAGCATCATGCCCTGGTGGGCGAGCTTGAGAAAGTCGACTGAGGAGCGAACCATGAGCAACTCTGCCTACACGAGTCTGCCTTCTGCAAGCCAGACTTCTGACATACTTGCCGAGGTGGCTTTGAACCTGCGCTGGTCCTGGAATCATTCCGCCGACCAGCTCTGGGAGCGGCTCGATCCTGAGCTGTGGGACCTGACACATAACCCCTGGTTTGTCTTGCAGACGGTCTCGCGGGAAAAGCTGCGGAGTGTGACCAGCGATCCTGGTTTTCAAAAGCTGGCGCAGGAGATCTTTCAGAAGAACCGCGCGGCGATGGAGCCGGCCGGATGGTTCCAAAAGGCGCATCCTAACACCACGCTCAAGAGAATTGCTTACTTCAGCATGGAGTTCATGTTGAGCGAAGCGCTGCCGATTTATTCGGGCGGCCTCGGCAATGTGGCGGGCGACCAGCTTAAGGCAGCAAGTAACTTGCGCGTTCCGGTGATCGGGGTAGGTTTGCTTTACCAGCAGGGCTATTTCCGGCAAGAGATTGATGCCCAAGGAAACCAGCAGGCGCTCTACCCATTCAATGATCCCGGACAGTTGCCGATAGCGCCCGTGCGCGGGGCTAATGGCGAGTGGGTGCGCTTTCCACTGGCCTTCCCGGGCTTCCAGCTCTGGCTCCGCGCCTGGGAGGTGGAGGTTGGTCGGGTCAAGCTTTACTTGTTGGACACCAATGACCCGGCGAATATTCCGTCGCACCGCGGCATTGCCAGCGAGCTTTACGGAGGCGGGCAGGAGTTGCGGCTGAAGCAGGAGTTGGTGCTTGGGATCGGAGGATGGCGATTGCTGCACACCCTTGGCCTCGAGCCCCAAATCTGCCATTTGAACGAAGGACATGCCGCTTTCGCCGTGCTCGAGCGGGCCTGGTCCTACATGAAAGCGAACAATCAGCCATTCGATATCGCCCTGACGATTACCCGCGCGGGAAACTTGTTCACCACTCACACGCCGGTGGAGGCCGGTTTCGATCGCTTTGCGCCCGAATTGGTAGAGAAGTATTTGAAGAAGTACGCGGAAGAGCAGCTCTCGATTTCGTTTCAGGACCTGCTTGCTTTAGGCCGGCGGGATGGGAATGACTCGAGTGAACCTTTTAACATGGCTTACCTGGCCCTGCGCGGCAGCGGGGCGGTGAATGGCGTGAGTCGACTGCACGGCGAGGTAAGCCGGCGAATTTTTCAGGGGCTGTTTCCGCGATGGCCGGAACGCGAAGTGCCGGTAAGCCACGTCACGAATGGCGTCCACGCGCCTACATGGGATTCCGCCGAGGCGGATCGCCTTTGGCACACCGCCTGTGGGAAAGAGCGGTGGCTCGGCTCTATAACGGACTTCGAAAGGGATTTTGATCATGTCAGCGATTCTGAGCTTTGGCAGTTGCGCGCCGAGGCGCGACGGTCACTTATTGCGTACGTCCGAAAATGGCTGCACCGGCAATTGACCAGCCAGGGTGTACCTCAAGAGCAGGTGGCGCGAGCCGAGCAGATACTCGATCCTAACGCTCTTACCCTTGGATTCGCCCGCCGTTTCGCAACCTACAAGCGTCCCAACCTGCTCCTGCACGATCCGGAGCGGCTGGTTCGAATCCTGACTAATTCTCAGCAGCCGGTCCAACTGATTCTTGCCGGTAAGGCGCACCCTCAAGATTTCGCAGGACAAGCTATGATCCAGCAGTGGGTCAGCTTCGTCCGCCGCCCTGAGGTGCGGCCCCACGCGGTCTTTCTTAGCGACTACGACATGCTGATGGCTGAGCGGCTGGTTCAGGGGATGGATGTCTGGATCAACACGCCCCGCCGTCCCTGGGAAGCCAGCGGCACCAGCGGCATGAAAGTGCTTGTCAATGGCGGGCTGAATCTCTCCGAGCTCGATGGTTGGTGGGCGGAAGCGTATTCTCCAGAGGTAGGCTGGGCCTTAGGCGACGGCAAGGAGCATGGCGACGATGCCTCCTGGGACGCTGCCGAGGCTGAAAGCCTCTATGAGTTGCTGGAGCGAGAGGTTATCCCAGCTTTCTACGCCCGCGATGAGAGAGGAATTCCTCCCGGCTGGGTGGCTCGGATGCGGAAAAGTATGGCGCACCTGACGCCGATTTTTTCCGCAAACCGCGCAGTGCGCGAGTATACGGAGAAGTATTACCTGCCGGCTGCTGCGGCTTACGGCGAGCGCGCCGCCAACGGAGGTCAACTGGGAGCTGAGCTGCTCCAATGGCAGAGAGAACTGGCAAGGCACGGGTCAAGCGTGCGATTTGGTTCTCTCACCATCGAGCAGCACAGTGATCATTACGTCTTCAAGGTACAGGTGTATCTTAATGAGCTTGATCCTGCGGCGGTGCGGGTAGAGCTCTACGCGGACGAGCAGAACGGCGCTGAGCCGGTTCGGCAGGCCATGCAGCGTGGCGAGCAACTGGTTGGTTCGGCAAATGGCTCCCTTTATGTCGCCAGTGTCCCGGCCACCCGACCTGCCAGTGATTACACTCCACGAGTGGTCCCTTACAAGACCGCAGCCTCCGTGCCACTGGAGGCCCCATTCATCCGCTGGCGTGACCCCTCGGTTTAAAAGGTATTGAGCCAAGCCGGGCGGTTTTCCAAGAGTCCGAGGAGCAGCTCGTTGAAGCTTGGCACCACCCGGCGTCGCTTCTCTACTGACGAAGCCCGATGCTCCCCTAATCACCGGGTTACTTCCCGAGGGTTGGAGCCGAGCCGGGCAGCGAGTAGCGCAGGTTGAAGAACAACATGTTTATATTTGCATTCGCGGGCTGCCCGGACGCCACATACCAGGGAGAGCGCGTGAGGTACGAGTACTGGCCCATGAAGTTCAGCGCGCCGTACTTCGCATTCTTCCAGAGGGTCTGGTTGAAGCCAAGTGTAGCTTCTTGGATGATGCGATTCTGGCTGTTCGCTGAACCGGTATAGCCATAGCCGATGAGTTTCCCGTTGGTGTCGAGCGCAGTGTTGCGGCCGATGTAAACGCCGCCATAATAGGCATAGATCATCGTTTTCTTTTGGGTTAACTCGAAGCCTGTCACCGTTGAGCCGCTATGAATTAGGGAAATGGAGCCGTCGGCGTGCGCGATGAGGTCTGGCGCTTGGCCGTAGATGTAACGGCCGCCGCCATCACTCCAGAAGTTGTTCGTCAGCAGGCGGAAACCCTTGACCGGCTCAACACTGAAGTTCAGAAAGCCGCCGCCACCCTCTGCCGAGAAAGTGTTGGCAGGGATGGCAGCGGTGGAACTGGTGGCAGCGACGCCGGGATAATAGACTTTGAAGCTCCGCGCCACCCCCCCGATTTCGAAGTGCACCTGCTTGACGGGATCGAAAGCCAGTTTCGCAATGATGTCCGGAGCTACGTTGGGGGTGGACAAGGTATTGCCGCTTCCATAATCCAGTTCGCCCTGATAGGTAGCGGTGGTATTGAGAGCGCTGGGGAGGACGATGGTGCCGGAGCCCCCGTTACCTCCGGCGTATTGGTCGGGGCTGTCGAGAGCGATGGCGAAGGCCATTTTCTTGGAGGGGTGGTAAACGAAGCGCAGTTCCGGGATGCGCCCAAAAACCAACCCGAGCTGATAGTTAATGTCTATATCTTGCGAGTAAAAGATGTCAGCGGGGAGGGGTGATATACCTGAGCGTCCCGGAGTCAACAGAGTCCAGGTTTGACCACCCAGGATTTCAAAGTGTCCCGTGTTAAGGTCAACCCAGTACAACCGCTCGCGCAAGGTGTTACTGTTGGTGGCCACGGCAACGCTCGTCGCGTTGTTCCCATGGAAGTCCGCTTCCATGTAACCCATCACATGAGCGCCTTTCACGTCCGCATCCACACGGAAGCCGATGCGGGAATTCTCGGAGCTGAAGCGAAACTCGCTCAGGTTGGGCGCATAGGCGCTGGTGCTGGTGTAGGGTGTATTCCCGAAGTTCGTCCCCATGTTACCGTTGGTGTCATGGTTGCGATATACGCTGGTGAAATCCATAAAGGCAACAGGGGTAATGGTCGCCGTGCCAATGTGGATCTGAAGGGGTGAGGTTTTGTCCTCCTCCTTCGGAGCGGGTGCCGGCGTTGCCGAGTGTACTGCGGCGGAGGGAATCAAGGTGGAAGCAACCAGGTTCCCGTCGCTACCCGCGGCGGATTTCTCCGTGGCCTTGGGAACCATTGGGCTGGTCGAGGCCACCAGGTTCCCGCCGCTACCCGCGGCGGATTTCTGTGTGGCCTTGGGAAGCATTGGGCTGGTGGAGGCTACCTGCCCGAGGTTCGGCGCTTGCGTCGTTGCGGTTTGCGCTGGGTTAGGGGACTGGTCCATCCTTTGCTTCATCTGGTCCACTATTGTACGTAACTGCTCGATCTCTTTCTGTTGTTCTGCAATCTGCTGCTTCAGCAGCGAGACATCGTCACGTCTGTTCGAATCTTTTGACGTGGTGTCCGCCGTGGTTTGCGAAAAAACAGGTGTGGCGAGCGCAATTAAGACCATTGCACTTGCGATAAGCATGCTTCGAGTTCTTATGAACTGCATTCTTCAGCCCTCCGATTCAAGTGTTAGTGCTTCATTGGGATCATCAGTTCGACTTGCTTGGAATAAACACTCTATGATTGGTGAGCTGTGTTCATTGCGCGTTACGCCATTGTTACATTTCTGTGAACATGCACCCAACCTGCTTATGTGTTTACCAACTTGCGCTTACCTCACACGGCCCTCAGTAGACTCTGGAAAGTGCAAAAAGCCCGGTTTTCCTGTGACAGGATTACACTCGCAGATGAGGGACGACCGAGTGGATGCGGCGATATGTTGCGGGAGGGCGCCCTTTCATAAGGCTACCAGGAGTGCCTACTGGACAACGCAGCCTCGGCACGTGGTTGGCGTCCTCGCACTGCCCTCAATCCCCCCACGCATGGAGATTTCTGGTCGTGGGTCAGTTTGGTCTGGAGGCAGCTTCACCCCTTCACATGGCGAGGTAAACTCGCCGCTACAGTCCCAAACTGGCCCACTACCGCATTGCCAGCAGCTTCGGAAACGGCAGATAGGCGCTTCCGGCTGTAGCTAGGAGCCGCGCATCTCCCGGCGTTCCCCTCGAGTTCTCCTGAACCCTTCCTATTTTCGCATTCCCCAAAAAAGGACTTGA
>JBEKIZ010000041.1:0-44300 GCA_050011515.1 Terriglobia bacterium | reverse complement strand
TCTTCCCTTGAACCTCGCTGATACCTTCCATAGGTAACACTCCTTTCGGTCCCTTCCGGGAACCCGAGCTCTGAAGTGTTACCCTATTTCCTCAAGAATTTCTGCTCATGATCTGGTCGTTAGCGCAGGTGTGTGCAAAATTCGTACAGGGAGCGCTTCTGCCCGGGCAGTTGGCGAAACAACGCTGCAAAGACCGAGCCGATCAGAGTGGACTTCCCGGCACCGTTCTGACCCACAAGCGCAATAAGGCCGGGGCCCAGCGCCTCGAAATCCACGCTGACCGGGCCGGGAAAAGCTTCCGTAATACCGCACAAGTTAAGCTGATGGATTTTCACGCTTTTACTCCTCGTAATTGAACGACGCCGGTTAAGCCCTATTCATGTAGGTTGTCACGATTAGTGAAAATCTGTGTCAGAGTTGTTGAAAATTCGTGTCACAGAAAGTGAAATATTCCTACTTGGCAGTATTGTGGCCGCTGGCGGCGGAGGTCTAAATGGCTGGCTCACCTACGTGTTCTTACACTGGCATTGCGTGGCCAGACCCGGGTCGGCGGAAGCTGATCTCCGCTATCGCACCCATTGAATCGTAGGATTATTTCAACAACCGTGACACAACCGTAGGATCTTTTCAGGAATCCTGACACGAATTCTCATGAATTCTGACATCACGCGCTGCAAATCCTTTGATATCAATAGGCGCGTTTTCACCTACCGTGACAACCTACAATTCACCACCGAACGAAACGCCGACTGAAAAGCGAACCTGCCCGGCCCTTGCTCTGCCCGATGGATGGGGTTTTCTAGCCGGGCTGTGACAGCCTGGCCGCGGTAGCCGCAAGCCTGGTTCGCATTTGGCGTTGGGAGAGGGCCGAAGCCCTCTGATCTTGGCGGTGGGGTTGTGAGTGCGGTTAGCGATACCGGAAGGTTTGCCGCGATTGAGTGAGCACAGATGACTCAATCTGCGCAAGCTTGGCGAGCAGCCGTTCCTGCCGCTCTACAGGAGGTTCGCCCTTGATGGCCCAGTATGCCCGCAGCTTGTCTTCAGCCGTCTTGGCCAGTCTGAGTGGCACAATCTCGGTCGGGCCTTCCGGCTCGTGCTCGATCTTAACTTTCAATTCGGCGGGATTGGCTTTGAGTAATTGCTCCCGCAGCCTCTCTTGTTCCTCGCGACTCAGCGATTCATGGAGCCCTTTGGCCACCGTCACCACCAGCTTCACGCGAGCATCATTGAGACGCGCTGGGTCCAGAGGATTCTTGAAGTGGAATTCACCGTTCTCATAGACTGCCCGGAGTTCCACCATGTTGCGCGTTGGCGACAATCGGAACTGGACATCAAGGTCCGATAGGTCAGGCCTTAGAACCGGCTCCTTCAATGTGACCAAGTGATACCCCTTGTCTTCTTGCTCACTGTAGTCGCACCGAGACAACGATCCCACATACCAGACTCGGGGGGCCAGTTGCTGCCGGAGGTGGATGTGACTGAGCCCCACATACTGGGCCTGCAAGCCACGTAGCGGATCAAGCGGATACTCGGCGCACTGGCCGACCAGGGGCTGCCCGCTGCTCACCTTGGCCCCGACGACACCGAAGTGGCCGAAGAACAGGCTAAAAGAGCCGGGCCGCCGTGAAAACCGTTCGTTGAATTCTTGGAGCCGTCGGACGAAGGCCTCGGAAAGGTTGCTTTCCTCCGGGCTCCCCGCAAACTCCGCCTTGCGCGGATAAGGGAATACCGCAATCGAAACGTCATCAAGCTCGATGAATTCGGGTTCCGTGCATAGAAAAATGGGGTGAGTGCCCTTGGCCTTCGCGAGGACATACAGGTCGTCATCAAGCTCGGCCCCATGGTTCCCAGCCACAAGCAGAACCGGTGCTTGGTTGGCCACCCGGATCAACATGTCTACCCAGACGTTGCGTTCTTTGATGGTCGCCTTGTAGGTCGTCAGATCTCCATTCACGACGAACAGGTTGGTATGCGATTGCACCGCGTCCGCCACAAACCACTCCAGACATCGAGTCGTGTCGGCGAAGTAGTGATCCTCTTCCAAGTGTATGTCACCCAGATGTGCGCAGACGAAGTTCATGACGAACGCGCTCCTTTCCCGCGCTGTTGTCACCTAAACTGTGCCGTTTTGCAAGGTTATGGTTTATTTTTGATCTTCGATATTTCAAACGTGAACGATCGGCGCGGGGCGCCCTGCTTCCCCAACGGGTGAGACAGCCAAATGGCCGGTAAGACCGAGAGCGGTTCCTAAACACGCCTTGGCGACTTATCAATACTGATGCCAAAGCACCGAGAGCATCCCGCCAAGCCGCAGAAAAAAGTGCGGACGATATCCTGAGGTCCGCTTTCAGGGATGACCGAGTCTTTCAGTCTCGGCTCGATGGACTCGGCTCCAGTCCTGAAGGGCAAATCCGACGGTGGTTCCTGGACTCTTTGGGAAAAGATTGCCGCCCGCAGGCCGCAGTTCGGTCGTCCCGCTAACTTCACCGAACATATTGAGGAATCGAAGTGGCTGTCATTCACCACCACTCTCCACGACCCGACCTTCTTCCGGCTCGTTCGGGATCTCACGGGCAACGTCCCGGGAGAGGGCGGGCTTATTACCTTTCCGGAATCCTGCTGGTTAGCCTCAATCGTCTTACCTCACCAGCCCCATTTCATCGGGCAGGCCGCGGACGTTCAAGTTTTTTGGGGCTATGGCCTGTTCGTCGATAAACCGGGCAACTTCGTGACGAAACCGATGTCGGCATGCGCAGGTAGAGAGGTTATGACGGAGATCATAGGCCGCCTTGGGGTTGGGGACCATACACATAAGATACTCGAAACCTGCATCCCGTGCATGATGCCTTTCATCACCAGTCAGTTTCTGCGTCGGGCCAAGGACGATCGTCCCCAGGTCGTACCGGAACACTCGAAGAACCTCGCCTTCATCGGGCAATTCTGCGAGCTCCCGGAAGACATGGTGTTCACAACCGCATGATTTTCAAGCAAGACCCCCAGCATCCGCGGGGGTTGCCGCAGAGTCCCCAAAGGCTCTACTTACGTCCGTCGCCGAAAGGAATGTTGTGCGAAGTGGCCCTTCCGGTCCGAGGGAGTTCGCCAATTTGAGAATCGTTGCACGGCTGAGTTCCCGGTGGTGTTCGGCTAAATCGTTGTCTCCTGCGCGTGCGTGAAACTCGGCCGCGGTTCCATGAACCCGCCAGGCAGCCAGCGGGACTTCGTATCCTTCCATCGTTGACAAGGCCTTCATGATGCACTCCTCCGCGCGGTTCCACTCCTCTGCCGCCATCGCGACCCGCGCATTCACTTCCCAAGCCAGGGCCTGCCACGTGTGTTCCGCAGTCGCCAACGCGATCTTCAGAAACCTTTCTGCCTGCGGTCGCGCTTGGGCCAGATCGCCTTTCGCCAGCCAAAGTTCTGTGAGAGCAGATTCGAGTGGCATGCGCCAGTACCAGTCAAACATGATCGACGGCCGATCCATGTCTGCCCGCGCCAACAAATGCTCAAGCGCGCTTTCATAGTTTCCTAAACCCGTCTCCGCTGAGCCCGTCAGAAACAGGCACATCCGGATTATGATTCGATACGGAGTTGGATAGTCAGGCGCGGGGCCAAGCGCTGGATCTCTGACCAATGGGAGCGTGGAGTTACAAATCGCCAGCACGCCGGCAAAGTCCATGGCGTGCAGATGCACCCAGGCTCGGTGGAGGTGCACTGCCTGCCACCAGTAATGGTCGGCGTTCTTGTCCAACATGGCAATTGAGTCCTCCATCTTTCTCAGCGCCTCGCCCCACTCTCCCAGAAACAGAAGACTCCAGGTCAGGGCGACTTGGGCCCGTAGATGCGTAGTACTTAGATAGGGGTTCTCCTCCATTGTCTCGAACAGGATGACACGGCTCTCGATCAAGTTCCGGCGCGCTTCGCGGTATTCGGAGGAGATCCAGCTTATGAAGCCCCAGTCGGCCAAATAAGGGGCGAGTATGCGGCGGTTATCTGAGTTGAGAATCTCCGCGAATGCATTGCGGAACTCCTCCACATCGCGAGGATTCCACCCTAGCCACAGGCGCAGGGCAAAATAGCTCGCACGCGCCCTTGCCCGCAGGAGCGCATCGCCCTGTCGGCCGCTGAGCCGAAGCGCCCGTTCCAGGACTTCCTGCGAACGCTGAGAACTGGTCCACGATAACGGCCACGCCATGTCGATGAGCGCGCGCACCTCCACATCGACCAGGCCATCATGAGCTGCACGTGCAGCCAGAGCTTCATAGGTTTCGATGGCGCGCATGTCGCTGAGCACCGTGTAAATCACCGCCAGCTTCTCCAGAATCTCGATTTCGCTTACCGTTCGCTCGGCCTCGGGCAGCTTGCTCACCAATTCGAGAGCGTGGTCCAGGATGGCTGTGGCTTGCCGAGGTTCAAACCGCCGCCCGGACGTATCCGCCGCAAGCTTCAGGTACTTGATGGCACGCACCCAATCTCCGCCCTGTTCGAAGTGACCCGCGAGCGAGGCCGCGGCCTCGTTCACTCGTTCCCAGTGTGCCTCAGCCCACTCTCCTAATCGCCTGTGCAGCTTGGCTCTGCGTCCCGGGGCAATTCGCCGATAGCACACCTCCTGGTAAAGCACGTGCACAAACCGGTAGCATGCGGAGACCGTTCCATCTGCGAGCTTCTCAGAGCCGGCCGAGCGCACAATGCGATGCCGCCGTGAAAGCGTTTCACACACGTCTTCAAACACTTCCGGGTCCAGGCCTATTACCGCGGCTCTGGCGGCGACCGAGAACCGGGAGCGTCCGATGCTCTCCAGGCTTGCTACCTCCAGCACCCGCTTCTCCTCAGTGCTCAGGCGGTCGATCTGGACTTCGATCATCTGTTGCAAACTTTTCGGCACCTCCAGATCGATTCCCTTCAGAGCGACCCGGAGTTGCCAGCTTCCCTTATTCCGGGAGATCAGGCCCCGCTCGGTCATGTGGTTCAGTGTCGCCACCATGAACAACGGATTGCCCTCCGATTGCCGGTACAGCAGGCTGGCCAAACCGTCCGGCAGGCTGGCTCCCGATGACTCGGCCGCGAGATATTCGGCCACTTCGGCTTCGCGCAGCGGCTCCAAAGCGATCTCGCGACATAACTGATGAACCAGCAGGTCCTGCTTGAGAACATTCAAGGGATGTTCCGAGACGATCGCATCCACCGGGCGGTAGGTGCCGATGACCATCAACTTGGCGGGCGGCCGTCGGCGTGCCAGGGCCGAGATGAGATCGACGCTGGAGGCATCCGCCCAGTGTAGGTCCTCGAAAACCAGCAGCAGCGGGTTTTCCGAGGTGATCGTCTCCAACACCTCACCGATCTCCCGCAGCATGCGCTCCCGTGTGGCGCCAAGGATCTCCCGCTGCAGCATGTCGCGGTGTTCGCGTTTCACCAGTGCGGGAAACTGCACCAGCCAGGTAGGAGCTTGCGCGGCCAACCTGTGGACAAGGGATTCTTCTCCCGAACCACGGCATAGCCCACCGAGCGCCTCCAGCATCGGGTAGTACGGTTCCTTGCCTCCGTAGCCTTCCACGCACTGCCCACGGGCAATACGAAGGGAGAGTACGTTGGCGGCAGCCCGTCGTTGGAATTCGTCGACCAGCGTGGTTTTTCCGATGCCCGGCTCCCCCGTGATAAAAACGATCTGCCGCTCCCCCCGCAGGGCTTTTCGAAGACAGCGGTCCAACTCGGCTATGGCCGGTTCGCGGCCCACGATCTTTTTCACCGCCTCCGTTGGCAAGTCGAATGGCTGAGCAGTGATTTCCTCGATGACTGGAGCCACAAACTGGTATCCCCGCTTAGGCAGGGTTTCAATGAATACCGGCTTGTCGGCGTGGTCGCCCAGCACCCTCCGGATTTCCTTGATGTACTTTCTTATAACTTCTGGATTGACATAGGTCTCGGGCCAGAGCGCCTCCAGAAGCTCGTCCTGGCTGACCAGCCGCCCGGCGTGTTCCACCAGATAACGGAGCACGCCAAAAGCCTTGGGGGTGAGGTCAGTCCGAGCTTCACCATGCCACAGGCACTGGTTTGCGGTATCGAGCCGGAATGATTGAAACCTTCTCATCTCGCCATCTACTCAGATCCTGTCCCGCACAATGGCGACGCACTCAGCAATATTGTACACGATATGGTCGCACCGGAATCTCGCATGCGCTTCCCCGCATTGGGGTTAGCTATTTTCGTTCAGGCTATCCATTGTGGAAACAGTTCCGCTTGCGGACAACCCTAGATGGAGTCGTGTATCGACTATATCGCGGCTCCTGGCGACTCTCTTGAGCCAAGGAATGCCCTCTTAAGGTGGGGGGGCAACTCTGCCGATCTCGAAGGTCGATGCGCTTCCATTCAAAAAGGCGAGCATCGACAAGCTAACAGCTTGTTGACAAAGGACATAGCGCTCGACTGGAACCCCTCGCAACGAAAGCAGAAGCGGCTAACCCGCGCCCGGCTTCGGCTTCCCTGTTTTTGGATCAGCAAGTCCGTTTTAGTGCAAATTTCCTGCCACCATCACGGCAGCTTAGACACCGTATTACCGGTCCATTCATAGAGATGCCAGAGGAGAGGCTAACGCCTATCACCACGACTTGGTATTTGCAACACCGACGAATCGGTACGCTACCTACCCCGGCCACCCGCCGCTTCGGCTGGCTGTCTCGCTGCTGAACTCCCCTCAAGGTCTTCACTCGACCCGTCGTAGGCGTGACAGGAACGAAAAGTCACAAAAAAGATATGGAAAGGTCACACCTTCTTGCTCGAAACACCCTAGTCTAAGCCCGCGCGCGGAGTATTTGTTATGCGACTCGGACCCAAACCGCTATTTATATGTCGGTTTGGGACAGTCTGAAAAAGAAGGGGGGTTAGACGATGTTAAAGAAGCTGGCAACTATTCTCTTTGTTCTCCTCGCCGCCACAGTCCTTCTTGCTTGGCCGGCGACCGACCTGGTTGCCCAGACCGAGAGTTCGGTGAAACCGAAGGTGGTAATGAAGGGCAAGGGCCACCCGGACAAGGAAATCACAGCGGTGGCAGTTCACCAGACCACCAAACCGAAGCCTGCGTCGAAGGCAGAGGTGGTTCCCAAGGCGGCTCGCGTAGGCACCAGTTGGGTGCCCGGCGACTACTACTGGGACGGTGGTGACTGGCAGTGGGATCACGGCTATTGGCTTGATCAGCCGTGGTCGGGGGCCACGTGGATCCCTGGCCACTGGAGCGAACGTTGGTGGGGCTGGACATGGGTTCCAGGCTACTGGTACTGAGCGAGGCCCAAGCCTGATCGGTTGATCGCCGATGGCATGGTGGTTTCGCAATCGGTGCTCGATAGGGCGGAGCTTGCGCGCCACGCGGCTGCACGAAATGCTGAAGAGTCGGGGCTATCCGGGGTCGGCGGTCCAGGTCCGTCGCCTCGTCCGGCTGCTGCGCCCCTCTCCGGTGTGCGCAGGGTAGTAAATACCATCGAACTAAAGGTTTCATCGAGGTCGGACGACGAAATCCGCAAAGATGTCAAATCAGCGTTGCTCTATGACCCGTTCCAACCAAATGAGGTCATCCATTATGGCAGTGTTGAACGACGCCAATCGATTCCACTTGGCGTGCGATGCACCTGACCGAAATGGTTGCGTTGTTTGGAGAGGGGCTAGCGAGCTAACGCGGGGAGCATAGGGTAAGCGGCCGCATCCGGGCGAAAGGCGTTCTAGGGAAAGGCGGTTATGACTAAAGCCGGAAGAGCTTTGGTGGCAATCTCCGACCGCGAAAACCGGGAATCCCTTGTTCAGGTTCTTGCAGCATGCGGTCTTGAGCCGATTTTTTGTTCGACCGCAGCCGACGTCCGGGCGGTCCTGGAATCGGAAGCGCCCGACGTATTATTTTGTGACACCGCGTTTGCCGGCGGCAGCTTCGACGACCTTCCTCGTGCCATGGGTTCGGGGAGGCTGAGTACCCCTGTGATTGTGTGCTCACCGCTCTACGATCCGGCCGTTTATTTGGACGTAATGAATCGCGGGGCGTTTGACTTTATTGCCTACCCGTATCGGACCAATGACGTGAAGTGGATTCTAGGCACAGCGTTCCGCAGATGCCCTGAGCCTGCGCGGAAGCCCAAGTCGAACTCGGGGCGCGCAATTTCTGCCTAAAGGAGCAGACAGATCACGGATTGAGCGAATTCTTTGCCCTGTTGATTTCTCAGAACCTTCAGTAAGGGCGTTCGCCGGGCGGGAGCGATTTGCTATGACGTAAGAAGAAAAGAATAGAAAGGTTGTTATGACGCCACAGAAACAGAAGAGCCAGCCTAAAGTTGTCAAGGCCAACGGCAAAGGTAAGCCTACCCTTGCTGCAGCAAACGGTAAGACTCCGCCCGTCGATTGGACAGCATTCCTCGCCGGAATCTCGCGCGGGAAAAGCGTTCTAGAATTCGGCGCGGGCCGCACGATCTTCGTGCAGGGAGACACTGCGGATTCCGTGTGGTATCTCCAACGTGGCAAGGTGAAGCTGGCGGTAACATCCCAAGAAGGCAAGGAAGCGATCGTCACTATTCTGGACGCCGGCGAGTTCTTCGGTGAGGGATGCCTTGCCGGCCAGCCGTTGCGCCTCTCGACGGCTTTCGCCGTGGGCGATTGCACTCTTTACAGGATCGAGAAGGCGCTGATGGTGCGTCTGCTCCACGAGCAGCACGGCCTCTCGGAATTGTTCATCACCCACCTACTTTCCCGCAACATTCGATTTGAAGAGGATCTGGTCGACCAACTTTTCAACTCCACCGAGAAGCGCCTAGCCCGGATTCTCTTATTGCTGGCGCATTTTGGCAAGGAAAGCAGAACCGAAACGGTCCATCCCGGAATCAATCAGGAACACCTGGCCCAAATGGTCGGGGCCGCCCGGCCGCGGGTCAATTATTTCATGAACAAGTTCCGGACGCTGGGCTTTATCGATTACACGCAAAACGGCGCGTTGACGGTTAACAATGGCCTCTTGAGCGTGATCCTTAGCGAATAGCATACTGTAACCGATGTCGGTAATACCGGAGCCGTTGGACTGCCATGCTAAGCGGTGGAGCGCTTTCATCCGTCTTTTCCAAGGGCAGAATATGGGCAAGATGGTGGTGGAGTTGGCTTGACCTCGGGCCTCATCGGTTTTCTTATGAGTGACATCGTTCTGGACATCAAAAGTCTTACTCGCCGCTTCGGCACATTTACGGCGGTTGATGGTCTGAGCCTTTCGGTCACGCGTATTTTTTGGCGAATCTCCTCCCTGATCACACATTAGGCCCTCGTCAAAGAGATGATGAGCACTTTTGACCAGCACGGTGTGCGGTATTTAACAGCCATAGCAAACGCCTTCACCTATAAATATATGGGCTCGTTGCCGGAGACCATCACTTTGCCCGCGCGGCGACGGCGTCTGGACGGTACAAGAAGAGTGTTCTCGTTAATTCAGGTCAAAAATGAAAATCAGTCGGACAAGCACCACAATCCGATCAACAGAAAAAGGAGAATAAGCCATGCCAGGAACGAACGCAGTTGTAGCCATTTACGACAGCCACACCCAAGCAGAGGCAGCCGTGAAGGAACTTCAGAAGTCTGGGTTTGACATGAAGAAACTGTCCATCGTCGGCAGGGACTATCACACCGAAGAGCAGGTCGTAGGATACTACAATACCGGCGACCGCATGAAGCACTGGGGGAAGCTCGGCGCCTTCTGGGGTGGGATTTGGGGGATGTTGTTCGGAGCCGCTTTCTTCGCCATTCCAGGCCTCGGTCCGGTCTTGGTAGCCGGCCCTCTCGTCGCCTGGATTGTCGGCGCTCTCGAGGGCGCCGTGGTAGTAGGCGGATTGAGCGCGCTCGGCGCGGGGCTGTACAGCATTGGCATCCCTAAGGACAGCGTCGTGAAATATGAGGCGGCGCTCAAATCCGACAAGTTCCTCGTCCTGGCCCACGGCACGTCGGCCGAGGTGGCCAAGGTGAAGGATATTTTGCAGACGACGCGCCCGGCGGAAGTTGCACTACACGCCGCGGTCAGTGCGAGATAATCCTGCGTTAATTGCCCGGTCTTGCATTTCGATGTCATTTCCCCAGCCCGCAGCTCACAAACGAGGCCGAGGGGAGGGAGGTGCGATGTGAACACGGGAAGGGCATTGCTGGTCTGCGACGACCTCCGGGAGTTCCCATCTTACGGGGGCATACTGTCGGCCCTCGGGTACGATTTCGTCATGTGCAGTTCCTATGAAGAAGGAGCCCGTCGAGTCGAGATGGAAGACTTCGACTTCGCCATCGTCGGCCAGGGAAGCGCGAGTTTTGAGGGACGATGCGTTCTGGAGCGAGCTGCAGAGATGCATCGGAATATTCCCATTGTCGTGGTGGCGCGCTGCCTGGACATCCACTGCTATCTGGAAGCGATGGACCTAGGCGCCGTGGACTATCTCGAAAGGCCGGAGCCGGATGACCTCGGGTGGGTGCTGGAAACCCAATTGCGCCGGCGCGGCGCAGCTTGAGGGTTATCAACTCTTGGGAAGCTGCTCGAATTCAAGGCCGACTTGTCGCCACTTATCGACGAAGGGCTATTTAAAAGTGGTGAAGCAAAGGCGCCTCGACCTCCCAATGATTGGGATTGTGGCGAGTTCGTGCTCATCAACCAAAGCTGGGTTAAGTTACAAAATGCCAAGGAGGATAAACCGATGTTAAGAAATGTCAATCATCTAAAGGGTTTTGCGATCCGAGCCAGGGATGGGGAGATTGGAACGGTGGAGCAGTTCTATTTCGACGATGAGAGCTGGGCCATCCGCTACCTCGTGGTCAATACCGGGGGTTGGCTTCCCGGCCGGCTTGTGCTGGTCTCGCCCATGGCCCTCCGCCAGACGGAGTGGCAATCAAAGCAACTCGATGTGTCGCTGACCACAAAGCAGATCGAGGACAGCCCCCCCATCGATACGCACAAACCCGTTTCACGGCAGCACGAGGCCTTGTACATGGGGTATTACGGTTACCCCTATTATTGGGGTGGGCCCTATCTGTGGGGTCGTGCGTCCTACCCGGCAGGCTTGACTGTTCAAAAGGAAGCTGTGACACATGCGGAGGCGTTGCAAGCCAGGGCGGGAAAAGAGTCGGCCGATTCACATCTGCGCAGCACCAATGAAGTGAAAGGCTATCACATCGAGGCGGCTGAGGGTGAGATCGGTCACGTGGCGGACTTCATCGTCGATGATGAAACCTGGGCGATTCGATACCTTGAGGTGGATACGCGGAATTGGTGGCCTGGCAAAAAGGTGCTGGTGTCACCCCAATGGATCGAACAGGTGAGTTGGCGGGACTCCAAAGTCTTCGTACACCTCTCGCGGGAAACCATCAAGAACGGCCCGGAGTACTTCGAGTCCATGCCAATCACTCGCGAGTATGAGAATAGGCTCTACGGCTACTACGGCCGGCCGGCTTATTGGCTGCAACAATCTGAGCAACCGAGCGGCCGTAAGGCGAGCAAAGGTTGATTGATGGAAGAATCATGGCTCCCGTCAGGTGGACAACGTGCTTCCCAGTACGCAAGGAGAATATACGAATCAAGAGCCTTAACAATTTGGGCTGTACGCAAACTTTAGCCGGAGGTGCAATATGTCGAAAACTGCAGTTGGTCTGTTTGAAAATCCGGGCGTGGCCGATCAAGTCGTCCGCGATCTTGAGGCCAGTGGTTTCCCCCAGAACGACGTCCGCATTCTAAGGGAGTCGCTGGACATGAAGGGCAGTGGGGTCATGGGCACCCCAAACATCGACTTCGAGGTGAGTCTGAACCGGGACCTCCGGAGGATCGGGGCAAGCGGGCCGGAGGCGGAAGCCTACGTCAAGGGAGTGCGGGGTGGAGGAGTCCTCGTTTTCGCGAGCGGGACGGACGAGAAGATCGACGCCGCGGCTGAGATCATGAACCGCCATAGTCCCGTAGAGGTCGAAGAGCTCACCGGCGGCGAACTGAATCTTCCCAGTACGACTGGCGAGAACGTGACTCCCACAGGCGGTAGTTCCGTCCAAACCGGGCGGGTCCGCCAATCGGGTGGCGGCGCCCGCGTGTTCGCGTGGTAGCTCCTCAAGGCGCATCAGGGAAACACAACCGATGGCGGAGGCGACGCTGCCATCCATCGATTTGCTCTCCTCGCAGTGCATGAGGTCCTCGGAATAGCCATTCTCAACTATCACCATCGCGACCAAGAAGTCTCATCGCGAAGGGCTGATGAAGGCTGTCCCAATCTGTGGACACGATTTGGCCCTCTATTCTAGGCGTCTTATGGAGGTTTTCATGGTGAAACGTTTCTTGCGCGATAACGAAGCGCAGTTCGATGAACTCGGAAGCGATCCTGGACAGGTGGGCTCGGACAGCGCCGGGCAATCAGGTGATACTCAAGGTCTCTCACAAGATGCGGACTCTTCTGAAGAGACCGTCGAAGAACTCGCCGACACTGATCAGGCTTACGAGGCCGGGATCCTGGAAGGTGTGGAGGATGCCGACGACCACCCCGAGAGGCCAGTGCACACCCATGAGGATCAGGGCAAGACACAGGTCATCCCACCAAAACCCGCTTAAGGCTATGGATGGCACACCCAGGCGAGTCGACAAAGGCCGGGCGCAAGGTCGTCGAGACCTCATAACCTGCTCTTCGCTGCGCTTCGAAACCAGCGAAAGGCTCGAGGAGAACCGCGATGGCGATTACCAAACTACTTGTCGTTGTCGACAATTCGCTCGCATCGATGCGAGCGGTAGCGTACGTGGCCCAAATCTTGGGCGGGCGCCGGGGTTTTCGGGTCTGTCTGGCGCATACTCTCCCCTCGCCACCGGCTGGATTGACGGAGTCCGGGGGCGCTGAGGATCCCCAGAAGGAAGAATGGCTGGAAGCTCGTCTACGCGCCAGCCGGCATCTCTGGGTGTCCGCAACGAAGAAAAAGTTATCAGGGTCTTTGGAACTTGCCTACGCAGATTTGCGCCGGGCGGGATTTGCGCGTGGAGAAATCGAAGTTCATTTCTGCTATCCGAGCGACAGAAGAAATGTACCCAAAGAGATCCTTACGTTGGCGCGAGAGCGTGGATGTCACACCGTTGTCGTCGGGCGGCGATCACTCTCCTGGCTTCGTGCGCATCTACAAACGAATCCAGCCGACGAACTCGTCCGCCTGGGAAAAGGATTCACGACCTGGGTCGTGGAATAAGACGGTCTTGCCTCTCTTTGGGTGGCGTTACGCTTCGTTGAACGGCAGCGAAAACGCGGGCCAAGCCCTGGGTATCGTGTGGACTTTACCGCGGGTATCGAGCCGCAGGAGGTCAAAGAGTTCGCCGATTCTGGTGAAGGAACCCTGACCCTGGTGACCGGTTCCACATCCTATGTTGTGGGCACTGCGCCGAGCAAATTTGTTGCCCGCGCGCACGGGATTCCTAGATGACACGGGACCTGCACTACATAAAAATCAGTATTCCCCGTCGTGAGCTTCGGTCCCCGTTCCCACCACAGTCGCTTTTCTTACCATTTGAGCAATATTGACCACCACTCTGAGCGGTTTTTAACAGCGTCGCGAGTCATCTCCCGTTATAAAGGCTGTGCAAGACAACTTTGCCAATGACCCGGTGAAACAAAGACCAGCTGACGAGCAGGGATGGCCGCGCGAAAAGGCAAAGGGAGCTTACGCGTTCAAGCTGTTGGATTCGTCATCGGATCGCAATATCAGTCCGTGTTTCGGACCAAGGGAAAAGGGGGTAGAACAATGATCGATAAACCAACACACGGCGAGCCGCCAAGGCCGCTTGCCGACGAAAAGGGTAGAGCCTCCCGGCGTGGCCGTCGGCTGAAACTCATCATGGTTGCAGCGGTCGTACTCATCGCTCTCCTGGTGGTCATCTCCGGCTGGATACAGAAGGGGCTGTGGATGCGGCAGCTCGGCTACACCGGCGTCTTCTGGACACTCCTGGCCCTGCAGTGGGAACTGTTTTGCGTAGCATTCGTTGTCGCGCTTCTATACCTCTGGGTCAATCTTCGCCATGCGGCGAGAAACGGCGACACTTTCCGTTCGGGTCATTTGACCAGCGAGTCTACGGTTGCTGAGAAACTCGGCATCCAGATCTCTCCCACGGTTTTGAAACTGACCATGGGCACGGTCGCTGCCGCCGCCGCCCTACTCTTTGCGGCCATCTTCTATGCACAATGGGATACGTATCTCCGCTTTCGTTATGGCGGATCCTTTGGGTTGTCCGATCCTCTCTTCGGGGTCGATGTCGGGTTTTATCTGTTCCGTCTCCCTTTTTATGAGCTTTTGCAGATCAGCCTGACCGTATTGACGCTGATCACGCTCCTGGCCGTCCTGGCCTTGTACGCGTACTTCGGGTTACTGCGGTTCAGCCGCAGCGGACAGATGGAGGGCCGGAGCGCGAAGGCCGTTCCACATCTGTACATCCTGTTTTTCGCCCTGGTCGCCAGTTGGGGATGGGGGTTTTACCTGGATCACTACGAACTCCTCTACTCCACTCAGGGAGTAGTTTACGGAGCCGGCTATACGGCGGATCATGTGACCCGGATCGCCTTCTGGATCATGGCCGGCGCCTCGGGGGCGCTATGCGCGCTGCTGGTGCTCAATTTCTTCCGGCCGCGATTCAGAGCGGTTGCTATCGGATTCGGAATATACGTGGCCTTGTACGTCATCGCGGTCTTGCTGCTGCCGGCCCTCTTGCAGAGGTTCAGGGTACAGCCGAACGAACTGGCCCTCGAAACCCCGTATCTCAAGAACAACATCGAATTCACCCGAGAGGCCTACAGCCTCGACAAGATCCAGGAAACATCCTACCCGGCGCTGGCCGACCTGACGTCCGAGGTGATAGCGAGAAATCAAGACACGATCCAGAACATCCGTCTCTGGGACTACCGCCCGTTGCTCCAGATGTACCAACAAGCCCAGGAGATACGGCTCTATTATCAGTTTTACCAAGCTGATGTGGACCGCTACCACCTGCCGGATGGTTATCATCAGGTGATGCTTTCGGCCCGCGAGCTCTCCGCGCAGCTTCCCGCTGAAGCCCAAACCTGGGTTAACCAGGAGTTGCAGTTCACGCATGGTTACGGCTTGGTCATGAGCTTCGTCTCGAAGACTGTCGGGGGAGGGTTTCCGCAGTACGTTCTCGAGAACATCCCGCCCGAATCCGCCTACGGCCTGCCCATAAACCAGCCTTCCATCTACTACGGCGAGTCGATGCCGGGATATCGGATCGTCGCGACCGGCGCCAAAGAGTTCGACTACCCCAAGGGGAATCAGAATGTCTACACGAGTTACGAGGGAACAGGAGGTATCCCGCTGGACAGCTTGTGGAAGCGCCTGCTATTCGCCTGGACTCAATCCGACATCAACATTCTGTTCACCTCCTATCTCCGGCCGGAAAGCAGGATTCAGATGTGGAGGCGTGTTGGCGAGCGTGTGGAGCAGATCGCTCCGTTCTTGCGCCTCGACCATGATCCCTACGCCGTGGTGAGCGAGGGCAAACTGTACTGGATCCAGGACGCCTACACTGTCGCGGATCACTTTCCCTACTCCAGTCCTTACGCGGCGGGCTTTGAGGAAGGGCTGAACTACATTCGAAACTCCGTAAAGGTCGTTGTGGACATGTACGACGGAACCGTCCGGTTCTACGTCATGGATCCGAACGACCCCGTCCTGGCGGTTTACCGGCGTGCGTTTCCGGGCGTTTTCTTGGACTTGAATCAGCTTTCGGCGGATCTGAAAACGCATCTGCGGTATCCGGAGGATCTCTTCTCCATCCAGGCCGACCAGTACAGAACTTTCCACATGACGGTTCCCCAAGTCTTCTATAACCGGGAGGACCTCTGGGTATTCCCCCAAGAGAACTATGCGGGCAACGTCGCGCCCATGCAGCCCTATTACATCCTGATGAAGCTCCCAGGAAGCGACCAGCTCGAGTACCTCCTCATGACTCCTTTCACGCCTCAGAAGCGAGACAACATGATCTCCTGGGTGGCCGCCAGGTGCGATTTCCCCGAATACGGGAAGATGCTCTTTTACCAACTCCCCAAGGAGAAGCTGATCTACGGCCCGATGCAAATCGAGGCAATGATCGATCAGAACACTACGATCTCCCAGCAACTGACCCTCTGGGACCAAAGAGGGTCGAGAGTCATTCGTGGAAACCTGATCGCGGTACCGATCGAGAACTCCTTTCTTTATGTGGTGCCGGTGTACCTCACCGCGGCAGGCACCAACTTCCCCCAACTCAAGCGTGTCATCGTGATTTCGGGGGACAAAGTGGCGATGGAGCCTACACTCGATGAGGCTATCCAATCCGTCTTCGGGACGCAGCAACCCCAGAAGGGAGCGCCAGCGCGCAGCGGAACGCCGGAGTTGGGCCAGGCGAGGACGCAGTTCGATGAGGCACAGAAGGCAATGCAGCAGGGGGATTGGGAAAAATTCGGCAAGGCGATGGAGGCGCTCAAGCGCTTGCTGACTGGGCCGGCACAATAACGTCGGCGACCGCATGAAGTACTGGGGCAAGCAGGGCGCCTTCTAGGGTGGTATCTGGGGGATGTTGTTCGGAGCAGCTTTCTTCGCCATTCCAGGCATCGGGCCGGTATTGGTAGCCGGTCCGTTGGTCGTCTGGATCATCGGCACGCGAAGCACTTCGGCTTCAGGTCGTAGAGGCTGTATAACCAGGGCTCTCACCCGCCCTGAAGAAAGTGGAACCTTTGGAGGAGAAAAATCATGTCAAAAAAGAGGAGAAACATCATGTCCAAAACTTTGTTGATCGTTTTGGTTGCGGGCCTGGGTTTGGTCCTGCCCGCTTTGGCGTCGGACCGCGAAGATGACATTGGGCGTATTCAAAAAGCTACCCTGGTCTTCCAGGAGATCATGAGAACGCCTGACCAAGGCATTCCCCAGGAACTGCTGGAAACGGCGAAATGTATTGCCATCATTCCAGGGGACGTGAAGTTTGCCTTTATATTCGGCGGCAACTACGGCAGGGGACTGGCAACCTGTCGCACCGGGCATGGCTGGAGCGCTCCCATGTTTGTGGCTACTGAGGGCGGGAGCGTGGGTTATCAGATCGGGGGCTCTTCCACCGACCTGGTGATGCTCTTTATGAACGATCACGCCTTGCAAAGCCTGCTGAGCGACAAATTCAAGCTCGGAGCCGACGCCTCTGTGGCAGCCGGGCCGGTGGGGAGAAATGCTGCCGCCGGCACGGACATAAAGCTCAATGCGGAGATCCTGACCTATTCGCGCAGCAAAGGGGCTTTTGCCGGGGTCAGCTTGGATGGCGCCGTCGTGCAAGCCGACAAAAGTGGAGACCAAGCCATGTATGGCCACGATGTAAACCGCCATGAAATTCTTAACGGCAAAGTTGCGGTTCCTAGGCCTGCGCGGAGCCTGCTGGAGGAACTTGCCAAGTATGCCGCACACCGTTGAAATCGGTGGGCCGCCACTCAAAGCATCTTTTGCGACCGCCGGCATTGCGATGCTGCCGGAGTCTCCAACTTGGAGACGGCACTCGCCGGTGTGGCGCGGAGGAATATCGCTGCTCGGTGTGTTTCCCCCATCCGTCCGAGCGCGGTTCGCTGAGCAAGCAGGGGCTACGCAGGGGTGGCACTGCTACGTCAGCCAACTTGACCACGCGATTGGCCTCGACCATTTCGGCGCCTCCGCGCCCGGACCGGTGCTGATGCGCGAATACGGCTTGACCGCTGAGAACGTCTGCAAGCGAGCACGGGCCTTGCTGGAAAGAAACCATGCCTGATCCTCCGACCTTCTCGCCAAAGACGCCGAAACGCATCGGTGTCGCTGCCGATCATGGAGGATTTGAGTTAAAGGAGTATCTGGTCAGGATGTTGCGTGAGGCTGGCTATGAAGTGGTCGACTTTGGCGACAGCCAGCCGAAGCAGGACGATGACTACTCGGATTTTGTGGTGCCCTTGGCCCGTGCAGTTGCTCGCGGCGAGGTGGATCGCGGCGTGGCCATCTGCGGGAGTGGCGTGGCTGCGTGCATTGCCGCCAACAAGGTGCCGGGCACGCGGGCGTGCCTGATCCATGAGATTTTTCCAGCGCGCCAGGGGGTCGAGGACGACGACATGAACGTGATCTGCCTGGGCGGCCGCGTGGTCGCGAATACGCTCGCTTGGGAGTTGGTTAGAGTATTTCTCCAAGCACGATTCAGTGGCGCCGAGCGTCACCGGTTGTCTGGCTAAAGTCGCAAGGCTGGAAAGCAGGGAGGCAGAATCATGAGCAGCAACCCTTTGAAACGGTTGGGAACGCTGGGTCAATCCCCACCTGGCGCACGATACTAAAGGCACGATTGACGAAGCCCGCCGGTTGTGGGCCGCGCTGAACCGGCCCAATGTCTTCATCAAGGTCCCGGCGACGCCCGTTGGGCTGACCGCCATCCATTTGAGGAGAGAGTTATGAAAGTAAGTCCATGCGCAGGAAAGCCGGCCCAGCCCTCGATGCTGGTGAATGTACCCAGACTTGTAACGGCCTATTACACGGAGATCCCTGACCCTTCAGTGCCGGAACAACGGGTTGCTTTTGGCACCTCGGGGCATCGTGGATGCGCATTCGACAAGGCTTTCAATGAATGGCATATCCTCGCCATCAGTCAAGCTATTTGTTTGTACCGAGCCCAACAAAACATCGATGGTCCGCTGTTTCTTGGTATGGACACGCATGCGCTCTCCGTGCCGGCTCTTGCCAGCGCGCTTGAGGTGCTGGCGGCCAACGGAGTGGAAGTCATGATGGCGGAGGTGGATGAATACACCCCGACCCCTGCCATTTCTCACGCGATTCTCACTTACAACCGCGGGCGAACGACAGGACTTGCTGACGGCATTGTGATCACGCCCTCCCATAATCCGCCCCATGACGGCGGCTTCAAATACAACCCCCCCAACGGCGGGCCGGCGGAATCCACCGTCACCGGCTGGATCGAGGCGAAGGCGAACGAGTTTCTCGAGACGGGCCTTCGGGGATTGAATCGGATTCCTTTCGAGAAAGCTCTTCGCGCCTCCACAACGCACCGGCACAACTACCTCGCCGCCTACACCGGGGATCTCGGCAACATGATCGACATGGATGCTATTCGCGGCGCGAAGATCAGCATGGGGGTAGATCCCCTCGGCGGCGCGGGGGTCCACTACTGGGGACCGATTGCCGAGCGCTACGGTTTGAACCTCACGGTCGTGAACGAGGCCGTCGACCCGACCTTCCGCTTTATGACGGTTGATTGGGACGGCCAGATCCGCATGGACCCATCCTCGCCCTATGCGATGCAGAGGTTGATCGACATCAAGGATCGCTTCGAGATCGCCTGGGCCTGCGACACGGACCATGACCGGCACGGAATTGTCACCAAAAGCGCAGGGCTATTGCCGCCCAACCACTACCTTGCGGTCGCGATCTTCTACCTCTTCCAACACCGCCCCAAGTGGCGCAAAGAAGCGGCGGTTGGCAAGACCGTGGTGAGTAGCCAGATGATTGATCGGGTCACCGCGAAGCTTGGCCGCAGGCTCTACGAAGTGCCGGTGGGTTTCAAGTGGTTCGTTGATGGCCTGCTCGACGGCTCGCTCGGCTTCGGCGGCGAAGAGAGCGCGGGCGCGTCTTTTGTTCGTCTGGATGGCAGCGTCTGGACGACGGACAAAGATGGCATCGTCCCGGCTTTGCTTGCGGCGGAGATCACGGCGCGGATGGACCGCGATCCCGGCGAGATTTACCGCGAACTCACGCGCGAGTTCGGCGAGCCTGTTTACGACCGCGTTGAGGCTGCGGCCACCCCGGAGCAAAAAGAGATGCTGGAGAAACTCTCGCCGCAACAGGTTCGGTCCACGGATCTGGCCGGCGAGAAAATCCAGGCCATCCTCACTCGCGCACCGGGCAACGAGGCTCCCATCGGCGGGTTGAAAGTGGTGGCCGAGAGCGGATGGTTCGCGGCGCGTCCGTCAGGGACCGAGGACATCTACAAGATTTATGCGGAAAGCTTCCGTGGAGAAGATCATCTGCGCCGCATCCTGGAGGAAGCCCAGACGATCGTCAGCGATGCTTTGGCGGCGGCGCCGGAACTAAGGGAGAAATCATGAGCCAACAAACCCGTGTCACCCATCCCATATACGGTCTTCTACCCACGGAAATCGAGGGGTTCGATTCCCTGGCGGAGCTGGCCCTGAATATGCGCTGGTCGTGGAATCATGCTACCGACGAAGTGTGGCCGCAGCTTGACCCCGAAGTGTGGGAGATCACGCATAACCCCTGGTTGGTCCTGCAGACGGTCTCGCGCGACCAGATCGAGCGCATGTTGGCCGATCCTGTTTTTCGCAAAAAAGTTGAAGGCCTGGTCGAGACCAGGCGGCAAGCGCTGGCGGCGCCCGCGTGGTTTCAGCGGGATCATTCGGGGGCTCTACTGACCTGCGCCGCGTATTTCAGCATGGAATTCATGTTGAGCGAGGCTTTGCCCATTTACTCGGGCGGGCTTGGCAATGTGGCCGGTGATCAACTCAAAGCCGCCAGCGATCTGGGCGTGCCAGTGGTCGGAGTGGGACTGCTCTACCAGCAGGGCTATTTTCGCCAGGTGATCGACAAGGACGGAGAGCAACAGGCCCTCTTCCCGTATAACGATCCCGGACAGTTGCCGATCACACCGTTGCGCCAAGCGAACGGCGAGTGGTTGCGGCTGGAGATCTCCTTACCTGGTTACTCGGTCTGGCTGCGCGCCTGGCAGGTCCAAGTCGGCAGGGTGAAGCTTTACCTGCTGGACAGCAATGACGCGGCGAACTTCCCCGCTCATCGAGCGATTACCAGCGAACTCTATGGGGGCGGGCCGGAGTTGCGCCTCAAGCAGGAAATGCTCCTCGGGATCGGCGGATGGCGGCTGCTCCGCGCGCTCGGAGTCCAACCGGAGGTCTGTCACCTGAATGAAGGGCACGCGGCGTTCGCCGTCCTGGAACGTGCCCGCAACTTCATGGAAGAGACCGGGCAGCCCTTCGAAGTCGCGCTGGCCGTCACTCGAGCGGGTAATCTCTTCACCACCCACACGGCAGTGGCCGCCGGTTTTGACCGTTTTGCTCCGGCCCTCATCGCGCAATATCTTGGGGGGTATGCCGAAAAGAAGCTCGGCATTGCGCTTCACGACTTGCTGGCCCTGGGCCGCCAGAACCCGGCCGACTCGTCGGAGCATTTCAACATTGCGTATCTGGCAATCCGCGGGAGCGGGGCGGTCAACGGCGTGAGTCGCTTGCACGGGAAGGTCAGCCGGCGCCTCTTTCTCCCTCTGTTTCCGCGCTGGCCGGAGGACGAAATCCCGATCGGACACGTGACCAATGGAGTCCACACGCCAACCTGGGACTCGGCCCCTTCCGACGATCTTTGGACGGAAGCCTGTGGAAAGGACCGCTGGCTGGGGACGACGAAAAACCTGGAACAGGACATTCGCGGGGTCTCCGACGCCAGGCTCTGGCAATTTCGGACCGCCGCCAGCAAGTCTCTTGTTGAATACGCCCGCAAACGATTGTCCCTGGAAATGGCCATAGCAGGCGCGCCGCCCGCGGAGGTCGAAGCCGCGAAGCATCTCTTTGATCCCAATGCCCTCACGCTGGGCTTTGCGCGCCGCTTTGCGACCTACAAGAGACCGAACTTACTGCTGTATGACCCTCAGCGACTGCTTCGTCTCTTGACCGATCCGCAGCGCCCGGTGCAGCTTATCATGGCCGGGAAGGCGCATCCTGCGGACCAAGCCGGGCAGGCCTTGATTCAGGAATGGATACATTTTATCCGGCAGCCCGAGACGCGCCCCCATGTGATCTTTCTCAGTGACTACGACATGCTGCTGGCCGAACACCTGGTGCAGGGGGTGGATGTCTGGATCAACACGCCACGGCGGCCATGGGAAGCAAGCGGGACAAGCGGCATGAAGGTGCTGGTCAATGGAGGCATCAATCTTTCGGAGTTAGACGGCTGGTGGGCGGAGGCCTATACGCCTGAGGTCGGATGGGCGTTGGGGGACGGCCGGGAACATGGCGACGATCCCGCCTGGGACGCTGCCGAAGCCGAAGCGCTCTATGATCTGCTTGAACGGGAAGTGATTCCCGAGTTTTATGCCCGCAACGGAAAGGGTATCCCCACGGCTTGGGTGGCGCGGATGCGTGAAAGCATGGCGCGGCTGACACCGCGCTTTTCCGCCAACCGCGCGGTGCGCGAATACACCGAGCAACACTACCTTCCGGCTGCAGCCGCTTACCGTAAGCGCGCTGCCGATAAAGGCGCAGTGGGCAGGAACATCGTCAATTGGGAACATACTCTGAAAGAGAAATGGGGCACGCTCCGCTTTGGCGACGTGAAGGTACAGACCAATGCGGCCGAGCACATCTTTGAGGCAGAGGTGTATCTCGATGACCTCGATCCGAACTTCGTGCGAGTCGAGCTGTATGCCAATGGGATCAATGGCAGCAGTCCGATCCGACAGGAGATGACGCGCGTCGAGCCACCGGCTGGCGAAGCACGTGGGGGGATCTATTGCGCATCGGTCCCGGCGACCCGTCTCGCAACGGACTATACGGCGCGCATCATACCGCACTGCGCCGGTGTTGCGGTGCCCCTGGAAGTCGATCCCATTCTCTGGCAGCGGTGAATCAACCTCGAACAGGAGAAGGAGGACAGAAGACAACCTATGAAAGAGGCAAAAAAACTGAAAAGAAAGCGAAAGCCAACAGGCCGGATGCTGTCCGTGTCAGGGCAACCCGCAGAAAAGGCGGACTCCACCACAGAGCTGACTACGTCCGAACGCCCGCTGCATGATTATATGGCAGAGGTTTCGGAACGCACTGAAGTTCGGATGGGCGTTCCGTTACCCATGGGAACCCATGAAGATGGGGGGGGAGTCAACTTCGCCTTCTTCAGCCGTCACGCCAGCCGGGTTCGGCTGGAGTTGTTTGATCATCCCGAAGATGCCACGGCCGCCAGGGTGATTGATCTGGATCCCGCGCGCAACCGCACTGGTGACGTGTGGCACGTCTGGGTGGAGGGGATCGGTCCCGGTCAACTCTATGCCTATCGCGTGGACGGCCCGTATCAACCCAAGGACGGCCATCGTTTCAATTTCCACAAGCTTCTCCTCGATCCCTTTGCCACGGCGATCTCGAGGTTGCCCACCTGGGAGTTCGGCCCGGCTCGGGGATGCGATCCGTCTGTGCCCGACGACTCGGTGTGTTCGATGGTCGATGATGCCGGCGCCATGCCGAAATGTGTATTCACGCAGGAGCATTTTCACTGGCATGAGGACCGTCCGCCCAGGCATCCCTGGTCGAAGACGGTCATTTATGAAACACACTTGCGTGGCTTCACTATCCATCCCAGCTCCGGCGTGGAGCATCCCGGCACATACCGAGGCCTAACGGAAAAGATCCCCTATTTCAAAGAACTGGGGGTGACGGCCGTGGAACTGATGCCCGTGCAGGAATTCAATGAACACCAGGTGCCAGGCATTAATCCGCAAACAGGCCAGCCACTCGGGAATTACTGGGGCTACGATCCCGTGGCGTTCTTTGCGCCTAAAGCTACCTATAGCAGTTCGGGAGGCGTGGGTCAGCAGAAGCTGGAATTCAAGGAAATGGTCCAAGCCTTCCATGGGGCGGGCATCGAGGTGTTCCTGGACGTGGTCTTCAATCACACGGCCGAGGGAAACGAACAGGGGCCTACGCTCTGTTTCCGCGGGATTGATAACTCAATCTTCTACATGCTAGGGGACGATAAACGTTCCTACAGAGACTACACGGGCACCGGCAACACCATCAACGCCAACCATCCCGTGGTGCGGGATCACATCTTGACCGCGTTGCGCTACTGGGTGGTGGAGATGCACGTCGATGGATTTCGTTTTGACCTGGCTGCGGTGCTCGGTCGGGGCCGTTCCGGCAACTTGCTGCCCAATCCTCCGCTTCTCGAGCGGATTGCCGAGGACCCGATCTTAAGGGATGTGAAAATCATCGCCGAGGCGTGGGATGCCGCCGGTGCATACGAGGTGGGTAGTTTTTCAGAGCGGCGTTGGGCGGAGTGGAACGGCCGGTACCGAGATGATGTCCGGCGTTTCTGGCGCGGCGATGATGGGATGCTCGGTTTGTTTGCCAGTCGCATCTGCGGCAGTGCCGACATCTACACCAAGTCGGGCAAAGGCCCCGAGAGCAGCATCAACTTCGTCACCTGCCACGACGGCTTCACTCTGAACGACCTGGTGAGCTATCGCGACAAGCACAATGAAGCAAACGGAGAAAACAACCATGACGGGACAAACTGCAACTTCAGCGAGAACTACGGCGCTGAAGGTGAGACAGCGGATGGCCAGATCGAGTCCATCAGGAAACGCCAGATCAAGAACTTCCTGCTGAGCCTGTTGATCTCGCGCGGGGTGCCGATGCTGCTCGGCGGGGACGAATTTCGCCGCACGCAAGGCGGCAACAACAACGCCTACTGCCAGGACAACGAAACGAGCTGGTGTGACTGGAGCCACCTGGAGCAGCACCAGGAGATGTACCGCTTCACCCGTGGCATGATCGCCTTTCGCCGTGCACATCCGATTCTGAGTCAGGAGCACTTCTACACGGACGCCGAAATCCTCTGGTTCAACCCGCAACAGGGATCGCCCAACTGGGCCGACCCAAAGTGCAAAGAATTGGCCTGCCTAATCCTTGAAAACGGACAAGATAGGCTTTACCTGATGTTCAACGCTGGTCCGGAGGAGACCGACTTTGGTTTGCCGCCGCTGCCGCCAGGGTACCGCTGGCATCTCGCGGTAGACACGTCCCGCTCGGCGCCGCAAGACTTGTCTTCCGTAGGGGAAGAAATGCTCTTGGACAATTCAACGGCCTATCACGTAAGAGCACGTTCCAGCGCGATACTCCTGGCACGGAAGCAGGAATCTACCTTGGGAGGGGGTTCCATTTGAGTCAGCGAGCCTCCGGGATCCTTCTCCATCTAACCTCCCTTTCCAACCCCTATCCCATCGGCGATCTGGGGCCCGCGGCAACTGCCTTTGCGGATTTCATGGTCAAGAGTGGACAGCGTTGGTGGCAGATGCTTCCCATCGGTCCAGGAGGGGAAGAAAATTCGCCTTACCAGTCACGGTCTGCCTTTGGGGGTAATCCGCTCCTGGTGAGTCCCGATCGGTTGGTGGAGCAGGGGCTCCTTGGCCGCCAGGATATCGAGCTTCCCATCTCCGGAGGCGGGGGAAAGGTGAACTATCCCGCGGCAGCACGCTTGAAGCTGCGATGGCTAAAAAAGGCATTCGAACATTTCGAAAAAAGCAGGCACGGTGGCAGGCAATCTGAGCTCGACGCATTTGCACGCGCGGAGTCTTTCTGGCTTGAGGATTTTTCGTTGTTCTCGGCAATCCAGGCGAAAGAGGGCACTTCGGATTGGACCCGATGGAACCAAGAACTGCGAACGCGCCAGCCAGACGCCGTCATTCGCGCGCAGAAATGCTTTGCCAAAGACATACGTTACCATCAGTTTGTCCAGTGGCAGTTCTCAATGCAGTGGAAAGAGTTAAGGGCTTACTGCAAGTCCAAAGGAATCTGCCTGATCGGCGATGTCCCCCTGTTCGTGGCGCACCAAAGCGCCGATGTCTGGGCTCATCCCGGGCTTTTCAAACTGGATGCCGATGGGAACCCTGCAGTGGTCGCGGGAGTTCCTCCCGATTATTTCTCCCAAACCGGTCAGGTGTGGAATGTCCCCGTGTATCGCTGGGAGGCGCTTCAACAGCAGAACTACAGATGGTGGATCGAACGCCTGCGGACGGCTCTTGGACGATTCGATGTTAATCGGCTGGATCATTTCATCGGCTTTGTCCGGACCTATGAAGTTTCTGCGCAAGCCAAGACGGCTGTGGACGGGCAGTACCAACCTGGCGGAGGAGCTTCCTTTTTCAAAGCCGCCCGCGAAGCCCTTGGGTCATTGCCTTTGATCGCGGATGATCTCGGCGCCACAACACCCGAAGTGGTGGCTTTACTTAATCAATTTCAGATCCCGGGTACACGGGTGCTCCAATTCGAGTTCGGCGCAAATCTCGAAACCCATTCAACTCCTCCAGAACAGCATCCGGCGAAATCCGTGGTCTTCACCGGAACCCATGATAACGACACAACGGCAGGCTGGTATCAGAAGTTGCCAAGCACGCAACGCACAGCCTTGCAAAAGCAGTTGGGGGTAAACAGCCGGGAGGTTGTCTGGGCCATTATCCGTGAGGCGCTGGCATCGCAGGCCGACACAGCCATCGTTCCTGCGCAAGACCTCCTGGAGCTGGGGTCGGAGGCGCGAATGAATTTTCCCGGAATTGTGAAAGGAAACTGGCAATGGCGCCTGAAGGATGGCGCGCTGACCCAGGAGCTCGCGCAAAGGCTGCGAAGCATAACTATGACGTATGGGCGCCTGAGGAGTGGTGAGCCCCGCCCGGCTCCTCGGTGTCTGGAAGATGACCCGACGACACAGATCGCGAAGCGGGCTTATGAACTGTACGAGCGACGAGGCCGCCAGAACGGCCAATCCGTTCAAGATTGGCTCCACGCGGAACGGGAAATAAAGGCGGAGGCGAAACGATGACCAATAAGCATTCACAACAAAACGTAGCCGACATAACAACGCAAACTCGAGGACCAAAATGAAAGGCTCAGCAGAAATTAGGACGCTGTTTCTGGATATCGGCGGTGTCCTGCTCACCAACGGGTGGGATCATCATGCCCGCAAACGGGCGGCGACGAACTTCAAGTTGGAGTTGGCCGAGATGGAGGATCGGCATCACCTGACCTTCGACACCTACGAGGAGGGAAAGCTCACGCTGGAAGAATATTTAGGTCGGGTGGTCTTCTACCAAAAGCGACCGTTCACCCGGGCTCAGTTTCGGCGCTTCATGTTCGCGCAATCGAAACCTTACCCCGAGATGATCGAGTTGGTCGCTCAGCTCAAGGCGCGGCATGGGCTGGAGATCGTCGTGGTCAGCAACGAAGCGCGCGAACTGAATGTGCATCGGATTCGCAAGTTCAAGTTGGACCGGGTGGTGGATTCTTTTGTTTCCTCATGCTTCGTCCACATCCGCAAGCCCGACGCAGACATGTTTCGGCTGGCGCTGGATATCTCCCAGGCGCCAGCCCGGCAGGTCGTCTATATCGAAAACACCCCGATGTTCGTCCAGGTCGCGGAGGGTTTGGGGATTCGAAGTATTCTTCACACGGATTACAGGTCCACGCGTGCGAAACTGGCTTCGTTGGGATTGCCGAATGACGAAGGGGTCATCCATGAAACCAGCTAACCCACGCATCCTGACGATCAATGGCGGCTCGTCGAGCATCAAGTTCGCGCTGTTCGAGGCCGGTGATTCGCTCCGACGGATTCTTGAGGGCGGGATTGAGCGGATTGGACTGCCGGGGTCCACCTTGCGAGTGAAAGGCTTGAACCAGGCGGACAACTTTTCGCGGTCAGTGACGGCGCCGGATCACACGGTGGCGGTGGGCGCTCTGATGGATTGGATCGAGGAACGCGGCGGGCGTGACGCATTGACAGCGGTGGGGCATCGCGTGGTGCATGGCGGGCCGAAGTATAGCAAGCCGCAACGAATTACTGCGGAAATGGTTGAGGAGCTGCTCCGGCTCAGTGCATTCGATCCTGAGCATCTGCCGGAGGAGATCCAGTTGACTAAGGCGTTTCATCGCCGATTTCCTGACCTCCCCCAAGTGGCGTGTTTCGACACGGCTTTTCACCATGACCTGCCGCGCGTGGCCCGGTTGTTGCCGATCCCGCGCCGCTACGAAGTGCAGGGGGTGCGGCGGTACGGGTTTCACGGGTTGTCGTATGCGTTCCTAATGGAAGAATTGGCCCGCCTGGCCGGAACGGAAGCGGCACAAGGCCGGGTCATCCTCGCCCACCTCGGCAATGGCGCGAGCCTGGCGGCAGTGCATCGCGGCAAATCCATGGACACAAGCATGAGTTTCACCCCTACGGCCGGAGTGCCGATGAGCACCCGCTCAGGCGACCTCGATCCTGGGCTGGTTTGGTATCTGGCGCGCACCGAGGGCCTCGATGCAAAACGGTTCAATGAGATGGTCAATTTCCAGTCCGGGCTGCTCGGCGTGTCGGAGACCAGTTCCGACATGCGCGACTTGCTGGAGCACGAAACGCAAGACGTGCGGGCGGCGGAAGCGGTCGCCTTGTTTTGTTACCAGGTGAAAAAATGGGTCGGCGCATTCGCAGCGGCGTTGGGAGGATTGGACACGCTGGTGTTCGCTGGCGGCATCGGAGAGAACGCGCCCATAGTCCGCGCCCGGATTTGCGATGGGCTGCGATTTCTTGGAATCCAACTCGAAGAAAAGCGAAACGCGGCGAATGAGGGCGTGATTTCCGCGGAGACCAGCGGGATTCCCGTCCGCGTCATTCATGCGGACGAAGAACACATGATCGCCAAGACGGTTTGCCGCGTTCTCCGCCTTGACTGAAAAAAGGAGAATTGAACCATGAAGACAAACACTCTTTCCCCGGATCTGCTCCATAAGATGGATGCATACTGGCGCGCCGCCAACTATCTGTCGGTCGGCCAGATTTATCTCTACGACAATCCGTTGCTGAAGGAACCGCTGAAGCTGTCGCACGTGAAGCCCCTGGTGGTTGGACACTGGGGCACGACGCCGGGCCAGAACTTCATCTATGTGCATTTGAACCGGGTCATCAAGAAGTATGACCTGGATATGTTCTACATCGCCGGTCCCGGTCACGGCGGCCCGGCGCTGGTGGGCAATACTTACCTCGAAGGCACCTACAGTGAGATTTATCCGAACATCAGCCAGGACGAAGCCGGGCTGAAAAAGCTGTTCACGCAATTCTCGTTTCCCGGCGGGATTTCCAGCCATGTTGCGCCAACGACGCCGGGGTCGATTCACGAAGGTGGCGAGCTGGGGTATTCGCTCAGCCATGCCTTCGGGGCCGCGCTCGACAATCCCAATCTGATCGTCGCCTGCGTCGTCGGCGACGGCGAAGCGGAAACGGGCCCCTTGGCGACCGCATGGCAGTCCAACAAGTTTCTCAACCCAATTACCGACGGAGCCGTGCTGCCGATCCTGCACCTCAATGGCTACAAAATCAGCAACCCGACCGTCCTGGCCCGCATCGAGCACGAGGAATTGGAGCAATTTCTACGGGGCTGCGGCTGGACGCCCTACTTTGTGGAAGGTGATGAGCCGGAAAAGATGCATCAACTTATGGCCAGTACTATGGAAAAGGCCATCGAGGGCATCCGGCAAATTCAAAGCAACGCGCGGACCAAGAACGACACCACTCGGCAGCGCTGGCCCATGATCGTCCTCAAATCACCCAAGGGCTGGACGGGACCGAAAGTCGTCGATGGGCTGCAAATCGAGGGCACGTTCCGAGCGCATCAGGTGCCGCTCCTGGTGGATTCCGAGCATCCCGATCATGTCAAGCTGCTGGAAAGCTGGATGAAAAGCTACAAGGCCGAGGAGCTGTTCGATGAAAATGGCCGACTCAGGCCGGAATTGGCCGAGCTGGCGCCGAAGGGCGACCGGCGGATGGGCGCCAATCCCCATGCCAACGGCGGCATTCTGCTGCGCGACCTGCGCATGCCGGACTTCCACGACCACGCGGTGAAGGTGACTTCGCCCGGCGCCGTTGATGGCCAGGATACGCTGGTGCTGGGTCAGTTCCTGCGTGACGTGGAAAAGCTAAATCAGGATCAGCGTAATTTCCGCATCTTTGGTCCCGATGAGACACTCTCGAATCTTCTGGGCGCGGTCTTTGAAGCAACCAACCGTCAGTGGGACGCCCGGAGCGAAAAGAATGATGAATTTCTCGCGCCCGCCGGACGCGTGCTGGACTCGATGCTCAGCGAGCACCAGTGCGAAGGTTGGCTGGAGGGTTATCTGCTCACCGGGCGGCACGGCCTGTTTAACAGCTATGAGGCCTTCATTCGCATCGTCGACTCGATGTTCAGCCAGCACGCCAAGTGGCTGAAGGTAACGTTGGAACTGCCCTGGCGCCGGAAGATCTCGTCGCTGAACTATCTGCTCGCCTCCCACGTGTGGCAGCAGGATCACAACGGCTTCACGCACCAGGATCCCGGCTTCCTCGACCACGTCATCAACAAGAAGGCCGATATCGTGCGCGTTTACCTGCCGCCCGACGCCAATTGTCTTTTGTCGGTCTTTGATCACTGCCTGCGCAGCCGGCATTACGTCAACGTGGTGGTGGCAGGCAAACACGCCCTCCCGCAATGGCTGAGCATGGACGCCGCGGTCGTGCATTGCACGGAAGGAATTGGCATCTGGCAATGGGCTAGCAACGACCAGGACGGCGAGCCGGACGTGGTGATGGCCTGCTGCGGAGACACGCCCACGCTGGAGATTCTGGCCGCCGTTTCCATTCTTCGCCAGCATTTGCCCAATCTGAAGATCCGGGTGATTAATGTTGTCGATCTGATGAAGCTCCAGCCTAAGAGCGAGCACCCGCACGGACTGAGCGAGTCGGCTTACGATTCGCTTTTCACCAAAGATAAGCCCATCATCTTTGGCTTCCATGGATACCCCTGGCTGGTCCACCGGCTGACTTACCGCAGGACTAACCGCAACCTGCACGTCCGAGGCTATAAGGAGGAGGGCACCATCACGACGGCCTTTGACATGCGGGTCCAGAATGAACTGGACCGGTTCCACCTGGTGCATGACGTGATTGACCGGCTACCGGACTTAGGTTCTAAGGGCGCCTACCTGAAGCAGCAGATGCAGGACAAGCTCATCGAGCACAAGCAATACATCGACAAATACGGCGAAGACTTGCCGGAGATTCGGAACTGGAAGTGGAGCAACCCCAAATGAATGCGCAAAAGCTCATAGACACCGCGAGGGTGCTCGTCGCCGGCGACAAGGGCTTGCTGGCGATGGATGAAAGTAATCCCACCTGCAACAAACGATTTGCCAGGTTGGGGATTCCACAGACCGAGGAGGCCCGGCGCGCCTATCGGGAGCTCATTGTGACCACGCCCGGTTTGGGTGAGTGCATTAGCGGCGCGATCCTCTATGACGAGACGATCCGCCAGCAGAAGAAAGATGGCACTCCCTTTGTTAAAGCCATCACCGATGCAGGGATCATTCCCGGCATCAAAGTTGACGCCGGTGCAAAGGACCTGGCAGGTCATCCCGGAGAGAAAATAACCGAAGGTCTGGACGGATTGCGCACCCGCCTGGCTGAATACTCGCAAATGGGCGCCCGTTTTGCCAAGTGGCGCGCGGTGATTGCCGTGGGCGAGAGCATTCCCAGCCGGGGTTGCATCGAGGCCAACGCGCAGGCGTTGGCTCGCTATGCCGCGTTGTGCCAGGAAGCTGGACTGGTCCCCGTCGTCGAGCCGGAAGTGCTCATGGACGGCGAGCATACCCTGGAGCGGTGCCGCGAGGTAACGGAGGAAGTCCTGCGAACGGTTTTCAACCAGCTTTATACACAACAGGTGATGCTGGAAGGCATGATCCTGAAGCCCAACATGGTGCTTCCGGGATTAACCTGCCCCCCGCAAGAAGAAGTGAAAGAAGTGGCAGCCGGCGAACAGCAGTATCAGGTGAGATTGACCGACCGCCAGCAAGACGAGGTGGAAGATGTGGACGAGGTGGCCGACGCCACGGTGGGGTGTCTCTTGCGAGCCGTCCCCGCCGCCGTTCCGGGGGTTGCATTCTTGTCAGGCGGCCAATCCAGCGAATTGGCCTCGGCCCGCTTGAATGCCATGAATGCCAGATTCAAGTCGCGACTGCCTTGGGCGTTGGCGTTTTCGTTTGCCCGCGCCATCCAGCAACCGGCTTTAGAGATTTGGCGAGGCCAGCAGGCCCACGTGTTGGCGGCACAGCAAGCTCTTTATCATCGAGCATGCTGCAACCGGGCTGCGCGCCGTGGCGAATACAGTGCCGCGATGGAAGGGACTTAAATATGAAAAAAACAGTGACCCTTACTAAACTCGCGGCATGGCAGACTGTTAACGTTATGGCGCGCCCGTCATTGCTGCTCTTAAAAAGAATCGTGCAATGACAAAACAAGAGTTAGGAGGAGTGAAATGAGTTCAGATCTTCACACAGTATTGCGAGTAACAAGAACCAAGGCTCAGTCAAAGGAGAGTTACGACAGAATGAGTCCGTTCTACGACTATTTTGCCGGACCATTCGAGCAGAAGTATAGAAACCTGGCACTGAAGCGATTGAATATCACAAGGGGCGAAACCGTTCTCGAGATTGGTTTTGGAACTGGTAATTGCTTGAAACAAATAGCTGAAGCGGTGGGGGATGAAGGCAGGGTCTTTGGCGTTGATATTTCCTCTGGAATGCTTGCTACTAGCAAGCGAAGACTGGAAAAGGCCGGGCTTTGGAATAGAGTTGAATTAACCTGTGACGATGCAATGAAAATGCCGTACACGGACAACAAATTCGACGCTGTATTCTCGAGCTTTACGCTTGAGCTTTTCGATTCGCCCGATATCCCACAGGTGCTTGCTGAAATCAGGCGCGCCTTGAGACCCAATGGGGGGGTCGGGATTATTAGTATGTCGAAAGAAGATGGGGCTTCGCCATTACTGAAATTGTACGAGTGGTTGCACCAGAAACTTCCCCAATACGTTGACTGTAGGCCGATCTATGTCGAACAGTCAATAAAGGATGCTGGGTTTGGGATACAACACAAGGAGCGAGTTAGTTTACTGGGATTGCCGGGAGATATTGTTATTGGCACAAAGGCAGCCCCCTCAGTTTGAACTACACCTTGATTGTAATAGTTGCTCACCGACCCCATTGTTTCGCAGGGAGTTGTTGCATGGGAGTTAAAACCGGTGGCCGTTATTACCGGCTCGTACATAACCGTCCCGGTCAGCAACCCGCTCTGGAGATCTGGCAAGGCGAGGAGGCCCTCGCGTTGGCGGCACAGCAAGCTCTGTATCGCCGAGCCAGGTGCAACCGGGCTGCGCGCCGTGGCGAATACAATGCCTCGATGGAAAGGACATGAGCGTGACAACATGTATACCCATGGCTAGTCCAATGGATGTCGCCCAGCACGGCCAACACTTGCCGGAGATTCGTAACTGGAAATGGATGGAGCCGGGCAGTAACAACGCCGCCCCGAGATCATTCGGGATGGGATCGAGAAGGCAGGTAACCCATGAGTGAGAATAAGCGCAGTCACCGCCATCACGGCGAGCAGGATCACAACCATGTTCATCAAGGCCAGCGTCCTTACTGGAAACGCGCGCATCATGATTGGAAATTCTGGGTCGCCCTGTTTTTGATGCTTGCGGCCATGATTATCTACGTCATGAGCGATGACTTGGCCTTGCGGCCTCACAGGCAAGCGCAGCAGCCGCTGTCAGGCGCCGTCGGGAGATAGCCGAGCTCGATGGATTTTCACAACCAGGGAATTATCACAAATGAAGAGGCGAGCTCTAAAAACACGGCGCCGGCGCTAATGGCTGGTGACAAGGGCCCGTCGGCAATGGATGAGGGTAAGGAGACATACCATGGGTCAAATACCTCTGTATTCCCTGCGATTCGAACCGATCTATGAGTATCGGGTCTGGGGCGGCGGGCGTTTGGCCGCCCTTCTCACCGGACCGCTTCGACGTCTATTATGGGATGGTCGACAATCGGATTGGCGTGGCACGCCTTGACGTGCCGGATTCCCTTCCGCCGGGAGGAGTCGCCAACCCGCCGGAAGCAAAGGTGTAACGTGCCCGATTTCGGGGATTCAAAACCGTGAATGAGACGTTTTCGACAGCGCCTGTCCGCCGATTTTCCAAGATCCCTCTGGACCGAGACTCGGTGGAGGTAACAAGAACAGGAGGGTAGTCATCGTGAAACCGAATACAGATAAACCCAAGGCTCCCGAGGCGAAGCCGGGGTCCAAGCCCGAGTCCAAGGACGATCTGAAATCCCTTCCCATGCCGGAACTGCAGGCAAAGTTGGGGTCGTCGCCGGACGGCCTCAGTCAAGCCGAGGCGCAGAAACGGCTGGCGCAATACGGCCCTAACGAGATCGCGGAAAAGAAAACCAATCTGCTCCTGAAATTCCTCTCCTATTTTTGGGGTCCCATCCCGTGGATGATTGAAGCGGCAGTGATTCTGTCGGGCGTGGTCCGGCACTGGCCGGATTTTTTCATCATCCTCCTTTTGCTGGTTTCCAACGCCGTGGTCGGATTCTGGGAAGAACGTCAGGCGGGCAACGCCATCGCCGCTCTGAAGGCCACGCTGGCGATCAAGGCCAAGGTGAAGCGTGATGGGAAGTGGACCGACCCGGCGGCGCGTGAGTTGGTGCCGGGCGACGTCATCCGTGTGCGGCTGGGGGACATTGTGCCGGCAGATGCGCGCTTGCTGGCGGGCGACCCGGTGGAGGTGGATCAGTCCGCATTGACAGGCGAATCGTTGCCCGTCACGCGCAAACCTGGCGAGGCGGTGTTTTCGGGGTCGATTATTCGCCAGGGCGAAATCGAAGCGATGGTGTACGCCACCGGTACGAACACCTACTTCGGCAAGACCGCGCAACTGGTCGAGGAGGCTCACACCGTCAGCCATTTCCAGCGTGCCGTGCTGAAGATTGGCGATTACCTGATCATCCTCGCGGTGGCTCTGGTGGCGGTGATTATTACCGTCGCGATCTTCCGTGGCGACCCGATCCTCAACACGTTGGAGTTCGCCCTGGTGCTGACCGTGGCCGCGATTCCCGTGGCGATGCCCACGGTACTGTCAGTGACCATGGCGGTCGGCGCCCGTCTGCTGGCGAAAAAAGAAGCGATTGTGACCCGGCTTTCGGCGATCGAGGAACTGGCTGGCGTGGACGTGCTGTGCTCGGACAAGACCGGCACCCTGACCCAGAACAAGCTGACGCTGGGCGATCCATTCAGCGTCAACGGTATCCCTGGCGACCAAGTCATTCTCTGGGCTGCACTCGCTTCGCGTGCGGAAGACAAGGACACCATCGACCTGGCCGTGATCGGCGGCCTGAAGAACGATCAAGCCTTGAAATCCTATCAGGTGGTCCATTTCCAGCCCTTCGACCCGGTGCACAAGCGCACCGAAGCCACCGTCAAAGGTGCGGACGGAAAACAGTTCCATGTGGCCAAGGGGGCGCCGCAGGTGATTCTGGAGATGTCGACCAACGCCGGTGAGGTAAAGCCCGCCGTCGAGAAAGCGGTCAATGAATTTGCGGGACGCGGCTTCCGTTCATTGGGCGTGGCGCGGGCAGATCAGGAAGGTAAGTGGCAGTTTGTTGGCGTGTTGCCATTGTTCGATCCGCCGCGCGAGCAGGCCAAAGCAACCATCGCCAGCGCCCGGCAGATGGGCGTGAAGATCAAGATGGTTACGGGCGATCAACTGGCCATCGCTCGAGAAACTTCCCGGCAACTGGGGCTGGGCACGAACATCCTGGATGCCAGCGGATTGGGCGACACGAAGCATCACGAGACGGCGCAGTCGGCGGAGGCCATCGAAAAAGCGGACGGTTTCGCCCAGGTATTCCCCGAACATAAGTTCCACATTGTGGATGTCTTGCAGCAGCGCGGCCACATCGTCGGCATGACCGGCGACGGGGTGAACGACGCTCCCGCGCTGAAGAAAGCCGACTGCGGCATCGCCGTTTCGGGCGCGACAGACGCGGCGCGCGCGGCGGCGTCCATCGTGCTGCTGGCGTCCGGCCTCTCGGTGATTATTGACGCCATCAAGGAGAGCCGGAAAATTTTCCAGCGGATGAACAGCTACGCGATCTACCGCATTGCCGAAACGCTGCGCGTGCTGTTCTTCATGACGCTGGCGATCCTGGTGTTTAACTTCTATCCGGTGACCGCAGTGATGATCGTGATGCTGGCGTTGCTCAACGACGGCGCTATCCTGTCCATCGCCTACGACAACGTTCATTACAAGGATAAGCCCGAGGCCTGGAACATGCACCTGGTGCTGGGGATCTCCACGGTGCTGGGCGTCATCGGGGTCGTGGCCGCGTTTGGCCTGTTTTATCTGGGTGAGCGCGTCTTTCACCTCGACCGCATGCACATCCAGACGCTGATGTATTTGAAACTGTCCATAGCGGGGCATCTGACGATTTTCCTGACGCGCACGCGCGGCCCATTCTGGTCCATACGCCCCGCGCGGATTCTATGGGTAGCGGTGGTCGGCACACAAACGGTGGCGACTCTGATTGCGGTTTATGGGCTGTTTATGACGCCTCTCGGCTGGGGCTGGGCAGCGTTCGTTTGGGGCTATGCTCTGGCCTGGGCGCTCTTAAATGACCGCGTGAAACTGCTCGCCTATCGGGTTTTTGACCCTACCAAGGCCCCATTGTTGGCCAAGAAGCCTCTGGATCTTACACCGCAGATCGCCAAGCGAGCCTATGAACTCTACGAGCAGCGAGGCCGCCAGGACGGTCGAGCAGATCAGGACTGGGGGCAGGCGGAGCGCGAAGTCAAAGCCGAAGCGAAGCCTGAAGCCAAAGCCGAGCCGAAGCCTGAAGCCAAACCGGAGCCCAAGCCCGAAGCCAAAGCCGAGCCGAAGTCTGAAGCTAAAGCCGAACCTCAGCCAGAAGACGAAGCAAAGCCGAAGCCTGAAGCCAAAGCCGAGCCGAAGCCAGATGTCAAAGCCGAGCCGAAGCCAGATGTCAAAGTCGAGCCGAAGCCTGAAGCCAAAGCCGAGCCGAAGCCTGAAGTCAAAGCCGAGCCGAAGCCTGAAGCCAAAGCCGAGCCGAAGCCTGAAGCCAAAGCCGAGCCGAAGCCTGAAGCCAAACCGGAGCCTAAGCAAGAAGCCAAAGCCGAGACGCCGTCCGGTTTGACGCCGGGGATCGTCAAGCGAGTCCATGAACTCTACGAGGAGCTAGGGCGCGAGGACGTTCGAGAAGTTCAGGACTGGGAAAAGGCGCAGCGGGAGATTCGGAAAGATAAACCCGATAAATAGACAGACGCGAATAATGCGGCTGACATGGCCGGAGGGGTGTAGATGAAAATCGATTCCAAGGATTTCCGTGTGCGGCCCGAAGAAAAGGTCAAACTCAAGGAGTGGCCGACGATTGTGAAGCCCTTTTGCAAGTCGAAGAAGCGGTATCAAAAACTCCTGGAAGAACACGCTCGGGAGTTGAGCGCGCTGCAACGCCTTCACTATGCGTCCAACCGCTATGCCTTGCTGCTTATTTTTCAAGGGATGGACGCTGGCGGCAAGGACGGCGCCATCCGTCACGTCATGTCTGGGGTCAATCCCCAAGGCTGCGAGGTTTTCAGTTTCAAACAGCCGAGCGCCGAAGAACTGGAACATGATTTTCTGTGGCGCACAACGTGCCGGCTTCCCGAACGCGGGCGGATCGGCATCTTCAATCGTTCCTACTATGAGGAGGTGCTGGTTGTTCGGGTGCATCCGGAGATTCTCCACGGCCAAGGGCTTCCGGATGAGTTGCTCGACGAGAAGACCATTTGGAAGGAGCGGTATCGTTCCATCGTGGACTTGGAGGAGCATCTCCACCGTAACGGCACCCGGATCATCAAGGTCTTCCTCCACCTTTCGCAGGAAGAACAGCGAAAGCGATTCCTGGAGCGCATTGATGAGCCAGACAAAAACTGGAAATTGAGCCTCTCGGACATTCACGAGAGGAAATACTGGAAGCATTACATGAAGGCTTATGAGGCTTGCCTGAACGCGACAAGCACCCATAACGCGCCCTGGTATGTCGTTCCCGCTGATGATAAGGAGAATGCCCGGTTGATTGTTTCCCAAATTGTCCTGGATGCGCTCAATGACCTTAAGATGGCATATCCCAAGACCACCGCGAAACGCCGGCGGGAATTGAAATCCATCCGCAAACGGCTCTGAAGGCAAAACTATGACCAATAAGCAAGTATGCAATCGGCATGGTCGGCTTGGGCGTCATGGGGCACAATCTCGTGCTGAACTTGGCCGGCCACGGCTTTTCGGCGGCGAGTTATGACAGCCGATAGGCGGCCTGTTCAGGCGTAAGCGACGGTTAGAGGTTTACAAAATCGCGAAGGTGGGCCGACTTGCTGAAACAACCCGAACCGCGACTCCTCGTCGATACCCTTATCCTGGGAGTAGTCGGTGCTTTGAGTGCACAACTCTTCACGTGGATGGTCCGCGTCTGTCAAGGTTTCTTCTTGACGTGGCTGGCGGGTTATCAGCCGCCGGGACTACCCGGCGAAGCTGGTCCGGCACAACAAGTTATCGGAGCACATGGCCTCTGGCTGGTTCCTGTCGCCACCACTCTGGGCGGTCTGATCTCAGGCGTATTAGTCTTCAGCTTGGCGCCGGAGGCTGAAGGTCATGGTACTGATGCAGTCGTCAAAGCATTCCACCGCATGGCTGGTTTCATTCGGGCGCGGGTAGCCCCATTGAAGATGGTGGCATCTGCTATCACGATTGGGTCAGGCGGTGCGGCGGGTCGCGAAGGCCCGACCGCGCTCATCAGCGCCGGGATCGGTTCTATTTATGCGACGGTCACCCGCCGCTCCGAGGAGGAACGACGGCTGCTCATTCTCATCGGGATGGCAGCAGGATTGTCGGCAATCTTTCGCTCGCCCATCGGCACTGCGATTTTTGCCGTCGAGGTCTTGTACAGCGATATAGAATTCGAGGGCAGCGCGTTGCTCTATACCATGCTGGCTTCAGTTGTGGCTTATGCTGTTAATGGTCTGTTTGTGGGATGGCACCCCCTCTTCCGAGTTCCGGCGACGCTGGGAAGCCCCGGTTTCATGGATTATGGCTGGTACGTGTTGCTGGGCGTGGCAAGCGGCTTCGTAGCCACTACTCTACCCGTCGTTTTTTATGGACTGCGCGACGCCTTCCGAGCGATTCCGTGTCTGCCCCACTTCAAGCCGGCCATCGGCGGGTTAGGTGTCGGCCTGCTGGCCCTGGAGTGGCCCCAAGTTCTGGGGGGCGGATATGGTTGGATGCAGCAGGCCATTTACGGCAAGCTGGTGCTTCACTTACTGGCGATACTTCTCTTTGCCAAGATGCTGGCCTTTGTCCTGACCGTTTCCTCGGGTGGTTCGGGTGGGGTCTTTGCACCTAGCCTTTTTGTCGGGGCAATGTTGGGTGGCTCCTTTTCGCTCCTCTTCCATCAAGCGCCGGCAGCATTCGTCGTCGTGGGAATGGCCGCGGTGTTTGGCGCTGCCGCGCGCGTGCCCATTGCGACAATGTTGATGGTTACTGAGATGACGGGCGGCTATCAGTTACTCGTGCCCGCCGCTCTGGCTGTCATGGTCAGCTATCTGATTCAAGTCCGACTAGCGGGTTCTTTGACGTACAAGAGCTTATACGAGGCCCAGGTGGTGGCACGCGCGCAATCGCCAGCTCACTACGTGGACGAGGTTCGAGCCGCATTGATTCTCATAGGTAAGCACCAGCTTCCGAGCAAAGCCAAGGTCGGTCACCTGGATGTGCTGGCCTTGCTGCAATCAGGCATTCCTCTTGACCTGCCTCATGAGAAGCAATTGTCGATGACCGTTCTGCCGGCGGGCTCCCCTTTAGCTGGCAAGCCGATCCAAAAAAGCCACCTCGATATGGCCGACGACGATTTTGAGATAATGGCTGTCTTCAGGCAGGGAGAGGTGCTGTTGCCCCATCCTGATACGGTCCTGCGCGATGGAGATCGTATCCTGGTTGTGACTTCGCCGCGAGTACGAGGACATCTGGCTCAGCCTTTTGCGCCTCAGGCCGGTACCCCTGTACGCAATTTGTGATAGGCCGCTTCGAAATTGACGAGCGGCTTGGCGGCTGGGTCTGGCCGATGATAAAACAGGGCATTGGCATAGGGCCGCAAACGCGCATTGCGAAATGGGAGGGACGTTTCATGCGCTGGTCATGGAAAATCGGTCGACTTGTTGGAATTGATGTCTACATGCACGCCACTTTCCTGTTGTTAGTGGGGTTCATCTTCGTCGCCACTTGGGTGGAAAGCCATAACGTGGCGCGGACCCTCTTCGGGGTCTTCTTCGTCCTGGTGATCTTCGGCTGCATCGTGCTGCATGAGTTGGGGCACGCGCTCACGGCGCGGCGCTTCGGCATCCGCACACGCGACATTGTTCTGCTTCCCATCGGCGGCGTGGCGCGACTCGAGCGTATGCCGGAGGACCCGAACCAGGAACTGCTGGTGGCGCTGGCGGGACCGGCTGTAAATGTGCTTATCGCCTCGGGGCTTTTCGCGGTGCTCGCGGCGTTGGGCCGTATCCCGACGTTGCGCCGGGCCGCGACGATCAGTTGGACCGGGCGTGATTTCTTTCCGAGCCTCATGGCCGTCAACGTGTGGTTGGTGCTCTTCAACCTGATTCCCGCGTTTCCTATGGACGGCGGGCGCGTGCTGCGAGCGCTACTGGCCAAGCGCATGGACTACACGGAGGCCACGCAGACGGCTGCGCATATCGGCCAAGGGATCGCTTTTGTTTTCGGCTACCTCGGATTGTTTTTCGACCCCTTCCTTCTCTTCGTCGCGCTTTTCGTGTGGATGGGGGCAAGCGGCGAGGCCGGGATGGTACAGATGCGCACCTCCCTCGGTGGCATTCCTGTTCAGCAAGTGATGTACCGGGATATTCGCACGCTTCAAGCTGATGACACGCTGGCAAAGGCTGTGGAGCAAATCCTTTCGGGCTGGCAACAGGACTTTCCCGTCGTGTATGGCAGCCGTGTGCTCGGCGTACTGACGCGAGAAGACCTGGTACGGGCGATTGCCCAGGGCGGGACGGATAAACATGTGCGTGACGCTATGCGCCGCGACTTTCAAGCCGTTGATTCGCACGACATGATCGAGCCAGCCGTCCAGGTGGCACAGCGTTGCGGCTGCCGCTCACTGCCCGTGGAACACAACGGCGAGTTAGTGGGGATGCTGACGCTCGAAAGCGTGGGGGAGTTCATAATGATTCATTCCGCGATGCGACACGCAGAACAGGCTGTGCGGACGGCCCGGGCTATCGCCTAGCCTGACTTAGATTGGGGCAGGTGTGGCAGGCCGTTATGCTGAGAACGCACTGCCTGTGAACCACAGTCGTGCTATGAGGGAAACCAATTCGACCGTTGTCCTTCAAGTGGGGGCGTCAGTAAATGACTCAGAATCTGACAACTTAGCAGAGGATGATAGCAAATGAGAGGTGTAGAACCTCAAGCCAACCAGCTTCCCAGACTTTTGTCTGACTTTCGGCGACGATTGCAACAAGCTTCTTTGACCTCGAAGGCGCGTTATCTAAAGACTGAACAGACCTTGCAGGAAAGGAGGCGCCAGGACACGCGCCGGAGGACTTAGATTGGGTGCGCCCTGGCCCACGAAACCATGATAGAGGCAGATCCAATGCCAACGATGCGACAAAAAACTGGCGAATCGAACGCTTCAGCGGTCGCCGGTGGTGCTGAGGAAAGGCTTGAAGCCTCAGTCGCAGGGCTGAGTCAGGCGGAGGTGAAGGACCGCTTGGCCCAGTATGGGTTCAATGAGCTACCGGAGAAGAAGGTCAACCTTGTTCTTAAGTTCCTTTCCTATTTCTGGGGTCCCATTGCCTGGATGATCGAAGCCGCGGTGATTCTTTCTGCCATCGTGGGGCACTGGGAGGACTTTGCCATCATCATGGTCCTCTTGGTCGGAAATGCCGTTGTCGGATTCTGGGAGGAATACCAGGCCGGGAATGCCATCGCCGCGCTCAAAGCACAGTTGGCGCTCGAAGCACGGGTGAAACGCGACGGCGCGTGGACCATGGTCCCGGCGCGAGAACTCGTGCCGGGGGACGTGATCCGGCTCCGCCTCGGAGACATCATCCCGGCGGACGCTCGGCTGCTGGAAGGTGACCCGATCGACGTCGACCAGTCGGCTTTAACCGGCGAATCCCTTCCGGTGACCCACAAGACGGGGGAGACGGTCTATTCCGGTTCGATCGTCAAGCAGGGCGAGATCGAGGCGCTGGTTCAAGGCACGGGCAAGAACACGTACTTCGGAAAGACTGCAAGCCTCGTTGAAGAAGCCCATACCGTCAGCCACTTTCAGCAAGCGGTCTTGAAGATCGGCGACTATCTTATTGTCATCGCCGTGGTTCTCGTGGTCCTGATCCTGGCGGTAGCGCTCTTCCGCGGCGACAAGATGATGACCACTTTGCAGTTTGCGCTGGTTCTAACCGTAGCCGCCATTCCCGTGGCAATGCCCGCCGTCTTATCCGTGACCATGGCGGTGGGTGCTCGCGTGCTCGCCGCCAAGCAGGCCATTGTCAGCCGCTTGGCCTCCATCGAAGAACTGGCTGGTATGGACTTGCTTTGCTCGGATAAGACGGGCACGCTTACGCAGAACAAACTCACTCTGGGTGAGCCTTTCAGGGTCCCTGGAGTAGCCGTTGACGAGGTCATACTGGGCGGCGCATTGGCTTCGCGCGCTGAAAACAAGGATCCCATCGACCTCGCAGTACTGGCCGGGGTTAAGAAGGAGATGCACCAAGAAAGATATCGTATGACTCACTTCCAGCCTTTTGACCCCGTGCACAAGCGTACGGAAGCCACGGTGACGGGCCCCGACGGTCACGCCTTCAAAGTCACGAAGGGAGCCCCTCAAGTTATTCTCGCTCTTGCCGCCAATCGCAACCAAGTTCAACCGCAAGTCGAGAAGGCGGTAAACGAGTTTGCCACTCGTGGCTTCCGTTCCCTTGGTGTGGCCCGCACCGATGACCATGAGCAGTGGCAGTTTCTCGGCGTGCTTCCTCTCTTCGACCCGCCGCGCGAAGACTCCCAGAGCATGATCGATACGGCGAGGCAGATGGGCATCAACGTGAGAATGGTGACCGGCGACCAGATGGCCATCGCCAAGGAGACGTCGCGCCGACTGGGCATGGGCGGCAACATTCTGGATGCCTCCCTGTTCGGCGACACCAAGCATCACGAAGCCGGGCAGCTCGCCGACGCCATTGCATCAGCCGATGGTTTTGCCCAGGTCTTTCCCGAACACAAATACCACATTGTCGAGGTCCTTCAGCAGCGGAAGCACATTGTGGGCATGACCGGTGACGGCGTCAACGACGCACCGGCGCTCAAGAAAGCCGACGCTGGCATCGCTGTCTCCGGCGCAACGGATGCCGCCCGCGCCGCAGCGGACATCGTTCTCACGACGCCCGGCTTATCAGTGGTCATCGACGCCATCAAAGAGAGCCGCAAGATTTTCCAGCGCATGACCAGCTACGCGATCTACCGCATTGCGGAGACGATCCGGGTGCTCCTGTTTATGACGCTTTCAATCCTGATTTTCAACTTCTACCCCGTAACCGCGGTGATGATCGTGTTGCTGGCATTGCTGAACGATGGTGCCATATTGTCAATTGCCTATGACCGCGTCCGTTATTCGAGCCAGCCCGAAGCTTGGAACATGCGGATGGTGCTGGGTGTTGCCACCATGCTGGGCGTTGCAGGTGTCATCGCTTCGTTTGGACTTTTTTACCTGGGTGAACGCGTTTGGCATCTGAGCCGGGATACCCTCCAGACTCTGATGTACTTGAAACTCTCTGTGGCTGGCCACCTGACGATTTTCGTTACACGAACGCGAGGTCCGTTCTGGTCCACCCGGCCAGCCCGGGTCCTGATGGGGGCCGTGGTGGGAACGCAACTGGTAGCAACGTTGATTGCCGTCTACGGGTTGTTCATGACTCCTATCGGCTGGAGGTGGGCATTGTTGGTTTGGGGCTACGCTTTGGCGTGGTTCTTTTTCAACGATCGGGTTAAACTCGTCGCCTACCGAATCTTCGAGGCGAATCATTCGGGGATACTGACGAAGGCAGGCACTCGTCAGAAGCCCGCGTAAGTGGCTTGTTGAATCGATGTGGTCGACTTCGTGGAGTCCGATGGCAGCGAGCACCTTACAAGAAAGGGGAATCAGATGACGTTATCAGTCAGATCTCTGGCCATCGTATCGGCCTTGCTTTGGGGGGGTGGTGTTCTGTTTGTGGGGCTTGTTAACCTCGCGGCACTGTCTTACGGTACTGCTTTCCTGCAGTGTGTAAGCTCGATCTATCCCGGTTTTCACAACTCGCGACATTTCCTCGATGTCTTGGTCGGCACAGGGTATGCCCTCTGCGATGGAGTGGTCGGTGGGGCACTATTTGGCTGGCTATACAACTTCTTTAGCGGAGGTTCGCGCCATGCTTAAGGGCGGCAAGATGCTTTTCCTCAGTCGAGTCTGAAAACCACACAGGGCATTAAGGATCTGGAGGAGTGATGAGAATTCTGCTTGCGCTGGATGATTCCAAGTACTCAGTGGGCGCGACGGACGCGTTGATCGCCC
>JBEKIZ010000040.1:0-44549 GCA_050011515.1 Terriglobia bacterium | reverse complement strand
CGAAACAGCTCGGCGTCGGGCAGTGGAAACCTGGTTACAGAGAAACGGAGTGATCACCATCACTCAGAACAAGAAAGTGTTACCCATTTTCCCCGAAAAAACTGCTCATAATTAGGTTGCCCGCACACTCAAGGATCTTAACGTCCGCACAAAGACCCCAAACGATTTTTCCCCCTACTATAGAGATGCCCGCAAAGTGTCTAAATCTTAATGCCTCAATTCTTTTTTTCAGGCCTTTGGTGTCCACCCCCTCGGAGTCGTGCAGGCATACGCTGATGTACGCCTCTTAAGCATGACGCTCATTTCGGCCTCCCTCAATATGGGGCGGTGCGCACATGGAAATGCAGTCGCCTGACACTTCAGTACCAAAGCGCTTGCACAGGGTCGCATTTACCATCGCAGCTTGCACGACAGTCCCTGAAAACGCGCTGCACACCAACCTTGCCAGCCGCCTCCGCCGAGGGAAGCGGTCGTAACAGGCGCCCCGCGATGAGTGGTTGGAGCTCACTCACTGACCCGAGAGTATTTGTTGGACGACGGGCAATGAAGAGAGCGCTTGCGGAAGGGCAGGTCGTATGAAAGGCCAAGGAAATGGGAATGAAGACCACGGTCTGAGTGGGGCCGCAGCGGTGACGGATTCCAAGCGGGATCCGGTCGTCTGGAGCCCGGAACTGGATGCGATCATACGTGAGGGGTACGCACGAGGCTGGTCCGGGGCTCGGGAGGCGATCAACAAGATTCAGAGTTTGCATCCCAAGTGGCGCAGCCACAATGTCTGGGAACGAGCGAAAGAACTCGGTTTTGATCAAAAGTATGTCCGAGAACGTCCGCCCTGGTCGGCTGCGGACGATGCGTTGTTGCTCGATTTCGCGCAAGAGCAATCGGTAAAGACGATTGCTCGCTTGCTCCACCGAAGCGAGGCGACAGTACGGTGGAGGTTCGCAAAATTGGGCGAGAGTTCCAGGGTCGGTGACAACTACACGCAGGAGGAGTTGGCGAGGGACTTGCGCGTGAGCCCGAGAACGGTACGCCGCTGGGAGGCAGCCGGGTTCCTGGAGCGCCGCGACGGGCGGATCACTCACGAATCATTAGAGGAGTTCTGTCGTAAGCACGCGTCAGAAATAAACTTCGACGCACTCGATAGGGAGATGCAACGCTGGCTGAAAGATGATGCAGGTTTCGTCCCGGCTCAGAAGCAGCCGAAGAATGGAAACGGGACCCTCAAACATCTTCAGAATGTAGGCGTGTGCGCTTGGTGTGGCCGTAAAACACGTGGCAATGCCCATGGGCGGCACATCGAGGCATGTGCTCGAAAAAGCAGTTTGAATAAGGGCCTGCAAGCGCCAGGGAGTCACGGGCATCCGCCGGTGGCTCATTTGCCGCCTGACCCAATGACAAAGTTGTCAGCCGCACGGCGCCATTCTTGGAAGGAAGGGTAAGCTTCGAAGGGATGACTTGACCAATGCTCGGCCCAGTAAAACACCCAGTAGTCTACGGTTCGGACGCTTCGCGGATGCGCTCGCGCCTCATACACGACCACGTCGAACCAGCCTTCTTGCCGCATCGTGCTGAAAAACCGATTCTCGCCCCACTCAAGAAGGGCTTTCCACCTTCTGGTGTAATCCTCCGGAGAGAGCGTGTTGCGAAGTTCTTCGTCGCATTCAAGAAAACCTGGACAGCGGCGTTGCAACTCCCTTACGACGGCGTCAGGGAATTTGGCATCTGACTCCAACAAAGACCGCAACCAGTAAGTGAAAGCTTCCCACTCCATGTATTCTGCCACTGCTGCCGCGAAACGCTCAGGACCAACCATCCTGGAGACCTTGATAATCTGACGTTTATCTTCCTTCATCTCGAATGCGTCGAGAGCTTCGTCAGCGAGCCGCGCGGAGGCTCTTCTCCACTCCTCGAATGGTGGGTAAGCTGAAGGGCGCTGCCGTTTCCATTGCACCTCGCAGTGCTGCGAATAGGCGCAGTCCCGCACGAAGGCAGGATCTCGGATCGCGTAGAAGGTGACTGCCCGCAGCCAACCTTCGCCCTTGGCTTGGGCGAACACATTGCTCTCGAACCATTCCAATATTCGCCTGTAGAGGGGCGGGTCCCGGTGCGTTATCTCGGATGTTCGCTCAGATTCAAGCAGCCCAGGGCAGTGCTCCTCGAGAACTTTCGCAAGCCACGTGGGAACCTCGCCCTCTGCTTCGGCGATTGCGCGCGCCCACAGGCTGAAGGCGTTCCACTCGACGTATTGCTGTCTCGCTTCCAGAAGGCGTTGCCACGGGATTCGCCTTGCCTGCCGGTCAGCTTCCCGGCGAGCCATCTCTGACACACATGTCTCCACCTTACTGGTTCGCACCGTTCGCTGTTTCGGGCTGTCCACCATTATTGATTAACGCCTTTTCCGCATCAGGCAAACCCAGGCTTTCGGCGGGTTGGGGCGGTTAGATCCCAAAGAGCCTGAAACGAGCGAAAGGATTTCGAAGTAGGGCTCGACCGCGTTGACAATATCTCTTGCAGACCGCTGTGGCGGACCGGGGCCAACACGTTGTTCATCGGCGTTGCCTAGAAGGCTCAGCCACAGGCCATCTTTTTCCAAATGGCCATTTACGTTTTCGGCAAACTTTTTCCGTTCTTTGTCCGAACTTAACGTATGAAAACATCCTCGATCAAATGCAAAGCCAAATGGCGCCCCTTCAACGTGGCTTGTGAGGATGTCACTTACCATAAAGGCACATTTGGTATTGGCCTTCGAAGCTTTCTCCTTGGCCTTCTCAATTGCGATCTCTGAAGTGTCAATTCCTAAGACATGGAAGTTTTGTTGGGAAAGCCAGATTGCGTTATTGCCGGTTCCGCAGCCAATCTCCAATGCTTTACAGGGTCTTATGGGCATCGTGGTTACATTCTGAATAAGGTTGGAGTCAGGTTTGCCAATATCCCAAGGGGTGTCGCCTGCTTGATATCTTTCCTTGAAACGGTTTTCTTCTGCCATCGTTCCCCCTTCGAAGGCGGGTTGTGTCAATCCAAAAAGGCCGGACCGCCCGCAGCCCTGCGCTCTTAAGGATCGAAGAGCTCGCTTTCGAGTTCTTGGTATTTTAACTCAGGAAAAGCTTTGGTGGTTCAGGTGCCCAAACACGACGGGGATTAGCTGGCACGCAGGTGCTCAAACTCCGGCACGACCTTGAATGGTATGTCTGGCGCCGCGACCCGGCCCGCAAGCTGGTCGATCAATTCAGTAGACGCGTTGCCCAGGAATTTCGCGGCTTCGCGGATGTGGGGAATTCTTTCTGGCTTAAATCCCATGAGCCTAGCGCACGTTGCATCCGCGGCTACGGGATCATCTGAAAGCACAATGCTGTGGAGCGGCCGGGAGGTCCCGGCAAGAGGACCGTTTCCTTCCATCGCCACGATGCCATCAGCGATGACGAAATGAATCGGCACCGTCGCACAAACGTCGAGGATACTCTGCTGGATTCCGCTCCAGTGCAGGATGTTCTTGGGCCAGCCGTACTTTGTGCCTGGGACAACACCAAACATGTTCTTCATGCTTAGCGTGACACCCGACCAGTGATGGGTTTTCACCTTGGGCATGGAAACGACGAAGTCATGGCTGAGCACTGTGCGTGGGAGAAAAAGATGGCCCAGGCCAGTGTAGTTTGCGCAGAGCTTGATCTTAACCAGCTCATCTCGGTTCAGATCAACAAAGGGAATATGCTGTTTGGCGAGTTCGTCTTGGAACCCACTTTCAAAAAGTACAAGTTGTGTGTCCCTCTGGTGCCCCGGGCCTTCAGCGACGGTGACAGAGAGAGCACCAAGCCGCCTGAAGCACTCCGCGGCGGCAGTGACTAGAACGGGGTGGGTGTTGACGTTAACTCCCGGCACGAAGTCCACGAGATTCGGCTTTAGGAGAACCGACTTTCCACCGATATTGAGATCAAATAACCGGAAGGCGCTCATCAAGGTCCATTCAAGCCGTTCCGAATACTCGTCCGCTCGCACGATGGCGACGCGTGAACGGGCGGGTCGCCGGACTCGGTCGTATTTGGGCAGGAGAAAGGGAGCGGCAGTCGCGGCTCCCGCTGCAAGTCCGACAGAACCGGCTAGCAAGCTTCTTCTTGTCATGCGATCACCTTGAAAACGTTGCCTTCGACCAGGCAATCAATGGCCAGGATCACAGCGGCCAGGGTGGCAGAATCCGCGAGGAAGCCTTTATCGCTGGGAGTGCAGAGGCGAGCAAGCAAACCCTCAACGGGACGGCCGTAGGCATCAAGAGCCAGGATGGACCAGGCCAAGCTCCAAGGCGCGGAGCAAGTCCCCGCCCTGCGCTCGAGCCAATCAAGACCGGAGGCTATGGCGCCGTTGCTCTGTTCTCCGCCCAGGGCGAGCAAGGCGACGGCCGTGGCATCCAGATGTGGCGCCAGAGGAACTCCGTAAACCACACCGTTTCCGGCATTCCAGCCTCCGCCGGGGCAGACGCGATCTTGCAGCATCTCCTTGCCGCGCCGGATTCGGAAGCTGACCTGCTCTGGCTTGCAGCACACGAATCCCTGCTTCAAAGCAATGATTGACAGAGCCGTAGGGATAACCCAACTGCAAGTGCCAGGTAGCCAGGGCCAGCCGAACTTGTTGGGGTCAAAGCGGACGTGAGTATCCGTGGTCTCAAACTTCCATCTCCAAAGCCAGTGTGATTCTCTTCCTTTCAATCTCAGCAGCCATTCGACTCCGCGCTCTGTTTGAAGTGCCATCTCGCCGTTGTTGATGAGCGCGATCACGGCCAAGGCCGTTAGACCTGAACCCTCGCAGTCGTCACCCCTGAAAGCTGGCCAGCTTCCGTTTGGATTCTGCATTCCGAGCAAAAACTCAAGGCCGAGGGCGTGGGCAGGACTGGAATCCCATCGTAGAGCCAGGAGAGCGAGACACGTCGGCTCGAGGGCAGCCTGAGTTGGCGCTAGACCATAGCTCCAGCCAGCGCCAGGAAGTTCCTGTTTGATGAGCGCATTCTTTAGCTCCGCTCGCAGCGCTATATCTATCATGGCTTGGTTGTAAGGGAAGATGAAAAGGCAGTCAAACGGGGGCAACGCCCTCAGGTCCGAAGGCGGCTAGGGTACAGGACGAATACGGTGATCAGGCTTCAATAGTGCACATTCTCGCGGGAACCAATGTATGCAAGGACGTTCGGGACGTGGTTCTCACATTTGTCGACCCGTGAAAAATATTTTGCGCGCGGGGTGCCTGGGGAGTTCGTTGAAACTCAGATGAGCCCTTTGGTTCTCACATCTGTCGACCGGTGAAAAAAGTGGCTCGCCGACTGGCAGGGCGTTTGCTAAAGGTCGCGCCAGGCAAGTTGGCTCTCACATCTGCCGAGGGAAAAAAGGTTGGCACGCCGGGTCATGTTCCAGGGGCGAACAGTCGGACCACATCGGCTGTCGGTCACGAGCCCGTAGCTTCCGTCCTGGTTCTCACAATCATCGACCCGCAAAAATAATTCTTGAAATCGGCTTACCTCGCTGAAAAGGGCGTGTAGATTGCCTTTCCTGCTTCGTTGCGATTGAAGTGGATGCGGTGCACAGAGTGGAAATGGCCGCTTCAAGGAAGATTGCAGTGTATTTTGTGCCTTCGGGAGGCGGTAGGCGTGTTTCGATCAAGGGAGGAGCTCTCCGGCAAGCTGCGCGAGGCCAAGTATGTCATCGACGAGGTGACCTTGGAAGTGGTGTATCTCGCCTCCCGCATGCAGAAGCCGCTGCTCGTCGAGGGGCCGCCCGGCTGCGGGAAGACCCAACTGGCATACGCAGTGGCTGAGGCGGCCGGAACGTTCGTGGAGCGCCTACAGTGCTACGAAGGCATCACCGATGACAAGGCTATCGGTAAGTTCGACGAAGCCTTGCAAAAGCTCTTCCTCGAAACTCAGGGAGATCAATTCAGCGGCGACTGGGACTCTATTCGCAAGCGCCTGCATTCGCTCGATTTCTTCGCTGAAGGTCCCCTGCTGCGGGCTTTGCTTTGCCGGGACCGACCCTGCGTGTTGCTGGTAGACGAACTCGACAAGGTGGACCACGAATTTGAAGCATTGCTGCTGGAGATCTTGAGCGCCTGGCAGGTGACGGTTCCAAAACTAGGGACCGTCAAGGCGGAAACGGTTCCTTTTGTGGTTCTGAGCTCGAATGAAGAGCGCCGGCTGGGTGATCCCCTGCGAAGACGTTGTTTTTATTTACGCGTGGAGTACCCGACCGTGGAACGGGAGGCGGAGATTCTCGCCGTGCACAGCACAGATATGGACCCCGCCTTACGGGGACAACTGGCCGGTTTGGCACGAGCATTGCGCGGGTGGAGTCTGGAAAAACCACCGTCCATTGCAGAAATGCTCGACCTAGCGAAGGCCCTTGAGATCATGGGAGTAAGCGAAATAGAACCCGACCAACGGGATGTACTGCTTGCTCTTCTGGCCAAGACTGAGGCCGACCGGAAGCGTCTGCTGCTGCGTGCCGGATTCGATGGCTTGGTTGCGGACTCGAAGAGATATCGTGACGAGTTAAGCGTGGGGAACGTATGAAGACGGGCGGCAGGGTGTTGATCGTTTTGTTTTGGTTCGTAGGTGTGGCGCCAGGAGCAGAGCCCACACCGTTGCGCGATTATTCTGCTCGTTGTGCCGAGTATTACGCGAATCTCTACGAAGTTCCGGTTGAGTTGGTGGACGCGGTGATCGAAGTGGAATCGAATTGGCAGCCTTATGTGGTTTCGCCGAAAGGCGCCGCAGGTTTGATGCAACTGATGCCGGCGACTGCCGTGAGACTTGGAGTGCGGAATCGATTTCAGATCGAGGAGAACCTTCGCGCGGGCGTTGAATATCTGGCTTGGTTAATACACCTCTTCGGAGGTGACCTAAGGCTGGTGACAGCAGCCTATTACGCGGGAGAGCGCCCGATCCTCGCGAGGGGACTCGAATACTCTTCACCGGATGTTTTTAGCTACGTCAGCCGTGTGGCTCGTCTTTATCGCACGAAAAGGGTTGAGAGGATGCGACGGGTGCCCGCAGCGGGGGATCGGCGAAAGGAAACGAGGTGACCAATGAGCACGTTTAGTAAGGCTTTCGTAATCTGCATCTTGTTCGTTTTCCGATCGGCAATGGCGCAGGTTCCCGAGGTCAAGCCGCGGGTGCTGACCAAACTGGAAATGGAGGGGAAGGTCGCGGTAGTCGAAGTCGCCGCACACTTTGTGACGGCGATCCGTATGCCGGAGACTGTGAATTCAGTAGTCGTCGGCGACCCGACACTATTCCAAGTCGAGCACTCGGACCGGGAGCCACAACTGGTGTTCATTAAAGCCCTCACGCACAAGCCAGCAGAGACCAATTTGCTGATTTCAACGACTCGCGGGCGCGAGGCAAATTTGCTGCTGGTGAGCCGAGGAAAACAAAAATCAACCAACCCTGAAAACGTGGACCTTCTGCTCAATTACAAACCTGCCAAAGGCTTTCTAATCGAGCCGGATTACCCCGCTGCGCTCGTAGCGAAAACTGTCGACGTAGGCCCAACTGCAGTGGGCTCTGTGCCCGCGACCCTTGACACAGTAAGCACAGGCGGGGCGGCGATGGATGTCATCAAGCAAGCGTCCTCCGTCGCATCGGACCCACCGGAGGCCCCTGCACCGACGGGGTTAGATGAACTTCTTGCCCGGCAGGAACGATCTCCGCTGCCACCGCTCTACGGCGAACATGTGTCGGCAGAAACGGCCGCCGGAGACCGTGTGCGCGCCGGGGTAGGCGAGGTAGTAGATGGCGGAGAGCGGGTAACTGTGCTGTTCTCTGCCCTCAATCCAACTAACCGCAGCATTCTGATCATGCCACCACAAGTTCAGCTTGGAGGCAAGGTCAAGTCAGGAAAGGTCATTCGGCGGTCTCGCTGGACGACAGCCGAACAGCTTCCTGTACTGAATTTTCGTTTGAGCAAGCGCCGTTTGGCGCCGGGAGAGCGCGCGGACGGGGTGGTGGTCTTCGATCGTCCCCCCTACAAACAATCTAACGAGACGCTCTTCTTGCAGATTGCTGAGGCGGGGGCCGTGGATCACCCTGCCTTGGCGCCCATCGGTTTTGGCATCAACACCTTGAAGGAGGATTCTACGCATGGAAAGCCCGTCACAAGAAAATAACACGCTGCACACGACGCCAGCGGAGTCACGAGCCGATGTGGAGGAAGCCGCGGAACCGGAAGCAGCGGATGGAAAGCGCGGGATTCAATGGCGCGAGATCATCCGCCAAGCGTTTGAGAGGGCCCGACAGACCCAGCAGCCCAGAACCACACGCCGCGAGCTCAGCAAGGACAAAAACAAGTCGCTTGTGGTGCTGGGTGGTGCGGCCCTCGCTATGCTCTTGCTTTTCCTGGGAATATTCTCTTCGCCTCAAAAGGCGAAGAAAACATTGGGACAGGCAGGCGCGCCAGACCTGGGGCGCAGGATAACGCCGGGCCAGGAGAGTGGCCAAAGTGGATCTGTAACGCCCATGTTGAACGCCGAGGTAAGCGGCGACCAGGCAGTGAATAGGAGCGACGTGACCCCCGAGGATATCGGGCGAACGGCGCGGCCGGGTCGGCCAAAGGCCCCCGCCGCAGAACAAACAACTCCGCAGTATGCGCTGAGTAGGATCGATTTCGATTCCGCCTTGGCGCAGGAGCCAGGCTATCAGCGCCCACCGCAGCCTCCCTCACCTGACGAATCCCCTGAGGCCGCTCTCCGTAAGCCATCGCTAGTGTTTGTGCGGGGGACAGAGACTGGCGCTGCCGGAGGCGTCCCGATGAGGCCGGCCGTCCTCGAACAGAGCGATTTCGTCACTTTGCTGCCTCCCGGCACCCGCCTCGTAGCGCGGTTGGAATCGGCGGTCAGTACGGGTGTGAAAGAGCCGGTTGTCGCGGTAATCGAGTACAACTTCGAACGTGAGGGTGAGATTGTGGTGCCGGCGGGAGCAAAGGCGATAGGCCAGTTGCGTCAAGCAGACCGCTCGGGGAACGTTGATATCAGGTTCGACAGGCTGGAAATGCCGGATGGAACCACGCAGAGGATGGACGGGGTAGCTGTGGACCTGGCGTTTCGACCGCTTAAGGGATCAGTGTCCGGAACGAGGACAGGGACTAAATTCCTGGTCCGGACATTCACGGGTCTTGGGACAGTCGCCTCTTACCTTGTCGGAAATGGGGGCAGTAGCGGATTCTACGGCCCGCTTTCTGAGAGCGCGCTGCTCCGGGAACGGGTCGCTAACAATGTCGGGGTCGCAGGCGATGAGGAGTTGAATGAACTGGCGTTCAATCAGAACATCGTGGTGACAGTCCCTGGCAACACAAGGTTCTACATTGTGCTGGGGACCGGCGCCACAGGCCGGGACGCAGGAAACAGACAAGCGGCCACAACAGCTCCGCCATCTTCGAGAATCGTCACAACGCCGAGCCTTGAAGAGCTCCGACAGTTGATGCAACTCAGGCAGGAACTCAGTGCGATGTATCAGCAGGCCCCTACACCTGCGGCGACAAACGAGACGCCACAGTAAGTCAGGAGAGAAAGGAACCGCGATTCGGAATGGAGCCAAACTGGAAGCCACTCAAGACACAGCTCGGACCCGCCCGGTGTATAGGGTTTATGTCCATGGGCAGAGTGAACGGCATCAGTCTCTACAAGCATGGAATAAGTTGCGCCTGCCGCGTGTAAACCTTAGCGGAAGGTTCGCGTCAGCCAGCGCCACGCCTTGCTGAGCAGGCTAAGGGTGACAATCACCACAACGACGGCAAGGGCAATTTTCCAATCGCCCTCGGCGGGCTTGGGCATGGCGTGGGCGGCGTCCGCCCCCAGAGCGGCCACAGTATAGGAAAGCGAGGGAGCACCGATCCCGTAGAGAAGGACTAGACCGACTTTCTTCCATCCTTGTGTCTTGGTTTGCTGGCGCTGCATGATTGCGAAAAACCGGACGAAGCCGACGGCGGAAATCCAGATGGCTAGATAGACGAGGCCGGGAGCAACGGGAAAGACGAGCCACCAAATCCACCAGGTTGGGCTGATCCACAACGATGGGTGCCACGCGAAGGAAAAGTCTGAAAGAAACACAACCACGACAGCGTACGCAATGATTATCGCGGACTCGAGATACACGAGGTAGATCAAGGGAATAATCCAAAAGTAGTGGGCCCAGCGGACTCCAAAGACGGTAAGTTTGTCTTGGCCAACATCCAAGTCGACTTCCGAAGAATAAAAGCTCTGCCCAATAAGGCCTCCCGCTGCGGCTACCAGGACAAGCAGGATCAAGCGGAGTGCCATCTGACCTTGAACAGATCCTGGCAGTGGCAGGTGGCTTGCCAGTCCAAACGCTGGCCTCGGCGTAGGTTCTAGGGCGGCGGGGTGGACGAATAGGTAGCCAAAGATGGCGAGGTAGATGGAGTTCGAAAGAATTCCTGCGAGAACGCCCCTACGCCTTGATAGGAAGCCAGCCGTAGCCGCGCCCATGAACGCAGTAACGAAAAACACAACGGAACGGAGGACATCCGAAGAATCGTAGAGGTTCTGTGCCGATCGAAGGTCTACCTTCTGAGCCATACCCAGTATGCGGGGGATCGTTTCTTCGGCGGCGTTCAGGATATACATTGCGGACAGCAATCCAAACAGCGACGCGCCTGCTATTCTCTTTTTGGAGGGCAACCTGCCCAAATCTGCGAGGTCCATGTTCTCACCTCCAGCGTCCGCCTGGAACGCGCGCACGGGTGACTCGCGACTCGGATCGAATGGGTGTCATGCGCGCGCACCGCCGTTCTGATGTGCGGGGTCGAATCTCTTTAGCGGCAGCGGGTGAATTCCCCTACTGTATACACCCCAACGTGAAGGGAAAGCAATAGGGCAGTCCCCAGGGTAGCGTCAAGCTTTTTGTGTAAATTCTTTAAGGGGCTTTTTCTCCCAGGAGCGATTTAAGTGACTGATGACTCCGAAAACAATCCGATCGCAACTTGCCGGATTAGTGAAGCTGGACATCGGTCGCGTGCGACGCCTCACTTCTCGAAACGCCCGCTCAATGATGTTTGTGGTGCGAATCTTCTGCCAATGGGCAGGAGGAAAATCATAGAAGTTCAACAATTCCTCCAGATCCCGTTCTACGCAGGCCACCGCTCGAGGACGCTTGCACCGCCACTTCTTCGCCCAGCGCCGGAAGATCCGCTGGGCTTCTTGCCGGCTGGACGCCTGGTAAATCGCCGCCGCCTCTTTCACACACGATTCCTCTTTATGAGGGACCTTGTCACCGATGTTGCGCAATTTGTGCGCCCAACACCGTTGCAAGGGAACCTCGGGCCAGACCAGCCCCAAGGCTGCCCGCAGCCCAGTCGATCCGTCCGTGATCAGCAGTTGCAGTTGGTGCCCTTCCAGGCCGCGCAGAAACATCCCTTGTAGGAATGCAGTCCAACTGGCTTCGCTCTCCCCACGGGCTAACTGATAGGCAATGAGTTCGCGTCGGCCCTGTGCCGTGATCCCGTAGGCTACAAGCACCCAGCGGCGCCGCACCTTGCCCTGCCCGTCTCGCACCTTCAATACCACCCCGTCCAGAAAGATGTAAATGTACTCATCGCGCAGGCGTCGCCCATGAAAAGCCTTCACCGCCTGGTCCAGCCCGCGGGCGATGCGAGAAACGGTTTGCGGGGAATAGCTTTCTCCTAGAACCGGCTCCAGCACTTCTCCCACCTGCCGGGTCGAAACCCCGCGCAGAAAGGCCTCCCGCACCAGATCGTTCACCGCCTCCTGCCGCCGTTCGTAACGCGGCAGCAATTCGCTGCTGTAACCCTGCCGAGTTCGAGGGACCCGCAACCCTTCAAGTAATCCCAACTTAGTTCCTAAATCCCTAAAGTAATAACCATTGCGATAATCGTGCCGTTCCCCCTCGTCGCGCACGTATCGCCCCACCCCCAGCCAGTCCGTGCGTTCCGCCTCTAAGGCCTCCTCCAATAATCGCTTCACCTCGCCTCGAACTTGCTCGCTCAATTCCTCCTGAAAAAACTCTTTCCTGTCCTCCCAGGAAAGCTTAAGATGTCCCTCGTCGAGGACTTCCAGTTCTCGCATAAGGGTGTACCTCCTTCGTAGAGTTTTGTCGCTCGCGGAAGAGTACACCCTTTTTTCTTCTTCAAAATTCAAATTTACACAAAAGAAGTTACACTACCGTCCCCAGTTCGCAGAACGGCTTAGAATTCGGGAGAGTTCGGCGTGAACTAAACCACCAAGCGGGTGGATAGAAGAGCTGTTCGCCTCATGTTCGGAGGGTACTGATATGTAAATTCCAGTGGACCAAGCGAAGCCAGAGGAGCTCAAGCGTCTCTTGCGTCAATGCGCCAAGAAGTTCAATATCGATCTCTAACCCGGATAACAAAACATACTCTGTGGGCGGAGAACGTCAGTCAAGGTTACAGATGTTTTACCAAAACCGCGGACGAGGACAGAGTGTACCACAACATGCGCGTGCTGCGTTGGGGGGAGTAATTCTGGAGATACAGGAATCGGGGGACCGAGTTACGCTAATTACCTGCGAAGTCCGGTAGGAGTAATAGAGCTACCCCTGGTGCGGCGAGGACCGGACTGAAGAATGTTGAAGCGACGATCATGAGGTTCCTGACTTCCTAGCTGGTTGAGTGCTTACCGGCACCCTGAACCGAGCCAGCTTTAGGGCGCGATTCCTTCGGACGTTCCGCTGCGTGGTCTGTTCCGGGAGGCTCTTCAAGTCCGCTTAACGGCAGGAATTTGCGAAAGGACTCTGCAGCCGCCTCCGAGTATCCTAGTGCGTTCTCGACTGCCCACTTTCCAAACCAAGCACCTGCGCTGGCCGGCTCAAGCTCTACTCCCTTTTGGTAGCAAGACAAGGCTTCCTGGGGCCGCCGGAGTTGTGACAGCACGTCACCTAGGATAGACCACGCCGCGCCATCTCGGGGGTCGATTTCCAGTACGACCTTCAAGGCCTCGGCGGCTTCGTCAAGCCGATCCGACCTGAATAACAGGCAACCCATCTTCAGCCACGCGTCCGAGTCCTTGGGGTTTATGGAAAGCGCCTTCTGCACGCAGTCGGCGGCCTCAGAGAGACGCCCTAACGCGGCCAAGGCGCTCGCCCTACCCACCCAACCAAGGGTGTCAGATGGATTCAACCTTACGGCCTCGTCGAAACACGGGAGGGCTTCCTCGTATCTCTTCATGGCTTGCAGCCCTGCGCCCTTGCTGTCCCAACACTTTGAGTTGGCCGGGTCAAGACTAACGGCTTTGTCGTAACACTGCACTGCTTCCTCAAGCTCGCCAAGCTGTTGGAGAGCTCCACCCCTATTGTTCCACGCCCACGCCGCCAACGGGTTAATCTCCAGGGCACGCTTAAAACAGTGAATTGCGCCCTGAACGTCACCAAGCGCCTGAAGGCTTGTCCCCCTGTTGTTCCATTCCTTTGCATCTAGCTCGTGTGACTGCATGCTCTGAAGCGACCCGTGTAGTTCTTCGGATCTTGCCGTTATTCCCCTTCCAGGGAACACCATTTCCGTTACGCGCAGCAGGTCACGCCAGACATCACTGAACGTCTGGTACCTGTACTCGGGCCTTTTCTGCAGACACCTCGCGATGATGCCAGAGACGGGTGAGGCCACTAGAGGGACTGGCGCGTCGCAGTGCAAACGAAACATGTCTGACATGAAGCGCATAGTTTCAGTTTCGGAATCGCCCTTGGGGGGATCTGTAAGATAGGGCAGACGCCCCTCAACCATCTGAAACAACGTTATTCCAAAGCTGTATATGTCGCTTCGCTGGTCACAGGATAAGGAGTCCACGAACTGCTCAGGGGGCATGTGGGTGGGTGTCCCGACTCCAAAACCCTGCTGGGTTTGGATGGCGAGCCCCACCGTTCCCTCTTGTGTATCCAGCTCCATCCGGGCCGACCGCTCCTGGCCTAGCAAAGCCCCAGCCAGTCCGAAGTCCGAGACCTTCACACGTCGATGTCCTTGGTTGTAGTCGACAAGGATATTTGATGGCTTCAAATCTCGATGGCAGCGAATCCCGCGATGGTACGCAAACTCCATGCCCCAGCACAAGTGAATGGACCACCGGAGCGCAAGAGCAAGTTCAACAGGGCCAGATCGCAGCACCCTATCCAGCGAAAGGGACTTGAAGCCGCTCTCGTCACCGACGACAAACTCGGAGGCAACGAATAAACGGCCATCGATTTCCTCAACGAAATATGCCTGAACCACGCACGGATGCTCTCCTATGTCTATCCAGAGGCTCGCCTCTTTCCGGAAGAGGTCGCGTACGGCGGGAGTGTCGAGAAATTCCTCCTTGAAGGTCTTTAACGCGACGAGCTTACCCAACTCCCGTGAATAAGCAAGGTAGACTACCCCGAACCCGCCTGCACCCAGGATATCTCGGACGTCGTACTTGCCACCGATTGACTCGCCCTTTGCATACAGCATGGGACTGAATCATAACAGGCCTGAAGCTCGGGTTCAACGCGACCATCCGCCGGGTCAGCTCATGTAACTGGATCGCCAAGCCACGCTCGAGAACACCTTGTTGCCATTGCCATGTCCGGGGGATTCGTATGGTGACGGTCGATGTGCCATGAGAACCTCTTGACTCGCTCCAGCAGGCCATCGTAGAGCAAGCACTCGTCAAAATCGAGTTCGATGGCGTGCGCTACAGCTTGGTCGGCACGCCGGACTCCGCGAAAAAACGCCAAGCTCCACGCCGTGGACATTGCACTCGAAAGACGAAAGCAGAGCCTGGCGTGTCTGGCGTGTTTGGTAGCAAGGTGTTCACTGAAGCTTCCGCTGAGCGAGCTGGCTCTCACATCTGTCGACCCGTGAAAAAACGTTGGCACGCTACGTTCCGTTCCAGAACAAACAGTCGGAGTGCACCGCCTGCCGTTCATAACAAGATGGCTAACCTCCCCAAAGAGCGCGAGCAGCTTACCTTTCCTGCTTCGTCACGATCGAAGTGCACGGTGCGTGCAAGATAAGCGCCCCATCGTTGGGAAGGGACTGATAGCTTGACAGAACCCTCCTGTTTCCTGCCGGTCTTTTCCTTCTCGCAGCATTCCGACCTCATTTGACGCAAAAACAATCTCCGATTACTTTTCGCAACGGGCCGCCGTTGTTCGGCAGTTTTCGGAAATGGAACAACAGCAGGCGGGAAAGGAGGGTACCGATTCATGCGCATGAAGTGGGACATGTCGCTCAAGAAGCCACTCGCGGCGGGCGCGATTTGCCTCGTGCTGGCTGCGCAGTATGTCCTGGCTCAAAACTTGGGTCAAAACCCACAATTCAACGTAGCTGTTCAAGGTCAAACGGGATCGCAACCGGAAGGTGCGTTCCTCAATTTCATCAACTGGGTAGGCAACGTGATCGCGCCGGTGGGCGCGGGCGGAGCGGTGCTGGGGGCCATCATAGCTTGGCTCACAGGCCGGGGCTTTGGCCGATGGCTGTTTGCGGCCGGGGCATTGCTCGCGGTCTCAGGCGTTACGCGATTGATTGAGTTCTGGATCACGAACGGAACAGGAGGTGTTACCTAGAAAAAAGAGCGGGAATCCCCGAAGTGAAAGGGGCAGGCAACCCTGCATCTCGAAGAGAGGGTTGCCTGCCACAAATCCAGCAATTGAATTCATCTTTTCAGCGAAGAGTTAAAACCATGGCCGTGCCACAACTTTTGAACGATATCGTGAACGTTTTATTACTGCTGGCGCCTTCCGCGGCTCTCCTGTGCCTGGTATTGGCGGGCATCAGCCTGCGGCGTGAAGGCGGTGGAACGAGCTTCCTGATCGGTGGGGGTTTTACAAAGTGGATGTTCTGGGCAATTGTCTTCCTCACCCTCCAGCCGCTGCTCAGTTGGTTCAGCTCTTTCGGGGTCAGTGTGCCGCTGCCAGGGGGTGGAGTCGCGAGTTCCTGGCTTTCGACTTTCCAGTCGAGTGTGGGGAGCTTTGTGACCAACTTTGTGGTCGGGCGGCTGGCAACGACGCTTGCGGCGTACTTCGTGCTGCGGGCGATTCTGGACTCGGCCGCAGGGGAGCATCCCTTGCCATCGATTTTGACGGCCATGTTCCTGCTTGGAATCCAGGCGACTTATAACCTTCTTCAGAGTTACAACTCCGGAACGCAGTACGCGACGGCGGATGTACTGGACAGCCTTTGGACCTACCTCGTGGGTACCATCATGCCGATCGCGGCGGGCCTCGCCATTATCGGAGCAATCATTAACGTGGCTACGCGGCGGCCGGCGCTTCGCCTGGCCGGCGTGGCTCTGGGTCTGTTGTCGGTCGCGGCGATCTGGAAGTTGGTGCTGGCCATGGTGGCCTAGAGGTGGAGTGGATATGTCCTTCTACAACGGTATCCTCAACCTGACCAACTGGAGCGGCAACGTGATCCTGCCCACACTGGCGGGTCTGTTTATTGCCATCGCCATCATCCAGTTCTCTAAAGGCAGGGAGTACTCGTATGCGATGTACGGCGGGTTCATGTGTCTCATGGCTTCCGGACTCTTGCGTGCTTTTGAGACTTTCGCTTCGCAGCGCGCCTGGAACGACGCCAACCTGGTCTGGGCCGCGGTAGCCAGTTTCGTGGACTGGGTCTGCAACGTCCTCCTGCCGATCTACGCGGCCTTGCAGGTGGCCGCCGGGGGATTGCAACTGGCCGGAGTAACCAACCGTTTCCAGCCAATCTCATGGATGCGGCACTTCGCCGCTGCGGGACTGTGCCTGTTGGTGTCGGGATTGCTTCGGCTCGGCGAGTTCTTCGTAACCCGAGGAACAGGGGGAGTGACTTAATGGGAGGAAATCATGGCGCTTGACGTGACACCTGTTTATCGCAACTTACGAACGCGAGTTACGTTCCTCGGACTCGAGGCCGAGGACCTGTTTGCCATCCTGGCGCTGGCCGTGGTCAGCAACATACTCGGCCGCTTCCTGAAACGCGAAATGTTTGGCTTGCCCATGAACATGATCATGCAGTACCTGGTCCCCTTACTCAGCATCCCTGGCTTGATGTTGTTCAAGTACGGAAAGGCACGAGGGTATCTGCTTGACTGGGTGATGTTCCACTCCAGGCCTCACGTTTATTCAGCGCTTGAACGAGACTCGCAATTGACCCGCGAATATATCCAGCCCGAGGTCGAGCCATGCCGGTAACACTTCAACAATATGAGGAGTCACTGTCCGCGCCGTCGCTCTGCGAGCAGTTGCGGATCCGCGACCTGCTGGATAACGTCGCCATTCAAGTTGATGGATCCTTCGTCGCCGGTTACGAGCTCGGCGGCGTGCACTCCTATTATGCGAGCGACGAGATGAGGAATCGCGCCAAGAACGGGCTCGAAGCCCTGGTCCGGTCGCTGCCGGAGCGCTCCATGCGTATGCAGGTACGATTTGAGATTGCCGAAGGCTACGGCGACTTGGTCAGCCGGTACAACCGGGAGCAACGAAACGAGAGCCCGGTTTTGCAAGCAGTCGACCGCGTACACGCCGACCTCTGGCGCAGTAGGGACTGCGACGGGTTGTACCTCCGTCACATACTTCACGTCTATTTCATCTGGAACCCTAGAATCCACCACCAGTCGCCGGACCTCGAGTGGAAGAAAAAGATGCGGGGCTCAAGCGCCAACCTTTCGGCTACCAAGTGCATCGAGCGGACGCGTCGCGAGCACGAGGACCTCCTCGCGGAGTTCAACAGTTTGATGTCTGGGGTCGAAGCAACACTTCAAGCGACCGGCATGGCGATACACCGAATGCCCCACGACAGCATCTTCCGGGAAGTGAAACGGGCGCTTTACCCGGTAGGGGACGATGCGGTGCCATATCGCCCTCCAGAAACATCGCTCGTTTACGAGAGTGCCCGGAGACAGATGGCCAACGTCAACATCGAGGACGAGACGGACGACTTCCTGAAAATCGGCGGCTTACTCTATTCCTGGATCACTCTGAAGGACCTGCCCGATGCCACCTTCCCGGGCATTCTACGTGAACTCATGTTGATGGAGTTCCCTCTTGTCGTGAACGCGGAGGTGATTCTTCCCGACCAGGCCAAGATGGTGAAGCACTACAAGAGCCAACTCCGGAAGATGTCAGCAGCACAGAGGGATTTTCATGGCGGCTTCCGAGTCAATGTAGACGCCCAGGTGGCGGAAAAGCAGTTGATGAAAGTCTTGCAGGACCTGATTTCAAGCTCGCTCAAGAGTTGCCAGATGAGCCTGACTGTTGCGGTACGAACATCCAGGCCGCCGCGCAGCAGGCTGGAACACGAGGAGGCCGAGCGGACCCTGGCAGACCGCCGGCAGCGGGTAGTCCATGCAATTGCCCGCATGAACGGGAGCCGTGGAATCATGGAAAGTCTCGCGCAGAAGCGCCTGTTCTTTGGGGGGCTTCCGGCGATGGCAGGGGAAAACAAAAGAGAGCTTGACGTGCTCACCCTTCATGCGGCTGACCTGTTACCTGTCGAGATGCCATGGGAGGGGACACCGAACTCGCCTCTCATGCTCTTTGAGACTCCTCATCACCGGTTGATCCCATTTTCGCCGTTCGATTCGAGCTTGGGCGACGCCAACATGCTCATCATGGCGAAAAGCGGGGGTGGAAAGACATTCATGGCCCAGCTTTTCCTGGTCATGATGGCGCGCGCCAACCCCCTTATTTCCATTTTGGAACGTGGTGATTCCTATCGGCCGCTGGTGGAACTGATGGGTGGCCGGGTGATCGAAGTGGACCTTGAGGGCAGCGAAACCCTAAATCCCTGGGACTTGCCGCCGGGCGAAACCTCTCCCGGCAAAGACAAGATCGCTTTCCTGAAGAACCTGACGCGGCACATGCTGGGTGACAGCCCCGGCTCGGACACGTCCCTTCTTGACAACCTGATCAGCGATGCCATCGCGCGCACCTATAAGCGCTGTGCCATCCGGTATTCCAATCCGATTCCTACGTTCAATGACTTGCGGGAAGAGCTGGCGCAATGGCGGGATGAGGAGCGGATGCAGCGCACCATTGATGAGGCCAAGCTGGCCGCGATCAAGCTCCGTTCGTGGACGGGAGAAAAGGGTATTTACGCCAAGCTGTTCGACGCCCCGACATCGCTGAAGATCGACAGCAATTGGCTGTTCTTCGATGTGGAGGGATTGAGTTCCGACCCGCGCCTCGAAACCGCCATGAGCATGCTGATCGCCAATGTGATGGCAACCAGGGCGGCGGGAAGGAAGGGACAACCCAGCATCACCGTGCTTGACGAGTGCTGGTCGCTGCTCGATTCACCCTCCCTGGCGCCGGAAGTCGTCCAACTGTTTCGCACCGCGCGCAAGCGGAATTCCAGCGTCTGGGGCATTTCGCAGACCGTAGAGGATTTTGTGGGTACCGAGTTCCAGCCTCGCGAGCACGGGCCTGGCATCCTGAAGAACGCGACCACCAAGATCGTGGGGCAACAGCCGGGCGACGTTGGTCCACTCGCAACTCACCTCTCCTTGAACCCGGTGGCGCTTAATGAGATCAAGCTGTTCAACGCCCCGCGCAAAGGACAATATGCTGAAGTCCTTTTGGTCCTCGGCGATAAGGCTGACACCACACAGACGATTCGGATCGTTCCCACGCCGCTTGATTACTGGATCTGCACAACTTTCCCCAGAGAGCGCCGCTACCGCACATGGTTCCTAAAGAGTCGCGAGCATCAGCCGCTGCTCGACTCTTATCGGGAGCTGGGGCAGAAGTTTCCGCAAGGCTTGGCGGATGTGAAACCTCTCGCCGAGGAGTTGTCCGGGGAAGTCAATACAGCCTTTCGAGAGAGTACAAGGTAAGCATCGTGCGTATTGGAGGAGATCCTATGACGTTTTTGTTCTTCGTAATGTTTTCGTGGTTTGTGGTCCAGGCCAAAACGCGGCGGCAGGTGCTTGCGTTGGCGCTCGTAGGAACGACGGCTACAGTGCTTGTCGCTCCGCCACGCGTTCAGGCGCAGACCAGCTTGGTTGGGGCTATCCAGGCGGTCCTCAACGTTATCAATGGAGTCATCCATTCGGGACTTAGTTCCATCAATTCGGTCAGGACCGCTGACAACAATTTCTACCGGAACGTCATCTGGCCGGTTCAGCTAATCAACCAGGCTCGCGCACAGGTTACGCAGATGATTGCGCAGTATCGGAACCTGATGTGGGGGATCTTTAGAATCAACCCGTCGAGCGCGACGCTTCCCGCAACCCAGCAGTTGGAGCAGGTCATGAGAAACCAGCAAACGAACGACTTTGCCCTTCTGACGACAAACTATGGGAATGCCTACGGCCCAGTACCGGTTTCGACCGCGGCGAGCCCCCCTGATCGCGCCATGACCGATATGGATGATGCCCTGGCCCTCGACACCCTGAAGACCTTGAAAAAGACCGATGAAGCCGGAACTCTGACGTTGCAGGCTGGGGACCAACTGGAGAGCGGAGCCGGCCAGGCGGCACCGGGCTCGTCGCCCTTCCTGACCGCCAGTGCGGTAGTAGCCAGCATCCAGTGCCAAGCCCTGACGCAGAAGATGCTTGCCGCCGAGCTTCGGCAGGAGGCGGCCCGTCTGGGGCACGAGAGCGCTCTGCTCAAGCGGAGCGCAACCTACACTGGCCAGGTAGGCAACCAGATTATCAATCTTCTAAAACGCAACTGACCGCTAACGGAGGGATAAAACGTGAAAAACGCTCTGACTATGATTTTTGAAAGATGGAGGTGCGGTTTCCGCTGGGCTTGGGGACACAAGCTGCGGGTGGCGGTATTGGCCCTTGTCCTTGTGATGCTCGCGCCACGGCAGGTCAAAAGCCAGCTTTTGGATCCCTGTTGCGCCGTACTCGCGGCGGGACTCACCACAATTTCAAGCACTATGAACAATGTGATCGGCGGCGGGCTGACCAGTATCCTCACTGTGGACCGGGCCATTCAGAATTTCGAGCAGACAGTCGTTTGGCCGCAAGCGCAAATCAGCCAAGCGCAGTTCCTGGTTGGTAGCACGCAGGGAATTTTCACCACCATCCAAAAAGTCACTCGGATACCGGTAAACAGCGCAACACTGCCCGCGCCCCAACAACTAGAACAAATCCTGTTATCAGCCGACGCGAACCAGATCAGCCGGACGAGCTCGAGTTACTCGGTCGTGTACGGCCCGGTGCCGGACGTTACGGCGGCTTCCCAGGATGTCCGCAACAGGACCGACATGGCCGACGCCGCGGCCCAGGCGGCGATGAAACGGTCCATCGCCATCGACAACCTTGCAGACCTGGAGATTCAGGCCGCCAACCAGATTAACCAAAGCCTCCAGACTGCGGCGCCGGGCAGTGCCCCGATTATTGAGGCGCAGGCCGACGCGTGGCTCGTGCGCGCCAATGCCTACACGCAAGCTGCTATCGCTGACCTAATGCGGGTGCGGGCGATTGACCTTGCGGATGCGGGCGCCAACATCAAATCCGGAGCTACGAGCACCTCGAACCTGGGACAGCAGTTAATCAACCTTCTTAAGAGGCAGTAAAATGGGCCAGTTCTATTTTGAACAGCTTCTCCAGACTGCGCTGCAGGGGATTGACGGCTACAACATCACAGCCACTGTGCTGGGAGTGGCCGGTACGATCCTGCTGCTCAGCTTCCTGTACAGCGTTTACCAAGCTTTCAGCATGGGCGGGGACGTGCGGATGCTAGCCATCGGGGGCATAGCGTACTTCATTCTCGGGCTTGTGTTCGTCAACTATGGCAGGGTGTTCCGGGACGTTCTCGGCATGTTTAACTCAGTGGCGGATTTCATTTACAGCAGCGTGGGAGTCGGAGATCTTTTCAATAACTGGCTGAACGACTTAAGCACTTACTTCAATCAGAATGGCTGGTCCAGCTTGTGGGGACTTATTGCGGGCGGCATCTCGGGACTGCTGGGCGCACTGCTGATCCTGGTTGCCTTCGTCATCTTTCCGTTGTCTTACACCCTCTTCACGCTCTTCTATGCGCTCTACGGGACGGTTCTTTACGTGGTTGGTCCCTTTGTGCTGGCGCTGCTGCCGGCGCGTGGCTTTGGCCAGCTTGCGCGAACCTATCTAGTGAATCTTATGGTTTTTGGGGCATGGGGTTTGATCTATGCGATTATTCAGGCCCTCATGACCGCCGTGAACATGGGCACGGTCAATGCCGTATTGAACGCGAACGGCATTCTGAACAGCTTTTTGGGTTCGGGCCAAGTAATTCTCCTGGCTCTCGCGAGCATCGTGTTCTCGATCTCCATAGCCTTTATACCGTTTATCGCCAGCCGGATTGTGCGAGGAGAGGTGGGCAGCACAATGCTGGTAATGGTAGGCACGGTCGTGACCGCGGCTAAGTTGGCCGCGAAGACCTATGGTGGAAGCGGTGGTGGGGGCGGGGGAGGCGGTGGTAGCGGTTAGACCCGCGTCGCGACGGGCCTGTGCCTTTAAGAGTGGAGGATGTGACGGATGAAGGGCAACATTCACGCAAATGAGCCGGAGACGGCGTGGTGCACGAAGTACTACGAGCACGACGGCATGCTCCGCGCCTATGCCAATCGCTCCATGGTGCTGGCGATGGTTTTTGGCGTGCTGACCCTGGTGTCTTTTGGTTTCGCCATCTATGTCCGTTTGCAGCCGCCGACGGTTATCCGGGTCGACAAGGACGGCAATGCCACGGTCGTAGGCGCTGCAGCGCACCCTCCAGCGAAGGCAGGGTTTTCTTTTGGGCTGTCAGCAGAGGCGGCGGCCGAAGCCGCTCCCACGGACCTTGAAGGCAGAGCGGCTGTGCGACGGTTCCTCGATCACTACCTGTCTTACACACCTGATTCCGTGGACCGGAACTTGTCCGAGTCGCTCAACATGATGACCGCCAATCTGCGGGAGTACACACTGAACCGGCTCCGTGACGACGATACGGTTGGAAAGATCAAGGATGAGCACATCATCTCCGACTTTCGCATCCGCACGATTGAGGGAGTGAAAGGGACTGCCTGGGCATATGTGGCCTTCGGAGTGAAAGAAGTCCACAGAGTTCGCAACGGGACCGAGAGTAGCGACCGAATCGTGGCGCGCTATAACGTGCGCCTGGTGGAGGAACGACGGTCAGAACTAAATCCCAGCGGACTGTTGGTGGCTCAGTACTCCGAGCAGCAAATGGTCGGCGACCGTGAAAACGGGCTGTTGCAAAACAGCACGCTCGAGTCCGAGGGATCTGACAAGTAGAGGCTGCCATTGGGGCAGCAGCCCGCCGGGGGCTATCTGGCATGCAAGAAAACCGGCGGCTCGCTCGCAAGAGCGAGCCGCCAGGAGGGAGGTTTGAGTATGGCAACAGGCAGTGCGGTTGAGGAGGCGAAGGGCCCTCAGCCTGTAGCTCGGAGTCCCCGTCGGCGATCGACCCCGCCGGAGCAGGGCCCGGTCGGGAGCGTTCGGTTCTTTCTGGCCAAGGCTGGCGTTAATGGCACGGTCCCATCTCTGGACAGGAAGATTGCGACTGAGGGGGAAGCGAAAATCGAGTCACTCAAGACCGGTTTGAATTATTACAGCGTCATTGAGTGGCGGGCCACGGCGGACTTTGCGGGGAAGAACCCACAGGTCAGGAGTGAGCCTGTTAAGAGATAAACGTGGCCTTTATTTTATACGGCTTCATCTACAGACGAAGTTAGATCCGTCAAAGCCTTCCGCAAGCTTTATTGCGGTTCAGTGCTGGGTTTAGTCCGGTCGCTGAAACTGACTGGGAAATCATCTTCCAGCCTGTGGAAAGCGAAAGGACCCTTTCCAGCAACCTCACTTCTGTTCTGCACCTGCGGACAGAAAGTGAGGCGTCAGGGTGATGCCAAGCAGTTTGCTGTTTTAGCTTGTCGTCAACCGATCCAGATGCGGCTTGTCGTTTTGGTTCTGCGTGCTTTGCCGAACCGCGCAGGTCGCTAACAACCGAATAGGCCGGCTCTTCGAGTCCGGCCGTAAACCTCGTTTGCGGCACAGGACAGCGAAGGGACCGGCAGCGTCGGCCTCCTTTTCTACCTGTGCCTGAGAGAAAAGGAGAAAAGCCATGTCAAAGACAAGAGACAACAGCGCGACGCCGGTTGTCGCGCTCGAAATCAACAAAGGGGGCGGTTTGTCAAGGAAGCTTATGGAACTGGATCGCCAAGCCACACTCGAGAACACCTTGTTGCAGTCGCTCTATCCGGGAATTCGTGTGGCAACGGTTGATGTGCCACGGGAGCCACTCGACTCGTTCGAACAGGCTCTCGTCGAGCAGGCACTCGTCAGGATCGAGTTCGATGGCGTGCGCTACAGCCTGGTCGGCGCGACGGGCTCTGCGAAAAATGGCAAGTTCTACGCCGTGGACACTGCACACGAAAAGAAGATAGCAGAGCGCTTCCATTGCGCGCCCCAGGCGGCGATCACTTACTTTGGCATTCTCGTCTCTTCGTGCAAAGTACGCATCGAGGCGCCGGATTGCCGGGTCTTGGTGGTCGAGGATCACGAGTTTGGCACGAACGATTGCCGAGGGTGGATTTCCCAATCACTCTTTCTCAAGCTCAATCTGCCCGCGCACCGTTTCTACCAGTTTCGTTTGGCCTTTGACAAAACCCAGGCCAAAGGATCGTTCAAGGTGATGGATGATGATGTGGCGCAGAAGTTGGAAACTGACATCATCTTGCCCAAGTCCGCGGTCAAGCCCGATTACCGAGGTGGTCTGGTGCGTTCTTTTCGGTCGCTGCTGGGCGATCGGCAGGCGCACGCTTACCGCGGTCCCATCGTTCTCGGCATTCGTGACGTCTCCCGCGACCTTCAGTTCAGGTCGAGTTACACGCTTGTGGAACACGCACCCACAGACTCGATTGAGCTGGAGATCAAAACTTATGCCCTACAGGAGATCGAAAAGCTGGAGGCAGCGGTGAGAGAAGGGGACTTCACGGAGCTCTTCCGTATCCTGGGAACCGAGGAGGCCCAGCGTTCGATCGATTCCGAAGAAGGAACCGCCCCGGAGTACACCAGCGTAGAGAACACTATCGTCGAGGCTGTGCTCAAGGCGGACCCGACCGGGTACGTCGTGCGACACCCATTCATTAACCGCCAGTTGCAGCGGCTGCTCGCGAAGTGGGCGTTCAAGCTGTGTACCTCGGGAGGCTTCCTGTTGCCCGGATTCACGCTCGCGGATGATGGTTACCTCCTTCTCCACGAAGGGGAAATCTTTTCGGGTTCGGATTGGATTCCACCGGACCGGGCCATTACGTCACTGCGCTGCCGACAAGGCCTTCTAGTGCGCTATCCAATCCGGATGAAAGAAGACTTGCTTCCCTTCGAGAATCTCTCGGCTCAAGAGGCGGTTGGCCTGCTGGGTGCGGACTTGAAGAATAGCGGTTGTACGCTGCCCGAGCCCCAGGTCCTAGACCTTTTCGACCAGCAGCTTCGTTTGAAGGGGACCTTCACCCAGCATTCGGAAACTGCCAAGAGAAACGGAGGCGATTACGACTTCGACCAGGTCTGCGTGGTCGAGGGTGACCGCTTTCCACGGTTCGTCCAGGACCGCTTTGCTTATCGGGAACAGAAGTTCAATCCCAAGAATAAACTCCAAAAAAAGCAAAGCCCTTGGTGGAACCTACCTCAGGTGGCGATGATGGCGCGAGGCAATCGCATCGGTTCTATCACCGATCTCAAGACATCGTGTCTCGCCGCCGGCAAGACGGACTTCGCGAACCAACTCGTTGACCAGCTTCAAAATGCCATCGACCAGTTGAAGTGGGGAACGGAGCCCGACCATAGGCTGATCAGCGAGGTGCGCAAACAAGTCACCCCCGCACCTTGGCTGAAGCTCAAGAACAAGCGGTGTATTTCCGACATGCCGGAGCACCTCGATGTCCCTGAAACCGACAAGATCGGGAAGATGTATGTGTTTCTCCGTCAGCACCTCAATCGGTTCTTCTCGGAGACCGCACCGCTCAGTGACTTTCGCGGGCTGATTGCAGGCGAACCCTTCACCCGCGAGATTTACCGGGAGTGCGGCATTGTCTCGACTTTCTACGCCGTCAACATTGGACTATTGGCGGAGCGGCGCAGGAAGCTCGAAAAAGCGCTGGAGGAAGCTGAAGCCGAGTTCCAGGCCAAAAGATCTGACCCCGCAACTCGGAGGGAGGCGAACTTCAAGCGCAACCAAGCCCAGGCGGCATTGCACTTTTTCGAGGAGCGAAGCCGCCACGACCTCAAAAACCTGATCCACATGGTCCGTAAGTGGGCCGAGCAAAAGAATGGGAATCGCTTGCCTTACATGTCGGCACTGCACGCCCTTGCCTGCAAGACTGCTGAGGTGTGCCAGAACAAAGACCGACAGGGCACGGGATCGATCGTGTTCTACGCCTTCCCGCAGGAAATCGTCAACAAAATCGTGGAACGGACCGGTGGCCGGCCGATTATGGTAGCGGTTCCCGAACTCTGTGATGGCGAAGTAGAGATCGACGCTGAAGGGCGTGTTTTTTTGGTTGCTGCTTTCCCGAACGGCGACGGCAGTGTTCATGAACGCCGCATCTTCCACATGCAAGTGACGCACAAAGGCGAGGTGTTTATGGACCGCGATGGAGGCGGAAACCCGGTAATGGTTGACAGGGTTCACCCGTTCTCTATCGAACCAGGGAGGAGCGAGGTGCGCGACGGGAAGGTCATCTTTCCAGGCACGCAACAGCGCCCCTTTGTGCCGCGAAGAAAAAAGGTGGACTGAGTAACAAGCTTCGCCCAGCTCGCCTATAACACAGCAACTTATCCTCGGGGGCTCCGGTCGACGGAGCCTCCCGGGCTTTTCAAAAACCTTGGGAAAAGACCGCAAGGAAGGAGAAACAGCATATGAGAAGATTAATCAGCACTATCGCAGCGCTGGCGGCGCTTGTCCTGCCAGCTTGGGCCCAGAGGATCGATGTCCAGAAACCCGATCCTAACCGGATTGTGCGCGTCCAAACCGCCCTGAACCACCTGACGGTAATCGAAGTTCGTGAGCCGGTAATAACGGTGGCCGCTGGTAGCCCGGCCTTCAAGATCGAGTGGCGGGAAAATAAGGTCTTCATCCAGCCGACGGAAGCCGACGTAGCCACGAACCTCTTCATCTGGACGGCCTCCGGGCGATTGAGTTACGAACTGGAGCCTGCGGGGGCAGTCGAGCAGATGGACTTTGCCATTGACCAGCCTGCGCCGCCTCCAGCGCCGGCGCCACCGACGGCCGCAAAACTTCCTTCGCCCCCTGCAACTGCGGTGGTAGCTCCGGAGGTTCTGCTCAATGGTAGACCGATCCGAACGGATGGTTTGAAGACGCCAAAGAATCGGGTCGTGGTGTTGCTCAAGGACACCTTCCAGGGTGAAGCTAACGAACTGTTCATCCGCTATGAGGTGCGGAACGGCACCCGGGAAGCCTATACGCTGAGTACACCACAGGTCGTTGCAATCAACGTGGACCACTCTTCCCACGCCGTGGATCGTTTGTCGAACTCCCAGTTGACGGAGTCCGCAGCGGCTCGAATCAAAGTCAGCGACGAAAGGCCGGTCGACGTAGTTGGTGGAAAGCTGCGCTCTGTCCGTTTGGACCCTGGAAAAGAGACAGTGGGAGTTGTCAGCGTCAAGCTTCCGGTTAGAAAGAATGGTCCCACCGTCCTGCGCCTTATGTTTCCTCGGGACGCAAAAGGCCAACTAACCGCCACGGTGGTGCTTTAATCATGACAAAGGAATTCACGCAATTAGAAGCGCGTTCTTGGTTGAGGGGTTACCTCAAGGGCCGCACGGACCTCGGACTGGGCGCGGCCATATCGACTATGGTTCTCGAGCCTGCCAATCCCTTTGAGCCCGAAGCGCCACGACATCCTAGGAAGGCTTTTGTGCTCGCTGTGTTGTGCCTCTTGGCACTTTTGGGGGTGTTCGTTCACTTCAACTTGTGGTCATGACGGTGAGACCTCCCAACTACGACCGGCGCGAATACCCACCACTTCTCGAAAGCCTTGAAATTCTCATCGCTGTGGTTATCCTGGCGGTTAGCTGGTTCACCTGGTACGTCGCCCGCAACCGCTACCACTTTACGAGTCCCCAGGTCGAGGAGATAGCCCTGTACATGGTCATCAGTGGAGTGGGTACTGGCGGCGGCATATGGCTTCTGGCCACGCGACGATCGCGGCGCGAGAAGCAATGGCCCAGCCCTCCGCTGGTGATGTCGCCGAAACGCGATGAAGCTTTCACACGCAAGACATGGGCTCACGACGCGGTTGTGCTTGGCTACGATGTTCACGGCGAACCCTGGTTTTGGCCCGACAAGGTCCGCGTAATGCAGGGTATCGTGCTGGGCATGACCGGTTCCGGCAAGACCACCCTTCTCCGCAACATTATCAGCCAGGATCTGGCGCGAACTGTTGGCCCGCCGGAAGACCCGCGTCACATCCCCATCGTCATCTTCGACGGCAAAGGTGACCTGGAATTCTTCTACGACCTGCTGCCACATATTCATCGCGCTGGCCGCCTGCATCAACTGCGGGTGTTGAATCCCGCGCGGCCTGACATCTCCGTTCTGTACAACCCGTTCCATTGTGCGGATGACGACTACATGCCCGTCGTGAACATGGTCTTCGGTTCATTCAACCTGCACGACGAGTTCTTTGCCAAGCACCAGCTCAACTACCTTGCCGATATCGTCCGGGTGCTGGTGTACACGGGGCTGAAGTTCAACTTCTATGACGTGCTGGTGATGGCGATCGACCAAGAAGTCTTGCGGGAGCAGGTGGAGAAGGCGACACGACGCATCGAGCGCGACGCGTTAATCACCACCCAACGCCGCCTGAACTTCGAGATGTCGGTAAAGAATCTATATCAGTCGTTCCAGGACCGTGAGCGCGTACCCAAGATCCAGGGACTCCTGAACGAGTGCATGACCTTTCTGGATGATGAGCTGTCGGTGATCACCGGACCTTACGAAGACTTGCTCTCGATCGATGAGGTGATCGAACAGGAACTGATCCTCTTTGTGACGCTGAACGTGAACAAGAACACTGAGCCGGTGCGCGCCCTGGGGAAGATGCTGCTCCAGAACTTGCAGCTCGTAGTTGGCAAGCGTTATGAGAGCGAGGAGCAAAGGCGCCGCAGCAACCGGCCGATGTTCAGCGTCGTGCTGGATGAATTCGCCCCCTTCGGTTACCGGAACTTCGCCCAAATTCTACAGACCGCTCGCGGCACGCACACGGCGTTCCTGTTCTCCATGCAGTCGTTGCCACAGCTCATGCAGGTCGGTCGCGGATTCAAGGAAGATGTCACGTCAGCTCCCAACACGACCATGACGCTCCGCACCCGCGACGAGGAAACAGCGCGTTACTTCCTGCGGGCGTCGGCTGAGCACGAGGTTACGCGCCGTAGCCGCTGCATGCTGCGTTGGAAGGTATTTGGGTATGAGAAATACGAGGCGACCGGGCAAGCCGTGGAGCGGGAAGAGCGCGAGACGCGCGCCCTCGACGAGCACATCAAGAACTTGCCCAAGGGACAGATGGAAATCCTGATGACCGACGACACTCGCGGAACTCTACACAGACACTTGCACGTTAGGCCGCCGGCCGACGTAAGCATCCCTAACTTCGAGCCGGAGATCTACCCCCGGTTGCGCCATTCTCGCGCCGATTCGATCGGAGCCAACCTGCGGTTCAAGAGTTCCGATCTGGCAGCGGCGGCGCGCTTTCCGAAGCGTGCTCCTGGAGGATTCAGAGCGTGAGAACATGCACTAATCTCCCGGCGACGATAGCGTGGCTGTCGTTGGCTGTTTGTTCCAGCTTCGCACAAGACCGGCCCCCAGCGTCGTCCGTTCCTCGCAGTCAATACAGCCCAATGGCTGCAGCCCAAGCACAGGGACGCACACAGCAACCGCCCGACACCTGGTACGATTTCCTACTGAAACAGTTCAATCCGGGCAACGTCGATTACGGCAAGTGGATGGAGGAACGGCGCCGCGCTTTCCTCGAAGCCACTGCTAAGAATCCGTACTTTCCATACAGCTTCTGGCTGACCCTATGGTCGCTGCTGGTCATGATCGCTTACGCCAAACTCTGGATCGATCGCGGGCGCGAGCGCTATCTGACCGAGGAGATGTTGACCGACCTTTACAACCATGACCTGTACTCCCGCCGAGCTGCCAGGGAAGCCATCGAGAGGTATAACAATCACGTCGAACACTGCAACCGCGCGATCGAGGCAGGGTCTGGGCAGGGGATCTCTGGCAGCACATCTGAGAACGACGAACTCAAGGCAAAATTGCAGAAGATGGCGGATGACCAGCGGGCCATCACCAATGAGAGAGATCGACTGCAGGAGGAATTGAAACAAAGGTCGGCCGTCGTGACAGACCTGAGCCTGAAGCTCCAGGCGCTGTCGGAAAAGGTTGACGGGAAAGGCGCCGTTCGTGGGGTCAGCGAGGCGACCTTGCCGTTGCCTGCTTCGAACACCGAATACATGAAACTCGTCAACTCGCTACAGCAACAGCTTCACGCAGAACGCGAAAAGAACAGACACCTTAAGGGTGCATGACGGTTATGGTCGTGGCGATTACAGGACTTGGCAGCGTGTGGCGCCGGCGGTTCGGCAAGGACCCCGACGACCCGAGGCGGTTCGCGCATGCCGCCTATTACAACACCACGGGCGTGCCGATGGACGGAACGATCCGTACACGTTCGAAGGTCGCCGGCCACGCGCGCTTCAACTCAACCGGCGGCTTCAACCCGAATTACCCCCAGCGGATGATCAACCGTGTGTTCGAGTGCGAGGAGCCATGTGTTTGGCAAGGACAGAACAAGATCCTTTTTAAGTACATGCTCGCAGCACCGCGAGAGCCCGACTGCTTCTTGGTTGTAGCGAGACAAAGCGAGATTGGCCGTCTCCACATTGGAAACAGCGGATGGAAGTCTGACAACGGGCTGCTCATTTCATTTAGCGAATGCGGTGACGAGCAGGAAAGCATGTTGCTCCTGCCCGCCTACGGCTGGATACGGAGTGACGTCGGGACTTTCATGCTTCAGGCAGTGTCCGCCCGTCCCTGGATTGCACGCTTGCAACTTGTCGCGTAACTCTGTGCGCTGTCATCCTGAGCGCAGCGAAGGATCTCGCTCTGAAACTGTTTTGGGAGGTTAACAATGCGTTACATCAAAGACTGCATCTGCCTGAACTCCGAGCACGACTACCCATTGCTTCGCCAGGTCTTGCGATCCGGCTTCGTCACACATGACCAATTGTTTGAGTTCGTGCAGCTTGGCCAGCACGAGTCGAATCGTTCAACTTTCAACTGGAGAGTCCGGCGGCTCACCATGCATGGCCTGATCGCGCGGCACACGGTTCCATCCGTAAGCAAAGCCTTTGTGTATTGTATTACTCAGGCTGGGGAGATCATGCTCGCAAGTACCGGTGAACAATTCCTCACCACACCTGCCAAGCCGGCCCGGAGCGAGAAAGAAGTGCAAGTCGCACACTCGCTCGAGCTCAGTAACATTCACCTCAGCCTGTTGCGCGCTGGCTTGCTGGTGCGATGGGTGCCGGAGATCCAAGTGCGATCAAGGAACGCGTCCATGGGTGTCGCCAATGGAAAGGTCTACGACGCGATCGTGACGGTGAGAGTCGACGAACGTGAGGCAACGTTCGCGCTCGAGTATGAGAGGACGGTCAAGAGCGAGGAACAGTACGCAGACGTTCTCAATAAGTTCGATTCGGAAAAAAACCTCGATCGCTTCCTATACCTTGCGTCCACTGAGGACGTGTTGAGGCTCGTGTCTTGGCAGTTCAGGAACAGCAAGCGTTACGTCTGCTTCGGGCTGCTGGCGGACTGGTATCTCCACTTGCTCGACACCGAGGTCTTCGACTGGAAATGTCACCAATACCGCCCCTTCCGCACCGCCCTAACCGGCAGCACCCACCCTTCGCAGGTCTCCGCAGCCGTGCTCCCTTAAACTTTTTGCCTACCCTTTGGCTATTTGTTGCCACTCTTTGACTATTCCTGAGGCCCCCCAAGCGACTGAGCAGCAAGGGGTTGATTTCTGACTATATACTGAAATCAGCCGTTTTCGTGCCGCAAACGACAGGTGCTGAAATGGTAGGTAGCAAGAAGTTGTTAGGCGCCTTGTGCGTTCGCGGCCGAACGGTTTTTTGGAGCAGCGTAGCCCCTGTCGCTGTGGTGCGGTGATCGGTTTGCCATGTTCTGGTCTATGGTGCGCATTGGACGGTAAGGCGCGCAGTGTTGTGTGGATTGTCCGCTGTGCACAAGCGCTCGTTGGGAACGGAGGGTGCGCACATGCTGTGCAGGAACCATACTAGTTGGTGCACGCGTACACGCTGTTGGCGTGTGAAACAGTGTGAAGTGATGCTTGGAAGTCCAGGCTGGTCCGTATGTTGTGACAGGCCTTTGAATATATCTTCAGGTGCCTTATGAAACTCCGCTTCCTTATCTCGATTGTGTTGCTGGCTGTCGTTGCACAGCCTGCTGGCCCGGAGCGGCAGCAGGAACCCCTGACCAAAGGCCAAGTGATGGACTCGGTGAAGGCAGGGATGGAACCCCAGGAGTTGGTCAGGCTGAAGCATGAGCGTGGAATCAACTTTGTGTTGAGCGACGAATACCTCCTAGCCCTGCGCACGGCAGGCGCGCAGGAGGGGTCATTCAGGCATTGCGCGCCACCCGGCCCAAGCCGCTGAGCAACGAGCAAGTGTTGTATTTTGGCGAGGCCGTTAGGTTGGTGGCGTTTACGACTGCGCAAGTCTACAAAGCCTTAAGGACCTCCGCTCCTGCGTTTCTTCAAAACACAATCGAAGTGCGCTTGAAATGCATTTCGCGATGGACCTTCGGAGAGCGGAGAATCAAGAGTTAGTCTCAGAAGGAGTTAGGGCTGCTCTTCGTCACCGTCTGGGACCCGTTCGGCAACCCACCTTGCGTGAAACGGATGATGTCCGAAAAGATCGTGGAGCATTGCTAACGTCTGTCGTCACGACTTCGAACAACAAGGAATGTCCTTCTGACTGTAAGCAAGTTGAAACCCATACCCTATAGGAGGTGAAAATGAGACTCTTCGAATTGTTGCCTTATCTGGATCTGCCCGGTCAGCGCAGCCTGACCGGCGCTCCCCCCATCGACCTGATGGTGAAGCGCGCGCTGGCACTCCTGGAACGGCAACCCAGTAGTCAGTGGCGCGATGCCATCCGAGACCTGGAGACTGGCCGCCCGGTTCGTCTGGAAGTGAGCCTGGAAGAGTTGGCCCTGCTCCTTGAAAGAGTTGACTTCTCAAGCGGCCGACTCGAAGACATCGAGGCGATGAAGTTCTGGGACCACCTGGAAGCTTCGAGCGAGCTCTTTGACGCGCTTGGCTATGAGTGGACCAATCAGCTCGGGTTCGACTGCCATGAGTCGTTCACACTTGGCTGGCATGTGCCTGAGGGCTTGGTTGGGTACCTCGCGTGGCTGGCTCGATCCTCGCGGTCAGTGGCCTGGCTCCCTGAAGAGCTACGCTACCTCGACCCTAGGCGCAAGCTCGTTGATGTTGCCACCCGCGTAATGAACGTGTTGGCGGCGCACGTGAACCAAACGGCCTAACATCCAGGTCTCCTCGCTCAGCATCCGCAGCATCACCCGCCTTACCTATCCGAAACTTTCACATCTCTTTTCGCCAAACTGGAGCCCGATGTCGCAGATCACCACGCGTGTGTCGGTGAGGTTCGAAGCCAGGCCTGCATTCGGAGAGCAGGCTCGGTGGAAGAGTTCCGACTTGGTATCACCCTGCCAGCACTCCTGACCCGCGACGCGGTGTGCCGGCCAAACCATACTTGAAAAGGAGGAGTACATATGATCATTGGTGTCACGCACGACAATGACGGCCGTGTTGTCCAGCGGCTGTCGGTATCCACGAAGGTCTCCATTGGGCTACCACCCAATGGAGATCGCAACCATCCCACTAAGCTCGACCACTTCGTCTTCCTGCGCAAGAAGAAGACGGCCAACAGGGTCGAGTGGGAGATTGACCCGGAACTGATCAAGCACTACGGAGAGCAGTGCCGGGATCTTCACATCATGTTGATCGACGACGACATCGAGAACGTCTTCCCCAGTTCATACGCCTGGTGGACAGCCACCGAGCGGAAGTGCTGGGGTGACGGCGTCTCGGCTACCCGGCGCACGACTGAGAAACCTGGCGGCCAGCCTTGGACCCAGTGCGGCAGCGGATGCCCGGAGCTTGCCAGCGGGCAGTGCAAACCGGGTGGAGATCTACGCTTCGTGCTGGCGGACTTCCCGCGCCTAGGTAGCGTCTGCCGCATCCACACGTGCTCTTACCGATCCATCCGCCAGATCCACTCAGCTCTACAGGAGATCCAGACCTTTACGGGTGGTCGCTTGGCTGGGATCACGGCCAAGCTGACGGTTCGCCCGGAGGAGGCTACGTACTTCGACCGCAAGGAGAAGAGGAAGAAGACTTCATCCATCTGGGCCTTGAGCCTTGAGGTGGAAGGTGACGACATGCGGAAGCTCATCGCCAACCTTACCGAGAACGCCCGCCTGTTCGCCGAGACTCGAAAGTTGCTCGGCTCGGGCGGCAAGGTCTTTGAGGTCGTTGAGGACGAGCAAGAGCAGGCGCCGGAGGTCGCAACGGAGTTCTATCCGGCGTCGGCAAATGGCACATCGGCCGGGGAAGGCGCCACGGCAGGGTCTCCTTCCGATACGATTCCCGCCGTAACCCCGCCGCAGCCGACGACGAAGCCTTTGCCTCCCGAAAGCAGTTCTGCCCCGAAAGGCGGGAACGGATCTGTCATGCCACCGGTTGAAGGGGCCACGGTGTCAAAGCTGATGGCGAAGCCTTCGTTCCCTGCAAACAACGCGGCCCCGAATGGTGGGAATAGATCCACCACGCCACCCGCCGGCGCTGCCGCCTCACCTCCGGCGCACAACAATGGGAACGGTTCGGCGGGAAGTTCGGGGTTCAACCAGCTTCGCAACGAGTTCCTGACGGCGGCAAGGCGCGTTGCCACGACCAAGAAGCAAGCTATTGGTGAAGTGGTTGAATGGGCAAGTGGCGGCGCATTCAAGTACGGAGATGTCGGCCGCATGACGGAGGCCGATACCCCAAAGCTGCGTGCGGCCACTGAACTCATGGCGTCAGCTGTCGCCAGCACACCTCGCTGACCGAGAGATTCTCTCTTTCCCACGTTGACCTGCCCTGTAACCCCTGCCTAAACTCCCTCCCCCACGCTGGAGCGCTGGCGAGCCGCTGCGCTTTGGTTCGGCGACCGGTTGTCGGCGCTCCAGCCCCCACCGCGTTGCTGGGCGGCGCATCCCAGACTCTTGCGCGGGACGACCGGATTTATGTATACGACGTTGCCCTGCAGTTGAGGGGTGCCGGTCAAGGGAGGCGGGCTGCGGAAGGGATGGAGGTCTTCCCCACGGACGACGGGTTGAAGGCCGGTGAGCCGTGAAGGGTGGCCAGCCAGGAATATCGCGCCCTGACCCTCCAATCGATTCCAGGTCGATCAGGAAGGAACATCAACAGCCTACTTCGTCGAGCCAGTCGGCCAGACATGCGCACCGCTCGGTTGCGCAGAGCTACCAATGGCCGACAAAGCGTTGACAGTATGGCAATCAGAAACAATAATTCCGAGTTAGTTGCAATATAATTGCAACTAGCAGCATTTTGGGACGACTGGGCTTGCTGACGCTCGACCAGAATAGTGGGCTTGGGTGCTGGGAGCCCGATTTGGGGTTTCTCCCGCACCGAGCTGGGTGTTAAGACCAATTATTTACCTAGGGTTACGCATCTGCGGCAGGATTCTCCAAGTCGAAATTGAATAGTGACAGGCAGATAAAGATAAGATCACGACGCGGCCTCCTAGTTGCAAGTCAGTTGCAATAGTTTATGGAGTTGGACCTATGAGGACAACAGCCAGGAAATGCACACGAACCGGAAATGGATTTCTCGAATGCTCGCTCTTTGGGCTGGAGACAGCAATGTGCGACCCAGCAAGGGTTTATGGACGCCCAATTCGACACGGGTGGCCACACCAGCGGTGTGCTGAGGGGGGGGCATGCGCCTGCCAATCGTGTCCAACCCGGTGACCGGCCACCGAGCCGTTGGGACTTGAGGAAGGAGACATGGAGCAAATAAACAGCCGATTCGGACCACCGAAATTCCGCCTCGCCAGTGCTGTGGGCCTGTTGATCCCCGTCTTACTACTGGCGTGCCTTTCGGGCGGGGCCAGTCCAGAGGGGAACATCTCAGGTACGGTTGTGGATCCGAGCGAGGCTGTAATCCCAGGCGTTACCATCGTCATCTGCAACGTGGAAACGGGAATGCGGCAGATGACTACCACCAATTCCGACGGGTTCTTTTCTTTGTCTGCTCTACCTCCCGGCCACTATCAGATCGAGGCCCATCATTTCGGATTTCGCCCGGTTCTTCGGTCCGGGCTTATCCTTGAGACCGGTAAAGCGCTCGAAATCGACCTGAAGCTGGACCTGGGGCAACAAAGCACGGCAGTGACGGTTTCAGAATCAGGCCTCCACGTCGATACTGCCGACACCACGATGGGCGAAACCATCACAACGACGAAGATTGCATCCGTTCCCCTGAACGGCCGCAGCTTTACAGACTTACTCGCTCTCCAGGCTGGCGTCGTTCCGGCCAGCTCGCGACAGCCCAACGCGGTAGTCATGTCCGGAGCCACGAGCACGGCACCTTCCGGGGACCTCAATGCTGGCAACCTATCGGTCAGTGGACAGCGGGAAACGAATAATGGCTTCGTCGTCAATGGAAGTACCGTCGAAGAAGACTTTAGCATGGGCACAGCACTCATCCCGAATCTTGACTCCATCCAGGATTTCCGCGTGCTAACGAGTAACTTTGATGCCGAACACGGCAATTACAGCGGTGGGCAGATTGTTGTCACGACCAAATCGGGAACGAATGAGTTTCATGGCAGCGGCTTTGATTTCTTGCGAAATACGAACTTGGACGCACGAAACTATTTCTCCTCGGATCGCGCCCGGTACGACCAAAGCCAGTTTGGCGGCACTTTCGGCGGCCCCATCAAAAAGGAGAAGTCGTTCTTCTTCGTAGATTATCAGGGGACGCGGATGACTGAGGGCGTGGAGACAGGGTTGATTTCTGTGCCCGCGAGTAAGGAGCGGACGGGCGACCTGTCGGATATCGCCAGCTCGCTCACCGGCGCCGTGAATGGCCAGTTTTGGGCCAACTTGCTATCGCAGAACCTGGGCTACCCGGTGTTTCCCGGAGAGGCGTACTACACTCCAGGGTGCGTCAGCTCGGCGCAGTGCGCCTTGCCCAACGCGCAGATTCCGCTAAGTGCCTGGTCAGGCCCGGCCAAGGTCTTGCTGCGCTCTATTCCCCTGCCCAATCAGGGGGTAAATACCTTTTCGACGTCCGCATACAATGAAACCCTTCGCGATGACAAGGGCGCGGTGCGAATCGACGCTCATACCGGCCTGGGAGCCCTTGCCGTGTACTACTTCTTGGACGACTACGGGCTCAACAATCCCTACCCGACGGCGCAAGGCGGGGCCAGTGTTCCGGGCTTCAATGCCATCACCCTCGGCCGAGCGCAAATGGTGAGCCTTGGCCTGACAAAGGTCCTCAGCGCGAACATGGTCAACGAGTTTCACTTGAGCTATCTCCGAGATTCCAACAATGTGGGCCAGCCGCAGGGTGGTGTTGGCCCGAGCCTCGCGTCACAAGGATTCGTGGACAGCTCAGGTAATCCATCCATCTATGCGCTGGCTCCGCAAATCGAAGGCACCGAAAACGTCTCGTTCAATGACTTTACCCTCGGCGTAGATACGACCGGGCTCAAGGAGGCCAACAATACGTTCCAGATGTCGGAAAACTTCTCGAAAGTGATGGGGACGCACGTGCTCAAGTTGGGGGCGGGATTCCACTTCGACCAGGTCAATATCAACCCCGATGCCACCTTCAACGGCGCGTTCTCATTCACGGGAGCAGAAACGGGATCGGACTTCGCGGACTTTCTGCTGGGCATCGCCAGCAGCTATAATCAAGCGGACTCTTTGGCGTTCTATCTTCGCGACAAATACGTGGGGATCTATGCGCAGGACAGTTGGCGGGTAAGGCCGCATCTGACGCTCAACTATGGCTTGCGTTGGGACCTACTCCCGCCTTGGCGGGAGAAATACAACCAACTCCAGACCCTGGTGCTGGGCGAGCAGTCTCGGGTTTACCCGGGAGCGCCCCATGGCCTGGTATTTCCTGGTGACCCAGGGATTCCAGCGACGTTGGCCCCGACGAAATACACGAATCTTGCTCCTCGCATCGGCCTGGCCTACTCCCCGGATTACCAGAAGGGCTTGTTGAGAAGGATCCTTGGCAGCCGCGGGACGACCAGCGTGCGCGCCGGATACGGCCTGTACTATACCGCCTTCGAGGGGCTGTCCGCCGGCATCATGAGCGCCAACCCCCCGTATGGCTATGACTATACCAGTCTGGCGCCCCCTCTATTTTCTAATCCCTTCGTCACTGCGGCGAGTGGGCAGAACGTAGGACAGCGGTTCCCCGAGCCTATTCCGGCCTTTGGGGCCTCAGCGGCGAATCCCAATTCCAGCGTGGACTGGTCGCAGTATTTGCCGATCACCGGCGTTCCCTCGTTTTTCCGCAAGAATGTGCCTCCTTACAGCGAAGGCTACACACTGTCCTTGGAACGGCAGATCGAGCGAAACACGCTTCTCAGTCTTGCCTATGTGGGCACGCAGGCCCATCATCTCCTCGTCCTCATCTCAGCTAACCCGGGTAACCCTGCCCAATGCTTAAGCGTGAGCCAGACCAACCAAGTTATGCCAGGTACCGCCACCTGCGGACCGTTCGGCGAAGGGGGTACATACCTCACGTCGTCAGGCCAGGTTATCCAGGGAACGAGGGGCCCTTACAGTTCCCTGTTTGATGCCATCACGTATCAGAAGACTCTAGGGAACTCCAATTACAACGCACTCGAGATCAATCTGCGTCACAACCAGGGGCCCTTGGAATTACTTGTGGGCTACACGTATGGCAAATCTCTCGATCAGTCATCCAGCCTGGCAGAGCCGGTTAACCCTGCCGACCCAAGCCGCAGCAAGGCCCCATCGGCATTCGATATGCGCCACAATCTTGTGGCGAGTTACAAGTACGAACTACCGATCGACCATCTCGTTCATCGCAGGAACTGGCTGACGGAGGGTTGGAGTCTCACGGGAATCATGCGATTCAGCACCGGCTTCCCCGTGACTCTCTACAACAACAATGACACTTCGCTGCTGGGGACGATACCCAACGGCATCAACAACAATGGCGTGGACACCCCCAACGTCGCCCCAGGCAATCTGCAGGTTAATACCGACCCTCGAAACGGCAGACCCGCCTTTAACACATCGCTGTTCAGCCTTCCGCCGCTCGGCCAGATGGGCACGGCTGCGCGGCGCTTTTTCTACGGCCCCGGCATCGCCAATTCCGACCTTGCCCTTTTGAAGAGCCTCCACCTCACCGAGTCGAAATTGGTGCAATTCCGGGTGGAGGCCTTTAACGTTACCAACCATGCACAGTTTTATGGGGCCGCAGCCGTCAACGGGAACATCAGCAGCTCTTCTTTCGGGACGGTCGTGAGCGCAGCCGCTCCCCGCCTCCTTCAGGTAGCTGTCAAATTCTATTTCTGAGCAAGTCTGGCCGAGCAGGTGCCACGTTTGCGTCTGCGGCCCGTGTTGCTGGCCACAGGTCGCAAGATGGCTTTCGGGTAGGCACACGCGGTCAATGGCCAGCCCGCAACGGCGGCTTCACGCCGTCAAATTTATTCCGGTTGTGGCGGGGGAAACCCACTGCTACACCGCCATTGGCTTGGGGGGTTGGCACGCTGGGGCCGAACTTAAGAAGGCCCCAGATGAGCCTGCTAGCTCCACAAATTCACCCTGATGAAAGGAGGAGAACCAATATGTTCGGACAAATGCAAGTCACCCGGATTCTTCGATTGAGCAAGCTGGAAACGGTGGACGAAGCTGTTGCCAAGCTGTTGGAGTTCGCCGAGTACCCTAAGATCTTTCGCTGGTTCCAGTTCCCCACGGCCCTGGTGGTTTTTCTCGCCCATGCTGACTCCCCAGATTCCGGAGCGGCCTATGTCTATGACCGCAAAAAGTGCGTCTGGCTCTGGGTGGACTTCAACGACCAGAACTACGACGGGTACAGCCCCTCAGAGTTCGATGTTCTGATCAACCAGTGCCACTTTTTCGGGCTTGTGGAATGCCCAGGGTTGCTTGAATCACCGGTCCAATGGCTCGTTACACCCGGTCAGAGGCCCACGGTTTTGGGAAGACTCCCAGCCTGAGGGCAGCTCTCGGCGCGAAGCACCACATAGCCAATTATCCCCGCAGTTTGTAACTCGCTGAAAACACAATCCAGCCCCAACTGCCTGCCGGCCCATTTGACGGAAAATATTTTTCGTTTTATTTCCAATCTCTATGGACTTGTGGCGGCCACCGGGTTTTACGGAGGAAAAGATGCAGCGGCTTCGTCTGAAAGCGCCGGCTGACGTGGCGGAGGACTATTTCCGCCTCTTCGCGAACCGGCGGGCGTACACCCTCCAATCCGACCGGCCGCACCCGGAGAGCGGACGGCACTACTACTACCGGCCCACAGACAAGACGACCGGCCAAGGGCTTCACCTGACCTCCGACACGATCCGGCGCCACATCGAGGGCGAAATCACCATCGGCCTCTACGCCATCAACCCGGCCACGCAGCGGTGCAAGTGGGTCGCGATCGACGCTGATTACAAGGGCGCCATGGAGGACCTTGTGAAGCTCCAATACTACCTGAGTGAGGACCAGGTCCAGGCTGCCTTGGAGATGAGCAAGCGGGGCGGGCATTTGTGGATCTTCTTGGAAACACCACTCCTGGCCCGAGACTGTCGGATCTACATCCACAACCTTGCGTCGCGCCTTGGCGTGCCGGTGAAAGGAAACGGACTGGCCGAAGGAATCGAAATCTTCCCAAAGCACGATGAACTCGGGCCAGGCGAGTTCGGAAACGCCATTCGAGGGCCGCTGGGAATTCATCGGGGGGCGAGTCGTCGGTTCTGGTTCTACGGGGCTGAATACGACCCCGAAAGGCAGATGGTCTATCTGAAGCAGTTGAAAAAGGTCAGCGAGGAAGGGATGAGGCGCTTCATTGCGGGGAAAACACTGCCTGCGGAGGCGGTCCGCCGTTCGCGCTGCCCCGAACCCGCAGCCCCGCGTGCCAGATCTGGGCGGTCGGAATTCCGCATTCTCGAGCACGTAGGAAAGGTCCGCAAGGTGGCCCGGAATTACGTCACGCGGTGCCCCTCCTGTGCTGGGGCGGGGCATGACCGTAGCGGTGACAACTTGGCAATTCGGATCGACGATCCGCGGTTTTACAAGTGCTGGGCAGGCTGCACCAAGGAGATGATCCGCGAGGCGGTTGGTTGCCCGATCCGCGTGCAACAGGGGGTCTGAGGCATTGTGACGCGGACAGGACTTGATATGGAGGCCAAGAGATGAAAGGCGGAAGTCGGAGTTTGTCGCACCGAGGTCTCAGCTTGCCCGGACACGTGCGCAGGCAGCTACGGCAGGTTGGAATTCTTGCTCGGGCGGAAGTGGCTTTGGAGCACCAATATCTGGCGCAGCGGTACGTGATCCGGGGAGTGGAATCGGGCGGCGCTGTCCGCGAGATGGGTCACTACGTGACCTTCGCCGGCGAAGATGGCGAGCCTTTGGCTTACCTCCATCCCATTGATGCCATCGGTGTGAATGGAGTTCATGCTGTGGTGGTTGCTCCCGTCCTGGTGCGGGTGGAAATGCTGCGGACGGGGCGCACGTACGAGCTTCTCATCACGGGCTTTCGCATTGGCGAAGCTGAAAACGGCCGTCGCCCGCCTCTGGAGAGCCAGGTGCTGTTCCGGGGAGTGCATGGTTACCTGGAGCTCGAGCTCTGGGGGAAGGACAAGGAGAGGGCCGGGTCAGTCGTGCCAGCCTTCTACTCACGCGGAGGAGAACGTCTGGAAGTGCCCGCGAAGTTCCAAGCGGTCACACAGGCCATTACGAAATCCGTAAATTGCTGTCCATGTTCGCATTCTCACTATCTGATAGCCGCACCCGCCGTCCCTTCACCCAGAGTGATGCCGGAGGGGCACGCGTGACACCCATCGGCGACATCGAAATTGAAATCGCTTTCCGAATTGCTGTACGCGGGCGAACGAGTGACCTTGCACAGCTATTGCAGGCAATGAATAAGGCAGAAGCGGTAGTGATTAGCATCGTCGAGAAGCCTACTGCCTCGGAAGAGCAGTGTCAGAGATGTGTAACAACCACGGTGGGAGGTTTTTCTGGATGAGAGTAGGGACCAAGAGCGTGATGTTTGGCGTGCACTCGATTTTCGTTCATCCGTTCTTTGTTGCCTGGGCATGGGCCAGGTTATACGGATTCCCCTGGGATCCCAGGCTGTGGCTAGCCTTCCTCGTCCACGACGTAGGCTACGTTGGAAAACCCAACATGGAGGGCTCTGAGGGGCAGCAGCATGTTGTCCTGGGAGGCCGGATCATGGGCTGGCTTTTCGGTCCTGAATGGCGCGACTTCGTCCTGTGCCATTCGCGGCATTGGGCGGAGAGCGTTGGTAAGAGCTACTCGAAGCTATGTCTGGCGGACAAGCTTGCCTTCGTTCTGACGCCCGCATGGCTTTACCTCCCCATGGCACGGTTGAGTGGTGAGCTTCGTGAGTACATGCGTGTGGCGAGCGAACGACAGTTGGGTGGTAGGGTCAGTAATTTTGAGCTGAGCCTGCTCAAATCCCGCAACCCGCAGGTATGGTTGGAAGGGCTCAAGCTCTATACGCGGCGCTGGATCGAGCTGCATCGAAATGGCTTTCGCGGCCGCTGGACCGCAGTGCGCTCGCAGGGCTTTCAAGGGCAGGTGCTCGACAGCCGGGCCTGTCATGGAAATCCCGGCCATGGGAGGCGCTTCGCCAAAATTGACATCGATTCGAGCTTCGAGTACGAGAAAACGCCGTAAATGGCGCGAAGCGGAGTTTGCTGAGAGGTCCGTATGCCTGAAATCGAAGAAGCTGTGGCCGCGCAACCCATTCGGAGGCGCCTACCTGACGAGCGTAAAGCTATAGTCCATCACTTCAATGTAGGCGGGTACGAAGGGTATCTGACTGTCGGGTTTTACGACGATGGGCACCCTGGGGAGATGTTCATCACCACAGCGAAGGAAGGCTCGACGGTATCGGGCCTTATGGATTGTTTTGCCACCGCAGTGTCGCTCGCCCTTCAGTACGGCGTGCCGCTTAAGGTGCTTTGCGACAAGTTCAGCCACACGCGGTTCGAACCGAGTGGATGGTCAGGGAACCCGGAAATTGGATACGCAAAGTCCCTTATGGATTATATCTTCCGCTGGTTAGGCCTCAGGTTACTCCCGCCTAATTCTCCTCCCCCAACGGGCGCCGAAGACGAAGCCAAGGCTTTGGCGCCCGCCCACCTCTTGGGAGACGGATCGGGCACGGACCAGACGGACGCGCCGGTATGTAAGGAATGCGGAGCCATTATGACCCGCAGCGGATCGTGCTACCGCTGCGCGAACTGCGGGAGTACGAGCGGGTGTTCGTGATCAGGTCACCGGCGGTCGGCCTATCGGATGGGACGTGAGGGCCGATTGCCAACAGGGCGGAGAACGGCATGAAAGCAGCCGTGGGTCTGATTCTGGTTGGCATCGCGGCCACGGCTGTTTTCGAGATTGGGCGCTACCGCGCTCGCATAGATATTCAGGCCGCGGCAGCCGGATTCCGTGGAGAGCGAGCCTTTAATGATCTGCGTCAACTCGTTCAGTTCGGGCCTCGACCTCCGGGCTCCGAAAACTTGGAGCGGGCAAGGGCATACATAGAGCGCCAGCTATCCGCCTCCGGTGTAGAGGTCTTGGATGACTCCTTTGTGACCACAACGCTCGTAGATAACATTCCCATGACCAACGTAATCGGCGTGATTCATGGAGAGAGCCCGACCGTTGTCATCCTTGCCGGCCACTACGACACTGCCACGATCGACGGCGTGCGGTTCGTGGGAGCAAACGATGGCGGGTCCAGTGCCGCGTTCCTTTTGGAAATGGCCCGAGTTCTGAGTAACCGGAAGAACACGTTCACGTACTGGATCGTGTTTTTCGACGGCGAGGAAGCTCTAAAGCAGTGGTCAGCCAGCGACAGCCTATACGGCAGCCGGCATCTGGCCGAAAAACTGACGCGTGAAGGGAAGTTGGGGCAGATTAAGGCGTTGATTCTTTTGGACATGGTCGCGGACCGGCATTTGAGCATCCTGCGCGAGTGGAATTCGACAGGGTGGTTGAGCGATCTGGTATTCAGGACTGCGCGCACACTGGGTTACCGAAAGTCCTTCAGCGGGGGCACGTTTCCTGTCGAGGATGATCATTTGCCGTTCCGTGCGTACTGTGAAGTCATGTTCAAACCAGCAGGTGCGAGACCTGCCCCAGCAATTGACCAGTTCGGCTGGGTAGCTATGGCGTACGTATGCGGAGTAATCCAAATGCGGAAGCAACGCCGACTAAC
>JBEKIZ010000039.1:0-44704 GCA_050011515.1 Terriglobia bacterium | reverse complement strand
GTAATGACGCCGGCCAGGATCAGCGTGTAACTCGACAGGCGTCCGCCGTGCCTTCCCAGCAAGTAAACCCAAACCATGGTGATCACTGCCCCGACAAAAGCCGCTAGCGGTGAGGCAGCCGCAACGCGCCCACCAATCCAAAGAGCGAAAATGGCTCCCACCGCTGCGCCGCTGGAGATTCCCAGAACGTAGGGGTCGGCCAGAGGGTTGCGCAGCAAGGCCTGGAGGCCCGTGCCGGCAACCGAAAGCGCAGCACCCACCAGAATGGCCAGGAGAATTCGTGGGAGTCGAATCCCCCGCACGATGACCGCCGCCTCGGAGTTCGTCCCCGGCGATACCAGCGCCGCCCAGACTTCCGACAACGGCAAGTGGACGGCGCCCATCGTCAAAGAAACCAACACCGTTAGGACAAGAAGCAAGGACATTACCCCCGCAACCACAATCACATTCCTGGGTGTTGCCGGAAAGGTCATTGGCGCTCTCCCGTCTTGAAGGCCACCGTAGGGTGTAGGACACCTGCCAACTCTTCCAGGGCATCGACGAGGCGCGGGCCGGGCCGCATGACGGTTTCAGATACGAAAAACAGTCGGCGTTCCTTCACCGCCCGCAAATCCTTCCAACCGGGGAGGCTTTGGAACTCCTCCGTGCTGGGAGAAAAAGACTCGGTCTTGGGTAAGAGGATCACGTCGGGATTCTGCGGCAGCAACTCCTCCAGGGTTAATCGTGGCCATTCACCCTTCAGGTTCTCTCCGATAGGAGTCCCGCCTGCGGCGCGGATAACGTCGGCAATAAATGTACTGGGGCCGACCGTAATTAGGGGGCGATACCAAACGACGAAGAGCACCCTGGGCTTGGGCTGACCTTCAATCCGTTTTTCCACCTGGTCAATCCTGGCTTGCATCTCGGCCACAAGACTCCTCGCCTCGGAAGCGCGCCCGAGTATTTTCCCCAGGTCCTCGATCGAAGCCAGAGTCCCTGCCAGACTGCTTGCCGTCACGCCGTAAAGGGGTATACCCAGCCGTTCAAGCTGGTCGGCTGTCTCACGCCGATTGGCCTCCGGCGTGCCCAGCGCCAAGTCAGGCTTCAGCGCGACGATCCTTTCCAGACTGGGATTCACCATCGTTCCGACGTGGGGCTTGTTCTTGGCCTGAGGTGGAAAATCACAGTAATCCGTGTCCCCTACCAGTTCGTCGCCCAGCCCCAGAGCATAAACGATCTCGGTAATATTGGGAGCAAGGGAAACCAGGCGGTGAGGGTTGGTCGGGACATCTACGTTCCGGCCAGTCTGATCTTTAACTGTGCGCGCGGACACCGCAGGCGGCAGCAGAATCGAAAGCGTTGCAGCCAAGACGCAGAGCAAAACCGTTGCGCTGCCCAGAGAATTCACCCCGGAGGGGCGGGATGGAACCTGTCCCGATGATTTGCTCGGGAATCCCGCCATCGGGCGCTCCCCCCTTATCTCATCCCTCATCCCGTAGGGCGGACGGCGCCCGGAGGGCGGGTGCGTGGCACTTGCGGCAGGCCTCCCGATAATAACCATCGGGACAGGCTTCGCCCGCCCTTCCCGCCCCGCTCGAGCAGAATGTATCTCGTATGTGACCATAAAAAACACAAGCCCCGCGCACGCTTGACGAGGGCGGGGCTGATGCCTGCCAAAATCTGTGCCGCGCTCGTCATAATGCGCGCCCATCTTCCGGACGCCTCCGGCCGGAGCGCCTAGCAGGGCGACTGCACAGTCTAGGGCGCACGATTTTGTTTGTCAAACTCCCGTCAGGTATGAACAATAGTGGACAACATGCGATCTTCACTGGCAGTTCTCGGCTGGCTCACAGTCACCGGTATCATGGCCGTCACGATTGTCTCCGCCCAAGACAGGGATAGTCGTCAGCCAATCGCATGGTGCTATGTCCAAGAAGGACCGCTCGAGCTTATGCAGAGGGCGCTGGGCCGAAGAACCAAGCCACTGAGTGTGGGCCACGGCACGCTGGCGCCCGTGCTGAAAACCGAGTCAAAAAACGGAAGGGAGCGGGCCCTGGTCCGTGTTACCGACCTCTCCACGCTCGAACCTGTCGATGGCTGGGTGGATTCTAGCAAGGCGGAGATTGTTCCAATCGATCGTTTTCCCAGTGACGAAGAGCTCCTGCGCCAGCTCGGCAGCGAATATCGGGACGATTTCACGTTATCAAAGATAGCGTTGGCGCGCTGGCTGGTCAAACAAGGGAATTCCGGCACGGCGCTGGTTTGCTTGGTTGCGTCGGTCGCGCTTCCAGCTTCGCGACTGGTAGCTTTCCTGCCGCGCGGGGGGAATTTCACACGCGGCCCTTGGCTCGAGTTCCCTTTCTCCGAAATGAAGCCCGGAATCCTGTCTGCGGAAGTGCGCGACCTCCTCGGGGACGAAATCGAGTGCCTCATCACGCACGAGCCATTCCGCAAGGGCCCCGAGGTTTTTGGAGTGAACATCGTGATTCGCCGGCTCGAGCGCGGCAATTTCAGAACCCTCTGGTCAGCTCCCCTCGAGTCTCGAAACCTCGACTTTTTCCCTTCCGAGCTGCAAATACTCCACCCCCTCGAGAAGAATGCCGGCGCTCCTGGCACGGTGACTAAAGCTGAAGTGGAATTTCAACCCCGCGGGAACATATACATACCTGTCTGGAAAGCTACAGTGGAGTTCCGCGCCGTCGGGCAAGACAAACCTCTGAACTCAGTAAAAGTCACCAAGGCGTGTGCCTGGAATGGTTCCGAGTTCGAGCCGCTCCAGTAGTTGACGCCGTCTGCTCATCCCAAGGTCACCTTAGGGATATCTTGGCCGCGCCGCCAACCCCTGCCCCCTCTGTAACGTCCGCATTTCCCCACCATCGCTGTGCTATAATCGCGCTGACTCGAGCTGCTAAGCTTCGATAGCAGCTTTCGTTCTCGTAATCCCTGATTCAGTTTTTCTCAGCCACTCCGCGAGGTCCTCCCATGGAAGAGATTCTCCTGCCGCTATTTCCTCTCGAGCTGGTGCTCCTCCCTGAAGAACCATTGCCTCTCCACATCTTTGAAGAGCGCTACCGTGAAATGATCGGCGAGTGCCTCCGGGCGAAGACTTCCGGCTTCGGCAGGCAGGATTTCGGGGTGGTTTTGGCCAAGGGCCAGGAGATTTCAAATGTCGGTTGCAGCGCACAGATCGTGACTGTCACGCGGAAATACGATGACGGCCGCATGGATATCCTGACGGTGGGCAAACGCCGGTTCGAGATACTGTTGACCAACGAGGAGAAATCTTACCTGCGCGCCTCCGTCGAGTTCTTCGACGACGAAGGTCCAGACACGCTGGGAGAGACAGAGGCTGAAAACGCCATCCGACTTTTCCGGGAAATCATGCGACGGTTGCACCAGGCATCCGAGATGCCGGTCGACCTGCCCCAGGCTTACCGCCAGCTATCCTTCCGTCTCGCTGCGTCGCTTCCTGTGGCGCTCGAATTCAAGCAACGACTCCTTTCGCTGCGAAATGAACCGGAGCGACTTCAGCAGGTGGTCCACTCGATGGACCAACTGATCCACCAAATCGACGCCGTTCAAGAAGCCCGCGATAAGGCCGGGGGGAACGGTAACATACGGCGTTAGACACCGCCCCTCTGGCCCTCCTGACCAATTGGCTAGTATTACTCTGTTACATTCGGTCAGGTTGGAACGAGGCGAACCCTAATGACAATGACCCTTGGATCACGCTCTTGGCCTTTACGGAAGTCCGTGCAATTCGTCTCGATCAAAATGGCAATTCAGCGGTATTCCCGGTGCTGGGTCAGTTTCCGGTTAGCCGGCTACACGGCCAAGTGACCACCGACGTCAGAGGAGGAGCCGCAGGAGGCTGGGATAGTTTCCGAGTCGGCGACGACACAGGAGTTGAGGGGCTTCGGTCTACACAACGGCGTTACAGGGGATCTATCCGGCATTTCCGGTGACAGGTGGTATTCCCCAGCACCCAAGGCGCGAAAACAGATGGGCGAGGTGCTGTTCCTTTGACTCGCAGGTTGACCGGACGTAGTATTCTTGGGCTACCGTTGGCTGGACATTGGGAGTCGCGAGGTTCATAATTCGCTCGTTCATTCTTGAAGGAGGCTCACAATGAAGCCACCTGTACCAATTCTCCTGTTCTTGTTATCCTCTGTTGTCGCCTTCCCGCAAACGAAGAGCACGCCCGGAACGTCAGTCCGGAGTCAATCGGTAGCGGTTCCCAGCGCGCCTAAAGAAGCTCCAGAGACACTTGGCTCTTTCAAGCGACAGTTCTTGAACCAAGGTGTCATCGTCTACGATGTTCCATATGACGAAAGCCATTGCCTAAATTGGTACACCGCTCGACAGATGCCAGACGGCACGTATCAGCAAACACATTTCCTAACGGATCATCTTGGCATTGGGTACAGGGGCCAAACCGGAACAGTTGTTGCAGTTCAGCTCGCGAAATCTCTCGTTCAACACACCCGCGTGGGGGGAGCAAATCCTTTTGGAGAAAGTGTTAGCGAAGATGACATCGACGATCCAATCATGGAGATTGTTGTCAGATTTAAGGACGGGACATTAGCGATGGGTATGGGATACGCGAGAACCCTAGTCCCTGATCAGATGGAACTTGCGACCAAACGACAGTTGCTAAGAGAGGACATGGAATCAAAACTACCCTCAGTGATTGGAAGGAAGTTGTACGCGGTGGGTTACTCCAAACTCTATAAGCCGACGGCAACAATCGAGGACTTGAGCGGCCTAGACGAAATCCGCGCTAGACTTTCAATCAGTGACGTGCCCCTCCTTGAACCCCTCACGATCGCGAAGGCAAAGTACCTGCCTGATGTGGATGCTGTTGTAATGAAACTCAGCCTTCCTAATGGCACAGAGGGTATTGCGTACACGCCCTCCCTTTATTTTCACTTCGATGACCTCGAGGAAGAGTTTCTCGCGCATGTCGCTGGTACTCTCTTAACCGCCATTCCCCCAAACCTTACTCCCAAGGAGATTGAGGCAATCAAAGGCATGAAGGTGTTCCGAGGAATGAGCAAGAACGCTCTTGATTCCGCAATCGGCTTCTGCGAGAAGGAGAACGATTGGGGACGTGGAGGAAAGCAGCGCATCTATTTTGGCGGCAAGCTACTCGTTTACCTGGACAATTCGGGCAAGGTAGAAGACTGGCAGAGCGAGGATTAACCGGAGATTCTGCGCGGCCAGGAACAGGAAGGAACCTGCACCGTATTGGCATCTTCCAGGTGATAAAGCGCTTGGATTCGGATATCCGGCTGCGCCAGAAGTTGTTGGAGCTTGGGTCGAAGGGAGTGTACCCGGCAACCGATCGGCGTCAAAAAGTCTTGAGTTGTCACTTGGGAATTTTAGGCCCCGAGCGGTATGAATGGGTGAGAGAGGCGTTTAAGCCCTCTAGCACGGGAGAAAAGGAGGCGGTACAGTCATGACAGACCAATCGAAAGACGAAATCGTTGACGGTGATTCACCCGGGAAGCTGATAAGAATCGGTATTGACGTCAACCATTACGAGATCCTGGTATCCCGTCTTCCTGCCAATGACAAGCATTACGGAGGAACAATTCTGGTCTCTGACCTTCAACACCGGAAATGCATCACTTACCGACTTGGAGACCATTGGTCCAGATTGGAAGGTATCGTTGGCATCACGCGCTGTGATGCATTCCTTGTTTCCACTTGGCTCAACAGGTTTGCTGACATAGGCGAACTTCTCCGACTGGGTCACACGACGGTGGCTTACGAACTTACAGCCCGAGAGAGGGCTGACGCGGAAGAAAATGGTTTCGTACTTCTGAACAACTGCTAAGGCTGCCGTTGCACGCGACGGCCAAACGCCGCGCCCGAACGGCAGCGTTCGGATGGATGGAGCAAAGAATGGGCACTGAGATCAAGACATGGCAGATCATCGATGGAAAGCTCGCCCCCATTGATACCACACTCCCGGATGAAGGCCGCACCGAGCCGTACGACCTCGAACCGTGGCTGGGGTCGAACCCCGAAATTATCGGTACAGACATCATGCTTATCGGGCGCCAAGTTCCGACGAGATCCGGACGAATAGATCTTCTCGGAATCGACAAATCCGGCAACACAGTCATCATCGAAATCAAACGTGCCGAACTACCACGCGAGTCACTCGCACAAGCTATCGACTACGCGTCGGACGTTGCGGAATGGACAGTCGAGGAACTTGGAGAGGTTTGTCTGGAATACACAAACAAGACGCTCCAGGACGCATTCAACGAGACATTCCCCGACGTCGATCTTGAAACAGTCAATCCCAATAGCACTCAACGGATCATCCTCCTCGGGTTTTCCATTGAGGCATCCCTCGAAAGGATGATCGAGTGGCTGTCTGACTCCTACGAGGTCGATGTGAACGCCGTTGTCATCAGCTACGTCAAGACGAAGGGCGGAGAAGAACTGCTGACGAAGACCACGATCATTTCCGAGGAAATGGAAGAGGAACGAAGACGCAAGCAGAAGAAGTTTAGCCCCGTCAAGCATGAGGATTTCGTTCGAGCCTTGGACCAAAACGGCAAGGCCGTTTTCGAGAAGGTTTTTGAATTCGCTCAGGCGCGTGCGATGCCCATCCAGTGGGGAACACAAGGATTCTCCCTGAACGTTGACTTGGAAGGAAATCACGTCGCTGTCTACTTCTGCTACCCTCCCGACTCGATGTACAAGCAGTCCATCTACACGAGACTCAAGGGTCAAGGCGGCGTGAGCACGAAGACTCAGCTTCCAGGTGATGAAATCACGCGACTGTGGAGCAAGGCCGAGGCGACGGGGCTATTCCTGCCCGCTGGGCACGAGTTGAGATGCTCGATAGACCGGGTTTTCACCGACGAAGAGATCGGCAAGCTTCTTGCGTGGTGCGATGAAGTCGCCGCTACCATCGCGAAATATGGGCCGAAGGAATAGGATTGGCGAACCAAGGAGTGCAGGCGACGCGGTACCCGCGCGCCCGGCTCCTGTCGTTAGCTTCTGAACGATCACCGCCAAAAACAGCTATTCCCGACAACTGTCGGCGGTGGCGCAACCACTGTTGGACTCGCCTATCAAATAGTCGCGGATCGCCGCCGAAGAACGTCTCTGAAACCCCGAGGATTTGCTTTAGATTTCGCTGATCGGTCCTGCCTTGTCGCCATGTGCTTACTGATCGTTCTGCAGCGCCGGAGATTACGGACGGATGACGGCGCGCCCGGATGAAACCTTGCCACTCTCTGAGCAGCGGGGCGCCGCCGGGCCGTAGCGCCCTTGCCGGAAACTGACCCACTACCGTATTCTCACCTGAACCTAACAGAGTAATGCCGGGCGGAGTTCTATATTCTTCGCTCGCTGGTCACGCTTCTCGACGATTGCATCCCCTTCATCGCCGGCTGTGAGATCTTCGCCTGATGGATTACCTGCAAAAGAAGGTCAAGCACATCCACTGAGTTGTTCACGAACCGACGAGGAGGAGGCAGCGTTCATGAGAACGCGCCGCTTCGAGGCTCAGGGTCTCCAGGGACAGGAATCTCAACTAGAGCCGAAAGACATAAAGAAGAAGGTCTGCGCTACGTTGGCTCGGCGTGCTGCCGGGGTACACGACCACCCCCGTCTCCCCGCCGATAGAGACCCGATGATTGCTTTGCGCGAACTCGCCCTGCACTAGTGCTTGCCGAGCTTGGCAGCCATGCTCAGGAGCAGCTTGCGATTGGCGCTCGACATACCCTCGAACTCCTTCACCAACCGCTTAACAGGTTTCCCCGAGCCGACTTGCTCAGGCACCTTGGGCGCACTGGGCTTGCCCTCTCCATGAAACAAGAGCTGATACGGTTCGACCTCCAGTGCCTTCGCAAACTTCTCCAGGGTCGAAAGGGAGGGGGCGGTATACCCGCCTTCTACACGGGATATGTAGGAACGCAAGAGACCGGACCGTCTTTCGATGTCACCTTGCGACAAGCCTTTTGCTTCGCGCAACGCTCTTAATCTTTTTCCAAGTTCCATGCGGTTATTAAATCAGAATTGAGCACAAGTGTCAATCACGCGGAGTTAATATAGTCTCCGACTTACTTAAGATGGTTGCTCTCGAGGTTCCTCGCCGCTTGCGAAGCCAGCAGCTCCAGGAGCCCCAAAGCGAGTATCGAGCCCCCCACCTCGCTAAGAGGGGGCATGAGAATCGCCATCTCCGAACGATCAACAAGCTCACGATCGTTAGTGTCGGTAAGCGTAAACAGCCTTGCCCCTTTGAGCTTGATTTGGGCGGCGGCCTGATGAACCTCCCGCTTGATCCTCAAACGCGACCCGGAAACAAACATGGCGACGTCCCCGCGCCGCAAATGTAACAGGGGGTCTGAACAGAATTCGGACACCTCAATTCCCTCACTATGAATCCCCCCAAATGCGCTTAGCCGCCGGGCGCCGCGAACAACCACGGGATGATAAAGACCGCCTCCTACCAGCCAGAACCGGTCCGTAGCTCGGAGTTCCTGCGCCAACGGGCGAAGCGCGTCAGAGAGCTGGGTAAAAGACCACTCCATTTGTCCCGGCAATCGCGTCAGTTCGTCTTCGAATAACTCAAGCCCTGCGCGGGAGTGCTTAAGGACGCGCGCCGCAATCAGAGCAATACTGGAAAGTGCAGCGAGCTGGCAAACTGCGGCGGACGCAGAATCCTCAGCGCCTTCATCCCGCGTGAGAAAAACGCCCTCGCACGCCCTGGCCAGCGGGCCATCGGGGTTGCGCGTCAATGCCAGGAGTGCGGCGCCTCGGGAGCGCGCGATGCGGACGACCTCGAGCCCCTCGGGGTCTTCGCCCGATGCCGAAATCACTACCACCACCGATCGGGGACGCAGCGTGGAAAGCGTGTACGCTTCAAAGACTTTCGCGGAGCGTGCCAGCACCGGCCAGCCGGCCAGCCACTCGAACAAATAAGCCCCCGCCATACCCACCGGCAATGATGCGCCGCAGCCGCAAATGTAGATGGGTGCTTCACCCCATCGGACGTGGCGGATAAGCGTTTCGTATTCGCGGACGCCCTTTTCGAGCGTCTCACGGAGAAGCCGGGGGATTTCCAGGATCTTCGCTCTTGTTTCCATGTGCGGCCACCTTGGGGACCGGTTGGTTCCTCGTCAACGCAACTCTTCCGCTCTTGGAACGCCAGGCATCCCTGCTTCCGCGGAAATACCAGAACCATGCGCACAGAGGTGGGCGCCAAAGAGCAGGATCAAAGCTGCTCCATAAGCCCAGAGCAACAGAGTTGCGGAAATAGCGAATGGCCCGTAGACCTCCCGGAAGCGAAAGAGCGGCAATGTCTGCTCGTAAATGAGTTTCCCCAGCTCCGTCAAAATACCCCCGATCATGGCCGCGGGAAGAACCCGGTTGACCGGAACCCGGCCGTTCGGCAGGAAGAAATAAATCACGAAGCAGATCGAGACGGCGAGCGGGACCGAGATCATTTCCATAACACCACGAGAGACCGCCGCCACTACCACCGGGGAGGGGATCCATCCGAGGGTGAAGGTGAGCACCCATTGCGCGGCGGTGGAGAGGAGAATCGAAAGAAACGCCATAAGACCCGTCGCCACAGCCAGAAAGAAGGACATAGCCTGGTTCTTCAGGAAGTTGCGGTTCCGCCGAATACCCCATACATGATTCAGCGCGACTTCCAAGGGCAGAAAGACCCCCGAACTGGTGAAAAAGAGCATAACCACGGAGATGAGTTGAAGCCTGGGACGCCCTTGTGCGAGCTGGGTAAGGTTTCGAATGATGGAATCCGCCCCCGCAGGCAAGTGAATCCGCAAAAGTTCCAGGATCACGCGGTAGGCGCCCTCCCAGTGCAGCCATCGGAGACAAACTGTGAGCAAGAGGAGTGTGAACGGAAAGAAAGAGAGATACACATTCGCGGCTATCGAGAACGCGTACGCGTGCACCTCCGTCGCAAACAAATAACGCAGGCTCAGAACGAGACGGCCTCCGATTCCCTTAAACGGTTCGATGCGGCTTTGGGCCCTTTCAGCCAAGCCCGCCGCTAAGTCTCCATTCGAGAGATGCTGAAACATCAAGAACTATTCCCTCCCTCTCACCTACGATCACCCCGGCGGAGACTGTCAAGCCCGCGTGTTTCCAGCTTAGTCCAATCCAACTGAAACGAAGCGAAGTATAAACGATGTACCCGTCTGCCGCCAGAGGGCGAAGAGCTGACTACAGACTTGCACTCGGCAGCGGACCCCAAACACAATTAGACTGCAATAGAATGACCATCTGTATGATCTGCATCATCTGTGGATTGACCAGGGCAAGTCAATTTGATGCTGTAGCGGCGAGTTTATCTCGCCAAATGGCGGCGTAAAGCCGCCTCTACATCAAATTGACCCACTACTCGCGCAAGAAGTTACATTTCGGACATAGAAAAAAGTGCTATAATGGTGGTTTGCTACAAATCAATTGAGACGGTTGGGCTTCATCTGCTGATGAGCTCGCAAGCGGGGCGATTCATACTTGCGCGTCTTGTCGCGTTCAGGAATCGAAGGAGCAAAGCATGAAACGGAAAAAGCAGAAGCCAAAAGAGGCCGGGTCAAGGAAAGAAAGTTTAACCCGGCGCGACTTTTTGAAAGGGGCCAGTGTCGCCGTATCCAGCGGCTTGCTGATTACGGAAGCGCACGCGGCCTCTCCTCCAACAGCGTCGGGTGCTGTCGCTGGCCCAGGGCCTGTCCCCATCACTTTGAGGGTTAACGGTAAGCCTCACAAACTGAATCTCGAACCCCGCGTCACACTGCTCGATGCTCTTCGGGACCATCTGGACCTAACAGGGGCCAAGAAGGTTTGCGATCGAGGGGTCTGTGGCGCTTGCACGGTCATTCTGGATGACAAACCAGTCTATGCTTGCAACTTGCTCGCCATACAGGCGGAGGGACATAACATCGTGACCATCGAAGGACTTTCGCACGATGGCCAACTCCATCCCGTCATGACCGCCTTTGTCGAACACGACGCGCAGCAATGCGGCTTTTGCACGCCCGGTTTTGTCGTGGCGTGCAAGGCCTTCCTGGACAAACATCCAAACCCCACGTTTGATGAGGTTGAAGAAGGACTGGGGGGGAATCTCTGTCGCTGTGGGACGTACGTCGGCGTTCGGCAAGCCGTGCTGGAGGCCGCCAAGTCGATGAAGGGAGGAAAAGCACATGTCTAAGTGCAAATACGACTGGCCGGAAGAAGGAGAAAGGAAACTCATCGGCAAGCGGATCAGCCGCATTGACGGGCCCGCCAAGGCGAGCGGCAAGGCCAAGTACACTTACGACATGAACCTCTCGGGTATGCTCTATGGCAAGATTCTGCGCTCACCTTATGCTCATGCCAAAATCACCGCCTTGGACACATCCGCCGCTGAGAGCACACCTGGCGTGAAGGCAGTTCGCAAGATTCAGGACGTGGGCAAGGAAATTCAATGGGCAGGCGATGAAATCGTGGCCGTGGCGGCGGAAAGCGAAGACATTGCTCGAGACGCCTTGGATAAGATCAAGATCGAATATGAGCAACTCCCCTTCCTGGTTCATGAAGAAGACTTGAGCCGAGCTGGCGATCACGCTAAACAGGCCGGCACGGAGAAAGCCGGTGACCCGGACAAGGCTTTCAGCGACCCAGACGTGGTCATTTCCGACGGTTACTACGGCATAGCGGCGATCACACACTGCTGCCTTGAAACGCACGGTAGCGTCGCTGAGTGGACGGGTCCGGACACCTTGAAGACCTATTTCTCCACTCAGAACGTATCCGGAATACCGGGTGAAGTCGGTGAAGCACTAAGGCAGGCAGGCATCGATGTCAAGAACAACAACATTGAGACCATCTGCCAATACATCGGCGGAGGGTTTGGCAGCAAGTTCGGTGCCGACCGTTGGGGTATTGAGAACGCGCGGCTGGCAAAGATGGCTGGCAAACCCGTCAAACTGCTGCTCGAGCGTGACATGGATTTGGAAGTGGCCGGGGCGCGACCTTCCAGCTTCGCAAAGATCAAAGTGGCGGCAAAGAAAGATGGAACTATCGTGGCCTGGGATTCGAGTTCCTGGGGCACGGGGGGCCCGGCGGGCACTACCATGCCTCCCATTCCCTACGTCTTCACCGGCATACCCAACAAGGTCACTCGCCACACCTCGGTCAGCACGAACACCGGTCCCGCGCGCGCCTGGCGGGCTCCGACCCACCCTCAAGCGGCACTGCTCACGTGGGCTGCTCTTGAAGACCTTGCCGCGAAGCTGAACATGGACCCGCTTGAGTTCTTCACCAAGAACGCCGACCTCGCGGGCGAGCGCGCGGACGTGTACCGGCAGGAGCTTCGCAAGGCTGCTGAGCTGATTGATTGGGAGAAGAACTGGCACCCGCGCGGCCACCAGACTCCCAGTTCCATCAAGCGTGGCCTGGGAATCAGCCTCCACACTTGGGGTGGCCGTGGGCACAACAGCAATTGCAATGTGAACATTCATCCCGATGGCTCCGTGGAGGTAAATCTGGGGAGCCAAGACCTAGGCACCGGGACGCGGACCGTAATCAACATCGTGGCGGCAGAGACCCTGGGTCTTCCGCTTGAGGCGATTGCGGTAAATATCGGAGATAGCAAGTATCCGATCGATGGCGCCTCCGGCGGCAGCACCACCGTGGGCGGAGTGAGCGCTTCCACTCGTCGCGGCTGCGTGGACGCCCTCGATCAACTCTTCGCTGCCGTGGCCCCCAGCCTGGGGGTTCCCGCTGACCAACTCGTAGCCGCTGGTGGAAAGATTCAGGCGAAGGCCGACTCTTCTAAGAGCCTTACCTGGAAGCAAGCCTGCGCCAAGCTGGGTGTGAAGATGATTCAGGTGACTGGCAAGAACCCCGGTCCCTGCTCGCTGGGCTCCAGTGGCGTGGGCGGAGTGGAAATGGCGGATGTCTCTGTGGACACCGAGACAGGAATCGTGAAGATCAACAAGATGGTGTGTGCGCAGGACTGCGGGCTCATCATCGACATCAAGACTGCGGAGAGCCAGTGCTACGGCGCGCTGATCATGGGCATCTCTTACGCACTGTTCGAGCAAAAGATCATGGACGATGCCACGGGCCGTATGCTGAATCCCAACATGGAGTTTTATAAGCTGGCGGGCATTGGGGACATCGGCGAATTGGTGGTCCACATGATGACTGGACCGGGATATGACGAACGCGGCACGATTGGCCTGGGTGAGCCGCCTGTGATTTCGCCCGGGGCCGCCATCTCAAACGCCGTGGCCAACGCCCTTGGTGTGCGCGTGCCCACCTTACCGATCACTCCGGAAAAGGTTCTAGCCGCACTCGAGAAAGGAGGGGGAGCCTGATGCAAGCCTTCGAATATGTAAGCCCCACAACCTTACAGGCAGCCGTCCAATTGTTGGCCGAAGCGAAGGGCGAAGCTGCGGTCCTGGCAGGGGGAACTGACCTGCTGAGCCTGATGAAGGATCGGATTGTCAGTCCAACGCGTGTCGTCGATCTGCAGAAACTCCGGGAACTGAAGCGAATCGAATTCCAATCGGGGTCCGGTTTGCGCCTGGGTGCTTTGGTCACCTTGGACGAGTTGATCGACAATGCGGAGGTGCGACAGCATTATCCGGCCTTGGTCCAGGCTGCCCAAGGCGTCTCCAGCCCACAGATTCGCAGTGTAGGAACTGTGGGTGGCGACCTTTGCCAGCGGCCGCGCTGCTGGTACTACCGGGCGGGATATGGCCTGCTGGCGACTTACAAGGGGAAGCCCTTGGTGCCGGAGGGCGACAACCGCTACCACGCCATCATGGGCAATTCTGGACCCGCTTATTTCGTGAGTCCGTCAAGTCTGGGGCCTGCCCTGCTCACCCTGGGAGCGAGGGTTCGGCTGCACGGTCCCGAGGGAGCGCGGGAGCTTGAAATCGAGAAGTTCTTTGTCACCCCGGCAAGCGAGAGTGAAAGCGAGCACGCGCTCAAAGCGCACGAAATCCTCACTGAGATCGTTGTGCCCGCTGCCGACGGAATCAAGATGGCAGTGTACGAAGTTCGCCAAAAAGAGGCGCTGGACTGGCCCTTGACTGCCGCCGCGGTTGCGCTCAGCCTCGACGGTGATGCGGTCAGAAGGGCGCGCGTCGTGCTCGGTCATGTGGCGCCCGTGCCTTGGCCGTCACCGGAGGCGGAACAAGCCTTGGTGGGAAAGACCTTTATTGACGAACTGGCGGACGAAGCCGGAAAAGCCGCCGTGAGCAAAGCCACCCCGCTGTCAAAGAATGCCTACAAGGTCCAACTGGCCCGAGTGGCGGTCAAGCGCGCCTTGTTGCGCGCTGTGAAAGGAGAAGTGTGATTATGCCTGAACCCACTCCTCAGCCTGGCATTTCCCAGGAGCGTTGCCGGTTGTTGCGCTCCAAGTGGATGTTTATCGAAGCTGAACCTGACCCCACGGTCCCCCGCTCCGACAGCGGCATCTGTTGGTGCGTCCACACCCAGAATTGCCTTGGGCCGGATGGTGAGATAGCCAGTATGGAGAACTGCAAACCTGGCCGTGCTTGCTACGAATCCCTCTGACCGTGCGGGGGCGTGGTAGCGTGTGAAGACTCGCCCAAGGTGCTTAGAAGCCCCTGCCAGCATTGCTCTGTTAGGTTCAGGCGAGAATACGTTATCCGACCATCCGCAGCAGCTCCGCAAATCAAACAGGACTAAGGCAAATGAAAAATACACGACTCTCGCGTTTCGCCCTATCGCTCCTCGCCGGACTGCTCTTCGTCGCCGGGGCGCCTCAGACCCAGGCTCAGCAAGCGAACAAGAAGGCCCCCGATTTTGCCGAGAACAAGCCGGAGGCGCTCGGCTTCTCGTCCGAGCGACTCGAGCGGCTCCATGCGGCGATGCAGCGGGAAGTGGACCAGAAGCAGCTTGCCGGCGTTGTAACAATTCTGGCGCGCCACGGCAAACTGGTCGAGGAGAGGACCTACGGCAAGAAGGACATCGCGAGCGGCGCTCCCATGACGAGGGACACTATCTTCCGCATCTTCTCCATGACCAAGCCGGTCACCGGCGTTGCCATGATGATCCTCTACGAAGAGGGCAAATGGGATCCTTTGGATCCAGTCTCGAAGTACATCCCCGAGTTCGCCCATCTGAAAGTTTTCAAGGGCGCGGATCAGAGCGGCAACATGATCGTGGAAGACCCCGTCCATCCCCCGACCATGCGCGAGCTGATGACCCATACTGCGGGCTTCACTTACGGGTTCTTCGGCAATACATTGGTCGATAAGATGTACCTGGACCAGCAGGTGTGGCAATCCCGATCCCTGCAAGAAATGATCGACAAGCTCGCGAAAATCCCGTTGCTCTACCAGCCGGGAACTCGCTGGGTCTACGGCGCGTCGATGGACATCCAGGGCTATATCGTTGAGAAATTGTCGGGGCAGTCCCTGCCCGATTTCATGCAGCAGCACATCTTCGGGCCCCTCGGCATGAAGGACACCGGCTTTTTCGTTCCCCCTGAAAAGCGGAACCGGTTTGCCACGCTCTATGCATCGGGCCAGAACGGCGAACTGGTTTTGAACGCGGCGCCCGGCGCAACAGCCGACGACTATGCAACGCAGCCATCGATGCCTTCGGGCGGCGGCGGTATGGTCTCGACCGCCGAGGACTATCTGCGCTTCGCTCAGATGCTCCTGAATGGCGGCGAACTGGACGGCGTGCGCATCCTGGCGCCGGCCACCGTACGGCTCATGACCACAAACCATCTGGCCCCCAGCCTTATGACGGGCGAGTTCTCAATTGGTCCAGCGATCATCCGGCCCGGCATGGGGTGGGGCTACGATTGCGCGGTCTACACGGACCCCCTCGAGGCCGACGAAGTGGTGGGCAAAGGCACTTTCTTCTGGTTGGGAGCAGCGGACACCTGGTTCTGGGTCGATCCCACCAACGATCTGATTTTTGTAGGCATGACCCAGCGCAGGATCGGCCCTGGGGAGCCCAATGTGGAGGCGTTGAGCCAACCCGTGGTCTATCAAGCACTTGTGAAGCCAAGGATGTGATCTGCCTGAGCGCGACCCGAGAATCCACGTCCTGAAGGAACCCGGGGCGGAATATGCGACCCCGCTGTTAGCCGCAAGATTGGCACCTCAGTCACGGAACTCCTATTCCCGTTTCAGGCCCCTCATCCGCCTCGCCGGGCGGGACCGTGCCCCTACAAGACGCGCACAGAGCCCACTCCAACTTTCATTCAGGTTAAAACTCCGCCCTTCCGATTCAGCCGTAGGCAAGCGAGCTTTCGGAACCAGACGCAAGCAGCGCGATGAACTCGCCGCGACGCGCCGACGGAGTAACTTTCGGCTCCCTAGTACATCGAATTGAGTGGAGCTATCTGGATAATTTGCTCGAAGGAGGGTACATCATGAGGAAGCTTTGTCTTCACGCGGTTGTGGGGTTAGCTCTGATGGTGCTGTTGGCTGTCCCAGGCAGCGCAGCGATCAAGGGAGACTATATCGAAGCTCGAAGCGCAGACGTTTACACCGGCCCGTGCTTCGCCAACGGCGAAGTTGGCCTGGTTGGAAACGAGGCGATCCTGGCATGGAGAATCAAAGAAGGCGACTGGAAGGGAACCAATTTGAACGGCCTGGGCGTTGTGGCGGTCGTGAAGGCCCATGCCACATTAGGTGATCCCTACCATAGTCCTTATCCAGCCGAGTCCGTACTGATTGTCGACCAACGGGCCACCCCCCGGCAACGCTTGGCCCTACAGGATTTTGTTGCTGCCATGGCCGGGAAGCTCCTGAGCCACGTGGTTCGCGTTGAAACAGCCCCTATTCATTTGGCCTTCGCTCAGGGCGAAGAGCACGGCACTGCCCTCCTTGTGGCCGGGAACCTGGCGCGCATTGAAACGCGCAGCTTGTGCCATGGCGACGACATCTGCGGGAACGAGTTCGTATACTATCCGCCGCTCGTTCACCTGGCTCACGCCATGCCTGCGTTCACCCTTGAGGACTCCTTCCAAGGTAAGGGTTTGAACGTGGTTTGGAACCACATGGGTAAACGCAGCGCCTTTGTGGGCAGCTTTTCGGTCTCGCTCTAGTAGTTAGTTGTCAGTGGTCAGTGGTCAGTGGTCAGTTGTCAGTGGTTCGTCAGTGGTCAGTTGTCAGTGGTCCGTGGTCACCGGTCAACTGCAAGCTTCCAGCCCGCATCCCACTGACTTCATTGCCGGCTGCCCGATGGTTACTGCATTTTGTGCCTGGCAATCCCCAGATCAAGAGGGCGTGACTTGCGCTATCGGTGCTGGCACTTGGTTTCTTCTTCTGACTCCTGACTTCTGAGCCCTGACTTCTGACTCCTGCTCCCCAATACCATTTTTCAGCAACCTGATAGATTTTTCCCGGTCGCGTGCCGCACAATAGAATAGAAACGGGAAGCCGGTTGTTCCGGCGTTCCCGGCTTTGTGTTCAGAGCATCTAAGAAATGAGGGCCATTTTATGAAACTGCATCGCGCGCAGGTGTTGATTCTCGCCTCGCAACTTGTCTTGGCAAGTATGGCGTTTGGACAGACCTACAAAGTGGAAAACGCCGGAGCGCCGCCAGTCGCAGACCTTTCCAAACCTTTGCAAGATGCATTGGAATCACAGGGAACGCGGGTGGTAAACGACCAGGGAGGCACGTTGCTGGAGGTGTGGTTACGCAAGGGCGTGCCCACCAGCTCCAGCGCCAGCGGTTCTTCAGACTTTCTCTATGCTTCTCTGAGTGAAGGAGTGTTCCTTGGCGTGCTGCACTTCCCTAGTCAGGGAGCTGATTTCCGCGGCCAAGCCATCAAGCCGGGGTTTTATACTTTGCGCTACGGGTTGATTCCTCAGGACGGGAATCATATGGGGGTGAATCCCACCCGGGACGTATTGGTCCTCTGCCCCGTCGCTGTGGACAACAATCTTGCCACGGCCCTGAAATTTGATGACCTCGTAAAGTTGGGCCGCCAATCGTCGGGCACGCCGCACCCTGGTTTCCTCGTGGGAGCGCAGGTGAATGGAGATAGCTTCCCGGCTGTCGTCAAAGATGATCAGGGCCATTGGGACCTCCAGGTGAAGGTTCACGGGTCAGGCGGCGATCTTCCGATAGCGTTCACGGTGGTCGGAAAGTGGGAGGGCTAACGAAGAGCATTGAGTCATTGAGTCATTGAAAAGCGGTTCGAGTTTTTTTGTCAATGAATCAATGACTCACTGAAGCAAGGGTGAAATTGACTTGATGAACTCCTCAGAAAAACAACAGCACGAGACCTGCTCGAGCGCCTCAATGCAAGTGATGGCGATTGGCCTGATTGTGTGGACGGCTGCGCTGGCAGCTTCCCCTTTATACGCGGCCCAAGGCGAAACACTTCATTTGGCAGTCCTGGAAGGGAAGCTACTCTCCATCCCTGGGCAAGGGCCGGTCTTACGAACACATGAAAAGGATCAGCCCCTCTCCGCGACCACCACTTACCTGTTCCACACCTTACTGGACAAACGCTTGGCCAACCGCGAGGTCCGGCTCGAAGGAACGATGAAAGCCGATGGAACATTCGAGGTCGAGCGGCTTTACACGGTCAGGAATGGGAAACTCTACCGAGTGCGTTATTTCTGCAAAGTATGTAACATCGAGGCTCTTGAACCCGGGGATTGCGTCTGCTGCCAGCATCCTACCGAGCTGCAAGAAATCCCTGCCGACGACTCAACCCGGTAATCGGGTGATCTGACGATCGGGTGAACAAAAAGATGGCGTGATGCCCCAAGTGGAATGCCCCAGGTGTCATTCCGAGCGTAGCGAGGAATCTCGCTTTGATTGTTGCCTCCACATACGCCCAAGCCCAGAGCGAGATTCCTCGCTACGCTCGGAATGACATGAGAGCCGACCTGGGCGATTTTTTGTTCACCCGACCGCCCGATTAGTTGACACCCTTCACCCCCGGTGTTACAAAGGTATGAGAGCAACCTGCAAGCAAGCCCCGCAGTTGTGGTGGGTGTAGCTCAGTTGGTAGAGCGCCAGACTGTGGATCTGGACGTCGCGGGTTCGAATCCCGTCACCCACCCCATATCAGGACACTACCCGATGGTCCATTTATTTGACTTGGGCCGAAGCCGCCGATATTATTCATTTGTAAGATGCTGGGGGCGTGTAGCTCAGGTGGATAGAGCAACGGATTTCTAATCCGTGGGTCGGGGGTTCGAGTCCCTCCACGCCTGCCATCTTTTCTGGGACTTAGCGGCAGCCCTTGATTGGCGTCACAGATAGCGTCACAGATAAGAGCGAAAGCGGGGCTTGTGACCCCGCTTTCCGCTTTTCTTGAAGTCCCGTGCGAGCAGCATCCAACCTGCGTTCGATAGCTTCCGATGCCGCCATCTGAGACTGGTCTTCAGAGTGAGAGTAGATGAGGTTTACTCGGTCACTGACGTGCCCCAGCCGGTCCATTCGTGTCGCCCGCCCCATCCTACTCGCTCAGCTTGAAACAGCCATAAACGGAAATCCCGTGCGCCCGCATGTCGCGGATAAAGGCGCTGAGTTTTGTCGACATCGTCTGGCCGAGCTTCCACCAATTGGCCCATGCATGAGGGAACCGCTCTCTTTTATCCGGCGGGTGGCGCAGATATCACGCCCTGTGGCACGTCGGCGATTTAGCCATCAGCGCAATCGCTGCCGCGCATCCGTGCGCAGTCCGTGGTGGGCCTGCGAGCATTCGCAGACCCCAGTGCATCGAGATCTGCGCCGCGCGCCGAGTTGGAGGGCTCTCGGAGCAGGCGCAGGGCGACGAGAAAGTCCGATCAAAAAGAAAAGGCGGAAAAGAGGTTGAGACCGACGAACAGCAAAACAACGAGCCGGGTCAACCCAAGATGATCTTGAAGCCACTTCATAAAGAAATCCATGGGAGTCTTTCGGCATACTTCGAGCTGGTGGGATTGACAGGGGAAGGAAACTTGCCAGACCTAGCGCGTAGAGCGATTCATCGGCTAGCCTTCTCCGCGTGAGGATGTGGGGGGAGCCTCGGTTTGGCCCACACGTCGCCGAAGAAGGCTCGCCTCACAAAACGTCGATTTAGCAAGTGGAGAAACGGTGGTTTGGCAAATACCGTGTGCGTTGCGCGAGTCGCGCTGAGTTTCGTCCCTATCGTTTAACACACGGGGATTTGCCACCAGGAATCCACTGCGGATGCCGTCTGTACACGCTGTGGCGCCACTCGCGATCAATTCCAACGAGTGCTATGCCAGCACAAACTTCCTCCAAGGGGACTTCCGGGGCGTTTGGTGGTGAGAAGGGGATTTCCCAACAGCTTTCCGTTAACACCGCACATGGCTTCGCTTCATTGAGCGTTGGTTCTCCCGTAGCTGGTGAGAACCTCCTCGTGCCACTTCTCGCCATTTGACCACTTCTCTTCCTTAATGATGCCAAGGTGAGGGGCAAGGTAGATGACATTCTTTTGAGGCCCGATGTCATCATGTTCGTGAGCGACCCACGAAACCTCGACCTTCGTGCAATGTTGGAAATCTCCCGCTGGTACGGAAACTGTCAGGTCGGTGTTGACGACTCGATATCGCTGGCTCGATCCGCGCAGTCTGTGTTGCCACTGGTCTCCTGTCCGCAAAGTCACTTTCAGCGCAATCCATTTCTCTCCAGACCAGCCCAGAACCCAGTAAACGTAGCCGTCCTTCACGACAATTCTGTCTTTGGTGGGCGACTCGTTACCGGACGACCTTACGATATACGCAGCACCATCATCGCGAACAAATTCCACACGTTTGTACTTGAACTCATAAGTACCGTGAAATTCTTCAACCAATTGAGGGCCGAGGTCGAAGTACACCGGCAAGTCCTGTTTCGCGGAAAGAGGAAGTAAAGCGGCAGAAACAAGAGCCGTCAGGACTATTGCGGTGGGCAGAATTAATTTGCGTCTCACTGCCAGCACTTTACTCCAATGCGGGGTTGAATACCATACCTGTTGAGAACAGCCCTTTCCACAAGTAATCAGCAATACGTCCTTCCTGAGGGCATAGGATTTACATATCACAGTTCACTTGACGGTTAGCCGAAATTAACCGGAGATATGACCTTCCCGGTCCCGAAACGGGGTTCTCGGAGATCGGGGTAGCGGTATTCAGCAGCACACTTCTCCCAGAAGCCGGCTTCTGGCCTGGAATGTCAGCCCGTTACCATGACCCCGGTGGGCTATAGATCTGATCTGTAAACGTCATACGGATCTTCGGGGCTCATACGCAAGTGGGGCAATGCGTCCACGGTCACACAGGCCGGTGAATCGAAGACCGATAACGCAAACGTGATCACGCTTGCCCTAGAAGGATCTACCCCGGGCGCGTCGAGCAACCGATGCACCTAATCATCGCTAAGCGCCGGGCGACACGGAAGCTATCCACAAGTGGGCTTCGATACCATAAGTCTTAGTCGACGTTGCGCGCATGCTGACCCGCTCCTACTGAGTGACTGTCTGGCCAAAGTAACCCGGAGGAGGTATCGCCACCGCTGAAAAATTAATTTGGCTACCCAGAGGAGAACTGGTAAACTTCGCCATTCGTGAAATAGCAAGTATTCCGGAGGTTCAAATGGCCGTGGTAACCGCAACCAAGGGCTCGTTTACGGTTAAAGCTTACGTGGGGGACAACAAGACTCTCCTTGCTTTTAACTTCGTGAGCCAGGCGAGCGCCAAAAATCTCGCCGGCTTTACCATCGCCTGCCAGCCGCCCGGCCAGCCCTCGTACTATCTCTTCAACGATCTCCAGTTCCAGACACCCAGCAACCACGCCCAGGTCTCGACTGCGCCAGCCAACTCCACCATTAACGCGCCCATTCAGAAGTACCGCTGGACGCACGTCCCGGGCTCGACGCACCAGGGCCTTCAGCCGGTCACCGGCGCCTACATCTACAGCGTCACGCCCCGATACTTCGATGCCAACCAGTCCATGCAGCCCCTCGACCCCTCGCTGACCGTCCCGGTCACCGTCCCGGTCGGCCCGTTCAAGAAGGGCTCGCTCGCTCTCGGATTCACCCGCGGTTACATGCAGTCCGAAGCCTTCGCACACCACTTCGGTCCCCAGGCGTCGCTCCAGCCGACGGGCCATGTCCTTCTCTACAACACCACACAGCAGGCTGGAACCAACGCCCAGGGCCAGAGTTTTACCTACGCCGATGAGTACTTATGGATGGGCTCCACGGCCCGTGTCCAGGTGTTTAAGCTGCTCAACGAGGTGCTGAATGACACCACACTCCACCTCGATATGTTTGCCTATGATCTGAACGAGCCCGACATTCTCCAGATTCTTCTCCAGCTCGCAAAAGGCGGTCGGGTTCGCATCATCCTGGACAACGCTGCACTGCACACAAATAAAGCCAAGCCGACTCCCGAGGACCAGTTCACCGCTCTTTTTCAACAACAGGGAAAGAACAAGGGCGACATCTTGCGCGGCTCCTTTGGACGTTACTCCCATGACAAGGTTTTGATCGTCTCCAAGAACGGCTCGGCAACGCAGGTGCTTACCGGCTCGACCAATTTTTCGGTAACGGGGCTGTACGTCAACGCCAATCATGTGCTCGTTTTTAACGATGCGACCGTCGCCCAGCAGTACGCCAAAGTATTTCAGCAGAGCTGGCAGGTGCTGACGCAGTTTCCAAAGACCAGCAGGCAGGCGGCAGCCGCATTCGCCAGTACACCCCTGGCCACTATGCCATTCAAGGACCAGTCGCCGACCGTCCCGAAGATGAGCATCACCTTTTCACCGCACAGCGCAAGCGACACGAATACCATTCTTAGCAACATCTCGGCCCGGATCAATGCCGAGGCCTCCGCTCCGAGGGGCAGCGTGCTGTTTGCCGTCATGCAGCTCACCAACAGCCAGACCCCCGTCTACGACGAGCTCAATAAAATCCACGCCACGCAATCCATCTTCAGCTACGGTATCTCCGACGCCCCCGAGGGCACCTACCTCCACACGGTCGGCACGAAGACGGGTGTGCTGGTCACGGGCAAGCCCGGCAGCGTCACCCTGCCGCCGCCGTTTGATCAGGTCCACTCGATCGCTGGCCATGAAATCCACGACAAATTCGTTGTCTGCGGTCTCAACGGCGCGGATCCGGTTGTTTACTGCGGCTCCTCCAACCTCGCTACCGGTGGTGAAGAATCAAACGGAGACAATCTCCTCGAGATCCACGATGCAGATGTGGCTACGGCCTTCGCGATCGAAGCGCTCCTGTTGGTCGATCACTACGCCTTCCTCGACCGCTATGCTGCTCCGAAGAAACCCAAACCCGCCAAGACAACTCCTGGCAAGAAGACCGCAGCAAAAAAGACGTCCGTCAAGATCGCTGCAAAAGCTCCCCCCAAGAAGACTCCGACTAAAAAGGCACAAACAAAGAAAAAGTCCGCAAAGAAGTCCCGCCAATAGGTTTCGTAAGCGTGCGCATCGCAAGCCGCGACGGTCGCGCCCGCTCACAGCAAATGCGCGGCAAGAAAGTTCCGAAGACGATGACCACCCCTGTCAGAAAGGTTGAGCCTATGAAGAAGCACACAACCCCACAGAAGGCCGCCGCAGCGAAGAAGCCCGCCGACGTAAAGCAGGCTGCTCCGGCTTCCGCACAGCCCGCTGCGTCCTCGTCCACAAAGAAAAAGCCGCTCGTCTCAAACCAGCCCAGATCGAAACACGAAGCAGCGGTTCAGGCCGGCATGTTCCTCTACACCGATGATAACTGGTCGGTGGCCTACTTCAACGACGGCGATCTGCACTGCATCGAGCGCGAACTCTTTGGCTAGCCGCACAGCTCAATCGAGGCGCGCAAAGGACGAGCAATCTGTACAACACAGCTCCCTCGTCTGACTGGTTCTCGGGTTATCGCATTCATTCTTGTGTTGAAAATTTGCTCTCTGGCCCCTTGAATCCCAGACATATAGGCGAGGAACGCTAGCTTTCTACCTTTGGTTAGTACTGATAAAACGCGCTTCTCGTTACTAAACTCTCGAATAGTCGGCAATGCGGATGTAATCCGGGGCCCTTCAACGCTTCGTCTCACGGTCCAGAAACGGGGTTCGGGTCCCCGAAGGGGACTTCCGGACAGAAATCTCGCCAACCGGGCCGGTGCTGCTGCTGGCCAATCCCAAAACCCTGCGGCCTATGGGGAGTAATCCCGGCCGCGGCCGACAGGGGCGTGCGGAATAGGTGTCGGCACGTTTCTGGTGCATGCCTATGTCGGTCTGCCAGAGCACTTGGGTTTCCGTACTGCGGGGTGTGCAGGAACCCAATGCTTTTGACCCTCCTTCATGTCATACGCAGCCCATGTCCTCGCCTTCCTGTTGTATCGCCAGAGCTCCAGTCCGAAGGGCTCAAGCGTCATAGTGTCCGCCGCACCGGCCCACTTACACGAATTTTTTCCAGAACCTGGCGTTTGTCATTGTGCTGGCCGACTTGACAAGAGTACCCTCGCAGCATCTTGGTGCGACATTAGATGCTGAGCCTGTATAGGTGGCCAATGGCGAGCCTGAGAGGGGGTGGGCTTCCCCTAGAATTCCCTCCCTTCGAACGATCTTGACCGCCGCGACCGTGATTAGGCCCGACGTCATCACCGGCACGCAGAATTACATCCCAATCTTCACCGACAATTCCGGGGACATGGGCAACTCGACGCTGTATCAGATCGGCACCCAACTGGGCATCGCTACGACGACGCCCGGAACTCTCAACGGACACTATTTCCCATCTCTGCTGCTTGATGCCGCGCAAGCCGGGGCGAGCACTTATTTAACTGCTGACACGGAATTACAATACGGCTACGCGGGGGTCCTGTTGAATCGGGGGGCGGCAACCGCCAACAACCGCGACTGGGCCATCGAAAACCAACCGGATGCCACCCTCACCTCCAGCCAGTTCGCGATTTCCACGTATAACGATTTGGGGTTTCCCACAGCCATGCTCATGATATCAAGGTCGGGCCTCGTGGGCATCGGGACGACCACGCCCGCCGCCACGCTGGAAGTGAACGGCACGGGGAAGTTTGACAGCAACGTGTGGGTCGCGGGTCTGACCGCAGGCAACTGCGTCCAGGCCGGGGCAGGCGGTTTGCTAATGACCACGGCGTCGCCCTGCGGCAGCGGCGGCGGCGGTGGTGGCACCATCACCGGCGTGGCGGCGGGGACGGACCTGACCGGCGGGGGCACGAGCGGCTACGTGACGCTCAACCTGGACACGACCAAAGTCCCGACGCTGGCGGCCAGCACCAACACCTTCACCGGCGAGCAGATCGTCACTGCCTCGGCTAGCACTGCAATCTATGCTACTACCACCGCGAGCGGTTACACTGCAATCTATGGGGGCAGTAATTCCGGGAATGGGGTCTGGGGGCAGACTTATGGTACGGCGTACCCGGCGGTCGCGGGCACTGCGCCCTCGGGTGGTAGAGGTTCTGCGGGGCTCGTAGGGACGACCACTAGTACCTACTCGAATCCAGCCGGTGTTTACGGCGAAGGGTACACTAGTGCCAACGGAGTTATGGGAGTAAGCAGCAACACTAGCTATTCCGGGGTCCTCGGAGTGAATGCAGGAGGCGGCGAAGCCATAACCGGGGTAAACAACAGCGCTAGTTATCCAACCTTAGTCCTCAACAATAACTCAACGTCTGCAAGCGCGCCCATATTGAATGCCATAGCTCCGAACTACAGTGATTATGGTTGTACCATCTTCGTCAACGGGAATCTGGATTGTTCCGGAACCAAGTCAGCCGTCGTTCCCATTGTCGGCGGCCGGAAGGTGGCTCTCTATGCCGTCGAGGCCCCTGACGTCTGGTTTGAGGACTTCGGCTCCGGTAAGCTCGAAAGCGGGGTCGCCACCATTGCGCTCGATCCCGTCTTTCTTCAGACCGTGAATGCGAACCTGGCCTATCACGTCTTCCTTACTCCCGGCGGGGATTGCAATGGATTGTACGTGGCGCAGAAGTTGCCTACATCCTTTGAAGTACGTGAATTGGGAGGGGGCAAGTCGAATGTGGCTTTCGACTATCGAGTCATAGTCCGACGCAAGGGGTACGAAAAGCTTCGCATGGAGGACGTGACCGAGAAATTCCGAGCCGTAGTCAAGCCACCGACTACCGGTCCGCAGCCCGTACGTAAGCGCTAGCGGGTTGGGGTCAAGTTTCGCAGTGCGAGTCTCGTAGCGTGTGGGAAGTCGATCTGGAAGCGGATGGGCACTTGGCGTCGCTCATCAGTGCTATGTGGCGCCGGTGGTCAAAGTCCGCGCGGGCGGCGGCCAGTAGAGACTGACGCGCGAAGGCGCGCCAGCGGTCGAATGCACGCTTCGAGGAGCGCCGCGGGGCACGGTTCCCCGCGCGCTATTTTGACATGCCGGCTCCCGTCACCCCTCGGCTCGCTGTCGTTCAGCGAGCAAAGCAAGACGCTCGCGCCTGCTGCCAGCGCCCGACTAGGCCCATGATGGCGGGCGTCTGGGCCGGGTAAGGCTTTCGCAGGAGCTTGCTGATAAGGGGTGACGGTGGGTCGTCGATGGCGTGAAGGGGCGGGTAGGATTCAAGGATTCTGTCCCCTAACTCTTGGGCATGGGCACGCAAGTAATCTGCGATCGTCTCCAGCAGAGGCAAAGTCTCCTCCTTAGGCGGCGAGAACGGGTTTGAGGGACTTCTGGATGGGCAGTTCGGAGCCGATGATGCCGATTGAAGAAAGAATTGAGCTCCGTTGGACGCAAATGGGAGTACACTTCACACCGGCGAGAGCCAAAAAGTTAATTCCGGGTGTATCTTCGTAGCCGCCGAGGGCTCCGGGAGGGAGCACTCGGAGAGGAGGCAAATGCAATGGAGAAGCGACTCATTGTGACGATAGGCTTGGCGATCTGCCTGGGCTTCAGTGTCGGATGCCAGCGACCAACCGGACTGTCCGAGGCCGATCGAACGGCGATTCGCAAGGCGGATGAGACCGATATGATGATGATGATAGCCAAAGACTGGAAGGGGGATTTGGCCCTTTATACCGAGGACGCCATCCAGTTGCCGCCCAACCAGGCGGCGCTCCAGGGCAAGGCCGCCATCCAGGCCTGGTATGAGGCTTTCCCGCCGTTTTCCAACTTCCAGGAGCAGAGTTTGGAAATCGAGGGGCAAGCGGACCTGGCCTACGATCGCGGAACCTATTCCATGACCGTTACCCCTCCCGGGGCGGCACCCATCGAGGACCGCGGCAAGTACCTAACCATCTACCGCAAGCAGGCCGACGGGTCGTGGAAGATTGCGCGCGTGATGTTCAACTCTGACCTTCCGCTGCCGGCTCCAGAGAAACCGGCGGTCCAGCATAGAAAAAGTAGGACCCGGTCGCACGCTCCGCACCGGAAAGGTACTCGAACCTCAAAATAGGAATTCCGGATAATAGGTCTCATCGATATCCGGGTCGAGGTTCCTCTCGAAGTGTGTCGATCCTTCGCAGGGCTAGCGCAGCAAGTTCAGGGGTCAAATCCACGAGGGCGAACTCACATCCCCCATCGCAATACTCGTTGTTGCTTGAAACCTTCAAGATGATTCGCATAACTGTGTATCCTCCTCCGCCAGGGTGTTAGGACTGTCTTCGCCTAGCTCCTGACGGCTCCCCTCCCCCAGGTCATTCTGGTTGATTTGGAAGAAACTGTGGGCCAGGTTCCAGCGGACCGGCCCATTGCGGTCAGGAACCTCAATCCGCTTCTGGCGCAGGGCGCGTCGAATCCATTTCAGGAACAACTTCTTCGTGCCGCTGACGTGCACCGGAGAGCATCCCAGCCCGAGCAGCGGTTTGATCGCCCCATGCCGCTTGAGTTCCTCGTTGAACCAGCCGGCCCAATCTGGCACCACCGGCAACCCAAACCGTTGCGCGGTGCGATACAGCACAAACGTCGGGTCGTTATCACAGAGGATGGTGCGCCTGCCTTGTGGGTCTGCTCCCGGTCGCGTTTTGGCCAGCTCCGCCGAGATTGCGACTAAGTGGCGGATTGGTCTGCGGCCGGCGATAGTGATAGTCCCGCGGAAGCATTGGGCATCCTCACCCAAGGTCACGGTTAGAGGATCGATTCCTGGAGCTTCCACGGTAAAGAGGTTCTGCTCGATGACGGCTGCCCAGATGGCGCGAACATCGGAGTCGCCACCTAAGACAGATATGAGGTGGGCCTTGCCGTTCCGTGCGTCTTCGACCTCTCTAATAAAGCGATCCAACCGCAGCCGGATTCGCGTGGTGGTGTCCTTCATTCGCTTCGTGTATTCCAACACCCCAAAGCGCTCGTGGGCATTCTTCATGATGGTTGTCCTCCAGGGATTCGTGAGAATACCCTTGCGATTGGACCGCGAATGCGCCCCGCGCCTTGGTCGAATGCTCGTCCCTTCGGACATTCCGAAGCCGTTGGAACCGGGCTCAGGTTGTTGACCGTTGCGCAAGAACTGTGCTAGTTTGTGCCCCCAAGGAGGGAAAGGAAATGCGGAAAACGGTCCGGCTGGTGGTGGTTTGCGCCCTGGTGCTGTTGCCAGGGATTTTGGTTGCACAGGAGCGGTTCGACGGCAATTGGCTCACGAAGCTCACTTGCCCTGCAAAAGGGAACACTGAGGGCTACACCTGGGAGTTTCCCAGCGTCATCCAGAAGAGCAATTTTCACGGAGAGCACGGCACGGCGGGGCAACCCGGTTACCTGCTGATCGAAGGCAAGATCAAGGAGGACGGCAGCGCCAAGCTGTCGGCCAACGGCACAGTCGCGTCCAGGAAATATGCCCGTGGAGTCTTCGCCCACCAGGGCGAGGATTATAGCTACGACATCAAGGCCCAATTCAAAGAGACAGAGGGCACAGGCACCAGGAGCCAAGGACTCGGCATCGTAGGCCGCCCTTGCACGTTCGATTTTGTGAAGCAGCAGGCCACGAGCCAGGCTGGTGAACACTAGAGGTCAATCCGTCACCGATCCGACCTTCGGCCAGCCCGGGAGGGGCCGTTTCTTGAGGTGACCGCTGGGGCAAGGTGCGGTTTGCCGGCCAACCGCCCGGAACTCCGATTTCGAGCAGAAGTTCCGATTCATACCGAGTGCTGCTCTAACTGGTTCTTGCAGCGATTGCGATTCTCAATCATGTGGGATTGGCAGGGTTATTTCAGTATCGTCACTTGGCCCGTTGAAAACACCAGCGTCAACTCGTTCGAGAAGCGTTCTTTCTCCCTTACCGTGACTACGCCCTGTTCGTCTTCTTCCTCTGTTTTTTCCACCAACTTGACGGCCTGCCAAAAGGAGATATGGCGCTGATCTCCGGATCCAGAGATATCATTCAAAAGCCCTGAACATGCCAGGAGCCCGACGTGCCCTGCGTGTGAAGCCGAGTCGACTTTTGCCCTGAAAGCGCACCGGGGACCTCCTTTCTCTGAAGACCCTGTAGGATCATCATGGAGAAGATCATTGGGACTCTTCCTTCTCAAATGGGGTTCAGGCAGCCAGATGGGGGAGAGAGTGTGGTGGATATCCTTCGCGGCAGGATCAGATGCCAGCCATTTCTCCCAGAGGAAGGGGGTTTCAGGCCACTATTTCGATTCCCTGGTAGGCAGGCACCAGAGTGCAGGCTCACCACGAGACCCCAGCTTCCGAGTCGGCCAGAATCCGGGGACGAAACAGGAAATGGAAGGGTTCCCTGGAAGACGAATGGGTGTGAACTCGGAGCTGCTGGAAGGCCAAAATAGAGATTCCAATTGAAATTGGCAATTCCTATTGCTAATGTTCCGACTCCGTCCACCATCGGAGGAAGGTGACGGATTCATTACCGAGATCTGCAATAGGGGGTGTAGCCATCATGGACCGCCGCAACTTCTTGAAGAACACTGGCACGATGATCGCAGGAGCGACCCTGGGCACGAACACACTTGCCGAGGCGCTCTCACCGGACAGCGCAGCGTCGAGTCCGGGCGGGCGGCTTCTGCTGCCGATCAACCGGAACTGGCGATACAGCAACCACGCCGTCGAGGGATTCCAGGCGCGTGAGTTCGACGATTCGGGATTCGAGCAAGTCATGATTCCGCACACAAACGTTCGCCTGCCCTGGCACAGCTTTGATGACAAGGCTTACGAGTTTGTCTCGGCCTATCGGCGCCGGTTCAAGCTTCCGTCCGAAGCCAGAGGGCGTCACGTCTTCGTCGATTTCGAAGGTGTGATGACCGCCTCAACCGTGTGGATCAACGGGCAACGGCTGGGTGAGTACAAGGGAGGATACACTCCCTTCTCTTTCGATCTCACGCCCCACCTCGACTGGGACGGAGAGAACGTGCTGGCTGTCGCTGTGGACTCAACCGAACGGCCGGATATCCCGCCCTTCGGTGGTCAAATCGATTACCTGACCTTCGGAGGCATCTATCGCGAGGTTGCATTGCGCGTGGCGCCGGGAACTTTCATTGAGAACATCTTCGCCAAGCCGAAAGACGTTCTCAGCGATCATCCGAGCGTTGAAGTCGAGTGCTTTGTCGGGACCCTCGAGAAAGGCCGCGAGTCACTGACCCTTGAAGCAGAGCTGCGCGATGGCGATCAGGTTATCGCCCGCGCGGAGAAGAACATTCCCGCGGCGGATGTCTCTCCCGAGCCAGCCTCGCATTTGCTCCAACTGACTGGGCTGGGCAAGGTCAAGCTCTGGGACCTGAAGCAGCCCCATCTTTACGCGGTCGTTGCGCACCTCCGCAAAGGTCCAAAAGTCATCGATGAAGACGTGCGCCGGGTCGGCTTTCGCGAAGCTCGGTTCACCGAGGAAGGCTTCAAGTTGAACGGGCAGGTGGTCAAACTCCGCGGCTTGAGTCGGCACCAGACATTTCCTTTTGTCGGGCAAGCGATGCCAAAACGAGTCCAGCGGCGCGACGCGCTTATCCTCAAAAAGGAGCTGAAGTGCAACCTCGTCCGAACCTCCCACTACCCGCAGTCGCGCCACTTCCTCGACTGCTGCGATGAGATCGGCCTCCTGGTGCTCGAGGAGATTCCCGGCTGGCAACACATCGGCGACGAGGCCTGGAAGCTGCTGTCAATTGATAACGTGCGGCGCATGATCCGGCGCGATTGGAATCATCCCTCGATTATTCTTTGGGGCGTCCGCATCAACGAGTCCTTAGACGATCATGACTTCTATACTCGCACGAACGCCGTGGCCCACTCTCTCGATCCGACGCGCCAGACCGGCGGCATTCGATACTTCCAGGGATCTGAGTTCCTGGAGGACGTCTTCACTATGAACGACTTTGGCTTTCCGCTGCAGGCCCCGAATCACCCGCGCTATCTGAACACGGAGTTCTGCGGCCACACCTTCCCGACCAAGTCATTCGACAACGTCACGCGCTTGATGGAGCACGCACTGCGGCACGCGCGCGTTCACAGCCAGCTCGCCTCCAGCCCGTCATACTCCGGGGGAATTGGCTGGTGCGCCTTTGATTACGACACACATGGAGATTTCGGTTCGGGAGATCGCATCTGCTACCACGGCGTGTCCGACATCTTTCGCGAGCCGAAGCCGGCTGCGTACTTTTATAAGTCACAGTGCGATGCGGAGGAAGAAATCGTCCTAGAGCCGGCGTTCTATTGGTCACGAGGCGACGATTTGGATTGGTTAAATCGAGTGGTCGTCTGTTCGAACTGTGACCATTTGAAATTCTATGTCGGCGACAACCTTATAGCCGAGGGTGATCCGGACCACACACAATATGGGAACCTCCCACATCCTCCGTTCTTGGTGAACCTTTACAGGGCGGACCATCAGTGGGGTGATCTCCGCATCGAAGGCTATATTGCGGGCAAGAAGGTCATTGCGAAGTCGTATTCCGGCAAGGGGATCGACCAGAAGTTTGAGCTTCGCGCTGACGACAACGTTCTGGTCGCAGATGGAGCGGACACAACTCGCGTCGTGCTCCGCGTGACGGATGAGTTTGGCGCAGTGCGGCCGTTCGCCACGGGCGCGGTCGCGTTGGAGATCGAGGGGCCGGCAGAAATCCTGGGGGAAAACCCTTTTGTTCTCTCCGGAGGAGTCGGAGCAGTCTGGATTCGAGCCAAAGAAACGCCCGGGGCTGTGCTGCTCCGCGCGAAACACCCGACCCTGGGCGCACAGGAGGTTAAGTTGCAGATCGAGGAGGCGACGACGATGGCGCTTCCGTAAGACACGGCGCTGGGGGTTCCACACAAACTCCTTCGCAGACTCCGCCCTGACGTTTCGGGTCGCGCGGGCGCCAGCGTTGGAAGCGCGTGTGGACTTGCGCTCCTCAGCTTTGCGCTTCGCTTCCTCCTGTGCTGCCTTGGCGGCAGCCTCCATGGTGGCCTTGGCCTCGGCCAGAGTGCTGGCGGTTTGCTGGTGGGTTTGGACATAGCCGGCCAGATGCTTCCCGAGTTCCGCATCGAGTTCCTCGGGCGGGCCGGTGTAGGTAAGTGGGGTGGTTAGAGTAGGGTTCTCGTCGGCCTTTGCCTGGGTGGGGATAACATTGACGCGCAGCCCCGCGAAGCGGGATCATCCACCTTGGCCACCGTGATGAGCACAGTGCGGCCGGCAAGAAGCGGCATGAGTTCAACGAACACAGGACCTCCTTTTCGTGACACAGGCACCACGCGTGTTGTTAATTGGGAAGAGGATTGGGCAGTGGGTCAGTTTGCGAGAAGTGTCGCTTCGTCCATGTGGCTGTTCGCAAGAGCTAAAGGGGCTACGGTATGTAGTTTCCGAGTCGGTGACCACTAGGGAGTTGGCACTATACTTCTGCTGCCGGGCGAGTCGCGACGGCTTGATCTCGTGCTGGGCGACTCGACCGAAAGAAAGGTGTTCCACCACACCGCTAGGGCAGCGGTGTTAGAAAACCTGCCCAGAATCGCTCCCGTAGAAACCCTCAAGAATGGGCTTGTTGATTTCCACTCATGGCGTTAGAAATGTGTAGTTTTCTAACGCAGTCGAACTATGGGTTATAATGTTGGGTCGCGACGAGCGGGTATACGAACAACATGTTCTCGGGCCCGCAGAATAAATCGAAAATGACGAGGTTTCCGATGCATATTTCCTTGCACAGACCCGGCTTCTTGATCGCCTTGGTTATGGCTGCGTGCGCTCTAGTTTGGCCAGTTGCCCTATCGGCCCAAACGGGTCTGGAGGGCCACTGGGAGGGCGCGATTGAACTACCCGGGACGGCCTTGCAGATCCGGATTGATTTCAAGAGCGCCGGCGCAGCGTGGCAGGCCAACATCGATATCCCGCAGCAAGGTGCTCAGGGAGTGCCGCTCCAGGCCGTGCGATTCGCGGCGCCACAGGTTCATTTCGAGCTTCCCGCTGGCCCCGGCCTGGCTGTTTTCGACGGCAAGCTAGATGGCAACAAAGTCAGCGGGAACTTCTCTCAGGCTGGGCAAACATTTCCTTTTTCTCTCGAGCGCAAATCGGCCATGGTACCAGCGCCCGCCGCGCCAGCCACGCCGACAGCAAAGCCGAGCCTCGACGGGCTCGACGAATTCGTCACTCAGGCCATGAAAGATTGGAAGGTACCGGGCCTAGCCATCGCCGTTGTGCAGGGCGATAAAGTAATTCTCCTGAAGGGCTATGGCTACCGCGACCCGGAGAAGCAGTTGCCGGTGACCCCGAATACACTGTTTGCCATTGGCTCGATCACAAAATCCTTCACCGTGACCACCCTTGGCATGGAGATGGACGAAGGCAAATTGGACTGGGACAAGCCCGTCCGCGATTTTCTACCCACCTTCAAATTGTATACCCCGGCGCTTAGCGAGGAGATGGTGGTGCGCGACTTGATTACGCATCGTTCCGGCTTGCCGCGCCATGACCTGGTCTGGTACTCATCTGATTTCTCGCGCGAGGACTTGCTCAAGCGCCTGCAGTATCTTGAGCCGAGCAAGCCCCTTCGCGCCAAGTTCCAGTACAACAACCTCATGTTCATGACCGCGGGTTACGTTGCCGGACTGCTGAACGGCACGAGCTGGGAGGATGCTGTCAGCCAGCGCGTCTTCAAACCTCTGGGAATGACCGGCACGAATTTGTCCGAGCGGGATACCCAGAATAGCCCGGACTTTGCCCAGCCCTATCGCAAAGGCCGCGACTTAAAGGCCGAATTGAAGCATATCCCCTTCGATCCGCAATGCCCGGACCGTTGCGCCATGGGTCCGGCCGGCGAAATCAACAGCAATGTCGCTGATATGAGCAAGTATCTGCTGTTCCACATGAATCAGGGGAAGTTGGAAAGCAAACAGCTTCTTTCTGAAAACAACGCCGTGCAGATGCAAACTCCGCAGATGACCATACCGGGCGCGCCGGCGTACAAAGAACTCGGTGAAGGCAGCTACGGAATGGGCTTCTTCATTTCTTCTTACCGTGGGCATAAAACGGTCGAGCACGGCGGAAACATTGACGGCTTCAGTGCCGAGCTATCGTTCCTACCGGCCGACAAGATCGGCGTCATCGTATTCACCAATCTCGATGGAAATCCCCTGCCGAACATCGTCGCCTTTAACGTCTTCGACCGCTTACTCGGGCTCGACCAAGTCCCATGGAACCAGCGATTCCTGGAGTCCGAGAAGAAAGGGAAGGAGTCGGAGCAGGAGGCGAAAAACAAAGGCTACACTCCGCAAAAGCACGGCACGCATCCCTCCCACGACTTGAAAGACTACGTCGGGGATTACTCGAATCCCGGCTATGGCATTGTCAACATCGCCCCCGACGGCGATGCCCTCAAGTTGACGCTCAACAAGGTCAGCAAACCTCTGAAGCACTATCATTACGACGCCTTCCAAGTACCGGAGGATCCACTCGACCCGTTCGAGAAAATGAAGGTGATGTTCCTTACGGACATCAACGGGGACATCTCCAGCCTGTCTATGCCGCTCGAAGCCAGCGTGAAGGACATCCTCTTCACGCGCATGCCCGATAAGCAACTCACCGAGCGCAGTTTCGTCGAGGCCTTCTCCGGTCAGTACGAGCTTCCCGGAGTTCCGGTACCGCTGACAGTTACGCTCCGTGGCGATCACACCCTCGTTGCCAGCGTTCCCGGGCAGCCCGACTATCAGTTAAACCCGAAGCGTGGCACCACTTTCCAGCTCGCAGATTTCAGCGGCGTTACGATCGAGTTCAAGCGCGATGCCTCGGGAAAAGTGACGGAGGCTGTCCTTGACCAGCTCGGCACCGTCATCATTCTGAAGAAGAAATAGGGCCCTGAATAAGCTGAAGAGAAGAATCGAGCTACCGTTTGTGGAGACAAACCCTGTCTTTCCGGCGGTTCGACGTAGCTTTGCCACACTCTTGACAACGTGAAACCATGTACGCGCTTTGAAGACTATTCTTTTCGGAGTTTCTGCCGCCGATCCTGCGACTTTCTCATGCGTCGGCCTTCTTCTGATGATTGTGGCTATTATGGCCAGCTACATTCCAGCGCTTCGAGCTGCGCGCATGGATCCCATCCGAGCGTTGCGCAGCGAATAACGAAAATGGCTGTAAGACAGATGTTCAACAGCGGTTCTGCACCTATACCTGCGGGGAGAAACGATGCGATGCTTCGCTATAGTTGGGCATAAGAATGGGGTTGTCGGTAACTACGTTTGTTCCTTTGTATAGTTAGCCGCCATCTCCGGGATTGTTCCCGAGTCGCGTACTCGGGAGTAATCCCCTTGGTTTCAAACGCCCATTCAGGAAACTGACCCACTACCGAAGATTGAGTTGATCTGGACGGGTAGACGAAGGTGTGTATACTCAGAGGCGGTGGAAGGCCAAAATGGAGATTCCAGTTCGGACCGGGAGGCGGTGCCATGCGGAAGCGATTTGGACATTACTGGTGGGCGTTATTGGTTTTGGCGGGAGGGGTTTTGTTTCTGCCTGGCTGCGAACAGAAAACCGTCAACCACATATTGATCGACCCGCACCGCTATGCAAACCATGAAGTCGGGGTGGTCGGCAAGGTGGTCAGGAGCTACGCGGTCCTGGGTCATGGGGCTTACGAAGTTGATGACGGGACAGGCACACTATGGGTGATCTCGAAGACCGGCGTGCCGCGGGAGGGCGAGCGCGTCGCAGTGAAGGGGACAATCCGCGACGGCTTCAACCTGGGAGAATTGGGACCCCTCTTGAAATTACCTGAAGCTGTCCGTTCCGGCGTAGTTATGATTGAATCTGAGCACAAAGCAAAAGACTAGATTGTATGGCGCTGGCAAAACTAGGCGCGGCAGGTACGCTCCCCAACTCAACGCGGTTGCATCCCAGAGCCCAGGGTTGCCACGATCCCGCGCAGAATGCTTCGTTCTTGGCTACCGACCGCAGCGGAGTGGGCGCCAACTATTGGTAGAGCCTATTTCCATAATGTAGCGTTCATCGGACGAGTGGAGCTGATGGTGAAGAAAATGCTGACTCGAGCAACTCGCCATGGCCTCACGGCCAGGCTTGGATACGATGCCCATGTAGGTGTGGTGTTTATCATGCTCACCCCTCGAAGTAACTCGGGAGCCTCGAGCAAAGGCTTGCAAGCCCTGCATGGACAGAGTAGGAAACGTACGGAGCTATAGCTAGTGCTTCCTTCGCATACACCTACCCGGTAAGAATAATCCCACCGGGTAGGCATACATCACACTAACTAATGCTAACGCATGGACGTCACATGGACGTCATGAGGTCTCCGCCGTCACCATTAGCCGCCATTGCCATCACGCCTTGCCATTTACGTAGCAGGTGCCTCAAGACTGACCGATTGGAGGCCTTCTTCAACGTACAACGCGGGTGCCGCTCTTTAAGCTGGCTGTGCTTCTCTAGGCCCGTGGACGTATGAACTGGAATAAACGCCTGGTATGGACTCCATACCCTTTCCCGAGAGGTGGTGCAGAAGCTGACGTGTGTGATGGACTCTACCTTGCCTTCACGGCTAGCCACAGAGCAGGGATCTAATCGGGAATCTCTGTGGTTAGCTACGTCGCCGGTGTGGATCCCCACTGTAGCGGCCGTTGCTTTAGTCACGTAACTGGCGGAGAGTTGCTTCTTGGTCAGCTTCATTCTATTTCCACTAACTCTCTCAATGTGCGCAGATGGCTGGTTCGTACTACCGGCCACGGGCCGGGATGCTGCTGGATACTCCGGCCCTTTGCTTACAAACTTGTAGTGACACGATTCCGGGAAAGATCCAAATGCGGTCAATTGTTGATGGGATCGACTTACGGCACGGATTTTGATTTCCCCTAGCCCCTGTTTCTCTGCCTCGGTAGGAGGGAGGCCGGTAGCTACCGACTACCGGCCCTGAAACAAGGGAAAGCTAAACTTCTGTTCTTCTCCCCTGGTTGGTATAGAGTTTCTCGTACTCTTCCGACGCCAGAGCAGGACATATTCGGCCGGTTTGAGGGATTTACGATTCGCTGCGGGACCCAGTGCCAGGAGGGCTCGATCCGGGCCGAGAATCGGAGTGCGGGACTGGACTGTTCCGTGTCGCTCCCACGAAAGCAGGGGCGGGGTCACATTTCCAGTAGGCGGACAGCCAAGCGCCTGTCGTGCACGAACTCGCCGACCCTGAAGTGGTGCTAGATTCTAGGCTGCGAATTCGTAAACAGAACTACTTCAACAATTCTGCCGCTTTACTGTAACATTGTTACATGGGCTCCGCGAGTCGTTGGGATTTTAAGGGCGAAGCCCTTGGCTAGTCTTTATCTAAAGAAAGCAGCACCGTCGCCAGTCTGAGCCGGAGGGCAAGATGCGAGTCGTTTCACGGACGACCACATTTCTAATGTGGAAGTTCTATCGAACCAAAGTCGTACCTGCCTGCGTGCTTGTCGCGCTTCTGTCCATTCTGTTTGGTGGCGCGCTTGTTGTCGAAGGCTCGCTCTCAGAAGGACAGCAGAGGATCGACTGGACTACGGGCGCGTTGAATGAAGTCGTCGTTACGAATCTTCTCGCCGCCTCCCTGCTAATGCTATGCCACGCCACATATCTCGCCCTAATGGCGCATCACCTTGTCTACAGATTCCCAATCGAGCGGCGACAGTGGGTGAGCCTCGCGTACATCGCCATCGTTTTCGCCTACATCACGCACGCCCGGCACACGTATCTGGAGGCTACAGACCAGCACGGAGTTCTGGGGGCCGTTTGGTGGAGCAGTGCTGCTTTCGCGGTTGCTTATTATGCCATGGCGTACCACGGAATCAGAGAGCGTCGTGCCGAAACAGGGTCTGCACCTAGGGAACGCCAACGTCCGACTCAACAGGTCCGGAGCAATTGGATGCTGCGGACAGATCTCACCATAAGCTTACTGGTGACGATCATGTTCGTGCGCGCAACCGGTCTTTTCAACTGGAAGTCGCCGTTGTCCATGGTGGGAATTCCGTCGGTTGCCCAAGTGCTTCGAGACCTGCCACTGGCCTCGGCGCTGTACGCGCAAGCGTCGCCGAAAGACGCCCTGATCGCCATTGCCCTTGCTGCGTACGTATTGGCGAGGTGCGTCACGCAGCGTCGGCTTCGCAGGGACCAAACAGAAAGGCAGAACAAGATCCTGGCTATTCAGTCTATCGGTCCCAATGGGATCAATTGGACCGCTATTCGGAGCTTTCTTCCGAAGAATGCGGTCTGGCTCGACCTTGCCGGCGGCCCAGGCAAGAATGTTCGAGAGCTGATCGGATTTCTCTACAAGAACGATTCAGCGTTCCCGACAGAGGTTATCTTTTTGGACGATGACTGTAAGGCCTTGACCGCCGCTTCGAACGCGTGGAAAGAGGGATGGCCTGCCCCGACCAAACAGACCTACGACAACGCGAATATGCGTTCAGAGAAGAGTAGGGAGACTCTCGCGCGCTGCCAAGTGATTCACATGGGTCACGCGGCATATGAACCGGCGGTCGCAAATGCTGCCTTGCATCTTTTGCGCTTTTCAAAACCGGGTACATGGCTGCTGCTTCGCTATACATCGAACGCGAGCTTCTATCGCGTGATCAGCGCGTCGACTGCATGCGCCGTATTGCGGCCATACATTCATCACTATACCCATCAACTGCTTATCGAGGACCTGGTCAGCCAAGGCTGGCAGAAACGAGGGGACCACATTCTGCCCCGGCTGTGTGACATTAGTGAGCGCGAGAATCGTGAATACGTCATCGATTGGTGTGACGCTCAGTACGGCGAGTTCTCCGGTGACGTGGTCGAGCGCTACTTGCAAGGATTTGCTGCCGACGGGCAGACTCACGTGCTCAACTGTGACCGGTTGGTTCTGTTCGAGAAAGTTGGATAACCAGGCTCCTACCCGGTAGCTCCTTCTGGCGATCGCGATGCGGACAACTCCTCGAAATAGACTCCGAATCTTCGTTTCTGGCGTCGATAGTACGCCCGATCCATATTCGGGCGTGAGCGTTGCGCGTTCGCTTCGACTGGCGTTTCCAGGATGCGAACTGGTTGCCTTGGACCAATCACCACAAAGCTCCGGTTTAAGCTGGTCGGATTTCGATGACTGGCGCGTGCTATCCAGTCGAGTTGACCTAGCGCGTCTGTGCGCGAACCTGGCTTCTAATGAGTACCTGATCCCTTGCGTTGACGAGGAGATCCACTGGCTCGTGGGCAATGTGCGGGACAACGAACGGGTACTGATGCCCTCGGATCGATGCCTGCGTAGGCTCCGAAAGCCCGCGCGTGTGCTGGCCAAGTTGTTGGAGGTCCGCAGCCCGGCGTCCATTCTTGTCCCTGCCAGGCGAGAGCGATTGGACGCATTCGTCGAAAAGTGTGGCCCCCACGTATGGCAAAAGGGGCGCATTGCCGATGCGGAATTAGCCAGTCTTGAAACCATCCGCTCAAGCGGGGAGTTTGCCAGCGATAAGCCTCTGAGTCGCAGAAAAGACTTATTCCTGCAAGCTCACGTCGACGGATCGCTGGAGGTACTGTCCTTCGCCGCATACAAGGGTCGATTTCTAAACGGCGTTTGGATGCGAAAGCTCGGTGTCACTTCAAAAGGGAAAACATGGAGCGGAGCTGTTATGGAACTATCGGCCGAATGGCGATCGCGATTGCAGACGCTCGTACACCAACTTTCCTGGCATGGCGGCGGAGCCTTCGAGTTCGTACGAGACAGTCATGCTCAGCTATGGCTCATCGACGGAAACCCAAGGTTTCCGGCCTGGATTCACGGTGCAACGCTTTGTGGTCTCAACCTGCCGGCGGCTCTGCTCAGCGCAGCGTCGGGCACAAGGGCGCGCAAGGGGTCGGACAGGTGCAAAGAGTTCTCGCGCGTGGTTGTCGAGGTTGCCGTTCGTCCACAATTCGCTTCCTCCTTCGAACCACATGCTGTCGAGTGACGTCATTCGGAACGTAAAGCGGACCGCGTGATCAACTGAACCCCTTGTCACCGAGGCCGACGGATTCTCCACGATGATCGGAAATCGTTTTAATCCACAGATATCAATTCACCTCAGCGGGCAGGCGGTTTATCGGAGAAATGCCTGCTGCCAAGACAACGGTAGATCAGCGGCGAGTAGTCGCCTTAGCAACGATTCCGGAGGGTCAGTGGGGATTCCGGTTGGATCACGACGCCCTCTGAAGCAATCCACTTCATCGTAGAACGCCCTACGCATAGTAGTGGCCCTGCCGTGCAAGGCGAAACATCCAGTGTTCAATTGCGTCAGGAGATGAGCGAGGCCACTCAATTGTGGGAACTGCCGGGGGAGCCCGTCAGAATGGGATATCTTGGTCGGCTGTCACGCTCGCCGCCTCGTTCAAGGGGTTGTCGCTTTCCTCGACCGGCTCCGCAGGCTTTGAGGATTCAGCCGCCTTTGGACCGGTTCCGTTCTTGGGCGGCCCCAGGAACCTGAGTGCGGTGACGACTACCTCTGGCACGTTGCGCTTTTGGCCCTCGCGATCCTCGTAAGTCCGTAACTGGAGCCTCCCCTCAACGTACAGGAATCTCCCCTTGCTCACAAATTCGCCTGCAATTTCCGCCCATCGCCGCCAAGCGACACAGCGGATCCACAGCGTGTTGGTCTTCTTCTCTCCGTCGCCGTTCTTGTAGGTTTCCTTCACCGCCAAAGAGAAGTTGGCCACCGGTATGCCGCCTGGAGTGAACTTCATCTCACTGTCGGCACCAACGTATCCAATGAGCATCACTTTGTTCAACATAATGTGTACCGTGGGACGCAGAGGCTGGAACGAGCCTGCTCGTCCGTCACGTGCCTCCTTTTGTCGTGGATGGGTCGAATATGGTGTGTCGTTTGAAAGAGTCACTCCTCAGCGAACCGGAATTTGCGGCTGATCCGATCACCGGCCAGCACATCCATCACTCCAGGGTCATTCCAGAAGCGGTGCGCGTTTGAGTAGAGCAGGAGGCCGTCCTCGCCAAGCTGCTGCGCCAAAAACAGGGCATCGACCGGCCCAATCGTCGCAGCCTGACGTTCGCCCAGCACGCGCGCCAGTTCCTCGCCGCTCTCTCTACCGATCGCATCGAGGCCGCGGACCACATCCCACCCGAGCAGCGGTGGAAGCTGCCGGCCTTGCTTGAGAGTCTCGATGATGAAATGGGTTGTGCTTGCCGGGTCGGCAGTGCGTACTGCGACAAGCGGAGTTGATACACAGCGCGCAGCGTGGAACGCCGACGCAAACTCCTCCATAGATCGAATCATGTGCGTGCTCCTTTCGGGAGGGACATTCAAAGGGCAAAGTAAACCGAGATGAGCGCTATTGACCAAACAGGTGTTCCGAACGACACAGACAACGCGTCAGCTTGGCCGTATAAAAGGAGTGATTCATTACAGGTTAGCCAGCTCGGAATCAGAAAAGGAGATTTCAGATGAAAACAATCATGTCCTGCCTAGCGCTAGTCGCTTTGGCAGTGTTCACATCAGCCGCGTTCGCCCAGGAGCCAGCGCCAGCCCAGCAGCCGGCGGCAGCCCAGGAGCCAACCCTCACTTCCGCGGAAGTGAAGTTTGACACGACCACAGACAATAAGGATCAACAAACCAAACTGGATGTTTATGTCAAGGCCAGTGACGGGCATGAAATCGCCAAGGCCGAAGGCAATGAAGGCCGTTGGAACAAGAATTCTACCCACACCGTCACGTTAAAGGTCGAGGGCAACCCAACGAAAGGAGAAGTCGCGGACGGCACCGTTACGCTGACTCTCCACCCGCAAAGAAGGAACAAATGGTCGTTCGACTACAAAGTTACTCTCAAGTTCTCTGATGATACCTTCATCACAAAAGATTTTAAGGGCTGTTACTTGACTGAACATGACCCAGCCCGGACGGATTCTTTTAAGTGATACCGGAGGCCTAGCCAAGCCAAGTGGAGCCCTACCAGGGCAGGCCAAGGGTGGGGAATCCCGTAACTTCCACCCGGCTGCCTTCCTTGATGCTGACTTCGGTCAACTGCTCGCTGAAATCAGCAGGAGTGTAGCGGTCGCTGAACAGGCGCAGGACCTGGTTGCGACTTGTGCGCAGCGGCAGACTGCTTGGCTGAGCCTCATTGAAACGCCCAAGGACAGCGAAGTCGAGGCATGCACGGATTTCTTGCCAGAGACGGCGCCTGTGTTGTTCGGAGGAACCATCTCCCCAGGTCCAATATCGACCCTGGGCGAGTTCGTGTTCCGTATAGCCGCTGAACATGCCGAAGCTTAGCTCTGGGGCTTGCCGACGCAAGCCTTGAATCAATCGCAGTAAACTGTCTGCTTGCTCCATGGGCTCGCCACCTGAGAAGGTGACGCCTTCTAAGCCGTGCTGTGGCTGTGCCCGCAGCACTTCCTGAACTACGGCATCAACCGTGACTTCGGCGCCATGAAAATGATGAGTTTTAGGGTTCCAACACTTCGGACAACCGAGTGAGCAACCCTGGAAGAACACCACGGCGCGTAGGCCTGGCCCATTAGCACGGCTGGCGGGAATCAACGCGTGAAGCAGCATGGCAGGCCTCCTTCAGCGCTGGCTCTTCTCTCGTTGGACCTGCTCGCCGGTGTAATAGGCGGGCTTCTTCCGCTCCACCTGCACGCTGTCTCCGCCACGGAAGTCATCAAAGGCCTTCTCGCAGCCCTTTCCTGCAAAGCCCACCAAATCGAGCGTGGAATTTCCTTGCTCGTCAATGGTGATCGTGATGGTTTTCTCTTGCATGGTGGCCTACCTCCGCGCAACAAATTGCAGCCTCACCTGCTGCCCTTCCGAGGTCTCGATCACTTCCCGGCCTTTCAGGATGTAGCCCCTCGCCCGCGCCATGGCCAAGGTCTGCTTCTCCTTATAGACCTGCTGGACACGTCCCAGCCACTTGGCCCCATAGCCACGGTGCCCGTCGAGTTCGTCTTTAATCATGGCGAGCTGACCGTCCGGCTGACGTGCGAATCCGATATCACCACAGGCGCCGCGCAGGTGCTGGCGCCGGATAACAATGTTCCCGACCTTTGCCTCCTGCTCCGAGTAGTACGAGTTCAATTGCACTTCCTCCGGGTGGACCTCAACCTCGTAGCCCATCTCCTTCAGAGCCTCCACAAGGTACTTCTCCTCGCGCAAGACCGTCTGAGTCACACCGTATTTCGACATTCGATGCCTCCTTCTTCTGCCCATGTAAGGCATGTTGGACTGGTCGCGGGCAACCTACTGCTGCCCGAATCATGTCTCGGGTGCAGCCAGCCCAGCAGATGTACTTGCGAGGGTCTTCGATCGAGATTGAGAGGTTGTCTCCGCTGCGGTCGTGCCCCTCTTCAGCGCAGGATGGGAAGCGGGTCACATTGTTGTGCCCCACCGTGCGGAGCTTGGTGTTGATGTGATCGAGGATCCGGAATTCTGGCCCAGCCGCATGCCTCCTCATCTCCGGTTCAGCCTTCGGCTCTGGTGGAGCGAGCTGCGGTGGGATGGCCTTCCCAGCAATCAATCTGGCAAGTTGGTCACCTGTCATCTTGGGAAGCGAATTCAGGTAGCACATTTGCTTCTCAAGATCTTCATCGGCACCGTCAAACCAGAAGCGCTGAGCTGCGCCCCGGTGAATGCCCAGCGGTCCACGCATGGCATTGCCGTACCTGCCGGGCTTCAACGCATCGTGCTTGGGGAAGACCTCGATTCCTTCCCGCTGCTTGCCTCCCTTGACCGGGATACCCAACCGCAGGGCAAGGCCGCAAACGTAGATCCGGCAGTCCCGCGCTGGGAGCGGCTCCGCGAGGAATATCCGGAGATGCCCGCCCCGATGGCTATTCTCAAGAGCCGACTCCACCCCATCCTGCCTGAGGTAGAAGCTGAGCTTGAGGAGATCCGTAAGCGAATCCTGATAGTCCGCGTCGACGGCCACCCACTTCGAGCACTGGGTGGCGGGGTTGATCGAGTAGAGGCCGATAGTGATTTCGCCTTCGAGGTGGCGGCGGATTGTGTCAGGTGTCAGGCTGAGCCCCTGGCCGGTTTTGTTGTCCTTGGGACGGTAGTAGTAATGCCGGGCGCTTTCCGGGTGCGGCCGGTTGGACTGGAGGGTGTAGGCCCGGCGGTTGACGAAGAGGCGAAAGTAATCCGCCACCACACTGGCCGGCGCATTTAGACGAAGGTTCCGCATTCTCTCCTCCCTGAAGTCAGGTGGACAGCACCGCTACTTCATGTTCGTGGTGAAATGATAAGGGTTCTCTGCCACATGGACCGGATAGGCCGTGGTCACGAACTAAATGATAACTACGTTACGCAGTGGGGATGAACGACGAGTTACGCCCGAATATGATCTCGGCCAGTTGCACAAGGAAATGTACATCGACCGCGTGCGCGCCGATGCCAACTCCAGATCGGCAATGCGGCCACCGAGACGTTCCGTTTACGGA
>JBEKIZ010000038.1:0-45055 GCA_050011515.1 Terriglobia bacterium | reverse complement strand
TACTGCCTCCCAAAGCGCCTGCGGCGATGATATTCAGAGCCAAAAATCGCCTGCGGCGATGATGATGACTCACTCTCCAAGACCGGCCTGTGTGCAAATTTCTACGTTTCTACGTGATTGCCGACACGCTTGCGTGTAGGTATCCATCGTTACGCGGCTTGAAGCGTGCCGAAGGAGCTCCTGCATGACCTTGATGTCGGCCCCGACAGCCTTAAGGAGAGTGCAATAGGTGTGTCGAAAAGTGTGCCACCCGATTCGCTTATTAATGCCAACGCGGTGGGCGGCCGGAAGTATGTATTCGCGCATCAACGTTTCCGCTCGGTAGGGGTTTCTGCCTTTGTTCATCCTACTTGCGAATACCCAGTCTTCTGGCCCGCACCATTTGGCTTGTTGGCGCCAGGCCCAAAGCGCCTCAACCAAGGACGCGTCGAGAGGGACTGGTTTTTGTGAGGCCTCAGTCTTGCAGGGACCGACCACTTGGTTGAAGATCGATCGAGTCACACTGAGTTGCTTTACTTCGAAATCGACATCCTTCCATTTGAGCCCGAACAACTCTCCCCTTCGCAAACCTGTGCCCAGATCCAGAAGTACGAGCGTCCGTTCCCTCCCCGTCAGCGCGTCGAGAAGTCTCTGAACCTCGTCAACGCTGAGCACCTCTGGAATTGTTCGGCGCTTCGCGCTCTGCCGGACCAGACTGATCGGATTGCGATCAAAAAGATCGTATCTTCTCGCGTGATTGAAAAGGACACTCATCAGGTTACGAATCTTGGCGCAGCTAGCTCTCGAGAGCGGCAACTTCCTCAGCCAGCACTCCACCTCAATGGGTCTAATGCTAGATAAGGTGTGTGTTCGCCAACGGGGGACGATCCACTTCCGCAGATAGCCCCGGTACGTCTCCTTTGTTGAGTGTGTCTTCCATTCGTTGTCGGGTGTCAACTCCCGCTGCTTGTAATGTTCGACCAGTTGAGCGAGTGTCAGCAGCCTTGCTCTCATCCGGCAATCGTGAGAGTTGATTTCGCGCCTTAGCGGAACGATTGCCTTGGCGGCAAGGGATACGTTCTTGAACTGTTCGACTGTCCCAATCACTATGCGGCGGTGTACCCTCCGCCCATCCGGCCCCGGCTCTCTCCATCGAAATTCCCAGACGTCTGGGCCCCGTCGACGGGGCACCTGCATGAGGCATCCATTTTGCATTTGGCCCTCCTCCAATCCCCACTAGCGAGGTCCAGGTTCAATCGGTGACCTCGAATCCTTACCGCGTGAGGCATCGGAGAGATTATGACCGGAAGGAGGCCTGAGGTTGGTAAGGTCAGTGCGAGCCACGGCTTACACTCCATGGGTTCTGTCTTTCAAGGTGGATTATGCGGCCAGGATGGTGTTGGCGGAATATACAACCTCACGCGGCTTGTTGCTGTCCAACGTAGGCACAAACACAGGCACAAGTTATCGGCGTGATACCCAGTTCAGATCGAAGTTTCGGGCATGGATTATCGCTTTCCTGCGGCGATGGCTTGGTCACCTGTCGCGGGCTCACGCGGTAGAGTAATACACAGCTAGATAGCGGCGTTCGATTACGGTACGGTTTTGACACTGCTTGTACGGACTTCCCTTGGGCCATTTAATGCTTTCCATCTGTACTTCGGCCAAGTTATGCTTCCTCCCCGCGCTCTGCCACTCCAAATGTCACACTGAAAACAAATGACTTCCTCTGCCTGAGCGGCCAATTTATGGGTTCAAGGAGGCCATCTTATCGGTTAAGTCACACCACGAGGACACGCAAGGCGTTGGATACGGCGGATGCTTTCATGGCGATTTCCTTTCAGACAGAACCACAAGAACACGTTTGCGGCGTGGCGGAAGGATACATAACAGGAGGGTCGGAACTGCATCCTTCGGTTCTAACACTTGTCGACCGGTGAAAAAAAGTTGGTAAGCGACGTGCCGGGTCGGCAAGGCCCATCCAAACGGTTGAGCCATCAAAACTAAATCAGAACTAAATCGCTGGCAATTTGAATGGGCAGGGTGGATCCTCCGCACGGAAGAAAACCCCATGCGCGTTCAAGTGAACGTATAGTCGCTAGTGATGCCAAGTCGAAGGGAGCCTAGTCCCCTTTCATAGCGGAAGCGTACTCTAGCGCCAATGGATGAGCCACTCGCGATGGACCTAATCCGCCCCCCCCCCACAAAAGACATCAGTGACGCAGTATTGCAAGTTGAATGTTCTCCGCTTGATATTCGCCTTCTCTTCGCTTATTATGTTATTGTCAAGGTTGACTCCCCGGCGCTCTCGAAACCTGTGCCGTGAAAAAGTCTTCATAAGACTGCCCCCTTTATGAGGAACTGAGCGCAGCGCATTCCATCATGGCCCGGAGGAACCCTCTCCAACAAAGGCCGAATACATTTGCGCAGACCAACCTGCCACCCTCACTTTTCGCGTGCGGAAAGGCAGCAGACCATTCATTTACGCCGCCCTTGACACCGCACTAAAGGTTTTCTAGGCTGGCTCGTGCTGGCCGATCCGCTGGTCCGAAGGCCACATCAACATTCAGGGCGTTTTCGCCCGCCGTAAGGGAGGAGTGCCAATGATGAAAGTAACTTCCGCTGTTCTAGCCGCTCTTGCGGCCACACTCGTCGTCGCGACGCTCCGCGCGCAGGTCGAGGAGCGTCCGCTGCCCCACCTGGTGAAAAAGGACGGACGCTTCGCTCTGTTTGTCGACAATGCTCCGTATCTGATAATGGGCATAGAGGACCTGACGATGGGTGAGTGGCCCACGCTTCCAGGCGTGTGGCCCGCCTTGGAATACATGAATGTCAACACGGTCGAAATACCGGTCTACTGGGAGGATTTCGAACCGCAGCCCGGACAGTACGACTATACGGTGATCGACAGGCTCCTGGCAGAGGCTCGCCAGCATCGCGTTCGTCTGGTGCCGCTTTGGTTCGGAACGTATAAGAACGGCCACCCACACTACATGCCCGACTGGATGAAGCTGGCCCCCGACCGCTATTCCCACGCGGTCGACAGGAACGGGCAGGCAGTGGACTCGCCTTCACCGTTCGCCACCGCGTCGCTCGAGGCGGACAAGAGTGCGTTCGCCGCGCTCATGCGACACCTTAAGGAAGTCGACCCGCAGCGCACCGTAATCATGGTTCAGGTCGAGAATGAAACTGGCAACTGGAACAGCGTCCGCGATTACTCCCCGGCAGCGCAGAAGTTCTTCGAAGCGCCGGTACCGCACGAGGTTCTCAGCGCCATGCATGTGAAGACCGCTTCTGCATCCCCGAACTGGCAGGAAGCCTTTGGTCCCGATGCGGACGAGTACTTCAACGCCTGGTCGGTAGCGAGATATGTGGGGCAAGTCGCGGCTGCGGGGAAAGCCGCTTATCCGCTGCCCATGGTCGCCAACTGTGCCTTGCGCGACGCTTTCCATCCGGGCCCTCCCGGCCTGCCAGGCGCTCCCGGCTCCTACGAGAGCGGCGGCCCCACCGACAATGTGATCCCCATCTGGAAAGCTGCGGCGCCGGCGATCGATATTCTGGGGCCCGACGATTACGAGAACGATCCCGCCACCTATTTGAAAGTACTGGAACTCTATCACCGCGACGACAATCCCCTCTACCTGCCTGAGACCGGCTGTCCCGACTGTGCCCGTTTTTTCTTCTCGGCGCTTGGTCTTCACGCAATAGGAGTCTCGCCGGCCACGGATACTACTGAGCCCTATTTATTGGGTGCACAGGCGGGAATACTGGCTGAACAGGCGGGGAACTTGAGCGTTTGGGAGGGTTACAAGCCGGTAGACGATTTCCTGACTCCCTGGGGAATGGATTTCCGGTTGATCGGCCCGATGCAGCGGGAGATCGCCCGCCTCAATTTCGAGGGCAAGCTCCAGGCCGTGGCCGAAAAACAGGGCAACGCCCACCAGATCCTGCATTTCGGATCCTGGAACGCGGAGGTGACGTGGGGAGGATTCCGCCACAATCCCCATGCCCCTGCGGGGAATGCGAAGCCGGTAGGGCGCGTTCTGGTTGCCCAACTTGAGGACAACCAGTTTCTGGTGGCCGGATACTCTTGCCGCGTCGACTTCCGGCCGGCCGGCACCGAGCAGCAACGGAAATCCCAGCATATCGTAGAAGGAACCCAAGAGACTCCCTCAGCTCTGATCGATGGTAAATGGCAGCACCGCCAGTTTCTGCGCGTCGAACAGGTAACCTACGAGAGCGGCCTCTTCAAGCCCATTCGCACCTGGGGTGGACTGGGGGGCGAGACTAACGGCCTCTTCTTTGGCGAGGCGCCTGTGGTGCTGCGCGTCTCGCTTACCACTTATTAGAGGTCGCGGCAGTCTCTACTCCCTCGAATCCGTCGGCGCGTGGTCGTTCGCGCCGTCGGGATGCCCCGGACTGCTGGTAAATTGCATTCAGGGCGTTTTCGCCCATCCAAGTTAGGAGTGCTAAATATGAAAAGGTCCTCCGCTGTTCTAGCCGCTCTTGCGGCCACACTCGTCGTCGCGACGCTCCACGCGCAGGTCGAGGAGCGTCCGCTGCCCCACCTGGTGAAAAAGGACGGACGCTTCGCTCTGTTTGTCGACAATGCTCCGTATCTGATATTGGGTGTAGAGGATCAGGACTTGGGCTTAGAGAGCACTTGGCCTTTGCATCCAAAAGATTGGGCCGCCATGGAATACCTGCATGCCAACACGATCGAAATACCGATCTACTGGGATCAGATCGAACCGCAGCCCGGACAGTTCGACTTTACGTCGATCGACAGGCTCCTGACAGAGGCTCGCCAGCATAACGTTCGTCTGCTGCTGCTCTGGTTCGCCACGTGGAAGAACGGCAGCCAGCACTACATGCCCGACTGGATGTTGTTGGACCCCGGCCGCTATTCACATATGATCAACAGGAACGGGCAGGCGGTGGACTCGCCTTCACCGTTCGCCACCGAGTCGCTCGAAGCGGACAAACGTGCGTTCGCCGCTGTCATGGGACACCTTAAGGAAGCCGATCCGCAGCGCACCGTCATCATGGTTCAGGTGGAGAATGAACCCGGAAGCTGGGAGAGCGTCCGCGATTTCTCTCCGGCCGCGCAGAGGTTCTTCGAGGCTCCGGTGCCGCCCGAGATCCTCAGGGCCATGCATGTGAGGACCGCTTCTTCATCCCCGAACTGGCAGGAAGCCTTTGGTCCCGATGCGGACGAATACTTCAACGCCTGGTCGGTAGCGAGATATATTGGGCAGGTCGCGGCCGCGGGAAAGGCCGTTTATCCCCTGCCCATGGACGTCAACGACGCTTTGCGCGACCCGTTCAATCCGGGCCCTCCCGGCGAGCCGGGAGCTCCCGGCTGCTACGAGAGCGGCGGCCCCACCGACAATGTGATCCCCATCTGGAAAGCCGCGGCGCCAGCCATCGATATTCTGGCCCCCGACGATTACCGGAGCGACCCCGCCGCGTATGTGAAGGATCTAGAACTCTATCACCGCGACGACAATGCCCTATTCCTGCCAGAGAGCGGTTGTTTCCAGTGTGACCCCGCTAGTGGAGACTTTACCCGCTATTTCTTCACCATGCTCGGTCTTCAGGCTATAGGAGACTCGGAGTCCGGGAATGCTCCCGTGCCTTATTTGGCAAGGAATTTTGAGTTGGTCGGCCCGATGCAGCGGGAGATCGCGCGTCTCAATTTCGAAGGGAAGCTCAAGGCCGTGGCCGAGCCGCTGTACTTCAAGGGCGGAGACCATGGCAAGCTCACGCAGACGCTGCCGTTCGGATCCTGGAACGCAGTGGTGTCGTACGGAGCGTCCCACCGCGGTCCCGACACGGGGAATCCGACGCCGGAGGGGCGCGCTCTGGTTGCCCAATTGGGGGACAACCAGTTTCTGGTGGCCGGATACTTTTGCCGCGTCGACTTCTTTCCGGCCGGCACCGAGCAGCAACGGAAGTCCCAGCATATCGTAGAGGGAACCGGACAGACCCCCTCGGCCCTGATTGACGGTAAATGGCAGCACCGGCAGTTCCTGCGCGTTGAACAGGGGACCTACGAGAACGGCGTCTTCAAGCTCCTCCGCACCCAGAATGGAGATGCGACGGACTTTGGCCTCAGGATTGGCGAGGAACCCGTGGTGCTGCGCGTCACGCTTGGCACCTATTAGACCGGTCGAGAAAGTTTCTATTCCCTTCCCCGACCGCAAGAGACAGCGCCCCAGACAGCCTCGGCAGGATGAAGGTGAATAGGAGGCGGCACGCAGGACGGCTTTCTGTGTCGAAGGATCAAACTGGAGGAATGTATGCAAATGAAAATGAATGTGATGTCCGCGTTAGGTTTGATGGTGTGTGCCGCTGCCCTGTCGATTTCGAGCGAGGCACAGACCGCTGCCGGTACGCCACACTTGCAGAAACAGGGTACTGCCACCCAACTGGTCGTGGATGGCAAGCCGTTTCTGGCTCTCGCGGGAGAACTCACCAACAACGCAGCGACCAGTCTCCCTATGATGGAGCCTATCTGGCCAAAGCTTGTGGCCGGCAACCTGAACACCGTGCTCGTAGGTATCTCCTGGGCGCAGTTTGAGCCCGAAGAAGGGAAGTTCAATTACACCCAGGTGGATGGAGTAATCGCCAAGGCCAGAGAGAACAACCTGCATATCGTCTTTATCTGGTTCGCTAGCTGGAAGAATGGCACTTCCAGTTTTGCGCCGTACTGGGTGAAGAAGGATTACACTCGCTTTCCGCGCATTCAGATCGACGATGGCAGCACCGTTTCGATCTCGGGTCCCGTCGAACTGCTCAGCACATTTGGTGACGCCACGAGGGATGCGGACGCTGCCGCGTTCGGGGCATTGATGCGGCATATCAAGGAAGTCGATGGCACCCAACACACTGTACTGATGATGCAGGTAGAGAACGAAGTGGGCGTGCTGCGGGATTCGCGAGATCGATCTCCAGCGGCGAACCGCGCGTTTGCCGGGCCGGTGCCGGTGGAGCTGATGAATTACCTGGAATCGCACAAGGATACGCTCATTCCCGAATTCCGTGCGGTCTGGGCGGCGAACGGCTACAAGAAATCCGGAACCTGGGAGGAGGTCTTCGGTCCCGGCAAGCCGGCTGACGTGGAGATTCCGATTCAGACGACGAGCCCGCCGATGAGCGCGAATGAACATGAAGTGAGCTGGAGGGAACTGCGCTGGCCTTCGGATGAGGTATTCATGGCGTGGAACTACGCGCGTTTCGTAGAGAAGGAGGTCCAGGCGGGCAAGGCAAGCTATGACATTCCCATGTACGTGAACGGGTGGCTGCAGCAGCCGAATCATGCCTGGCCGGGATCGTATCCCAGCGGCGGTCCACTGCCTCAGGTGCATGACGTCTGGCGGGCCGGAGCTCCGGACGTGGATATCCTTGCGCCGGATCTCTACCTGCAGTATTTCGACGAAGTTTGCGAAAGATTCAGCAGGAACGGGAACCCGCTCTTTATTCCAGAAACGAGCACCGATGCGTCCAACGTAATCATGGCAGTCGGCAAGTACAATACGATCGGCTTTTCTCCGTTTGGCGTTGACGGGGGAAGACCGATTCCCCCGGAGCTTGCAGCCACATATCAAATGCTCTCCCAGTTATCGCCGATGATTCTTGCGCACCAGGGGAGTGACACCATGACCGCGGTGCGGATGATCGAGGGAGACCCGCCCAAGCAGGTCAAACTGGGCAATTACACCCTGACGTTTACATATACTGGCCGGATCAGGGGCCTTCCCCCGCAAGTCAAAGGGGGAGTGGTGTCGCTCCCTCCGAGGCAACCGATTGGAACACAGCCGGCAGAACCCCTGCCGCCACTGGAAGCAGCTGCTGTTGTGATTGCCACCGGCCCCGACGAGTTTTATTTCGGTGGAGGCGGCATGCGCGTCGACTTTACGGCGAACACGCCCGGACCGTCCAATGTGGGACTTGGCGTCGTGCAGCAAGGCAGGTTTGTGGACGGCAAATGGGAACTTACCCGTTGGATCGAAGGCGATGATGATGCGCAGGGAGAGATCCTGGTGCTGCATCCGGGCACGGTTTTGCGGGTAATGCTCTACCGCTTTCCATGAGTTGAGAATCTCGATGGTGCCTGCCGGAGCAGTTCTCCGGCAGGCGCAAACAAGGCTCATCGGGGAGTGTGCGCCTTTTCGGGCGCTCGAAGGCGCTTTATCCGCGATTTACCCTAAGGAACCTCTGAGCAAGCATGAATTTTAACTGTCTGCGAACGGCCGCGGGCCGGTTTTGCCGCGTGGCCGGATGGCTTACGCTTGTTGGCCTCGCTTTTTGGCCCGGAGAGCGCATCTTGGGCGCTCTCCGGGCACACGACGCCCCCATAAGGGCCAGCCGCTTGCGGTGGTGGTACAGGTTCACCAGCGCGGAGGCGGTACACAGATGGTTGTGGTTCTTCTTCAAACCCCGGAAGCGAACCTTCACAAATCCGAAGATGCGCTTCAGGATGCGGAAAGGATGCTCCACCCTGGATCGCACTCGGCCTTCACCCGGTTCTTGCTCCGCTGTAACTCGTCCACCACCTGCTTATACCGCGTCCGCCGCGAAGTCATGTCCTGGGCGCGCGGCGCGGCCTTGCGGATCGCTTCGCCCTGCCCTTGATAGGCCCCGTCCCCCAGACTTTCCACTCATCGCCGTGCAGCAGGTCCGGTAACACATGCTTGTCCGCCACCGAAGCCGCCGTCGAACAGAGCGAGTGAACTATGCCCTCTTTCGAGTCCACGCCCATGTGCGCCTTCATGCCGAAGTGGCGAGTCGGCCGAGGGGACTTCCCCCTCAGCCGCTCTCAGATCCGTACGCGACACTCTCGCGTCATACAGCTCCCGTTATCCAACCGCATCCCCGATGAATCGCCAGTGGAGAAACAGCTGAGGGTCGGCGTCCTTCATCTTGCGCAGCTACTGCACACGGCCACGCCTTCGCCCTGATAGAGCCTTGTACTTTCGTCTGGCCCATCGTTCAAGCGTGCGGTCAATGTGCTGAAATGTCTTGTGCATTGCCTTCTGATAAAACGCTCCAAAGTAATTCCACCATCCTTGGATCATCGGGTTATATTGCCTCGCCTGTTCGGCAAGCGCCCCATGAGTCTGACGATTCAGTTTCCACCCGCGCACAGTCTGGCGCATCCGCTTCAAGGCATCAGCGCTCACACCCGGCAAGAAGCTGGTAAAGATCCGGTTTTGTTTGCTCAGTGCCTTCCTCGGTTGAAACGTAAAGCCGAGGAATGTAAAGTACACAAACGGATACTCTTCGGTGCGGTTACTGTCCTTGCAGTAAACGATCTTCGACTTCTCCGGATGCATCGCCAGCCCACATTCTGCCAGGCGCAATGTGATGGATTGCATTACGTCTTCCGCCTGCTTCCGACTGTGGCAGTGAACTACCGCATCATTGGTGGCCGGCCGCCGTCTTTTCCACAACCTTTCTCGGTCCCCCGAGTCACGCGATGGAGTACTCCCCTCTTTGGCCGGATTTCGTGTCCCTTCGGTAAGCCTGCTTAACTTGATTTTGCCGTCGTGGTAGCGTCGGTCTCATGCCCAGCAGCGCTGCTCGGGTTCTGAACCAAGCTCGGATGCTAAACAACGCGGAAAATAGGGAAGTGAACATAGGGTCGGAACAGTCGCAATGCCTTCCGGTAAGATCAATGGTTTCAATCTGAACGGGATCTCTGGCACGGACAGGTTCCTACTAAGTTTGCCACAGCTACGCAGCCCCGGTCGGCACTCTAAGGAAATGTTGTTCCCAAGTCCTTCCGAATCAGTGGCTCTACCGCGCCGCTAAGATCAGTTGGATCATACGCAGTCACGTATTCTAGTGGCATGATATAGGCAAGTGCAGACCATCCCCAGAATGGATTCATGCCATTCCCTTTGCCCGTATCCGCATCGTAGTATTCCCGAGTAACCGGATTCTCGTCCAGAACCAAGCGGAAGGTTTTGAGCGCCAATTGCTTTGCGATTTCGGTGTACCCGTACCGAAGCAGGCCATGAAAGATCATGTAATTTGTCGGGATCCATGTTGGGCCACGCCAGTTACATTCTCCGTTACGGGTTCCCTGATAGTAGTCCGCCTCGGTCTTGGCATAACTGGCTACAGGATACCTCAGCCAAAATTCCTTTGGGTTCAAGAAATGCTCATAAATAAGCCTTTTCGCGCGCTGCGAGGTGGCAACGCCAGCCCATAGTGGACAGAATCCCGCAACTGATTTGACCCTGACGCTTTCACCCGTTTTTTCGTTCCGGTCGTAGTAGAAACCCTCCCTTTCATCCCAGAAAACCTGATTGATCAAGTCGGAGAGATGACGAGCGTGTTCTCTGTACATCACTTGATCCGAGGTTTTACCTAGCTTGCCGGCGATAATCGCCATTGCCCTGAGTTCTCGAACCAGATAGCAGGCAAGATCAACTCCTTCATCCTGATAGGAATCCAGGTCGCCAGCACGGGAAATTTGATTGTCCATGCCACTGGCGTCAGAACTATTCCAAACGGGCAGCCCATTGTCATCTGCATCGTACTGAAACCAGCGCTGAAGGTATTTCTGCAGGCGCGCGTAATAGCGCGCACGGAGCCACTCGTAGTCATCCCCATTTTGCTTTGAACCTAACACTGCAATTTGAGCCAGGAAGGGTTTGAACATCTGGGCAGGTCTTGGGTAGGTAATGCCGATGGTGCGCGATACGAAACCATCAGGTTGTTGTCGATCAAGAAACACTTTGAAATTCGTGAAATCATATCGGCTTATTCCGTAATAGGACAGATATATATTCTCAAAGTATAAGTCCCAATCGTAATATTCTCCATATGCATATCCGGTAAGAAGCTTTCCGTCTGAATCAGGGAAATCATGCAGGCCCTTAGTTGCAATGTCGCTGTTCAGGCTCTGCAATCGTGTGATAAGCCCTCGATAATCCGCTTCTCCGATCATTGACTTCAATGCGTTGACACTTGTTGCCCTGCGCGATGCTTCGCTTGGATGCGTTGTTTGTAGAGCCAGAAACACCAGACTCAGAAGAATTGATTTGAACATTGTTACTCCTCTTGATGATTTCATCATCCTTCAAAATCTGGCAAGAGAATGGCGTAGTCAACACTCGAAGTCAATCCGTGCCCGGCAAACAGAAAACTCTTCATACGGCGCCAGGGTCGGCGGTGGCCACGCCCATGACCTGCCGGGCGCGGCACAGGGCGGTCGCCAGTACATCGTGATCGCCTCCGGCGGGCCCGGGAAGGCTGCCAGCCCCAAGCTCGGGGACTCTGTTGTCGCCTTCGCACTGCCGGAGGCTAAAAGGCCGCTGAAACCATGCCCGTCAACGCCCGGGCTAACGAATCTCGCGCCAGGCCTGCCAAGGCGCGGCGCAGGTGCGGCTGAAGATCACGGGTTGGATTTCATTGTTTCTGTGTACACAAAGCGAAGAATTTGGCTGTTCTTCTCATCACCCTCGGCTATCTGTTGGGTGTGCAATTGGCTCCAGACCTTCAATTCGCGTTCGCCACGCGGCTTGTCACCGCTCCTCACCAGAGCCTGACCCAGCCGGTAGTGAGCATCCGCGAGATTGGGGTCCAGCTTGACGGCGGTTTCGTACTCGGCCAGAGCCTCCGAATCCCTGCCGCGCTGGGAATAAAGAATTCCAAGCTGCAGATGGGCCTCAGCGAACTTAGGGTCAAGGCTCACCGCGCTTTTCAGCAGTGCTTCGACCTCAGACGAAACCGCTGGTCCTGTCTTGGTGCGTGATGACCTCCACAGGCTCATGGCATAGGCGTAACGGGCGCGTGCATTGTCAGGTTGGATTTGAACCAGCCGCTCAAGACGTGCCGTCACCTCGGCGGCCTTGGAAGGCGACACATCGTATATCTTCGCCAGGAAGTAATAGGGCCTGGGATCGCGGGGATCGAGGTCTACGGCGCGGCAGAAGGCGTCAACCGCCTTATCGTAAAAGGCCCCCATGTAGTAGGTGATACCCAAGCCGATTCGGAGTCGCACCGAGTTCGGGAAGTGGTCAACCCCTTGGCTGAACACCTGCATGGCGGGGTCGAGCGTGAGGTGCCGTAACAGCTCCGTCCCCCAGTTGAAGATGTTGCTCTCGCTCGGGTCCATCTGGGCGGCGCGCTGGTACTCCCGGCCGGCGGCAACGAAATCACGCTGTGCCTCCTTGACTTCTGCCAGAAGAGCGTGCAGGTCCGCGGTATCCCGGGTACGCATCAGAGAGTCGATGAGAGCTTGCGCCTCGCGCAGCTTGCCCGTCTGAATCTCAGCTAGCGCAAGATCGTAGCTGTTCTCATAAGAGCCGGGGTTCACCTCCTGTGCTCTCCGCAGATACGGAATACCGTCGGCAGTTTTTCCGCTGTGCAGATAAAACTCGCCGAGGTTATGGTTCATGTCGTAGTCTCGGGGCTTAAGGAGCACCGCCCTCTTGAATTCCTGCTCAGCGAGCGGCAGCTTGTCAAGGTGGGAGAGGTTCGTTGCCAGGTTCTCATGAGCCTCGGGGGACTGCGGCTGAATCTGAAGGGCCTTCTTGAAGAACCGACTCGCGTCTTCGTGGCGATCCTCGGCGGACAGTACCAGGCCCATCAATTCATTCGCTCCGAAACTGTCGGGGTACCGGTTCAAGACTTGTTGCAGAGAATTCCTGGCTTCTTCGTATTGTCCGCGTTCAAGAAGAGACTGTGCGGACTGCAGTCGCTGCGCGTACTCCTCGCTGCTGGCAGAACTCTGGGCAAGCGCCACCGGCACAAGAAGCAGGCACACAGCAGCTAACGCACCGCCGCTCGCGTGCAGGTGCTCGTGATGTCTTGTCATCCGCAAGTCAGCTACTCCGCACCGTCCGATCGCTGACCTTCACTGCCAACCCTGATCGCTGAGAGCAAAGGCCAGGGTGAGGAACTGGGACTGCATCTCGGGTGAGAGGTCGCGAGGGGACTGGGAATTCCCGCCCGCTTCGGCCATCTCTGCCTCAATCCGGCGGGTATCAAATGGCCCTCGCGGAAAGACTGCCTGATACCGCTCAAAGACCTCGCGGGCCTTGGTGAACTGCCCGGTGTCGAGACAAAGGACCGCGAGGGCCGAGTAGGCGCCGGGCCATTCCGGAAGGAGCTCCAGCGCATGGACAAGGTACTCTTCGGCCTCCTTGCTGTTGCCCCTCATCACCGCCAGCACGCCCATGCCCCAGACGATCCTGCCCGAATCAGGAATCCTGGTGCGGCCGAGCCCGAGGGTTTGCTCCGCCCCTTGAGTGTCTCCTCCCCTTAATTGCGACAACGCCATTGAAAGATAGTGGAGCTCATTGTCGGGGCTCTTTTCGATAACCTTCCGGTAGGCAGCCTGGGCTTCCGACAGCCTCCCCAGGCGTGTGTCGGTATCAGCCAGAAGCCCCAGGTAGCTCTCATCCTCGCGTCCTTCCGCTGGGAATTGGTCGAGCACCGCGCGTGCCTCAGCATAGTTCTGTTCTTCAAAATAGGCATCGGCCAGATCATACTTGGCGTCATCTGAAGACGGGTCGGCCGCCAAGGCCATCTTGAAGTGCCGGATCGCATCCGCCGCGAGGTGGTATCTGGCAAACAGCACCCCCACACCGAGCGCCGTGCGAAAGTCACCGCCGCTGACCTCGTCCAGATGCTCGATCGCCCTCCTGGCATCCTCGATCTGACCCAGCTTCAGGTAGGCCTCGGCCAGCAGATAAAGATCCCGGGGTTCATCCGGACGCTTCGCCACTTCCGTCTGGAGCCCGGCGAGGTCCAGCATGGCACGCTCCCGGGGAGCCAGGCCGGTCTGCTGGTCCAGGTAGTCAAAGAGACGCTGGAAGGGATATGGTCCTCGGGACGTGTTCTTGGCCATCGTCTCAAAGATCTTGAAGTCTCGCGCCGCGGCCTCAGTCTGATGCAGGGCACGCTCGGTGGTGGCCAGCTTGTAATATACCTCGGAGCGGTCTTTCGTGATCTCGACCGAGCGACGAAGCAGTGGCAGGGCCTCCTCGTATTTCTTCTGCTTCATCTTGATGGTCGCGAGCTCGATCAGGGCATCGTCGTAGTCGGATTTCGCCTTGAGGGCCAGCTCCATGTGCGCCTGGGCCGACGCAAGGTCGCCTTGCCGCGCCTCAATGTAGCCGAGATTAAAGAGACACGCGGCATTGCGGGGATCAAGTTCCAGTCCTTTCAGCAAGTACTTGCGCGCTTCGTCGTACCGAGCAAGATGCCTGTAGGCGAGCCCCATAAAGGCGTACGATCCGGCGGTAGGGGCTAGATCAGTCAGGGTCTGGAACTCCTGGATGGCTTGGTCGGTTTTTCCCACCGTAAAGTAGCAATCACCCAGGGCGGCGTGGAGATCGGGGCGCTTGGGGTCAATCTTGATTCCGTCCTGGAGCAAGGGGATGGCGTCTTCAAAATAGTTCTGCGCCATGCTCAGGCGCGCCAGCAGGAAGATGACGTCGGTGTTCTGAGGAGCGAGCCGGTGCGCCTTCACAAGCGCCCGGAGCGCGTCGAGGTCTTTTTTCTCGCCGTAATAGACTCTTCCCAGAGAATACAAGGCGGGAGCGGAGTCCGGCTTCAGGCTCAAAGCACGCAGGAGAGTCGTTTCGGCCTTCGCGCTGTTCTTGTTCTGGTAATAGGCTTGCCCGAGGCTCCAAAGAATATCGAAGGTCGAAAGCTGCAGGGCATCGGCGAGTTCGAGCTCGTGGACAGCCTGCGGATAGAGCTTCTCTCCGGCCAGCAACACGCCCAAGGAAAAATGAACCCTGACGTCGTCCTTGCTTTCTTCGGAGACCCGGTGGGCGAGGCGCAACGCCTCATCCGTGCGCCCCGCCAGCAGCTCGGCGCGCAACAGATTCATGGAGGTGCTCGGGTCAGCGGGGTGGACGCGCCCAAAGTACTTGATTGCTTCTTCGGGTTGCCGCTGGCTCAAGGCAAGCAGGCCGAGGTTGTAGTTGGCGTCGCGACTGTGGGGGTCGAGGCGAACGGCTGCCAGGAACTCCTTCTTGGCCGGCTCGGGAAGGCCCTGGGCGAGGTAGGTGTTTCCCAGGTTGTTATGTGTGGCCGCCGAACGAGGATCGACCTCGAGGGCCTCCTCGAAGGCCACCTTCGCCCGCGCGAAGTCCTTTTCCTGACTATAAATGATGCCCAGAAGATTTAGCCCCTCGGCGCTTCGGGGTGAGAGTCGCAACCCTTCGAGGACGGCCTCGCGGGCCTTGGCCAAATCTCCTTCATGCATCAGGCGCTGAGCTGTGGCGAATTCACGTTGCGCCGGGTCCGCCGTGGCAGATTGCTGCTGCGCCACCGACACCGCCATGCACAGCAGGCAGGCGAGCACCACCGACTCAGGTCGCACCTGCCGCACAACTGTATGCCACCCGATGCTCCTCGGAGTTATTCGGCCTGGAAGCACGCGGTCTCCTCGATTTCCTCTCCATGATATAGCCTTTGGGCCGACTTGTATGTAGCCCCTGTGCGCGCCGTCCGAGATGATCGATGGGTAACAGGATCGGCCCCCAGGGGGCCACCGAGGTGAGAAATGGGGCCGGGAGGCCCGTCTTTCAGGCCTCCCGACCCGTGGTGAGTTGGAGCGCGGTCGCTCCTCAGTTGCGGCACTAGAAATAGAACTTCAGTGCAAACTGAATCTGACGCGGATCGCTCGCACCATCGATCAGTGAGGTGATCTGGCCGAAGGTTTTGAGGTTCGTGAAGTCCGTGTAACCAGGTGCCTGAAACTGCGGCGTGTTGGTGAGATTGAATGCCTCGGCCCGGAACTCCAGGCGCGTCCTGTCGGACGTTCGAAACTGCTTGAACAACGAGAAGTCGAGGCGGTGGAAACCCGGACCTCGGACCTGGTAGGGCGCCCCTCCCAAAGGCGCGTAGTTGGTCTGCCCGACTGCCGTCGCTAACTCTGGCTGGGCAAAGGCCGCCGGGTTCATCCACTGGTTCACGTCGTGCGGGCCTGCGTACATGTTCTGGCCGGGAACAATTAAAGCGTTGCAGCCGAAGTCGGCTGTGGTTCCTTGCGGACACCCGATGTTGAAGGGCATCCCGTCTCGGAGGGTAAGGATCCAGTTCGCAGCCCATCCGCCGACAATCGCATTGGCGACGCCATGTGCGCTGCCCGCGAAGTGCTTGCCATTCCCGAACGGCAACTGATAAATGCCGCTCAAATGGACCACGTTGGTCATGTCGTAATCGCACAAGCCGTAGTCGGCTTGGATGCCGAACCCGGATAGATACGGCGCACGGTAGCCAGCGCCACCCACGTTCACCCCTAGCAATCCGCCGTTGAAGTCGCTTCTGCACTTCGATAAGGTGTAGTTACCCAGGAGCGAGAACCCCCCAGCGAACCTACGCTCGTAGTTGAATTGGAGCGAATGGTAGTAGGAACTCCCGTCGGTCGCCTCATACGTGCTCCCGCGTGCGAAATCCTTGAAAGGCACATAATTTTGGGGATTGCTCCCATTCGGAAGAATGATGCTGGGAGCATTGGTGGTCGGCCCAACATCCAGGTGGCGTCCGAAGGTTCCAACATAGGCCAACTGGGCCGTCTGGTTGGGCGACAACTGATACTGCAAAGTAAAGTTAGCGCCCTCGTCGTAAGGCGTCTGGTAGTTGTATTGCCGGCCCACTAAGGACAACCCTTCGGCGTTGACCAAGGTCGGAGTCAGAGGAATGCCCAGGAACCCCTCCTCCAGGGTCGCAACGTTCCCGTCAGCCGCGTACGTGATGGGGTGTACAGCATCGGGGTTGAAGAAGGAAAAACTAAACTGGAACGGGTAGTTTTCGCCCAAATTCGGACCATAACCAATGTTGGAGAGAGCCCCGTAAAAGATCCCATACCCGCCGCGGGCGACGAGCTTCGACGTCACGCGATAGGCAAATCCAACCCGTGGCGCGAAGTTCGTGTTCTGTGTCAGGGACAAGGTTGGATTGCTTGAGCACGTGACCGCGATTCCGTCGAGCGCAGTTAATGACGCGAAGGATGTCGACATCGGCTCCTTGCAGCGGCTGTTCGGAATCAGGTAAGAGGCGCTGCCCGGAGCGCCAGGAATGAAGTTTGCCTGGGCGCCGAAATGCTCCTGGTACGGATCGTAACGGTCCCAGCGCAGTCCCAGGTTGATTGTCAGCTTGGAAGTGATTTTCCAGTCGTCCTGGAAGTACAGGCCGTAATAGTTGCGCGTGTCATCGGTGCCGGCGATGTTGGACGCGAACACCGAGTCGGCCCCGCCCACATCGTTGATTCCGCCGGGAACCGTGGTCGCAGTGGGTGTCAGGAGCAGTTGCGCCAACCCCACGCTGCCACCGCCGTTGTTGGGAACCTCGTCGTAGGTACCGTCGAAACCGAAGCCGCCATGTGACCACGGAGGCTGAAGCAGATAGGCCTTGATGTGAATGAAATCGATGCCTCCCTTAAAGGTGTGCTTGTTGTAGACTTTCGAGAGGTTGTCGTTCAATTCGGCTACGCCGGTATTGAAGTTGGAAGGCATCCAGCCTTCCGTCCCCATGCCGGTCAGCCCCGCAATGTTGATGGCGGGAAGGCCAACGTTGCCCTGCGCCTGGGAAATCCCTTGGATTCCGAATTGCGCAGGAAGTCCTGCCGGTTGGGGTAGGGTCAGGTCACTGGGATTTCGATTGAAGCCAACTCGGAACTCATTGATGGTGGTTGGCGAAAGGGTGTGAATCTCGCCGAGCTCGCCTCCCTGATAGCTCAGCTTCTGATCGCCGGCGCCCCATACTTGGCCGCCGGCTTCTCCCGGATACTGAACGGGAATGAACTTGGGCTCCTTCTGCCAGTCGAAGGTCCCGAAAAGCTGATCTTTCGAGCTGATCGAGTGGTCGATACGAACGTCAAATTGGTCCACCGTATCCCGGGTGGCGGGATCGTAGGTGAAATTGTTGAAAATGCCCGGAATGCTCGGCGCCGGGAGTATGCCCAGCAACTTGATCATGTTCGGGTCGAGCCGGCTGGCAGGTATCTGGTTCAGCAGCGGGATGGCCGTCGAGGTGGTGAAATTCGTCATCCCCAGCAGACTCCCCTGATAGAAGGGGTCGCGAAGCATGCATCCGTTGACATTGTTGCACGGGAGGCCCGAAACAGGGTCCGTCGAACCGTTCGTGAGGACCCGACTCGTCGCCGGGTCGAACACTGTGCCAAGCGGGAACACGCGCCCCAAGGTGTCGGTGCGCGTTCCACTCTGGCCGGTAATCCGGTCCAGCAGGTCTGTAAAGCCGCTTCCTGCTTCGGCTGCAGTTGGAACACTGTCTAGATAAGGCGAGGCCTGCCGGATCCGCGTGCCCTCATAGTCGACGAAGAAGAAGGTTCTGCTCTTACCATTGTACACGTGCGGGATGGAGATCGGCCCGCCGAGCGTACCCCCAAACTGGTTTTGGCGGTACTCTCCTTTGGTAACGTGCGAGGGAGAGTTTTCGAAGAAGTTCGCAGAATCAAACTTGTCGTTGCGGACGAACTCCCAGACGTCTCCATGGAATTGATTGGTGCCGGATTTCGTCGTGGCATTCACCACGGCGCCCGCCGACCGGCCGAACTCCGCGCTGTAGTTGTTGGTCTGCATCTTGAATTCTTGCAGCGCATCCACCGGAGGGCGCACCGACCATTGCCATGGGAAGTTGTAGCCCTCGTTGTTGTTGTCCAGTCCATTGAGCGTAAATGAGTTTTGCTCAATAGGCGCACCGCTCGCCTCGAAGATGCCGCCGCGATTGGAGTAGTAGACATCAGTGGTACCGGCAGCGAGCGTAGCCAGATACACGTAGTTTCTGCCGTTCAGCGGCAAGTCGTTGATCGACGCACTTCCCACCACCTGCCCCACAGAAGCATTCTGGGTCTGGAGCGTAGGCACTGCCGCCGTCACCTCCACTGTCTGGGTGATTCTGCCCGGGAGCAGGCCGAAGTCAACCACAACCTGTTGATCGATATCAACGCCGACCTTGGGGTGGCTCGCGGTCTCGAACCCTTGAAACTCTATGGTCACGGTGTACACGCCGACCTTGACGTGCGCAAAAACGTATCCACCGCTTGTACCCGTTGTCGTCGTGGCCTTGATACCTGTTCCCTCGTTGGTCAAGGTGGCCTTGGCGCCGGGAACCACAGCACCACTCGAATCCCTCACCGTGCCAAGGACTACACCTTCATCAATCTGCGCGTAAATCTGAGGCGGCAGCAAGAAAGCAAGCACCGCCACCGTTAAAAGAAGGCCTAGTCGAAGTGGTCTTGAAAGAATCATTGCTAATAAACCTCCCGTCTGATTTGCGACCCAAGACCCGAGAACTACGCAACGGGCTTGCAGTCCCGCGGATGACTCTGGGCGTTGCGTGCGAGGCGCGTAACCCCCTACTGGCTGCGCGGGAAAATGTGTTACCTCAGGAGCGGCTTGCCCACCTCCCTCTTCCTGAGCAGGCTCGACTCTCCTGACAACAAACGCTGTGCAGTGTAGTCCTGCGCGGGTCACTGTCAAGGTGCTTTACAGTTCGTAACAGATAAGAGGACGGGATACTGGCCGCGTGCTCGACGTAACTAGCGCATAAGAAAAGGACTAGACGTTGGTCAGAGAAGCGGTCAGCGAGGACGTTACCAGGTCCGATAAGCCTTCGGAACTCTCTTTCTTCCCATGCGGCCACTTATGGTATGCTTGTGGTCAACGGTAAGGGGGACGGCCATGGAGGTTGAAATCCATAAAGCGACACCGCAGGACACCCTGTTCCATGGTGACGAGCACCAGAAGGCCTTAGTGCTCCGCGAATTACAATCTATTCTGGTCGGCCGGGCATTCCACGGCAGCAAGCGCTGCCAGGAATTCCTGTCCTACGTGGTTGAGTACACTCTGCACGGCCATCTGGAATACCTCAAGGAACGAACCATTGGGGTTGAGCTTTTCCAGCGATCGCCCGAGTACACCACCGGCGAGGACCCGGTCGTCCGTGTTCGTGCGTGCGAGGTGCGCAGGAGGCTGAATCAGTACTATGCCGAAGAGAATCCGACGCCGGAAGTGCGCATCGAGATTCCGGTCGGGTCCTACATTCCCCGGTTCCATTGGAAGGCACAGAAGCAACAGCCGCCAAAAGAACGGGCGCCCAAAGAAGAAACCAGAAGCGTTCGAACCAACCATTGGCTCCATCTCGTGGTGGTTGCCTTGGCAGCTTCGGCCCTGACTGCCTTGGTCGCGCTGGTTCTGGGTAGCCACAAGCGAATGCAGCCCGCCTCCGCGGTCGACGAATTCTGGGCACCGCTGTTCAAGACGTCCCAGCCCGTGATGATCTGCCTTCCCACGATGGTTGTCTATCGGCCGTCGCTCAATCTTTACCAGAGATACTCGCGGGAGCACCCAGGCGAGTTTCAGACGCAAGGTGAACGGCTCACTCACCTTCTCCCGCTCGACCAGAACGCCACGCTGAATTGGAAGGACCTGATTCCATCCACCAACGCCTTCGTGTCCAGCGATGACTCTAATGTGGCGGTGAAGCTCTCCGCCCTGTTTGTTCGCATGAACAAGACCCTCCAGGTGAGGAACGCAACCGAGTTGAACTTTGAAGAACTCCGCAATTCCCCGGCGGTCTTGATTGGCGCCTTTAATAATCGGTGGACGCTCGAAATGACCTCCCATCTGCCGGTCGTCTTTGCGGACGAGGGCCAAATTGGGAAGATCCAAGAACGGAAAGCCCCGGGACGAACTTGGCGCCCTCAATTGGATTCCCACGGCAATTGGACCACGGATTATGCGGTGATCGCCCGGCTCTTTGACTCGAACACCGGCCAGCTCCTCATCATTGCCGCCGGTGTCGGCGGGGCGGGGACATTCTCCGCCGGTGAGTTCCTTTCCCGCGAAGACTACCTGGCGGAAGGCCTGCGGGGCGCCCCCAAGAACTGGAACAAGCAGAACATGGAGATCGTCCTGCAAACGAATATCACGGAGGGCTTGGCCGGCCCGCCCCACGTCGTGGCCACCGAGTTCTGGTAGCTTCCTTGATTTCGAGACCCTCTGTTTAGTGGCCCATTATTGGGTGTCCCCCGGCGGACGCTCGAACGTCGGTTCGCCCGTGCTGTTGGGAGGTCCATTCTCGGGGAGATTACGCGCAATCGGATCGAGCACGCCAAACGATTGCTGCTTGAAACTGATCTGGCACGTTGCAAAGTTGGGACTGCGGCGGGGTTCGGGAGCGTTAAGTCGTTCACCCGTACCTTTAGGCAAGCTGTCGCTGCCCTCCGGAACACTTTCGCACTCTTTCCAGGGCCGCCGAGCCGGGTGGTAAGCGCTTCGAGTAGTCTGCGGCATATCGAACGCTAAAGGTGAGTAAGGTTTTGAAATAGCTTCTAGCGCGGTGGTGGAAGGGAGAGAGAGGGCTCATGCACCTCTCGGAAGGGAGTTTTGGCTTCGTAAAGCGCGAGGGCGGCCTTCAGGGCTTCTACCAGAGGCTGCCTGTTCTGTTGTGTAGCGAGGGCCACCGCCCGGCGTGCGGTTTGCGCGGCTTCAGGAAACCGGCCCACCTCGGCGTAGGCGGCAGCTAGCGTGTAGAGAACTGCCGGGTCTCGTCCGTTAGATAATTGGACCGCCCGCGCTGCAAGTTCGACAGCCTCAGCACCGTTTCGGTCCGATGCCTTGGGGCACGTAGCCAGTAACCATGCCACTTGGTTCAGAACAGGCAGAGTGTCCGGTTCTGTGCGGAGCCCTCGGCGCCAGTATGCAAGTGCCTCCGAGATTCTCCCCTGCGAGTAAAGGGCATAAGCCAGGTTAAAGTCAGCACGAGCGTTCCTGGGGTTGAGCTCCTGGGCCCTCTGGAAATGTGTGATGGCTTCATCGAGCCTTCCTTTCTGCCCCAGGGCAACCCCGAGGCTGTCTTGGGCGTCGGCGAACTCGGGGTTGACCTCCACAGCCTTCTGGAAATGTGTGATGGCTTCGTCGAGCCTTCCTTCCTGCCCCAGGGCAACCCCGAGGTTGTATTGGGCCTCGGCGAACTCGGGGTTAACCTCCACAGCCTTCTGGAAATGGGTGAGGGCTTCCTCGAGCCTTCCTTTCTGCATCAGAGCAGACCCCAGATTGTTTTGGGCGTGAGCGAACTCGGGGTTGACCTCCACGGCCTTCTGGAAATGTGTGATGGCTTCGTCCAGCCTTCCTTTCTGCCTCAGAGCGGACCCCAGGTTGTTTTGGGCGTCAGCGAACTCGGGGTTGACCTCCACGGCCTTCTGGAAATGTGTGATGGCTTCATCGAGCCTTCCTTTCTTCCCCAGAGTAGACCCCAGGTTGTTTTGGGCCTCGGCGAACTCGGGGTTGACCTCCGCGGCCTTCTGGAAATGTGTGATGGCTTCGTCGAGCCTTCCTTCCTGCCTCAGAGCGGACCCCAGGTTGTTTTGGGCGTGGGCCAACTCGGGGTTGACCTCCACGGCCTTCTGGAAATGTGTGATGGCTTCGTCGAGCCTTCCCTTCTGCCCCAAGGCAACCCCGAGGTTGTCTTGGGCGTCGGCGAACTCGGGGTTGACCTCCACGGCCTTCTGGAAATGTGCGAGGGCTTCGTCGAGCCTTCCTTTCTGCCCCAGGGCAAGCCCGAGGTTGTCTTGGGCGTCGGCGAACTCGGGGTTGACCTCCACGGCCTTCTGGAAATGTGTGAGGGCTTCGTCGAGCCTTCCTTTTTGCATCAAAGCAGACCCCAGGTTGTTTTGGGCCTCACCGAACTCGGGGTTGACCTCCACGGCCTTCTGGAAATGTGTGAGGGCTTCGTCGAGCCTTCCTTTCTGCCCCAGAGCAGACCCCAGGTTGTTTTGGGCCTCGGCGTACTCGGGGTTGACCTCCACAGCCTTCTGGAAATGTGTGATGGCTTCATCGGGCTTTCCTTTCTGCCCCAAGGCAACCCCGAGGCAGTAGTGGACCTTGGCATCCCCAGGATCGAGTTCCAAAGCCTTCTCCCACTCGGCGATGGCTGCGTCACCCTGGCCTTTCTTTGCCAAGTCGAGCCCGCGGTCGATTAGCCGGTAGATCTCAGCGGCTGGCACTTCGATCTTCATCAAGCCGTCTGGGGGGATGTTTACGAACTCAGGAATGTTCACCGCGCGGTTGGCGGCAGTGGAGTCCTCGACGTAGATCGCCGGGCTGTCGTTGCCCTGCTCGTCCAAATGGGTGAGGAACATGCCCGTGTAAGGTGAGCGGCTCTTCGAGGAGAAGACCAGCCAGCGACCGTTGGGCGAGAAGCTGTGCCAGGAGTTCATGAGCGGCGTATTGCAACGCATACGGCGCGCCTGCCCGCCTCCCACCGGGACGATGAAAAGCTGGCTGTCCGGCCGCATTAACAGACCGTTATGGCATTTCACGAAAACAATCCAGCGCCCGTCGGGAGAAACCTTGGGGAAGGTGTTGCTCATGCCGTTCCGGGAGGCCCCGGCGATCGGCTCCGGCCGGCCGCCTTTGCCCCCGTTGAAGGGTATCCGGTAGAGGTCGTATTGGATGGGCGTCTCTTTCGGATCATTGGCGTATTCGGCCAAGATGGGGCCTGCGGGATAGGGGTCCCTCGCTTCCGCCTGCGCATAGACAAGGTATTGGCCATCGGGACTCCAAACCGCGCCCGTGTGTACATAGCGCGGATCGTCTGCTCCCGGCAGGGCGCGCATTTGACCTGTGGCCCGGCTGTACCAAGCGAGGATGCCGCGCGTGGGATAGAACACCTGGAGGAAACGGTAGTCCTTGAAGTTGGCTACGTAGTAATCGCCCTGCGTGCCTCCCGGGCCCTTGACCATGGTCACCACCCACTGCCCGTCCGGCGAGACTTGTGACATGAACCCAATCCGCGGCTGCGCCACGCTCTGGTCGCGGAAGGTCGCCCACGAGATCACATCTTCGTCCCGGATGGACATTTGCTTTTGGATGGAGGCCAGGACGTACAACCCCTTGTCGTTGGCTGGGCCGTCCAGGTCCATTCCCAGGGTCTTGCCGTCGAGGGGAAAAGAATGGCAATTGGCGCAGGTGTGAAGGTCCGTCAGTAGCAGACGGCTGCGGGGCTCGGCGATGTTGCGCAGCCGCCAGGCGAGCAGGGGCAGAGCGCTTTGGGCCAGGGGCTTGATCACCCCCTTTTGCAGCTCCGAGGGCATCAACGGCACGTCGCGGTAGAAGATCGGCGCTCCCACTGGATCCCTCGAGGTTTGAATCACCACGGCGCCGCGGGAAACAGGCTGTTCCGGATGCTGGTCTTGGAATCCGGTGATCGTGATTGCGGCTGGATGCTCCACGGAGTGTTTCTTGATTGCCTCCCAGGTCGCGGCCTCCGGCTTCCAAGTGTGTGCTGCGGCTTCCTCCGGTGTTGGCTTGGGCAGCTCGTTCAAAGGTGCGATGCAGCGCGGGTCGATCTCGCCGAAGTGAAATCGCTCGCCCCGTGATTTCACCCGTACCCCGGCCGAGCCATCGGCAAACGCCACCTCGATCAGCCATACCGCCGTACTTTCTGCGGCATCGCGCCAGAGGAAGGTCGGGGCTGTCATCTCGGGTGGGAAGATCGATCCTTCCTCCGGGTAATCGATCGTGATCGGGGCCAGCCGGGTACCCTCAGGTGTGGACGATAGAGAAGAATCCGCCGAAGGTGCACGTGCCGCTTGCGGCATGAACGGCAAACCTGCCGCGCGTGGGCCATGCTTCGCAGCGGGTCGCTGGTGGACTCCTGCCAGCGCCGTGACTACAATCCCAGTCATGAAAATGCAAGCTGTCAGCCGTTTCACCACACGCCCGTCTCTCCTCGGCCAAGGCACCAATGGGCTGGCCGATTGGCGTCAGGTTACTCGGGTCCCGGACCGGCTGTCAAGCAAGCGTAGCGCAAACCGCAGACCAGCCATTTCGGAACACGGCTGGTGCCCGCGTGGGTTGCCGGATTTGGGCCGAGACGCTGCATTCTCGTACTGGGTGCAACAAGCGAGCAGGAGGGAAAACGACCTCGGAGCGTCCGATAGCCTCTAGCAGCGAGGGGCTGCTCCAAAATGTGGCGCTCGGGATGCCCATGGAGCTCGTAGTTCCAATCGCGGACGCTTTTCGTTCGTCCGAGAACTCCTCCTGGGCGCCTATTGCACTGGGCGCCTATTGCACTCGTCAAGAGTGTTGTGATGTCGTATAGTGTGGTCGCACATCGGAGATCAGAATCGAATTCTCTTACATTGTGAGACGGCAGAAAGGAGCAAACGCGTGAAACGTTTTCCAGTTGGCATTTTCCTGACCATTGTCTTGAGTCTGGCCTTTGTTTTCCTGCTGGCAGCGGCGGACCTCCCTCCCCTGAATGACGGGAGCGACCACGGCGATCCGCCTTTTCTGATGCAGAGCGGGTGGAAGCCCTTGCTGAACGGCAAAAACCTCGACGGGTGGGAGCTGGTCGACCCCAACAAGAAGGGAAAGTGGTTGGTGACCAGCGGCGTAGTGTGGGGCGGCACCACCAATCCGGCGATGTTGATCGGTCTGCCCACTCCGGGCGACCGCATCGTGAACACGGATGTTGACCCGCAGGGCAACGCCTCGAACCTTTACACCACCGAGAAGTTCGGTGACGCCGAGATCTACGTCGAGTTTATGATCGCGGCCCACTCCAACTCCGGAGTCTATCTACACGGGCTCTACGAAACCCAAGTCTGGGATAGCTGGGGGTTCGTGCCCCGGCTGCTAACGGATCAATGCGGTGCTATGTACCACTACAGCGGCGGTCCCATCAACGGCGTGGACGGTGGCATCGGGCCCAAGGCGCGCGCGGATCGGCCCCCGGGGCAGTGGCAGTCGTTCCACTTCTGGTTCCAGGCCCCGCGGTTCGACGCATCGGGCAAGAAAACCACCAACGCCAAGTTTATCCGCGTTCTACACAACGGCCAGGTGATTCACGAGAACGTGGAGCGGCTGGGCCCGACGGTCGCTGCGATGAAGATTCCGGAAGCCCCCATGAATCCGCTCATGCTTCAGGGCGATCACGGGGCGGTGGCGTTCCGCAACATTTACGTCCGCCCGCTCGAACCGTTGTCTACTCCCGCGGCTCCCGACCTTCAGCCGACCTGCCAGGCACCGATGTCCGGACGTGGCGGGCGGGGCGGGCCGCCGCCAGCACCGCCGAACCGGTAACCCCGCCTCACGGCAGCCGACTGCCGGAAGCGCGCCCTGTTGCAGGAAGTGCATAACTACAAAGGACCTCACCCATGATCAAGACATCAGGTCATTGGATCTCACTGCAGGCAGCGGGGCTCTGCGCTCTGCTGGCGTGCGTCGCCTCGCTTGCCTTTGCTCAGAGCAAGCCCATCCCACAACTCGTCAAGATGGGCGACAAGTTTACCTTGCTGGTGGACGGCAAGCCGTTCATCATGCTCGGAGGACAGGTCGGCAACTTCAGCGCGTACCCGGACCGCATGGAGCGCGCCCAGCCTGCCTTCCGGGCGATGAACCTCAACACCGTGGAGTATCCGGTCTACTGGAACGTCATCGAGACCGAGGAAGGCAAGTTCGATTTCTCCGGCTTCGACCAGATCCTCCGCGGCATCCGCGCGCAGGATCTGCGCGCCGTCATCCTCTGGTTCGGCACCTGGAAGAATGGCGCCATGGACTGGAGCCCCAACTGGGTCAAGGCCGATCCCCAACGTTTCCCCCGGGTGCTGGACCGCGGCGGAAGGCCGATCCGCGTGCTCTCGCCGCATTCCAAGACCAACCTCGAAGCCGACAAGAAAGCCTATGTCGCCATGATGAAGCACCTGCGCGAGATCGACGAAGCCGAGCGCACCGTCATCATGGTGCAGGTGGAGAACGAGCCGGGCCTGCTGGGCAGCCCCCGCGACTATTCACCCGAATCGAACAAGCTGTTCAGCGGTCCCGCGCCGCAGAAGCTCGTGACGGCGCTGAAGAAGAAGCCCGGCACCTGGAAAGAAGCCTTCGGGCGCGAAGCCGAAGAGGCCTTCACCGCCTACGCGCTCTCAGGATATATCAACGAAGTCGCGCGCGCGGGGAAAGAGGTGTATCCGCTGCCAACGTATGTCAATGTGTGGAACGGCGGTTACGGGACCAACGACAACTGGGAGCGCTTCGACCGTCCCGGCGAGTCGTACCCAAGCGGCGGGGCCGTCTCGCACATGCTGGACCTGTGGAAGGCAAATGCTCCAGCCATCGACATGATCGCCTCCGACATTTACCATCAGTCGCCCATCACGTATCTCAAGATCCTGAACAACTACAGGCGTCCGGATAACCCGCTGTTGATCGTGGAGACTGGTAGCGGCATCGCCGCCCGGGCGTCCTATTATGCGATAGCAGATTTCTCGGCCATCGGCTTCGGGCCCTTTGGCGTTGATGGCGGCGCGGAATTGCGGCCGGACATGGCTGCGGTGGCTGCGGACTTCCGCCTTTTCAAGACGGCGATTCCCGTGATCGCCGAGGCACAGGGCACACCGCGCCTGAAGGCGGCGGTCGAAGAGACCGGGATCGGCGCGCGCAACCTGATCTTCAGCAACTATGACCTGCTCGTGCGCTTCCATCCGCCGGGGAGAATGCCGGCCGGAACGATTGCCCAGCCCGCCGCGACGGGGCCCGCCGAGCCGTCGGCCAGGGTGATGGTGACCGAGCTCGGTCCGGACGAGTTCCTCGTGATGGGCTTCGAGTCATCCGTCGAATGGCGCCCGGTGCAAGGCTCTGACTACACCGCCGCCCAATTCCTCCAAGTGGAAGAGGGCTATTACGAGAACGGGGTCTGGAAGCGGACGAACCTTGGCAGCACGTCGCAGGGTGACTACGCAGGTCCCACGGTAAAGCTGCCCGCGCAGGGTGCCCTGATGCGGGTCAAACTGATGAGATATTGAACCGAGTTGAGAAAGGAGACCGCTCAGATGGATTCCAATGAGTCAAGCAAAAGGGTGCTGTCCCGGCGCAGCGCGCTCGCCGCCTGCCTTGCGCCCCTGGTGGTCCCACGTCATGTCCTGGGAGGCGCTGGTTATCGGGCTCCCAGTGACAAGCTCGCGATCGCCTGCGTAGGCGTCGGCGGCATGGGGAAAAACTACCTGAACGGCTGCAAGGACGAAGAGATCGTGGCCCTGTGCGATCTCGATCACGAGTTCTCCGCGCCGGTCTTTAAGACGTATCCGCGGGCCAGGGTCTATAAGGACTTCCGGGAGATGTTCGACAAGGAGCAGAAGAACTTCGACGCGCTCATTGTCGCCACGCCGGATCACTGGCATTCCCACTTGGTGCTGGCTGGTCTGAAGATGGATAAGCATATCTACTGCGCCAAGCCGATCACCCACACCATCGCCGAAGCCCGCCGGGTCAAGGAGGCGTGCCTTGCCTCCAAGCGCACGACCAAGGCGAGCATCCAGGATTCGCGCACCAGCTATGCCCGGGCCACGACGGAACTGTTGCTCACCGGAGCGATCGGCCCGATCCACGAAGTGCACTTCTGGACCGGCACTTACAGCCCCAGCGGGCTGGCAAGACCCGAGGCCCAGACGCCGCCCGAAGGGATGAATTGGGACCAGTGGTGCGGCCCCTCCCCGTATCGTCCGTACCACAAGACCTACCATTACGGGAACTGGCGGCCATGGTGGGACTTCGGCACGGGCACGGTGGGCGACTTCGGTTGCCACACGCTCCAGATGTACCATGACGAGCTCGAGATGGGACAGCCGGACTGGGTGGTCGGTGTTGGTTGCCAAGCCTTCTCCCTGGAAGGGCGCGTGGACAACCGCGAATGCATGAGCATCGCCAACACGGTGCAATGGCGTATCCCCGCCCGCGGCAACCGTCCGCCCATGATGGTGTATTTCTATGATGGCGGCCTTACGCCGCCCCGGCCGGAAAGCATGCCTCCCGATGTCCCCATGCCTGGCAACGGATGCATGTTCGTCGGCGAAAAGGGTGTGCAGATCTCGGCATTTTACGGCGGGAACCCCTGGCTGCCATTCGGCGCCCAGCCGCGGCCGGGCATCACGGTGCGAGGTCTCCCCGGAGGATGGCTCCTCCCCGAGGATCGCTTCAAGGACTTCCAGCAACCGGTGCCCACTTTGGCGCGCTGCGAAAAGCCGGATCACTACACGGAATGGGTTCGCATGTGCAAGGCCGGCAAGAAGTCGATTACGCCGATCGAATTCGCCTGCGGGCTGACCGAGTTTGCGTTGCTGGGGACACTCGCGGAGCGTAGGTATGGGACGCCCGTGACGCCGCCCGCCGGCGCAGTGGGGGGTGGCGGCGGAGCGGGAGCCGCCCGCGGCCGGCGAGAGGCGAAGGTCCTCGCTTGGGACTCGAAGGCCATGAAGTTCACCAACGACGACGCGGCCAACACCCTGGTGGATACGCCTTACCGCAAGGAGTGGGACTACAAAGTCTAGTTTCCCGGATGGGGGGCAGGTTTCCGGCCTGCCCCGCAGAAAAGCACTCCCGAGCTCCGGACCCTCTGCTTATCAAGAACAAAAGGCTTCGTGTTTGTTTACTACTTACGATTGCCGCGACCGCCTTTGGGCAGACTAAGGCGACGGGAGGGCTCGGGCGCGCTGGTCCGGGATGTACGCCAGGAACGAGCCGGTCCAACCGATGTAGATCGCCGCAATGAGAGGCGCGGCCATCCACACGGAACGCCCGAGGTTGCGCTCCGGAGCCGGCCCCGTCACTACTCGAAGCGATACGCCGCGTACGTGCGCGGCATTTGCAAGACTTCGAAGACGGTCGTGTTGCCGTCCACGTAGCCGCGCAACTGGGCCCCGCTCCGCAGGTCGTACAGTTTGGCGGATGCCTGCCTGACGATAATCTTGTAGCGCACCGGGCCGGGCTGATAGGACCGGGTGACGAACGTGTTGTTGTCGTACGTGAACAGGCAGATCTTGCTGGGGCTGTCCAGGTATAGCGGGATCTCCCGCATCAGGTGCCGGCGGATTTGGGAAAGGACTTCCGGTGGAAGCTGATAGAGATCGCTTTGGTTCTCCGGTATCGTCAGGATGTACAGCCTGCCCTTGTCCAGGCCCCTCGCGCGCAACAGAACCGGGTAGCGGCTGTCGTCTTTGTAGATCGCCTGAATGATCTCTTCGCTATCCACCAGCCCGTAGGCAAGCTGCGGAAGGACGATGTCGCTCTGGGAGTAGTAGTAGTTGGCCGGCTCCTCATCATAGTCCCGCCGAAACGTGAACCTGTTCGCGATCACGGTGCGGCCGGTGTACTCCACCTCCATAAGCTTTTCGATGCCTTTGCCTTCCAGCGTCTTGAGCAGTCCGGTGGTGATCACGATGGTCTTGTTGGCGTTCAGATGCTTCCAGATTTTGTCCACGATCTGAGGGTCGTACTTCGCATGTTCAGTGAGCAGGATCGTGTCGCGGTCCTCCGGAAATTCCGGGTAGAGATCCATGGGGATACCGATCATCCCCATGTAGTTGTGAAGGTACATCTCGCCGGAAGAATGATAGGGTTTGTAACTGGCTACGCCGTACGGATTGCCCAGTTTGCCGAGGAACGAATCCAGCTTTTCGTAGGCATCGCCGGCCACGGGCGCGAGGATGCTCGTGACTTTGGCAGACCCGTCGGGCTGCCGGAGGGATTCAAGCAGCTCTCCCCAGGACCAGATGGTGATCTCTTTCGGTTTGGCAAATAGCGTGTCCTCAAGCTGCTCCGCAAAGCGGTTGAGCGTCTGGCGCTGCCCGGGGTCGACCCAGCCGCCGCCGAACTTGCCCGGCTTGATGTGCTCGAAGTACCGCATCAGTCCATAGCTCTGATAGGGCTGGAGATGCTGCACCGTGTTCTCCGCGTCCCTGGTCTCAGTGCCGGCGTAGATCATGTCGAAGACCTTTGGCTGTGCCTCCAGGTTGTATCCGGAAAACTGGTATTGCTCGTACCAGTTTGGCGGTTTGAAGATGAGATTGATCCTGGGGTTGACGCTTTTGGCGTTCTTCACGACCAAGTTTTCGCCGACGTCCTTCATGACTTCCAAGCGGAACTCGGTCCAACTCCTGTTCCCCCTGGCCCGCTGACATAGGTCGCAGCGGCAGTTATACATGAACAGGTCGTCGAAGATGAGTTCGTCGAAGATGGCGGCGGAAAAGGCTACCAGCTTCCGGAAGCGCTCGCGGTGCGCCGGATTGGACCAGCAGAAGGACCGGATCCGGTCGCCCTCCACCCCCAGAACCGCCATGATGCCGCCGGACGTTCGGATGCCCTTACTCTCGAAGAACTGCTTAACCTTGCGGACATCGGCCTCGCTGACCTCCTGGCCCGCGCGATAGGTCTCCAGCCAGACCTTGTTGAACTTGATGGACGCATGCACGACGTCGAAGCTGTCCTGCATGAATTTCGGATCGGCCGCCATGCGCCGCATGTCGTCTACGGGGATGTAGATTGCGCTGTTGAAGTTCTGGTAGTGTTCCGCCGTCTGGGCATAGGCAGCGGGGCCGCCGCAGGCTAACGCGATGCCCACGGCTGCAAATGCGATCGTTCCGAATTGCGATTTCGTGATTCTCATGTTTTCCTCTCTCCCGGAGCCCCGCTCTGCGCCACCGGATTCGAGCGAGTAGAGACCACCTCGATCTCTAATACGTGGCAAGCGAGACGCGCAGCACCACAGGCTCCGAGCCAAAGTTGAGGCCCCAGTCCGTCTCGTCGCCATTCCAGATGCGAAGGAACTTGAAGACGCCGTTCTCGTAGGTTCCCTCTTCCACACGCAGGAACTGCCGGTGCTGCCATTTACCGTCAATCAGGGCCGAGGGAGTCTGTCCGGTTCCCTCTACGATATGCTGGGACTTCCGTTGCTGCTCGGTGCCGGCCGGAAAGAAGTCGACGCGGCAAAAGAATCCGGCCACCAGAAACTGGTTCTCTTTGAGCTGGGCAATCAGAACGCGCCCCGTTGGCTCCGGATTCCCCACGGCGCGATTGTTGCGGAACGCTCCATACGACACCACCGCTTCCCAAGGTCCGAACGGCAGGGTCTCGGTGACCTTGCCCTTTTCCTCGGCCGCGGCCTGGAGCTTACCTTCGAAATTGAGGCGGGCGATCTCCCGCTGCATCGGGCCGATCAACCGGTAATTCATTGCCCAGGGAGTCAGGAACTCCTCGCGTGGCCTGGAACCCCCGGCAGCGTCGCCGCGGTCCCTGGTGTAATCCATCCCGAACGCCGAGAATCCTATGGCCTGAAGGGCGAGCGCCGAGAAGAAGAAACGGGCATTGTCGGCGCCACCGGTCTCGGGCACGAAGAGGGGATTGTCGTCGCGATGATAAAGTTCGAGCACCTTCAAATACGCGGCGGGGTCGTTCATGTAAATGTCGGGCGCCAGAATATCCAGCGCCGGCGCCGCGACTTTCCAGATGGCGAGCACATTGTCCGTGGGGCCGCCGCTTTCGTAGCTGCCGGGAGCGCCCGGCTTCAGCGGGTCACGCAAAGCCGCGTTGGCATAGAGCGGCAGCGGATAAACGGCCTTCCCCGCGGCGGCGACTTGCTCCACATATCTCGCTACCGACCAAGCGTGGAAGCACACTTCGGCTTCGGGGCCAAAGGCTTCCTGCCAGTTCGGGGATGGCGAAGCGGCCTTCACCTGCATGGCGTCGAGGACCTCGGGCGGCACCGGCGCTTCGAAGAGTTTCTGCGCGGCCGGGGAGTAATCGCGCACGCTGCCCCAGGTGCCGGGTTCGTTCTCCACCTGAACCATGATTACGGTGCGCTGCGGATCGGCTGCTTTGAGGCGCCGCAGGAAAGCGGTGAACGCACTCTTGTCCGCCTCGAGCGACGCGCTGGCGTAGGGTGAAGGCGAGTCCACCGCGCCTCCGTTCTTATCGACCATGTGCGGATAGCGGTCGGGGGCCAGTTTCATCCACTCGGGCATGTAGTGCTGGCTGCCGTTTTTCCAGGTTCCGAACCAGAGCAGCACCAGGCGAACGCGATGCTGCCGAGCCTCTGCCAGGAGCGTGTCGATCACCGTGTAGTCGTACTGTCCGTGCCGCGGTTCGAACTGCTCCCAGTAGACCGGAATTTCGACCGTATTGACATTCAGGTATTCCATGGCGGGCCACACTTTCGGAAGCATGGCCGGCCAGTCGCTGGAGTTGTGCACCTGCGCGCCCAACATCAAGTAAGGCGCATCGTCAACCAACAGGGCGTACCGCCCATCTTTCTTCATCAGGCGGGGAAGTGAGCGCTCCTTGACCTGGGCGTGGAGCGTAACGACGAGGCTTGTGGCCACCAAAGCGGCCAGAACAGCGGAAGTCATTTTCATCTTTTGGCACTCCTACTTTATTAGCGTCAGACCGGCGCACAGCAAGAGAGAAAGACGGGCGTTGCTTGTCACAAGAGTCCTTCGACAGCATAGTAGTCCGTATCCGAATCGGAGTCCACTCGCGCCAGTCAGCCGGGTCCGACTGGGTACCTCTCCTGTCCTGCAATGAACTGCCGGAATGCTTCCGTTGTGCGTGAGGAAGGGCTTTAAGCGGAGGCGATAATGTGATACTCATATCTCAATTCAGTTGCAGCATAGAGGCCACGCGCGCGGTGAGCCCGTGCAAGGCGCGGGGCGAGGCGGAACGGGGCATGCTCGCGCAGCGGTGGCGGTGCTCGAGCCGAGGGTCGCAAAGGCCGGAATGCGGCGACAGGTTAACCAGTCACCACCCTCTCTCTTGAGGAGCACTTTATGAAAGCAATCGTCTATTCCAACTACGGTTCACCCGATGTTCTCAAGTGTGAAGAGATTGAAAAGTCGACCGCTGGGGACAATGAAGTTTTGATAAAGGTTCGCGCAGCTTCCGTCAATCCACTTGACTGGTTCTTCATGACAGGCCCGCCCATCGTTCGCATACTGCCCGGGCTGCGCAAACCCAAGGTCACACGACTGGGCGTTGATGTAGCCGGCCAGGTTGAAGCGGTTGGCAGGAACGTAACTCAGTTCAAACCAGGCGACGAGGTGTTCGGCGCGTGCCGTGGGGCCTTTGCCGAGTATGTGTGTGCTGTTGAAGATAAATTGGCGCTGAAGCCAGCCAACATATCCTTCGAGGATGCCGCAGCCGTACCCGTGGCGGCAATCACCGCCCTTCAGGGTCTTCGTGACAAGGGACGGATCCAGCCACGCCACAAGGTTCTGGTTGATGGCGCGTCTGGTGGTGTGGGTACATTTGCGGTCCAGATTGCCAAATCGTTCGGGGCTGCTGTCACTGCCGTGTGCAGCACGAGGAATGTGGACACGGCGCGATCGATTGGCGCAGACCATGTCATTGATTACACTCGAGAAGATTTCACGCAAAGCGGGCAGTGTTACGACTTGATCATGGCTGCGAACGCATATCATTCGATTTTCGATTACAGGCGTGCGCTGAGTCGGGACGGAATTTTTGTCATGGTCGGAGGTGGTTGGATTCAAATTCTCCAAGCTATGTTACTGGGACCATTCCTATCACGGATTGGGAGCAAGAAGATGCGTTTCTTTATTGCGAAGATAAACACGAAGGATTTGGTTTTTCTGAAAGATCTTCTTGAAGCCGGAAAGGTTGTACCCGTGATAGATAGACGTTGCCCGTTAAGCGAGGTGGCTGAAGCTCTCCGTTATCTTGGAGAAAAACATGCGCAAGGGAAAGTCGTAATAACCGTTGAACATAGTAAAAGCCACTTCCCGAATCGAGTGAATTGCCATTGAGAAAGGAAACGATGGACAGCAAGACTCACCTTCGCGTCGCGGGTTTGTTCGTCACGGTCATTCTCCTTCAATTCTTGCCGGCAAACGCGGCAACACCGATCACCATCGACACCCAAAACCTTCTGGTCCCAGTCGACGCAACCGCCTGCCGCTGGTCGGCGGAAGTCAAAGGGACGCCGATGCGGCTGAACGATGTCCACTTTCTCCCCGGTGACGACCCTTCCGGTTGGACGGTGGCCTCTTCCGTCAACAACAACGACTCCAATAACCTTGGATCGTTCGCCACCGTGACGTTGCGCGGAAAGAAACCCGGACAACTCGACTTCGAGTATCAGATCTACGTCAGCAAAACCGGGAACGACATTCTTGTGAGCCTGGGCCGATCCAACCACACCGAAAAGGCGGTGGACATCGACGACATGGATTACTTTGTGTCGAGCGATGCGCGGTTAGGAGGCACCACCGACAAGTGGATCGCGCTGGGAACCCAGTCTCGCAATCGCGACTATTACGAACTTTGGGCAGTGATCAATTTGATTACCCCTAAAACTTACGCGGTGAACCATGTGGTGAGAGACAGTGAGACGGGCAACAGCCTGTTGATGGGACATGTGACGACGCTGAAGGGCGCATCCAGATTCGAAGTGGCGTCGGGCTGGCAGGGGAAGACTCCCGACCGGATGCAGGTTCGGGGATACTGCAGCTATAAGGTTACTATGCCTCCGGGAAAAAGCTTCCCCGGAGAAAAGTTGCTTATCGACTTCAATCAGGATGCGCTTCGGGCGATGGAACACCAGGCGGACTTGATTGCGATCGCGCACGACATACGTCTTAAACAGCGGCGGCCGATCAACCTGGACGACCGGGAATGGGTCGCGAACGACTACAGCCGATTCCACGGATGGATGTCCGGCGGCAACGCTGCCAATGCAAGGAAGTTTTTCCAGGATAATGGCCTGGTCGATTTCTACTGGGGGCTTGGAGGACCCGGCCGGCAGGGGAGCTTTGGAATATATGGTATGGGGGGAAGTACCCAGGGGCGCCCCTCGCGGGTCAATTATCCGGCCGAATGTTTTCTTCCGATACGCACGGTCAAGTATGGCGGGGAAAGGGTCATCGATTTTTCCAACCCTCTGACCGTCAAACTCGAGCGCGAGCGTGCCTACCAGTGGGTGAGCGGTCAGGAGAAAGACACCGGGCGGGCGGAGATGGATTTTGCGGATTGGTGGGACAAGTGGCCCGGCCAGTACGACCCCTTTATGAGCCCGCTCGAAACCTATCACGCGGCCGGTGCCGTATGGCACGAGGCGATAGACCAAAAGGCCCCGCGAATGGTCATCCGCTCCAACATGCAGCCCGTTGATTATTCCTATGGAATTGTCGACATCTGCCGGGTTTCGGAGGATGCCGATCACGGTTACGAGATGGGACCCTCGACCCTGGCGCAAACGGAGTTTACGGGGTTATTCACCGAAACGGTGTTAGGCTCGGCGAACCGGTTCTTTTACAACGGCCGCGTGTTCTGGAACGACGGCGACGGTTTCCATATCTACAAGTACAATGCATCCGATGGAAAAGACTTCAACGCCCAGCAGGCAAAGGTCGATGCGAACTTCCACGCCATAGCCGGAAGCACGCTCTTCGTATCGGAAGCCTTCAACGTACCCTATCCTGCCGACCGGATCGAGCTCTTGAAGCGGATCAGCCCGCCGACCATGGACGTTGCCTATCCCGTTGACTTATTCGTCGCCAAGCCAGCCCATGTCTGGAATATGCCTGTGGAACGCCCTTTTGGAAAGTGGTCCATTCTGGCGGTTTTCAATTTCACCGGCAGCGCCGATCGCAAGTTCACTGCGACGTTGGATGCGGCGAAGGACCTCCGCCTCAACCCGAACAAGGAGTACATCGTCTACGAGTTTTGGACCCGGCAACTCATCGGGACGTTCCAGGGGAAGTTCGTCACGCGTCCGCTGAGTCCCTATGACTGCGACATATACAGCATCGTTGAGAAGCAGAACCGGCCGGTGCTGATTTCTACGAGCAGGCATATCCGGCAGATGGCATTTGACATCAAGGACCTCGCTTACGATGGCCAGCAGCGGGTGCTGAGAGGCATTTCTCGCGCGGTCGCGGCGGATCCGTACCAGTTGCGCATCTACGTTCCGGACGGTTTCAGCGGCAAGCGTGTGGAGTTGACCGATGGCCTTGCGGCCACAATGAAGACGGATGGGAATCTGCTTACAGTAGACTACAGGTCTTCAACCGGCAAGGATGTCGAGTGGAAGGTCTTTTTCTAATGCGCCCAATGTGCCGCGTGCATCGGGTTCGCGAGAAAACGCCTGTTTGCGACGAGTCTCAGCCGCCCCCGTTAGCCGCAGGGTGGCGCGTGAGAAACAGACTATTCGCCGACGACCTTCAACATGACTAAGCTGTGCGGCGCCACGGTCCCGCGGAAGTACCCACCCTCGGCGAGCGTGATATCCGCGTGCTTCCACAGGTCGCGAACTGTTTTCGCCGGGCCCATGTACTCCGAGACGTCCTTCGGCTTATCACTGCGATTCAGCACTGCGTAGGCCGTGCTGTGGCCGCTCAACTCCTTGCTCCAGATTTGCAGGTCGCCGTAATCACGAGACTTCACCGCCTGATGGCCGACCGGATCCTGGTTAACGGCGATCACTTCCTTGTTGGTCAGGATTTCGCGGATCTCCCCTGGCATATTGCGCAGATCGTTGCCAGCCATCAGGGGCGCCGCCAGCATGCACCACAGGCTGAAGTGCGCGCGACTCTCTTCGATAGTGAGCCCGGGATTGCCCACCTCCAGCATGTCGGGATCGTTCCAGTGGCCCGGACCCGCATACTCCCACAGATCCGCCTGCGCGTCGAGAATCTGCATCACGCCTCGCGTGTACTGGCCCGTGCAGCTCCAGCAATCCGTAATGTCGCCCGTCGTGCGCCAGAGGTTCCCGATGTCCGCGGCCCACTTCCAAGGGACCTCCTCACCCCACTCGCAGAGGCTGAAGACGATGGGGCGGCCCGAAGCCTTCAAGGCGTCGCGCATGATCGAATAGGAGGATTTCACCTCCTGCGTCCCGTGACTGCACCAGTCGTACTTGAGATAATCCACACCCCAGGCGGCGTATTGACGGGCGTCCTGAAATTCGTAGCCGCGGCCACCAGGACGGCCCTGGCACGTCGCCGTACCCGCGTCGGAGTAAATTCCAAACTTCAGGCCCTTGGAGTGGACATAGTCCGCCAGTGCCTTCATCCCGGAAGGAAAGCGCTGCGGGTCGGGAACAATGTTCCCCTCTCCATCTCGGCTGACCTGCCAGCAGTCGTCAATCACAACGTACTGATAGCCAGCATCCTTCATTTCACTCGTAACCATGGCGTCCGCCATTTCCTTGACGAGCTTCTCACTCACATCGCAGCCGAACTTATTCCAACTGTTCCAGCCCATAGGCGGAGTCCGCGCCAACCCGTTCTCCAAAGCCCGCGCCGGGGCCAGGGCCAAAAGAAAGCATGCAAAAAGCGAAAGAATGATCTTTTTCACAAAGTGCCCTCCCTTTTTTGCAGCAATGGCTTCTTCGTCTTCCCACACTTCGCAGGGCCAATAAGGCAGCCCGAATTATCAACGTGACTATATCACGTATAATCCCGGCGCCGCGCTTCCAAGGCAAGCAGTGAAGATGGGGTAGACAGGGCCCTGTCCCGAGCCCCCGGACCGAGTCAAAGAAAAAAAGTGCGCTGGAACCCCTCGAGGGGTGTATGGTGTGGCAGTTAACAAATTGACGGGAGGAAAGTCATGAACATTCGTTGTTCTTGCTGGCATGTCGGCGTTCTCATTGGGACTGTTTTGTTCTCGTGCTCCCCAACCGTGGCCGCGAAGGCCCGGGGGGCGCGCGAAGTTCGTTCGCCCGACGGGAAGATCGCCATCACCATCCACACCGACGCCCCCCTGGGCTACAGCATCACCGTGGACGGCAAGCCGGTGTTGCTGCGCTCCCGCCTTGGATTGGAACTGGCCGGCGATGTGAAGCTGGGAGAGAAACCCATCGTCGAGAGCGAGAAGCGGAAATCGGCCGACAATCATTGGGAAAACCAGTTCGGCAAGAACCGCAACGTGCGGGATCATTACCATGAATTGAGCCTGACGCTGAAAGAGGGCGATTGCACCTTTGGCGTGGTCGCCCGGGCGTACGACGACGGGGTCGCCTTCCGCATGGTTCTCCCCAAGCAGCCTGGGATGGATTCCTTTGTCGTTACGCGCGACGCCACAGAGTTCACGTTCGCCGACGACGATCAAGTCTGGGCGGGCTGGAACAACCCAGAGGGCGCCAGCCGCCCAGAGGGCGGATTCATCGGCTCGCAGGAATGGCGATACCTGCCCAACAAGCTTTCCGGACTTAACCCTAATTTCAAGTATGGACTGCCGTTTCTGATCCAGACACGCGCGGCGTATGTAGCTATCACTGAGTCCGATCTGCTCGACTGGTCCGGCATGTGGCTCGTGCCCAAGGCCGGCGCCAGGAATACGTTGGGGACGCAACTCGCTCCGCCGATACCTGCTCGGCCATGGCCGTCGCGCAGACCGTCGGCGAACAATGCGGCGGAGGCGCAATCCGCTCCGCCGATAGGTGAGGTTCAGAAAGGCCTGGTGGTGGCCAAGACCCCCCACAATTCCCCCTGGCGGACATTCATCCTCGGCCGCCGGCCCTATGATCTCCTCCAGAGCGACCTGGTGTTGAACCTCGCCACCCCGAGCAAACTCGCCGACACTTCCTGGATCAAGCCGGGTATGTCGTCCTGGGGCACCTGGTGGTCCGGCACGGGGGAAAACAACCTCCCCACGCTCCAACAGTACATTCAGCTTTCCGCGGACATGGGCTGGCCGTATCAACTGTCGGAGATCGGCGACAAATCGATTGTGCCTGAGTTGGTGGCCTATGGCAAAGAGCGGGGCGTGCGCGTGTGGTTGTGGTTCCACTTCAACGACTTCATCGACAGCGCAGTCTACAAAAGAGACTTCCCCATGTATGAGAAATGGGGCATCGCGGGACTGAAGATAGACTTTATCGATCGCGACGACCAGTGGGCAGTCAACTGGTACGAAGATATCGCCAGGACGGCGGCCGAGAACCACTTGCTGATCGACTTCCACGGCGCGTTCAAGCCGACCGGCCTTGCCCGCACCTGGCCTAACCAGATCACGCGCGAGGGCATCCAGGGCAATGAATACAACAAGTGGAGCACCAAAGAATCGCCCGAACACAAGGCTACCCTTCCCTTCACGCGCGTACTGGCCGGCCCGGCGGACTACACGCCGGGCGGGTTCATCAACCGGCAGCCGGCGCAATTCCGAATTGTGCGGGTCAACACGCAGGTGCAAGGCACGCGCGCCAGCGAGTTGGCGATGTTCATCCTCATCGAGAGCCCGTTCACGGTGGCCTGCGATTCGTACAACAACTACAAAGACAAGGAGGGCAAGTATCTGCTCGGCATGGATTTCCTCAAGGGCCTGCCGACCGTCTGGGACGAGACCCGCGGCTTGGCCGGTGAAGTAGGGAAATTCGTGGTCGAGGTGCGGCGCAACGGGAAGAATTGGTATCTGGCCGCGATCTCCGACCGTAGTGCCCGCGAATTGCCGACGCCGCTGAAGTTCCTCGGCAAGGGCAAATGGAAAGTCACCCTGTGGGAGGACGCACCCGACAGCGACCAGAACGCCGAGCACCTGGTCAAGGACGAGAAAACCGTGCGCCCGTCCGACACGCTGCAACTGAGGTTGGCGCCATCAGGCGGAACCGTGGCGATCTTCTCGCCCGCTAAGTGAAACGGCGCCGGGGTAGCAATGGGCTGGCCGATTGGCGTCAGGTTACCCATACTTGGTCGATGGGCATCATGGGCTCCGGGCAAGGCGTAAAGCCAAGCAACCTGTCCGCCGCACCCGGTAAGCCACCCGCCGCTGAATGCGACGAGGACCTTCCGGATCCGCGCGGACGAAATTCCTATACCTGTAACGGAGGTGCGAGAGTGCGAAGAACTCAGTCTTGTCACAATCTTTCTTCGGCTATTTTCATTTCGTCAGATTCGCTGAGACATGAGGTTCCAACTGGCCTTCTGGGCCGAGCTATTCAGATAATTTTGCTGATGGTAGTCTGTGCCGGCGTTACCCATGCCCAGATCTCACCGGTCGTTTTGGATCGCGACGGTAGTACGATTGTGCTTGAGCCCTATGCGCCAAACATCGTTCGCGTATCGCTAAGCCTGAAGAAGGATCGCGCCCTAGGCAAGCCCGGCTATGGTTTTGTGGCGACTCCCACGGCAGAGACTTGGACACACCAGCAATCTGAACAAGGCGATATCTACCAGTCCTCTCGCCTGATCGTCAGCGTGGCGGTAAATCGTCCCGGCAAGCCGATGGCGACCCAAATCGATATTGCGAAATTCTTCCACGGCTCCACTCCCGGGGCCAACATCTCCATCCGAACACCGGAAGGTAAGACGCTGCTGCGCATGACGGGATGGTCCATGTCTGTACCCAACCACAAAGACGGCAACGCCGGGGTGTTGAACGACAAGAACCCTTCCGATCCACCGTTCTACGAGGTCGGCGCCAGCTTCGTTTCTCCCGATGACGAGCACTACTATGGCCTCGGCCAGAATCAGGAAGGTTTCCTCGATTATCGCGGACACCGCGTCGAGTGCTGGCACAACTACACCGCCACCGGAGGGCCCAGTGTCTGCGTCCCCTTCCTGGTGACAAATTACGGTTATGGAATGATCTGGGACAATCCCTCCAAAACCGTCATCGAGCCGGGATTCAACGAGCAGACGCGCTGGACATCCGAGGTCGGCGACCGCGTGTCCTTCTTTGTGATTGCCGGCAACACGTTCGACGAAATCTACACGGGATACCGCCTGCTGACCGGCGCCACGCCCATGCTGCCGAAAGCGGCTTATGGCTACATTCAGTGCAAGCAGCGCTATGCCTCACAGGAAGAGCTGCTGAGCGTGGCCAAGGGATATCGCGAGCGGCATCTTCCCGCCGACATCCTGGTGGTGGACTGGTTCTACTTCACAAAAATGGGACAGATGGATTTTGTTCCCGACAAGTGGCCGGACCCCGCCGCCATGAATCTCGATCTTCACCGCATGGGCTTCCAGACGATGATCAGCGTGTGGCCGCGATTCACCAAGGGTTCACGCTACTATGATTTCCTGCTGAAGAAAGGCTGGTTTGAGCACCTCGCCAACGGTACACCTACCGATGGCCTGCCCTATGACGGGGCCGGGTCTGACATCGACACGACCAATCCCCAAGCGGCGCGCTGGTTCTGGGACACGATTCGCGACAACATCATCAGCAGAGGTTTTGATGCGATCTGGGCCGATGAAACGGAGCCCGATCTGCCACCCAATGGCAGTTACTTCTTTGCCGGGCCGGGTACGCAGTATTTCAATATCTACCCTTTAGTTCACACCGCCGCTATTTATGACGGCTTCCGCCGTGATGTGAATCATCGCGCCCTGATTCTTTCCCGCGACGCTTATCTGGGCGCACAGCGCAACGGAACCATGTTCTGGTCGTCCGACATTTATCCTACGTGGGATACGCTCAAGCGCCAAATCCCCACCGGGCTCGACTTCACCGCTTCGGGCATTGCCTATTGGACACAGGATATCGGCGGCTGGCAGTATTTGCCGAAGGAGCATCATCCGGCGCATCCGCCGCTGCTCGATCCTTCCGACGCGCGCGATAACGTGGGCGGATACGACGATTATCCGGAGCTCTACACGCGCTGGTTCGAATATGGCGCTTTTCTCCCGATTTTTCGGGCCCACGGCAGCCGCCTCTATAACGAAGTCTGGTCCTACGGAAAACAGGCGGAGCCAATCCTGGAGAAATACCTGAAGCTGCGCTACCAACTCTTGCCGTACCTCTATTCGCTGGCCCACAATACTTACCAGACAGGCGCGCCCTACATGCGAGCGCTGTTCATGGATTTTCCCAAGGACCCGAAAGTCTGGGGCTTAGGCGATGAATACATGTTTGGGCCGGCATTTCTGGTTGCTCCAGTAACCGAACAGGGCGCGACCACCCGCACGGTTTACCTTCCCGCCGGCGCCGACTGGTACAACTATTGGACCAACCAACGCGTCCGCGGCGGACAGGCGATCCAAGTCAATGCTCCCATTGACACGCTGCCGCTCTTTGTTCGCGCCGGGTCGATCCTGCCTCTGGGTGAAGCCATCGAGAGCACCAGCCAGGTTCAGCGGATTGCCAAGGTGCGCGTTTATCCCGGAGCTGACGCTGACTTCAGGCTCTATCAGGATGACGGCAAGACTTATGCCTACGAGAAAGGGGAGAGCCTCATCACCGTCCTGCACTGGAATGATGCCACCGAGAAGTTGAGCCACGAGGGGCCCGCGGCTTGGACGGAGCCGGACTCCGAAATCCTTGAGGTGATTGGGCGGTAGACAGAATGCTAGCAAGAAGACTTTGGTGGCGCCCTCCCCCTCTGCGTCAACGCCGCGCCGGGAACACACCGCTGTGCCGTGTTGGGCGACTCCGTCAAGCAAGGCGCGCCGGGCACCTACCAAAGCGGTGGGCCTTCTGGCAACGTCATTCCCATCTGGAAAGTCGCCGCACCCGCGCTCGACATGGTCTCACCCGACAACTACGCTCCAGAAGCCGCGGGCTTGGCAACGCGGCCCCCTTGGAGTTACTGTAATTGGCAACGCGTTGCAAAAAGGTCGAATTTGAGACAGATTTGAGAGAAACAGCTCTAATTAGTGCAATTGATTGTAAAGTCTGCTCCCGCCAGGATGGTCAAGACGGAAGTTCTGGTTTGGGCGTTCGTAGACAGGAGGTATCGGCATGAGAGAAGTCGCACTACGGTTGGGCGCTTGGTGCCTCGTGATGGGTCTCGCCACCGCCCAAACGCCCGCCCAAACCCAATATCAGTATCCATTTCAGAATCCCAACCTCTCGATTGAGGAAAGGGTCACTAACATCATCTCCTTGTTGACCCCAGAGGAGAAGATCGACGTCCTGGGTGCCAATTACTACCTGGGCAGGAACCCCCCTCCCTCTTTGGCGCGTCTGGGGATCCACGGGTACAACCAGACCGAGGGCTTGCATGGGTTGGCGCGAGGCAGAGCCGGTAGCCCCAATGCCTTTCCGACTACGACTTTCATTCAGTCCATCGGGCTCGGGGAGACCTGGGACCCGGAGATTCTCCAGAAGGCCGCCGCCGTCGAGGCCTACGAAGCGCGCTGGCTCAACCAGACCCAGAGATACAGCCGCGGCGGTTCCGTGTCGCTGATTATCCGCGCGCCGAACGCCGACCTCGGCCGGGACATCCGCTGGGGCAGAACGGAAGAGTGCTACGGCGAGGACGCTTTCCTGAACGGCACGCTGACCGCCGCGTTCGTTCGGGGGCTCCAGGGCAACGATCCCAAGTACTGGCAGACCGCCTCCCTGTTGAAGCACTTCCTGGCCAATAGCAACGAGAACGACCGGATGAGAACTTCCTCCGACTTTGACGAGCGGCTCTTGCGTGAGTATTACTCCGTGCCCTTTCGCATGGGGGTCGAGGCAGGGGCCCGCTCTTACATGGCCGCCTACAACGCCATGAACGGCATCCCCATGACCGCCCAGCCGATCTTGAAGGAGATCACCGTCAAGGAGTGGGGGGTGAACGGCATCATTGTCACGGACGCGGGCGCTCTCGAGGGCATGGTGAGGGGTCACAAGTACTATCTGGACCTGCCCACGGCCGCGGCGGGTGCGGTCAAGGTCGGTATCAACCAGTTCCTCGACGGCGTCTACAGGGACGCCATCACACAGGCCCTCCAGAAGAACCTGCTCACCATGGCCGACCTCGAGGAGGTCATGAGAGGCAGCTTCCGGGTGATGATCAAGCTCGGACTGCTCGATCCTCCCGAGATGGTCCCCTACACCAAGATCAAAGACGGTCCGGAGCCCTGGACGAGGGACGAGAACAAGCTGCTGGTCCGCCAAGTGACGCAAGAGGCGGTTGTGCTCCTGAAAAACCAAAACAATCTGCTGCCTCTGGAAAAGTCCAAGCTGAAGTCCATCGCGGTTGTCGGCCAGCGGTCCAACGACGTCGCCTGGGATTGGTACAGCGGCAAGTTCCCCTATGCGATTACTCCGCTCGATGGAATCAAGAGTAAGGTCGGCCCCGGCGTCAAGGTGAACTTCGCCCTCAACAACGACAACAACGCGGCGGTCGAAGCGGCCAAGGCCTCCGATGTCGCCATCGTCGTCATCGGCAACCACCCGACCTGCGATGCCGGCTGGGGCAAGTGCGAAGCCCTCAGCGACGGCAAGGAAGGCATCGACCGCAGGTCCATCGACCTGCAGCCCGAGCAAGACCAGTTGATCAAGGATGTCTACAAGGCCAATCCGCGGACCATTGTGGTGATCAAGGCCAGCTTCCCGTTCACCATCAACTGGGCGCAGGAAAA
>JBEKIZ010000037.1:0-45382 GCA_050011515.1 Terriglobia bacterium | reverse complement strand
ATGCGATCGAACAGATCGCGGTCTCCGTAGCGGGCAGCGGTGGTAAGGACAACACCGAGCATGTCAGGGTCGACCGCCTTATGATCGTCGAGCCAGGCCAGCGCCAGTTTCTTGGCTTGGGCGATCAGATCCGAGTCCTGACCCTGATTGGCAAGCACGCGGAGAAGCGCAGGGCGGAGGAGGCGGGCATCTTCGCTCTCGCCCGCCTTCGTCTTCCAACCCAGGTCGCGAGCTCGTCCGCCATAGACGTCCAAGAGATACTGCCGGTAGCGGGGCAGCAGGTCTTTCGGGACCAAATTATCTTGGAGACCTGTGGTGATTTCCATCGATTTTTTCACACCTCCTTTGTGATGTATGCGACCTCTTGGCAATTGGGCTGGAATGCACTGGCGCCCCGGGAACGGCGCTGCGGGGTGCCATAATCATACACATGCCAAACAGCGGCATGTGTGCGTCACCTGCGGTGGCTCACGGTGCAGGGTTTCGCTCGTCTAAACCGTAAGACCATCAGTTACGTATAACGAATGAGAAACGACTGTGAAAGGAGAGAGTCTTTATGAAGTCCAACCGCATACTCCTCTTGGGTATTCTGACCCTCACCGCGATGTCTTTGTGCCTTGCCGCGCCCGCCCGCGCCGTGGAGGGACACTTCGCGCGCACTTTGCAGGTCTCCGGCGCCGTGGAACTCGAGGTCCAGACGGGCTCCGGAACCATCGATGTGCGCACGGGCGACAGCTCTACCGTGCGCATCACCGGCACAATCCGGCCCATGAATGGCTGGTTCGATGGCACTGGCGCGGAAAACAAGGTGCACTACCTGGAAGCTAACCCGCCCATCGAGCAGCTCGGGAATGTGATCAAGATCGGTCGCATTGAAGACGAGGATCTGAAGCGTAACATCTCCATCAGCTACGAGATCGTGGCGCCCGTCGAGACACGCCTGCGCTCCAGCTCCGGCTCCGGGGAACAGAATGTGAGCGGCCTCCGCGGGCCGGTGGAAGCATCTTCCGGCTCCGGCAACCTCCGGCTGACCAATATCGGAGACATGGTCAGAGCCTCGACTGGGTCCGGGCACATTACCGTGGAAGGCGTGAAGGGAAAGGTGCGCGCTTCGACCGGGAGCGGCGAAATCCTTGCCACGGGCGTGGCGGGCGGCCTGCACGCCTCGACGGGCAGTGGCAGCGTCACGCTGCGACAGACCGCGCCGGGCGACGTGGAGGTGAGCACCGGCTCCGGCACGCTGCAACTCGAGGGTGTTCACGGCGCCGTGCGCGCCCAGACCGCCAGCGGCAACATCCTGGTGGAGGGCGAAGGCCAAAGCTCCTGGCGGCTCTCGACCGCGTCCGGCAACGTCACCGTGCGCCTGCCTGGCCAGCAGGGATTCACGCTCCACGCGCACACGGTCTCCGGCAGCGTTAACACGGCGCGCGAGATGACCGTGCAGGGCGCCTTCGGCAAGCATGAGCTGGAAGGCAAAGTCGGCGACGGCGGCTTCATGCTGGATGTAAGCACCGTCTCGGGGAACATCCGGGTTGAGTAGCCGCGACCAAAAGAAAAAGACGAGGACGAAAACTAGCTCAATTCGAGCTTAAATGGTCTCGACAAGATGGGACACCTCACAGCCAAGACTCGCCACTAGTTTTGCGCGCATGCCACTCGAAAGCATGGTAGGCCTGGAGGGACCCCTCATTCAAATCAGACCTGTCGAAAGGGAATAGTAGGTAACTAGTCGGCGGGTAAGTGCCGAACTTTGCTGAGGAAGTGGACCGGCGCGCGGAGTTTGCCGGTGAGCTTCCGCGATTTCAGACAAGCGTGTGGGTGGTCCTGGGCCTACCCGTACGAGCGTACTAGCTACGAGACTAGCCTTAAGTCTTCGACAAGAAGTGGCTGTTCTAGGTTTTTTCAACATCAGCTAGTGTCCTGAGTCAGAAGTTCGTTGATGAAGTCAGCCCCGACTTGTCGGGGCGAAAGGGGGTAGCCCACGGCGAGAGCCGTGGGTAAGCGTACTCCCTCACCCCCGGCCCCTCTCCCGCCCGCGAGGGAGAGGGGTGTCCCGCTCTGCGGGACGGGGTGAGGGCTCTCTCCCCCAGGGCTGGCGCCCTGGGCTACGGTCTCGCGGCCCCTAACGGGACTCGGGAACGGTCCCCCGCAAGGGGACGACTTTGTCAGCGAGTTTCTAACTCAGGACACTAGCATCAATGCCTCAACGGTGGGACCTCTTCCAGTCGCATTGGACACACCAGGAGCCTAGCAGTGGTCATTTTGTGGAGTAGTACCTATGTACTATTGGTTAATCGTCTAGTATGAGCAATAAAAGGGGAATGGTACTGCCTCGTGGACTTTTTAACGAGTGGCCGCAGGGAGGCCAAAATGCGCGAAGCCGCTCTCTTTCTTGCCTTCTCCATATTGGGAGATAAGTTAAACAGTTCAAGGAGGATAAGTATCAGTAAAGGGGAGCGTATGTTTCTGCCACAGTGGTGACCTCGGCCGTATGTCAAGACTTCGGGGACAGTTCTATCCCAACCACTGACGACCCGTTCGGGGGGAGTTTCATTGGCGCCTCATGCATTGTGAGCGCTGCCCTAGAAAATGGCGAGCGAAGCACGAGATCGACCCTAACTGCTCCTTAAGCGATATGGTTTTTCAGGGGGCGGATGTTCCTAGAAACACGAAGAACCGGCGTGACAACATTTACATTGACAGGATCCTGCTAGCAGACGATGAGCCAAATCACTCCAAGTCCCTTGGAAACTGAAGAAGAAATTCCGGCTGAAGATAGTCTGCTCCTGGTTTAAGGGCATGGAAACGTTGAACTTATCTGAGAGATCTTGGAAAGGTTCTTCAAAAACTTCACCACAACATGGTGGCGGAGTTAGCCAGCCGTTTTCCCAGAGCACAACGCGGAGAGCCCACTTACCCTTGGTAGAGAGCCTGCTGTCGAGGGTCCGCGGCACCCGCGCGGACCGACCAAGTGAGGTCCGGAACAGAACATGGGTTTTCAGCCGCGAGAGCACTCGCGTTGCCGTTACCATCCCAGTCACAATCAGCGGAATCGACGAGCATGACCGTATTTTTAGAGAAGCGACGCAGACCGTAGACGTTAGCAGGCGAGGAGCGAGAATCGCCACGTCAAATGCCCTGGCTGTCGGTACCTACCTCCGGATCGAGAGCCCCAGCATGGAGAAGCCTACCGTTGCGCAGGTCGTCCGATACTGCGTACGGAGTCAGCCTGATTCCGCCAGGGAGATTTGTGTGGCGTTGCTCGATGTCGATGAAACACACAACATCTGGGGCATCAAATCCCCGCCGGAGGACTGGCAAACTGGTTTAGGGGAGCCAACCGCCGCACAGAGGCTCGGGCACGTTCTTGGGAGTGAATGGGCAGCAAGGTTTAAGTCTATTTCTAAGGTGGCGGCCCCGCCCACTGGCTTTGCCATGGGCAGGGAGTCTCAACCCAAACCTGCGCCTGCCTCTCTCAAACCAGAGGTTCCTCCCTCCTCGTCTGAAAAGTGGCCGGGAGAGGATCCCGTCTCTGTTACGAGCAAGCTAGAGGAGCCGGTCCACGTTTCCGCATCGACTCTTGTCAGTAGTGATGAAGGGGTGCTATCGGGACCTGACCAGATCCGCAAGGTGCCCACTTCTGACGTCGAGGAACGCCTGACGGGAGTGTCCTTGGCGATGGAAACGCTGGAGGGGCGCGAGGGGGCGCTGGAGGAGGACTTCCAGGGGCGGATCGAGGGGACTCTGCAGGCTTTCCAGGGGAAGGGCGCGAGGCAGGCAGAGGATTTGGAGAAGTTCGCCCACGATCTGGGGGGGCGGTGGTCACAGCAGTTTCAGGAGCAAGTCGACGCAGCGGTGGAGAGGCTGCGGGAAGAACTGAAGAATTCAGGGCGGGTCGTGGAGGAGAGCAAGCAGCAACTGGCGCAAGCATTTCGGGAGCATGCGCAGGCGATGCATGAGTCAGCGGACGTGGAGGTGGAATCCATCAAGCTGGCCGCCGAACGGGCGGTAGCGCAACTGCAGGTTGCTGAGCAGAAGAGGGAGACGAGTTTCACGGCTGGGGCTGGTGCCGCACAGGAACGCCTGACGGGAGTGTCGTTGGCGGTGGAAGCGCTGGAAGGGCGCGTGGGAGCGCTGGTGGACCGCGTGGGGGCGCTGGTGGAGGACTTCCAGGGGCGGATGGAGGAGACTCTGCAGGCTTTCCAGGGGCAGGGCGCGAGGCAGGCGGAGGATTTGGAAAAGATCGCCCAGGACCTGGGGGGGCGGTGGTCCCAGCAGTTTCAGGAGCAAGCCGAGGCAGCGGCGGAGAGGCTGCGGGAAGAACTGAAGAGTTCGGGGCGGGTTGTAGAGGAGAGCAAGCGACAACTGGCCAGCCTGGCCGAGGCGAAACTGGCGTCCCTCAGCCAAGCTAGCCGAGAGGAATATGGCCAGCAACTGGCGCAAGCATTTCGGGAGCATGCGCGGGCGATGCATGAGGCAGCGGGCGAGGAGGTGGAATCCATTAAGCTGGCCGCCGAGCAGGCGATAGCGCAACTGCAGGTTGCTGAGCAGAAGAGGGAGACGAGTTTCACGGCTGGGGCTGGTGCCGCAGAGGAACGCCTGACGGGAGTGTCGTTGGCGGTGGAAGCGCTGGAAGGGCGCGTGGGAGCGCTGGTGGACCGCGTGGGGGCGCTGGTGGAGGACTTCCAGGGGCGGATGGAGGAGACTCTGCAGGCTTTCCAGGGGCAGGGCGCGAGGCAGGCGAAGGATTTGGAGAGAATGGCCCAGGATCTGGGAGGGCGGTGGTCTCAGCAGTTTCAGGAGGAAGCCGAGGCAGCGGCGGAGAGGCTGCGGGAAGAACTGAAGAATTCAGGGCAGGTCGTGGAGGAGACCAAGCAGCAACTGGCCAGCCTGGCCGAGGCGAAACTGGCGTCCCTCAGCCAAGCTAGCCGAGAGGAATATGGCCAGCAACTGGCGCAAGCATTTCGGGAGCATGCGCAGGCGATGCATGAGGCAGCGGACGAAGAGGTGGAATCCATTAAGCTGGCCGCTGAGCAGGCGATAGCGCAACTGCAGGCTGCTGAGCAGAAGAGGGAGACGAGTTTCACGGCTGGGGCTGGCGCTGCAGAGGAACGCCTGACGGGAGTGTCGTTGGCGGTGGAAGCGCTGGAAGGGCGCGTGGGGGCGCTGGTGGAGGACTTCAAGGGGAAAGGCGCGAGGCAGGCGGAGGATTTGGAGAAGATGGCCCAGGATCTGGGGGGGCGGTGGTCCCAGCAGTTTCAGGAGCAAGCCGAGGCGGCGGTGGAGAGGCTGCGGGAAGAACTGAAGAGTTCGGGGCAGGTCGTGGAGGAGAGCAAGCGGCAACTGGCCAGCCTGGCCGAGGCGAAACTGGCGTCCCTCAGCCAAGCTACCCGAGAGGAATATGGCCAGCAACTGGGGCAAGCATTTCGGGAGCATGCGCAGGCGATGCATGAGGCAGCGGACGAGGAGGTGGAATCCATTAGGCTGGCCGCTGAACAGGCGATAGCGCAACTGCAGGCTGCTGAGCAGAAGAGGGAGACGAGTTTCACGGGTGGGGCTGGCGCTGCAGAGGAATGCCTGACGGGAGTGTCCTTGGCGGTGGAAGCGTTGGAGGGGCGCGTGGGCGCGCTGGTGGAGGACTTCCAGAGGCGGATCGAAGGGACTCTGCAGGCTTTCCAGGGGGAGGGCACGAGGCAGGCGAAGGATTTGGAGAAGATGGCCCAGGATCTGGGGGGGCGGTGGTCCCAGCAGTTTGAGGAGCAAGGCAAGGCAGCGGTGGAGAGGCTGCGGGAAGAACTGAAGAATTCGGGGCGGGTCGTGGAGGAGGGCAAGCGGCAACTGGCCAGCCTGGCCAAGGCGAAACTGGCGTCCCTCAGCCAAGCCACCCGAGAGGAATATGGCCAGCAACTGGCGCAAGCATTTCGGGAGCATGCGCAGGTGATGCATGAGGCAGCGGACGAGGAGGTGGAATCCATTAAGCTGGCCGCTGAGCAGGCGATAGCGCAACTGCAGGCTGCTGAGGAGAAGAGGGAGACGAGTTTCACGGCTCGGGCTGGCGCTGCAGAGGAATGCCTGACGGGAGTGTCCTTGGCGGTGGAAGCGCTGGAGGGGCGCTTGGGGGCGCTGGTGGAGGACTTCCAGGGGCGGATCGAAGGGACTCTGCAGGCTTTCCAGGGGCAGGGCGCGAGGCAGGCGGGGGATTTGGAGAGAATGGCCCAGGATCTGGGGGGGCGGTGGTCCCAGCAGTTTGAGGAGCAAGCCGGGGCAGCGGTGGAGAGGCTGCGGGAAGAACTGAAGAGTTCGGGGCGGGTCGTGGAGGAGAGCAAGCGGGAGCTGGCCAGCCTGGCCAAGGCGAAACTGTTGGCCCTCAGCAAAGTTGCAGATAACGCTACAGCGGGTCTCGAAGCGGAGCAAAGACGGTTGAAGAACCAGTGCGAGACCTCTCGAAGAGAACTTGAGGACCTCTTAAAGAGGGGTTGGACAAAACCGGCCTCCCTTTCCCTTCAGCGTGGAAACCGCCCAAAGCGGCGAAGGCTAGTTGCGCAGCCAGCGCTGGTGGCAGGGGTTTGCTTGCTAATAATGGTGCCTCTTTTGAGCGTATATCTTCCGAAAGCCCATGTGATGCAACTGCAGCCTGAGGCTCCCGCTGAATTCATCGATCAAAGTCCAAACTGGAGTGCCGAGCGACGCGCCCGGGAGGAAGAGGTGGCACAGGCGTATTGGCGGGCAGCGGTAGTAGGCTTGCAAGAGAGGTATCCGTTTGGCAGCGAACTGCCAGCCGAGCCCCCAACCGAATTCCAAGCGGAAAATGAATATATCGCGACGGGCGGTGCGAAGGCTTTTTTCGAAACAAGGGCTCGTTATTGGGGAAACCTTCGCAGAAGTTGGGTGCAGCGCCAGTTCTGGGTAGAACGTCCTGGACGGAACACGCAGTGGGCTGCTCGTCTTCGGCAGATCTGGGACCACTTGCATTCACATAGATAGACCGACACGACAGTGCATCTGCATGTGAGAAGCTGTGAAATAATCCAGAATAGTCATATCCCGACGCCGATTATTCAATAACTTACGCTGTGCAAAGCCCGCATCTTCGGGATTATTTCACAGCTCCCGAGATGGCGGTATGCAAAGTCGCTATATTCGATTGGATGGCGGGACCCGCCGAAACACTTTTATTTGCTTCTCCGCATTATGGGTCGCCGGCCTGATCGAATCCACGGCGCAATCATCCTGCTTCCATGAAGTAATTCGGTCGCGTCGAAGGGTTGACCAACCCTCCGTGTCAAATCTCAACTTTCGCCTCCGGGCCAGGACCCGGGAAAGGATGGCGCATATGCCAAAGAATGCGGTTCATCCCCCTGAGATTCTGAGCAACGGATCGAGCCATTTGGTGAAGCTCGCCGGAAAGGTTGATTCCTTCTCGCTGCTACTCCGCGAGACGCCAGAGGGCGAGTTGAAACGCTCGATCGAAGTACAGTTCCACACTATGGTGTTCACAGCCCGCAAGGAAGTTCGGAAGTACTGCCCCCGGTATCGCTATTTCCCGGGCGAGAGGATTCTCGACTTCAGTGCCGATTGCCCTTCTGGCCAACTCGAGCCGGGGGATCTTGGCCACGCCCCGCCGCCCAAGCGGGGCAGACTCGGCGAGAAGTGCTGCTTCATCGCAGGCACTCCCGAGGAACGACTTCCTGAAACGACGGCAAGCCCGGCGCCGCAAGACCTCGTGCTTGTGGTCTGAACCCGGCCCATCTATCCTCTGCACCCCCGCCGTTGTCTTTACTGACAAGACCCACAGTCTCTCTTAATACCCCCCCCAAAGCCGCCTCCGGCGATGATAGTAATGAACCCTCAAACACCGGCCTCGGTTCCGATTCATTCGCTCTTACGTGCGCGCCGACAATTCATACCAGCGCGCCTGGGCAAGGTCATACGTCGCCCCTGGCTCTCCACATTCCGAACACAGCCCGCGACTCCCGCTCCCCGCCCGCACCTCGACTCTCGAATACGGCGACCCCCTCGGGACGAGCATCGAACTCGCTGGTACGAAAAACCCTTGTAATTCTCGATCCGATTCAGAATACTTTGGAAATGCATCCTGTCCCCCCTTGGGAAGTTCGTGTTACCTTGCACTTTCCCTTAGAGGATTCGGACAGGATGCGCAAGCTTGTCCTTTGGCCCTTACCAGGCTCTTTCGCTTTTTCTTACCCACAGATTCTGCGGAAGAACCCACAAGGGGGTGTTCCATTATGAACACCCACGCAGCGAAAGCGGAAAGAAGGAAGCTTCCAAGAACCAGGTCCCTTGTTTTGGCCCTGTCAGTGATTCTCGCCGCTGCATGGCAGGTTGCCTGCGGGGGAAGCACCGGGGGGATTGACCCGCCTCCGGCTCCTGTGGCGAGCATTGCCCCCGGCAGTCTCGCTTTTGGGAACCAAACGATCAACACCACCAGCACGGCCCAGACCGTGACACTCACCAACACCGGCAACGCCGCCTTGAACATCACCAGCCTCGCGCTGACGGGTACCAATGCCAGCGACTTTGCGCAGACCAACACGTGCGGCAGTTCGGTGGCAGCCGGCAGTAACTGCACGATCAGCGTGACGTTCACGCCTGCGGCCAGTGGCAGCCGCACGGCCTCGGTGAGCATCACCGACAATGCCAGTGGCAGTCCGCAGGCGGTGAGCCTGTCCGGCACGGGCACGGCTACCGTGGTTAGCCTTTCAGCCACCAGCCTTGCCTTCGCCAACCAGTCCGTAGGTACGACCAGTACAGCTCAGACCCTCACCCTGAGCAACACGGGCAACGCCGCCTTGAGCATTACCAGCGTCGCGCTGACAGGTACCAATGCCAGCGACTTTGCGCAGAGCAACACGTGCGGCAGCTCGCTGGCGGCCGGCGCGAACTGCACGATTGTGGTGATGTTCACGCCTTCCGTCGCCGGGACCGAAGCGGCCTCGCTAAGCATCGCGGACAATTGCAGCGGCAGCCCGCAGACGGTGAGCCTCTCCGGCGCGGGAACGCACGACGTGATTCTATCCTGGACTGCCAGCACGACTGCCGGCGTAGTTGGGTACAATGTTTACCGTGGCACTACCTCGGGTGGGCCGTACCCGACGGAACTGAATTCCGCACCTATTAACGGGACCACGTATACCGACGAGACTGTGCAAGCAGGGCAGACGTACTACTATGTGGTTACAGCCGTGGCGTCGAATGATGTCACCCAGAGTGCGGACTCGAATCAAGTTTCAGCGCCCGTGCCATCACCCTAATACTACAATGTGAAGTGATTGTCCTGATTAGCCTTGACCGCGTAGGGAGCAGCGACACGTGGGGTTGGCCTGCCCCCTATATGGACGAACCGAACGCTGAGAAGGACACGAGCTTGGAATGTACGAGCACCCCTGATAGCTCCTGTTCCAAGGTTCCCGCGCACTGCAAACCCGACTGACAATTGCATTCGGGGGCGGTCAGGCGTATGTTGTCGGTCGGGCCGGAGGTCGATAATGGAAATTGCGGATCAGAGACTTGACGGATTGTCCCGCCTGGTCGGCAACACGCCTCTTTTGGGAATCGGCCTTACATTCCGAGGCAAGCGCCGGGTCATCTATGCGAAATGCGAACAGCTTAACCTCACAGGCAGCATCAAGGATCGCATGGCGCTGCACATCCTGAAGCGCGCGTACGCCGACGGTTCTCTACGCCCTGGGCAACGAATTGCCGAGGCGACCAGCGGCAATACGGGGATCGCCTTTGCCGCGCTCGGCTGCGCCCTGGGGCATCCAGCAACGATTTTTATGCCGGACTGGATGAGCCATGAAAGGAGAAGGCTCATCAGGAGCTATGGCGCTGACATTGTCCTGGTCGGAGCAGAACAAGGAGGGTTCCTTGGCTGTATCCGTATGGCCGAAGAACTTGCCAGCGCCGACCCCAAGAGCGTGTTTCTTCCTCACCAGTTCTCTAATCAGGCCAACATCCAGGCCCATGAAACCACAACGGGTCCGGAAATCTGGGCGCAGTTGTCGGAGGCCGGGCTGAAACCGGATGCTTTTGTCGCCGGAGTTGGAACGGGCGGGACCGTCATGGGCGTCGGGCGTTTCCTGCGACGCCAGAACCCTGCCGTTCAGATTCATCCGGTAGAGCCTGTCGAGTCGCCAACGCTCTCCACCGGGTGCAAAGTGGGCAAGCACAGAATTCAGGGAATCTCCGATGAGTTCATTCCTGCGATCGTCAACTTGGCGGAATTAGACGGAGTGATCGCAGTCTCCGACGGAGATTCAATCCTGATGGCACAAAAGCTGGCGAAGAGCCTCGCGCTGGGCGTGGGTATTTCTTCCGGGTGCAACCTTCTGGCGGCATTGCAAGTGCAGGAGTCCTTGGGTGGGGATGCAATTGTGGTGACCGTGTTCGCCGATGACAACAAGAAATATCTCAGTACGGACCTCCTTCAGGAGGAGCCGGTCCGACGAGAATACCTAAGTTCGGAAGTTGAACTCACCAGCGTGGTTCCTCTTCCGCCCTCCTGCGCATTCTGTGGTGGGGCGCGGAGCGTCAAGCTGCCGGTTTAATGATCTCCAGGAAGAATCACACTTTGAACGAGGATTGTTAGTTCGCGCAAGATGCGCCTGTCCATACCAGAAACTCGCTGTCATTGAACCGACTGGAAAATGGTAGGTCAGGCCGGTCTGAGGCGCTTCCTCAAAACCTGGCTTGACGAGGCATCGCCACTTCAGAGAGGGCTACCAGCTACGTTGTGTTGTTGGGGATCAGCCGTGCGACCGTGAGGTCCAACACGATGTCCTTGAAGACCTGGTTCAGGTCAGAGGTCGGTCGCGCGGCATTGGCACAGGTTTTGTCGATTCCCGATCCCGACTGGTTGTTGTCGGCGAAGAAGTACTTCGCGGTGGGTAAAGAGGCGATACCCTCCATCGTCGCGCATGGGGCGATAGCTGGGCTGTCAGCGGAGCATCCCGAGGACTCCGAGCCGTAGGCGACCGAGTACACCAAGATTCCGGCTGCCTGAGCGTTCGTGGACGCCGTGATCGCCTGGTGGCACTCATTCGTGGCTGGATAACTCGTCGCCTTTCCCCCCATCTGGGTGCTCGAAGCAGTTGCGTCGCCATCGCTGAGGACGATCATCACGTTCTGCACATTCTTCCTTGAGTTCGCGACCAGGTAGTTTTGTGCCGCCGTGATTGCGCCCGCATAGAACGTTCCCTCGCCGCCCGGAGTGGCTAAGCCTTTGCAGGTTCCTCCAGCTCCACCCGTCGCTATCACGATACCGGCGGCGGTGTTCAGTGCAGTAGCAGCGTCGGAACTGCGGTAGTTGCTTTGTAACGGGAGGACCAGGTATCCCGGGTTATTGTTGTACGATGTGATTGAAGGGTTGGAGGTAGGGCAAGTGTAATCATCCGAGGCAGTCGGAGCCTGTACCGGAGGGTTGCTCAAAGTCGAAGTCTCGGTCGGGGTCAGCCCTGGGAACACCATCAGGCCGACCTCATCGAAGGGGTTCGCGACGTTGCCGTTCGTGGCCGTCCCGCAGTTTGCCAGGGTCGGGGCGCAGGGCGCGAGCCCAGTCCCACCCAGCCCCAGCAGAGTCTGGACGCCGTACAAAGCGCACTGCTCTCTTGTGGGACTTCCTGTTATCCCCGGCACCGTGCAGTTCGTGTCGAGATTAGAACCCATCGAACTCGTTGTGTCGAGCACCATCATCACGTTGTATGGGCCACCCGTTGCGCCCCGCATGGCCGCAGTCGCGGCTGCCGTGAGCGTAATTGAAGGGGTGCCGATTATGCTGGCGAAAGTCAACGGCACTTTTACTGTCTGCACCACCTGGATGGCGTTGTCGCCCGCAGGAGACTCAACGCACGCGATTCCTTCGTTCGACAGGGTCGTCAGGCAACTCAACGTGTATGACATCGTAACGCCTGTCAGGTTGGGGTAGGCGTTGTTGTTTCCCGCTACGCCGCTGTACAATGTCACGTTGGCTTGTACTGCTGCCTTGGTATCTGCTGCTGTTGCGCCAGTGGGCATGGCCTCCGCTCCCGCTAACGCCGCCGCATCTGTGGAAGCCTGGAGTTCGCGGAAGCTAAAATAGATACGGCCGAAGTCGATGACGAAAGCGGCCATTGCGAAAAACCCGACCATCATGAACGCTACCATGACGAGCGCCTGCCCGCGCTGGTCCTTGTGCGCTCGGCGTAAAAAAGACTTATTGTTCTGGTTCATTGGATAATCTCCGTCGTTTGCGCATACATTTGACAGTTGGGCGCTAAGTTGGCTCCGAAGACCAAGAGGTTGCAAGGGTAACTGACCGTTACCGTGGCGGCCGTGCCCTGCGCCATATTCCCTGCTGCCCCTGTGGTGACACTGGAGCTGCTGCACGACGCCCCATACGCGTTCCCATTGAGGGTAATCGTGAACTTCATACTCTGCCACACGAGGAACGGCGCCGCGTTTTCAATTATTGCGACAGTCGCAGCGCATGGGTCTGTGGTCGTAGGGCAACCCGTGCCCATGCACGCGCTTCGGCCAATCGCAAGCTGCCGCGCACCGATGCTCACGGCATCCGTCAGCTCCAGATAGTCGTGGAAGGCGATCCCGAACGTGAATATGCCCGTCACGATGAGCAGCAGAATCGGCAGGACCAGGGCGAACTCAACCGCCGCCTGGCCTCCCTCCTTGCTGGTGCGAAGGCGGGCGCGGAGACGTTTGCCCAGGGAACGAGTTCCGACACGCACTCCTGGTGACGCTGCTGTAGGCTTTATCCCGAATTCGCAATTTGAGGAGCACTGTTCCGTTCCACTATCCATGCGCTTTGTCGCGGTTTCCCATGGGTTGGAAACGCTGAGACGCGGGAGCATGAGCAACCTCCAGTGAGACGAGTAACCGGCTAAGTATAACTCCCCAAAGCAGTGACTGTCAAGTTTTGGAATAGTACGATAGTGTACTCGTTTGAATTCGGGACACCGGGATTTGGCAAGGGAATTGCTCGCGAATGCAAGCGTCTTCGGTCTTCCTTCCTGTAACCAAATAGGATATACTAATGAAGTACACGAGGAAAGCCCCGCCGTGAACGGGACTCTGAAAGCCCTTAAAGGAGTGTACCCAATGCACACGGCCCCTGCTAACGCCCGAATGGATGTTACCGGCCCACAGGAGACATACTCTCCAGATTCTGTGGACGCTTTGACCTTGGCCCCATTTGTTAATGAAGTTCTCCAAGTCTTGCGCCCACTTAGCCAGCTTATGCAGCGTGCTGCGTTGCAAGCGGTTATGGAACTCAGTGGCTGGAGATCCTCTCTTCTCCCGCCACGCTCTTGATGATCCGCGACCAGAGTCCCTCTATTTGTGGTAATCCTCTCTCTGGAGCTTCAGTGAAAAGGAAAACCGGTCAGGGACTCAGCCTGACGCTGGACACAATCCGCCGCCATCGCGAAGGAGACTTCACTGTTTGCCTACGGGAGCGCTGTCCGTGAGTGAGTCAACCGAAGGGGTCCGGCAGGCTTCGTAGCGCTCGATCACGAACTGATCGCCGACCGTGGTTCCGCTTTTGAAAATCGTGTGAGGCGGAAGCTCGATGACGCTTTGGGCACGAAAGTACGGTCGCGTGATGGAGAATGGCCGGAGTAATTCGTGCAGACCGACGACCTTGAAGTCCTTGTCAAGCAGCACCACATCGATGGAGAAAAGCATACCGAACGTGTGGATGAAATTGCAAGGCACGATCCAAACACCGCCCTCTGGCTCCAGGGACCGCTTGCCGAGAAGCCCAGCCATGCGGGTCAAAACCGAGTCAGCCACTTTGACCTGGAAGGCCAAAAAGGTCTCCTTTGTCTGGTTGTAAACATAGACAGTACTGCGCTTCTCAGCCATGATTCCTTCCCCACCGTATCCGTTCGCGAGTCGCGATCCGAGTTCAGCGAGGGGCCTTTCGCTTGATTCTGTAGATCAAAATGATGGCCACGACCACGGCGAGAACGCCCGCAACCACACGTATCAACGTAACGTTGTCCACAACCCACCTCCCACCTTAACAGTACAGTTAACTCCTACTTAAGAAACTGGGCAAAATTCCTAATGAGACTTATGACCGCCGGCGCCAGGGTGACGATGAAGATACTGGGGAAAATGAAGATAACGAGAGGGAAGAGCAGCTTAATCGTCGTCTTGGCGGCAAGCTCTTCCGCTCGTTGTCTTCGTTGAGTACGCAAGGAATCGGAAAACACTGCCAGCGATTTTGAGATTGGTGTTCCAAAGCGTTCCGTCTGCACGAGCATGTTGACGAAGGATCGGACGCTCTCAAGGTCGACTCGGTCTGCCATGCTGCGCCAAGCACCGATGCGAGGGTTGCCAGCCCGCTGCTCCAGGTTGATCTGAAGGAGTTCTTCGCTCAACTGGCGGTGACCGAGATGCAGTTCCTGGGCGACTCTCACGATGGCTTGATCCAGTCCCAGCCCAGCGTCCGTACAGATCGAAAGGAGATCCAATGCGTCGGGAAGGCTGAGTTGGATGCGTTCACGCCTCTTCTTGATGGCACGGCTGAGCCAAAAGTCCGGAGCTAAGAAAGCCAGCAATAGAGCTACGCCAAACCAGAGGATGATATTGTCCTTCACGAAAAAGGCGACCCCCGCTCCAGCGACTACTGGCAGAGTCAACTTCACGCCTAAGAAGGTGTCGGCATGAAAGGGCTTTCGGTAGCCAGCAAGCATGAGGCGGCGGACAGTTTCGGGATTGGGGGGGCCGCCGAATAACCTGCGGATCGATCCCAGCGGCCTGGTCAGTCTCTCGGCACTAAATCGCCCTCGTTGGAAACCCACATCCTCTGATCGGTATGCCCGAGACGTGACCTCGCTCAACAGTTCACTCTGGCGAGAGGGGGGGGCAAACAACAAGAAGATTGCGAAAAAAGTGATCGAAAGTCCGATTCCAATGGCGATGATCAGGAGATTCATAGCATCACACTTTGACCCTGGTAATATTCCGGACCACAAGAATGCCGATGGCCATCAAAATTAGACCCGCATAAACGAAATGCAGCCCCAAAGGGTCTGCCCACAGCTTCCTTTCGTATTCAGCGTTCAACAGAGTCAACAGAAAGAACATGGCGAATGGCATCAAACACAGGATCCAACCGCTCAGTCGACCCTGAGCCGTATAGATTCGCACCTGTCCCTTAAGTCGCATGCGCTCCCTCATAATGAACGCCGCCTTGTCCAGGATTTCGGCGAGATTGCCTCCGGTTTCTTTCTGAACGAGAATCGCCGTCGCGAGGAAGCGGACGTCCTCAATGGGCACTCGATTAGCCAGATTAAGAATCGCCTCGCGCACCGGAAGCCCTAGGTTCTGTTCTTCGAAGACGGTGCGGAATTCTGAAGCGACAGGTTCTGGAGTTTCCTGCGAAACCATCTCAATCACGGAAGTCACGGCATGTCCGGCTCTCAGGGCCCGAGACATCAGGTCAATCGCGTCGGGAAGGACTTCTTCGAAGTGCCGCAACCGGGCCTGCCTCTGCCAGAACAAATATGCGTACGGCGCGGAGCCCACAGCAACTCCCACGAGCAGATCTAACGGCAGAGCTGGTGTGAACAAGCTTACTGCCCACCCCGCCACGAGAGCCCCCACGAGCGACCCGAGAAGTAGCGGAGCGACGGTCCAATTGCGACCAGCTTGCCTTATCAGGTGCCGCAGGTTCAGAACGGCCGGAATACGCTGCAACAAATCGTTCAGCAGGGGAATCGAACTGAGCTCTTCCTGCCTCAGAATTGTGGCATCCTCGGTGTCAAATCCGTATGTTTTTCCGATGCTTGACAAATGCCGCTGAACATCGGCTTCGGCTTTGGTCGGCTTTGAGACCCAAACCAGAACACCGAACGTCATGGCCAAAAGCAAAACGAATAGCAGCACGAGCGCCATAAGAAAACCTCGGCGGATCTAGACTTGATAAGAATGTTCAAACATGCTTGCTGGCAAAGTAATGCCAGAGGCTTTTAGCTTTTCCGCGAACTTCGGACGTATGCCCGTGGCTGTAAACTGTCCAAGCACACGTCCGTTGGGTCCCACACCTCGCTTTTCAAACAAGAAGATCTCCTGCATGCTCACGACGTCTTCATCCATGCCCGTGATTTCCACCAGATGCGTCACTCTCCGTGTCCCGTCGCTCATACGAGACAATTGGATGACAATAGTGATTGCGGACGTAATCTGTTGGCGAAGGGCCTTTTCAGGAAGATTCAAGTTAGCCATCAGCGCCATGGTTTCCATGCGAGAGATCGCATCACGAGGACTGTTGGCATGAATAGTTGTGAGCGAGCCGTCATGTCCCGTGTTCATAGCTTGGAGCATGTCCAGAGCCTCTTCGCCACGAACCTCGCCTACGATGATCCGGTCGGGCCGCATTCGCAGGCTGTTAATCACGAGTTGGCGCTGTCTCACTGCGCCTTTGCCCTCCACGTTGGGGGGGCGGCATTCGAGGCGGACGACATGGCGTTGCTTGAGCTGCAGCTCAGCCGAGTCTTCAATCGTAACGATTCTTTCTTTTTCAGAAATGAATCCGGAAAGCACATTGAGAAAGGTTGTTTTACCGGCGCCGGTCCCCCCGGAGATGACCATGCTGAGCCGTGCCTTCACCGCCCCCTTGAGAATCTCCAGCATGGGCGGTGTCAGGGTTCGGTTTACTATCAGATCGTCCGCCGTCAGGGGCACATGGCCGAAGCGCCGGATTGACAGTATGGGTCCATCGATCGCCAGGGGCGGGATGATCACATTAACTCTCGAGCCGTCCGCTAGGCGCGCGTCCACCATGGGCGAAGATTCGTCGACCCTGCGACCAACCGCAGCCACGATCTTATCAATGATGTGCATCAGGTGAGCGTCATCCTTGAACTTTACGGCGGTTTCTTCCAGCATCCCCTGGCGTTCTACATACACTTGCTTGTGGGTATTGACGAGGATGTCATTAAGGGTCGGATCTTGCAGGAGGGGCTCCAGTGGACCCAACCCGAATACTTCGTCAAGCACCTCGCGAGCCAGTTGCTCGCGCTCCGGCGCGCTCATCGGGGTGCCAAGCCCCGAAACGAGTTCCTGGATGACCACAAAGACCTGGCCTCGAATGCGGCCGTCGCGCATTGAGGCAATCCGCTCCAAATCAACTTTGTTGAGTAGATCCCGATGCACCGCGGACTTGAGTTCCTGGTAAAGTTTGAAGGGAATGCCTGTTTTTTTCTTCTCGTCACTTCCCGATACTGTCTCAGCCTGGTTTGTGATTGTTCCCATGACGTTTGATTCTCCCAACTGTCAGCAAGACCCTTTGCGGAAGCCGGCTTTTATCGTCCGAACAAACCCTGGAAAAATTTACCCGATTTCTTTTTCTCGGGCTGGGCGTCCGGCTTGGCGGCCAGAGCCTCCGCCCACGACAATAAAGTGCGTGCAACTGCGGAGTTCGATAACTGTGCGGAGGGATCACCAGCGTTGATGGTCTGCATCACCTGCTGGTATTGGTTCGGGACCTTCCAGAAAATCTTCTTCCGAATGGCCTTTTCAATTTGGTCGTCAGTGATCACATTGTTCTTCGCGTTATGACGGTTGACGACCACGTCTACTTTGTCTTGACCGAACTCGCGACGGGTAAAGTAGTCCAACAAACGCGCCACGTTCCGCAAGGCAGCCACCTCCGGAACGGTGATGATGTAGACATGGTCGGAGTGAGTGATCACGGCGAGGTTTTGAGTTGTCAGGCCTGGAGCGCAGTCGATCAACACAAACTCGTACTTGGTGCGGAGAAAGGCGACCGCCTGCCCGACTGACTCAGGTAATACGTCACGCGCCGGTTCAGTGAATTCCGGCGCCGGCAGCAGGTCCAGGCCACTCGAGTGGTGCAATACGAAACTCTGAAGTAACTCCGCGTCCAGCCGGTCCACGTTCTCGACGAGTTCGTAAAAGTGATACTGATGTTCAGTCAGGCCGAGGAAAAGGGCAGCTTCACCACAGCCCGGATGAAGATCGATCAGGACTGTTTTGCGCGAACAGGACTTTGCCAAGAGTGCCGCGAGATGCGTGGTTATGGTGGTCACTCCCGCCCCACCCTTGGCCCCGAGGAAAGTCAGCACTTGGCCGCTGAATGGTGTATGCTTTTCTCGTTTACGTACACCCACACGTGCTACCGCTTCCCACAGTTGCTCCCCGCCCACAGGTTTGACGACGTACTCGCTGCAGCCACAGCGCATGCCTTCGATAATCAGGTTGGGTTGGGAGTGCGACGAGATCGCGAATATGGCGCTGCCCGGCAATCGCTCGTGAATTCGTTCTGCCGTGGTGATCGCACTTGCGTGGTCCCGGTCGAAGTCGACCAGGCAGATGTCTGGCCCGGGTGGCTGCATCCACGTGAGGCTGGTGTCTTCTTCGGCAAGATAGCTGTCCACCTCAGCTTGCAGCCGAAGAAAAGGGGTTCCTCTTACAAACTGCCTCAACTCCGCTCCAGATTCGCCATCCAGACAGATGGCAACGAGCGAGAGCCATTCTCGGGAGGAAGGGCCCTCGCCGAAAGGAATTCCGGCGCTCTCTTTAGTGTCCATGGTTACGGTTCTTGTTTGGGTGTAGTCTCTTGAGCAGGTTTCTCAAGCTCCTTGTGGCCTGGTAGATCCCGGTCGTATTTCGGACTTTGCAGATAGGGTATCGGAGACTTCGGCGTCGCCGTCATCTGTTTCCCGGTGTTTGCGGGATCGACAATGTGGGGTGTCACAAGAACCACGAGCTCCGATCGGCTCAGGGTGTTCGATTTCGACCGAAATAGCTGCCCCAGAATAGGCAGGTCACCAATCCCCGGCATCTTATTCATTATAGCTGTCACTCTCTGATCCAGAAGCCCAGCGATTCCAAACGACTGTCCATCATTCAACTCGATTTCTGTCTCCGCGCGGCGGGTTGAAATGGCCGGAATGGTAAAGCCCGATATAGTCAGAGCGTTGGTATAATCGAGAGTGCTGACCTCCGGCGAAACTTCCAGGCGAATGGTATTGCCGGGGCTGATATGTCCCGTGAAATCTAGTTTGACACCGAACGGTCGCCATTGGATCGTGACGGCCCCGATGGTCGTCCCTCCCTGCAACACCGGGATGGGGAATTCACCACCGGCCAGGAAGCTCGCTTTCTTGCCGTCGAGGGCAAGGAGGTTTGGTTCAGCAAGGATTTGTGCCACGGTCTTTGTTTGGAGGTCCTCGAGCATCATGCCCAGGTTAAGGTCGGGGCGAAACAGGAAGATGTTTAGCAGGCTGGTCATTCCGAAGGTCGTCGGCGTATACGGGGCGGTGGTACTGAAAGGTCCTCCTGATGCACCTGAAATGGCGCCAAATTGCTGCGTGGAGGTCGTGCCGATGTTGGTTCTCCCAGTATTGAGTAAGTTGAAGCCGAATTGCTCTAGTTTGGTTCGGTCGACTTCGGCGATCTTGACTTCCAGAAGGATCTGCCGCAGAGGGTGTGGAACTGTCGTCAGCGAGTCGACGATGTCCTTGGAGTAGAGGCCCGCCATCTTTGTCAGGTCGTCCACAACCGGCTGACCTGCCACCCTTCCGCTCAGGATGATCCTGCCTTCGTCGGCCTGCGCCTGGATTGATTGATCGGGATACGCTCTCTGTATAGCGGCCCGCAGACCCGTCAAATCCAGATCCGCATACACATCCAGCATTCGGGAGCTGCCTGAATCGTCCCACAGGATCAGGCTGCTCTTTCCGGCAGCCTTTGCCTCCACCACTACTTGCATAGGGCTCGTGACCAGAGCCTCGATCACGGCTGGATTGCTTGTCAGCACACGTTTCAAGCGTGATGGGAGGTTTATAACGACGGACTTGCCGACCAGGATGTGAAGAGGCTGACCCTCCGGCGAAACAGAGGTCCCTTGCGCGAAGCACTTCCCGCCCGCCAAGAGCAAACCAAGGATCCAAACAAGTACCAGTGTCCGAGTTGCAGATAAGTTTTTCATTGGCGCTTGCCACCGCCCTCTTCAGGAGTCCCGGGTGAAAACTTCTGCTCACTGCGCGTCGGCCCCTGGATGACCTCCACCACATACAGCGAGGGGGGCGGAGTTTGAGGCGCCGGCGCGACTGCTCTCGTATGACGGGCCGGCGCGGGCGCGGGCGGGGGCGCGGCAGGTTTAGCCGTGCCAATCAATTCGTCCAGCCTGGTGGGTTTGACGATTTCCTTCCCTTGGTCGGCCCCGTTGCGTAATACGAACTGAATCGTGCTTTGCGTGCTGGCCATGAGGAGTTTCTGCGAGTCTTCGGGGCTGAGGAGTAGGGTCACCACATTGACAGTCTGGGGTTTGCCCGTTGGATCCGGCTCGATTTGCGTTCCTGCCGTCAAGACTTCGACGTTCTGCAACAAAGTCTCGGTTATGGGATTGGGATTGCCCGGAATGTTGAAAGTCCCTAGAACATCAACGGTAGAGCCTGGATAAAGGAAACCTGCCACACCCACGACCTCATTAGAACGAACTGAAGTAGCCCGCATTCCGGCAGGTATCTTGACCGAGAGCCCAATCCCTGAACCGGGTATGGCCAAGTCTCTGGCCATGACGGGCTCTCCCTTGCCCAGCATGTAGATCAGCGGCCGACCCGCCACGTCTTCAATTTTCGTAAAGGAACCCGGCAAATGGACGCCCGCCGGCCACTGGATGAGATTCACATCCGCTGCTGCCAATGCCACGCCCGCGGGCAGGTCCCTGGCTGCGGCAACGATTTGGATCATCTGGGGACGAGCTGCGCTTTTGCTCAACTGGCGATAGACAATATACGTGATGCCGCCGGCGAGAACGACCGCAATTAACAATGCTAACCCAAGCCGCTTAGTGTCCGTAGATCACCCCCGAGATATGGCTTGCTGAAATAAGTAGATAAAGTGTGCCCATGGCAATAGCTAATCCATAAGGCAGCCGCATGGATTCGGGACCCTGAAGGTTGAGTTCGGGATGGGGCCGGACACCGGACCGAAGATGAAAGCGCAGAAGCACACCAAGATTCCGAAAAGTGCCGCCGACCCGTTTGTAAAACACCATGTAAACCACGGCGAGGACGCCGCCTGCCAGAGCGGTGGCGATCAGCACGCTCAAGGTTCGATGAGGGCCCACCCAGGCGCCCACAGCGGCCATCAGCTTCACGTCCCCCGCTCCCATACCATGCACCAGGAAAAATACAAAGAAGATTCCGCCGCCAAGCAATATGCCGCCCACTCCCTGCTCCAAACTTCGCCACCCTCCCAAGGCGGCCCGAAGTGTGAGGGCAAGCGCGAGACCTCCGTAAGTCAGCCAGTTCGGGATGCGGTTTGAACGTACGTCACTCACCGCGCCAGCTATAGCACAAATCGCGGCTCCAAGCATCAGTAAAATCTCCACTTGGCCTTTGTACAGCTTAGTGGGCGCAATACACGCCAAGGCGGTAACGGGAAACACACGCTCGCGCCCCTATTGCTTCCGAGCCCAGAACCATTGGCCCTCCTGCCCTCTTGACAAACAAAACCGGGCCAACCCAGCCTCTCGGGGAGGCACCCCCGCCGCGAGCTGCCACACGGCCCGACCAACCAGCACGTATAATACCTGCCGTTCCCGGTGGGCGAACCGCCTGACCCTGGAAACCTGCAGGTGCAATCGAGCCGTCCAGACGAAAGGAGCCACTAAACGTACGAGCTGAGGAGCGACCCAATCTCGGTGAAAGCACTGTTGATGGCGGTTGCCAAGGTACCCATTCCCGCGGTGGCAGCAAGAGCAACCAAGGCGATAATCAACACATACTCCACCATGCCTTGGCCTTCCTCTTCCCGGTGCAACCGGGCGAGAGCACTCACAACTGAATTGGCCACAACTACCCTCCTAACGCGTGTGATGTCGTCCAGAGGAGGACCAGCCGACGAAAATCTGCCGACCGGCAACCCGAACGACCACCCACGGAGCAAGTCGCGGCATAATATGCCCATTATCGTGGAGCGTGCGTCACGCCTCAAAATGGACCGCCGTCCTGCAAAGCCATGCCCGGCCACTCGGCGAAGTACCTCCGCCCCGAGCCGCCAGGCGTCCCGACCAACGAGCAAGTATCATACCTGCCGCTCCCGGTGGGTGAACCGACTGACCCTGGGAACCAGCAGGTGCAATTGAGCCGTCCAGACCACAGCAGCCACTAAACGTACGAACTGAGGAGCGACCCAATCTTGGTGAAAGCACTGTTGATGGCGGTTGCCAAGGTAGTCATTCCCGCGGTGGCGGCGAGAGCAACCAAGGCGATAATCAACACATACTCCACCATGCCTTGGCCTTCCTCTTCCCGGTGCAACCGGGCGAGGATACTCACAACTGAATTAGCCATAGCCAAACTCCTTCTTGTGTAATGTTGAACTGAGCCGCACCGACCACGAGACGCCCAGTGGCCGGGAAACTCAAACCGTCCAGTATGGTGCAAGTCGGGGGCCACAATAATTACACTTTTGATGAGGGGTCGAAACCCACAGGGATCCTCCAAATATCAATAAGTTAGGGGCTTTATCGACAAAAAGGCTGCGATTCACAAGGCGAGGAGACCGCGAGAGCTGGTGGATCTAACCCGGTGCTCAATGGCCGGAGACACGACTAAGGGTCGAGGTGTATACATTTGGCAAAACTATTGCCTTCAAGATGTCGGCAGAGTGTCGCATAACGTGAAGCGAGGGGAGTTTCCCAACTGCTCCGATTGCCTCTCGACATTCGGTGGTTTTGTCCCCAAAAGGCAACGGGGCAATAAACACGCTATTCTGGAGCGACCCCCGGCTCCAGCCGCGCTCTTTTCAACAGCCTCCGCAGGATTACTTCACAGCCTGAGGTTGCCAGTCAGAGGGTGGGCGCTGGTCGCTGTGGGGCGTGTCAGGGCAGGCAAGGTCTTTGCGAACCATGAACACAAACCGCCAGTCCCATTCGAACGCGGAGACCAGAACCCTACATGGGCGATAGTTTGCAAGTATGTAGTCGGCCACAGGGTCACTGGCCAGGGACGCCAGAGAGGTTTTCGGCCAGGAAGCGGCAATCGAGTCATTAAATGAAGGCTGAAATACGATCACCGAAGTTCGATCGGCGGAGACTTGATGAATGACCTCCTGCTCCTGCTGGTGCGTGTGCATTCCAGGCTGCAAGTAATCGAAGGAAGTCGGACTGAAAGTCGCCGTCAAGTAGTAATAGAGCGGGAGATAAGGGTAGACGAGAATCCTGGACCCTGCGGGAACCTGCGTTTGAACGTACGCCAGGATGTCGTCTCGTGACTTGGCCATCACTACTCCGCGTCTCGTTTCGATGACCGTCTTCGCACTCCTGATTCTCACCAGAAAAGCCATGCCGAGGGTGGTAAACGTGATGAGGATGCCCAAGGAAACGAGAGGCCTGATAGACCTGATCAATTGACCGCGAACGTCGGTGCTGTCCATCACCCAGGCAAGAACGAGGTAGAGGAGGGGGGTCAGATGCACGAAGTGAATGATGTCGGCGCGCGAAATCAGCACCGAGAACAACAATCCTACAATGCTCGAACATACAAGAATGTAGTAGGCAGCGCGGTCCACAGCCAGCCTTTCCCTTTTCACTTCCAGCAGCCAGTAGATCAGCAGCATGATCGCGATGATTGGCAACACCGGAAGGAGAAAGCAAGGGCTCACCGTGAACAACGCAATCCCCCGCACCAGCCAGGAGCCGGAGCCGTAAAGCCTCATTCGGGCCTCATCTGACCAATCCTGATAGCCGTAAGGCACGCTGTTCACTTTCGAATAGTTGTGCAGCGGCCAGAACCAATCCGCCAGCATAGCCGGCAGCGCGTGGTGAGCGGCGAAGTATGCGAGGGTCAGGGCGAAAGGCCACGCGAGGCCAATCCCCAGCGTCACCCACTGCCCTCGACTCAGCCGCAGGGTGCTGCGGGCGAACAGCACAAGGAGGATGAGACCCAGGCCAAGCCCCAGGACCAATCCCACTCCCTTCGATTGCTCGAAAAGTACTGTTAGTGACGCGAAACTCCCCGTAGCGAGAGCCCATCCCCAGCGCGGAGCCTGAAGGAGCCATACGGCGCAATACACGGTTGCACAGGCACAGAGTGTGCTGTCCCAGTTGTGCAGAATCATAAACCGCCAGGGAAGGCAGGTCCAGGTGACCAGGTAGGCGGCCGCTAACGCCACCCCTCGGGAGCAAACTCGCCGCGCCAGGAGATAGGTGAACACAGAAAAGAAAGCTCCATAAGCCGCGAGCGCCGTGCGCGCCACCAGCATCGAACTGCCGAAAACTTTGAAGAGCAGCGCCAGAAGGTAGTAAGAACCCGGGGTAAAGAAGGAGAAGAAATCCCGGTACAGGACCTGTCTGTGGACGATTCGTTGGGCGCCCTGCAGAATGATCCCTTCGTCCGGATCGATCGAGGTGTATCTTCGGAAAAGGCACAGGTAAAGCAATGAGATCGTGAAGACACCGAGCGCAATCCACCTCTCTAGGGGCAGCTTCTCCGGGAGCAGAAGTGATTTGGCTCCCAGGTGTCCGGCTGCCGGTTCCGGCGGCCCGGCTCGTTTACCATCATCCGAACGGGCAGGGCCGGTCGCTCGTTCCTTCGATTTGACAAGATCCATCAGCGCGACCCTTCAATATCTTCTCGGATGGGCGCCCAAACCTCAAGGGGCCTTTCCGTCTGCGCGATGGGCAACCATCCTCGAAACATCGGAATGACATTCTCATTCATCTGCATTGTCAAAGCGGACCTGTGCAACTCAAGTCCTTCCGCACCAAAAATACGATTTGCCAGGATTGCAGGGAGGTGAATGCGGTGCAGGCCCGGTAGTGGGCAAGCATATACTCCGTGAGCGCGTCTTTTTCCGCCAGGGCCTTCATCGGCGTGGCCGGCCAGCTCAGCACGACCACATCCGAAAAGGACGGCTGGAACAAGATCAGCGGGGTACGGTCCGCAGCAACTTCACGAATTGCCTGGGCAAACTGTTCCGGCGTGTGCATTCCCAACTGCAAGTAATCATAATGAGTGGGGTTGAAGGTTGAAGTCAGGTAGAAGTACAGGGGTTGATACGGATACACGAAGATCTTCTCGCCAGGCCGCACGCGGGCTTGCAGCTCCCGGAGGACGGGGTCCGACCTTTCAGCCCTGAGTGCGCCATGCCTGGTTTCGAGCACGGTGTGAGCGTTGAGAGGGCGCCAGAGAAGCGCCAGCCCGAGGCCCGTGAAAGACAGGAGAATATAATACTTCAGCAGGCGCTGGATATCCTGCGCAAACTGCGATCTGAAACACGATCTATCAAGACCCCACGCCAGAATCAGGAAAAACAACGGTGCTTGAAACAGTATGTGGTTGAATTCCGGCCTGCTGGCCAGGGTGGAGAGCAATAACCCCACCAGCGTTGCGGAGACCAGGACATAATAGCTCGCTACGTTGGGTTGCTCCCCCCGCCGGAGACGGAGAAGCCAAAAGCCCAGAGCGCCGACCGCCAGGATGGGCAGTGCAGAGATGATAAAGCACGGGCTCAGGAGCACAATAATGGCGAGGCGATAGCCCCACGGCCCCGCCAGGACCTTATCGAGTTCTGGGTACTGCATTCCCATGAACCCATAAGGGACTCTGTTCACGGCCGCGTAGTGCTGCAAAGGCCAGAGGCAGTCCGCCAGCATCTGCGGTAGGCAGTGCCGTGCGGCAAAATAGGCCAAAGTTATCAGGGCGGGCAGCGCGAAGCCTGCCAGGAAAGCCCACAAGTGTGCTAGTCCAAGGCTTGTCTTGTTACGTCCACTCAACCAGATGATAGCTCCGAACCCCAGGACGAGGCCCAGGACCAAGCCGGCGCCCTTGGACTGTTCGAAAAGGCAGGTCAGCGAGGCAAAGACGCCTGTCGCCGCTGCAAATCCCCAATGGGGTGTTTCCAGAAACCGAACCGCGAAATAGAGCGCCAGAAGAGCCCAAAGCGTACTGTCCCAGTTGTGCAGAGCGAGAAAGCAGTAGGGTAGGCAGGTCAGAGTAAGCAGGTAGACGGTGAAGAGCGCGGTCCCGCGCGAGCAGACTCGCCGGGCCAGCAGGTAGGTGAGAACAGAAAACAAGCCGCCGTAGACGATCAGCGCTGCTCGCGCCACCAGGATCGAGTCGCCAAAAACCTTAAACAGCAAAGCCATCCAATAATAGGAGCCTGGTGTGAAGAAGGAAAAGAAGTCCCGATAGGGGACCTCTCCATTCAGGATGCGCTGCGCCCCTTGTAAGATAATTCCTTCGTCCCCATTCAAATCGGTGTAATCGTAGAAAAGCCGCAGGTAGAGGCACGTCGCGACGAACAAAAGGAGCACAATCCTCACCTCAAGGCGGGATGACTCGGAGATATAGACCGGCGAGTGTTGCGTTTGCCGACCAGCCCCTGAGGCAGGGGCACTTGGCGACGTCTTCTGCGTCGTGTCACTGAGGAGAATCATGCCGATCAAGACTCGCCTGGATTCTACCAGAGCCTCCCTTGCTAAGGATAGGTCGCCGCTTCCAACAAACATGGAGCATCAAATCCAAAACTGAAGCTGCTCTTCGCCGCTCTGGCCCTGTTCGCTGCGGGGTTCGCCGCCGCCCGGCAGGTGGCATCGTGACCCAACAGGCTCCGTTATCCCGGCGGCCCGGCTCGTTTACCATCATCCGAACGGGCGGGGCCGGCCGCTTGTTCCTTTGATTTGACAAGATTCATCAGCGCGACCCTTCAATATCTTCTCGGATGGGCGCCCAAACCTCAAGGGGCCTTTCCGTCTGTGCGATGGGCAACCATCCTCGAAACTCCGGGACGACATTCTCATTCATCGGCATTGTCAAAGCGGGCCTGTGCAACTCAAGTCCTTTCGCACCAAAAATACGATTTGCCAGGATTGCAGGGAGGTGAATGCGGTGCAGGCCCGGTAGTGGGCAAGCATATACTCCGTGAGCGCGTCTTTTTCCGCCAGGGCCTTTATCGGCGTGGCCGGCCAGTTCAGCACGACCACATCCGAAAAGGACGGCTGGAACAAGATCAGCGGGGTACGGTCCGCCGCCAGTTCGCGAACTGCCTCGTCCAATTGCCCGGGCGTATGCATTCCGGGGAACAGGAATTCGAATTGCGTGGGGTTGGAAGTAGCCGACAGGTAGTAGTAAAGCGGTTGATACGGATACACAAAGATCTTTTCGCCAGGCCGTACGCGGGCTTGCAGCTCCTGGAGGACGGGGTCCGACCTTTCAGCCCTAAGTGCGCCATGCCTGGTTTCCAGCACGGTGTGGGCGTTGAGAGGGCGCCAGAGAAGCGCCAGCCCGAGGCCTGTGAAAGACAGGAGAATATAATACTTCAGCAGGCGCTGGATATCCTGCGCAAACTGCGATCTCAAACACGATCCGTCAAGACCCCACGCCAGAATCAGGAAAAACAACGGTGCTTGAGACAGTATGCGGTTGAATTCCGGCCTGCTCGCCAGGGTAGAGAGCAACAATCCGACCAGCGTTGCGGAGACCAGGACATAATAGCTCGCTACGTTGGGTTGCTCCCCCCGCCGGAGACGGAGAAGCCAAAAGCCCAGAGCGCCGACCGCCAGGATGGGCAGTGCAGAGATGATAAAGCACGGGCTCAGGAGCACAATAATGGCGAGGCGATAGCCCCACGGCCCCGCCAGGACCTTATCGAGTTCTGGGTACTGCATTCCCATGAACCCATAAGGGACTCTGTTCACGGCCGCGTAGTGCTGCAAAGGCCAGAGGCAGTCCGCCAGCATCTGCGGTAGGCAGTGCCGTGCGGCAAAATAGGCCAAAGTTATCAGGGCGGGCAGCGCGAAGCCTGCCAGGAAAGCCCACAAGTGTGCTAGTCCAAGGCTTGTCTTGTTACGTCCACTCAACCAGATGATAGCTCCGAACCCCAGGACGAGGCCCAGGACCAAGCCGGCGCCCTTGGACTGTTCGAAAAGGCAGGTCAGCGAGGCAAAGACGCCTGTCGCCGCTGCAAATCCCCAATGGGGTGTTTCCAGAAACCGAACCGCGAAATAGAGCGCCAGAAGAGCCCAAAGCGTACTGTCCCAGTTGTGCAGAGCGAGAAAGCCGCACGGTAGGCAGGTCAGAGTAAGCAGGTAGACGGTGAAGAGCGCGGTCCCGCGCGAGCAGACTCGCCGGGCCAGCAGGTAGGTGAGAACAGAAAACAAGCCGCCGTAGACGATCAGCGCCGCTCGCGCCACCAGGATCGAGTCGCCAAAAACCTTAAACAGCAAAGCCATCCAATAATAGGAGCCAGGTGTGAAAAAGGAAAAGAAGTCCCGATAGGGGACCTCTCCATTCAGGATGCGCTGCGCCCCCTGTAAGATTACTCCTTCGTCGGCATCCAAATTGGTGTAATGGTAGAAAAGTCGCAGGTAGAGGCAGGTCGCGACGAACAAAAGGAGCACAATCCCCACTTCAAGGCGGGATGACTCGGAGATATAGACTGACGAGTGTTGCGGTTGCCGGCCAGCCCCTGCGGCAGGGGCACTTGGCGACGTCTTCTGCGTCGTGTCACTGAGGAGGACCATGCCGATCAAAACTCACAACGGAAACTGCCCCGGGAACGCATGCGCCGGACCGCAGGCTGAAATGAGTTGATAGCAGACTGCTTTCGTGACCTCTTGCCGTGCTTACCCTCTTGCCAAGGGCTAGACTGGTAAGATAGGGGGACAATTTTGGAGGGTTCTCATCCGGCTCGAGCAGCCAAACGGTGCGGTGGTTGAAATATCGGATCAATTCTTGGTTCTCAGCGTCACCCATATCGCGTGCCCAGACCACCTTCGACCTATCGATATCTGCCTCGTTGTAGACCCACTCGGGCAGGGAGTCATGATCCGGTCCATACCGCACGAAAACAAGGTGACGGCCCGGCAAGGAGTCAAGCTCCGCCAGGATCTTCGCCCGCGCCACGCCCATGGGTCGGCAGGTTGCTGACCTGGGCAGCGCTGGCAGTATGCGTGCCTGGAGCGGCACCATTAAAACACAGATCAGAGTAATCGAGCGCACAAGAAACAGCCCGCTGGGCTTGCCTTCCCAGCGCCAGGCCCTCAGATGCCTCATGCCCTGGAGAATCACTGCCAGAATCACGGCGGTGATCGGGGCCGCATAATGGACGAGAAAGAATATGAGGAGCTCCATGCCGGCAATGGAGACGCCTCCGGCTATCACCAGCCACCTGATTCGCCGGTCGCGCATCACCCATGGAAGCATGAAGAGCGGGATTAAAAGGACGGGACCAATATAGAATACCCAGCTCGCTATGATCCGTAGGCCCGTTTCCCGAATGAAGCCGCCCACCGAACGGACCTTGAGGAATTGAGCGAGCTCGAACTTGATATACAAGTCGTGCATCGCTTGGCTATGGTAGACCGGCTGGGGGTTGGGTGACTGCCAATAAAAGTACCGTGCTGCTGCGTACGTGGCTCGATCAACTTGGTAAGGCATGCGGAAGGGGCTGCCGGTAACTCGCCAGAAGTAATAGCCCATGGCAGCACCCATGAGCGCCAGCAGAAGGAGGAACGGAAGCAACACTCGACGGGCCACGACTTGCATTGGCGGCCTCTTCTTTCCCGTCATCCAAACCAGCAGTGCCGCCGCCACCGGCAGGCTGAGCACGAACCCCTCGTACGGCCGGCTGTTGGCCAGGATGCCTAGGCCCAGCCCCATCAGCAGTGTGTCGCGCACCTTCTGGCGTCGCATAATTCGCGGCAGCGCCCCCAAAACCAGCGCTCCCCCAATCGCCGCCGGAGCCCCACCCCAATAGCTGTCATCCCAATAGCTGAAAACGCCGAAGCGCATCGCCGGGAGCAATCCGCCGAGCAATGCCCAGCTCGGCGGCAGCCACGCCTGGAGCATCCAGCAAATGGCCGCGCACATCACCCCCACGCTGAGCCACACCCCCACAAAGTAATGTCCACCGATGAGTTTGCCCGCCGCCAGGATCAAGCCTTGTATCGGCGGGTACATGGAGGCATAAGTTGGCCGGAAAATCTCGTGGGCGGTCTCAAAATGAATCCACATCGGATGCGGCGGGTTGGCGAGGCGCCCGTGGAGAAGAGTATCCGCCAACAGTAGATGGCTGAACTCGTCCCGCATGCAAGGCGCCGGAACCGGCCAAGTCGGCAACAGCGCAGTCCGCAAGGCGAGGGCAAGAAGGCCACAGATGAGAATGCTGGTTCTGCGTCTGCGGCCAAGTGCTCCCAGGGTTCGCTCCGCTGTGGCAAACCACCTCGAGCCGAGTTGGGGGCGGGTAAACGCAACCAACAGCGCGAGAGAAGTGAGCAGACTCTCAGTCCCTATGATAGATGCCATCTATTTGCCCGCTCTCGACTTGCCGGGATGTCCGTGATCTTCGGCTGCGACCCTCTCCTTGACGATGGTCCCGTATGCAGATAGCCTCGGAGGCATCTCATCCGCCTCAAGTAGCCAAGGGCGACGTTCCTTGAAGTACTTGATCAGCTCCCCATTCTCGGCTGGCCCCATGTCCCGCGCCCAAACCACTTTTGCGTGGTCAATATCCGCTTCGTTGTAGACCCACTCGGCCAGGGAGTCATGATCCGGTCCATACCGCACGAAAACAACTTGACCTCCGGGAAGGAGTCAAGCTGCTCCAGCAGCGCCGAGCGCCAAGGCTGCACCCCAAAACAGGGTCCTGAGCCACTTGGAATCGGAATCCCCGTCGCACATTGTCATGGGTACGCTCTCTACCTCGGGGCCACGGTGTATGCCAGCGCGTCACTTTCCCTCGCCCGCATCTTCTTAGCGAACCCTCTTGAGCCAGCCGCCAGGAAACATGGTAACGCCAAACTTCTCGCGACTTCTGTCCTGCATAAAGTCGGGGTTATTCTTCAAGAACTCCTCTACCGCCTCCATCGGGCCGGGACCGAATTCGGGCAATATTGGGTGGCCGTTTATGTCTGTATCCTCAACCACGAGATAGTTCCCGACCGTTACAATGGTGCTATAGAGCCGCAATTCGTTCAAAACGTGGGCCTTGTGGTGGTCCGAGTCCAGAGATACCATCACTCGCTCGCCCGGGTGAATCGAGTTTTTGACTTCCTGAAAAATGGCATCTGAAGTTGATGATCCGAAGAGATATGTGATCCTTGGATGCTGGGGCCTGTTTGGGTACTCGAAGATGTCGATGGTCAACACTCGCCCTCGTTTTAGGATTTCAAAAACCGATGCAAAATAATAGGCGCTCCCTCCCCTGCCCGTCCCTGCTTCAACGAGTACATCCGGTTTGGTCTCGTAGATGATCTCCTGATATGTCCAAGTATCGAAAGGGCACTTCTCGATAGGGACTCCTAGCCAATACGAATTCTGCCAGGTGGTCAGCCGACTATTGTAAAACCACGTATGGAACGAATCGAACAGGTTAGGAATAGAACGTGACCTCCACGCCCACCCCAACCACATTCCAACAACGAAGTAAAGAACAGCCACGACTATTGTGGGGAATTGGGAGATTCTCCGTCTTCCCGGTGAGTCTGCCTTTTCCATCCTTTGTTCCTTTCGTCCTCGAATTTCATATCGCTGCGGCAAGGCGGAGAGCACCTTGGGACCCGTGCCGACGCCCGAGTTTGGAAGGCTCGTTTCCGAATTTCTAACAACTCTCCGTTAAACCGGTAAACGCTGGTAACTGGCGGGGACCCGGCGTGTACAAGCCTCGCTCGGGCTCTCTCACGGGTCTGGGCCCACGCCATACGGTGACAACCGGGGAGGCTCCTCATCCGGCTTAACCAGCCAGAGGCGACGTTCCTTGAAGTACTTGATCAGCTCCCCATTCTCGGCTGGCCCCATGTCCCGCGCCCAAACCACTTTTGCGTGGTCAATATCCGCTTCGTTGTAGACCCACTCGGCCAGGGAGTCATGATCCGGTCCATACCGCACGAAAACGAGGTGACCGCCCGGCAGGGAGTCAAGCTCCGCCAGGATCTCCGCGCGCTCCACTCCCATGGGTCGCCAGATACCGGACCTGGCCAGCGCTGGCAGCATGCGCACCTGGAGCGGCACCATTAAAACACAGATCAGAATAATTGAGCGCGCAAGAAACAGCCCGCTGGGCTTGCCTTCCCAGCGCCAGGCCCTCAGATGCCTCATGCCCTGCAGAATCACTGCCAGAATCACGGCGGTGATGGGAGCCGCATAATGGACGGCAAAAAATGTGGGGAGCTCCATGCCGGCAATGGAGACGCCACCGGCTATCACCAGCCACCTGATTCGCCGGTCGCGCACCACCCAGGGAAGCATGAAGAGCGGGACTAACAGGACGGGACCAATATAGAATACCCAGCTCGCTATGATCCGTAGGCCCGTTTCCCGAATGAAGCCGCCCACCGAGCGGACCATGAGGAATCGACCGAGCTCGAGATTGATATAGAAGTCGTGCATCGCTTGGTTATGGTAGACCGGCTGGGGGTTGGGTGACTGCCAATAAAAGTACCGTGCTGCCGCGTACGTGGCTCGATCAACTTGGTAAGGCATGCGGAAGGGGTTGCCGGTAACTCGCCAGAAGTAATAGCCCATGGCGACGCCCACCGCAGCCAGCACAATCATGAGAGGAAGCACGATACGCCGGGCCAGGACTCGCGTGGGGGGCCGGTTCTTTCCTACCACCGAAACCAGCAGTGCCGCCGCCACCGGCAGGCTGAGCACGAATCCCTCGTAGGGCCGGCTGTTGGCCAGGATGCCCAGGCCCAGCCCCATAAACAGTGCGTCGCGTACCTTCCGGCGTCGCATGATCCTCGGCAGTGCCCCCAAAACCAGCGCTCCCCCAATCGCCGCCGGAGCCCCACCCCAATAGCTGTCATCCCAATAGCTGAAAACGCCGAAGCGCATCGCCGGGAGCAATCCGCCGAGTAATGCCCAGCCCGGCGGCAGCCAGGCCTGGAGCATCCAGCAAATGGCCGCGCACATCACCCCCACGCTGAGCCACACCCCCACAAAGTAATGTCCACCGATGAGTCTGCCCGCCGCCAGGATCAAGCCTTGCATCGGCGCGTACATGGAGGCATAAGTTGGCCGGAAAATTTCGTGGAAAGTCTCAAAGTGAATCCACATCGGATGCGGTGGGTTGGCGAGGCGCCCGTGGAGAAGAGTATCCGCCAACAGTAGATGGCTGAACTCGTCGTGCATTGAAGGCGCCGGAACCGGCAAAATCGGCAACAGCGCAGCCCGCAAGGCGAGGGCAACGACACCGCAAAGCAGGACGCTCGTTCCGCGCCGGCGGGCGAGTCCACCCAACACCTCCTCCGCCGCGTGAAACCAGCCCGAGCCGAGCTGCGGGTAGGTGAACGCAAGCAACAGGGCGAGCGAAGTGATTAAAGACTCCGGGCCAATTGTGCCAAACATTTACTGAAATAGCTCCCAACGTCGAACGCCCAGTTGGCCGCGGCCCCTTTTGCCTCTATCCCCCCTCCAGGCTGGCTGCGTGCAGGCCGGGTGGCGCGCAGGGGACAGGCGGTTCAAGATGCCGGGATTGTGGGCGCGTCCTTCTGCTCGCGATAGTAACTCAGATCGAGTTTCCGACCGGTGGGGCTGAAGAGCCGCAGGTGCACGAGGCCGAGGCGCTGCAGCCAAAGCTCGAGTGTGGTGGCGAGAACGCCGAAACCGTATTTCACGCTGCGCCCAAAATTAACGGAAGAGGCCTCTTGGAAATACTTTGTCGGGCAGGAGATTTCCCCGATGCGGAAGCCGAAATAAATGCACTGCGCCAGCACTTCGTTGTCGAAGACAAAATCATCCGAGTTCTCGAGCAGGGGCAGGGCGCGCAGCACATCGCCGGTAAAGGCCCTGAAGCCGGTATGATATTCGGAGAGCTTGGCTCCCGTGAAGAGGTTTTGAAAAGCGGTGAGAAACCGGTTGGCGAGGTACTTGTAAAGTGGCATCCCGCCCTTCAGCGCCCCACCCCCCAGGATTCTCGAGCCGAGAACGACGTCGTAAACCCCGGAGGCCACCATCCCCGCCATTGCGGTGACCAGTAATGGTGTGTACTGGTAGTCGGGGTGCACCATCACCACCACATCCGCGCCCGCGGCCAGCGCTTCGCGATAGCAGGTCTGCTGGTTCCGGCCGTAACCGTAGTTCCGGTCATGGGCGAACACCTTCAGCCCCAGGCTCTCGGCCATGGGAACGGTTCGATCCGTGCTGCCATCATCCACCAGAATCTTGAAATCTACGGCCTCCGGCATTTCCCGGACGGTCTGCTCCAGAGTTTTCTCCGCGTTGTAGGCGGGCATCACAACCGCGACCCGCTTCCCGTTGATCATAGCAGCCGCCTCCCGTTGTGAACTGCGGACACTGGCGGGAGAGGCAAAGTTAACCATGCTCGATGCTCGCCGGTCAAGGAGTTGTTACTGTGCCGGCGCACGCGTGCCTCCGGCCAGGATTCCTGAGGCGGGGCCTTGGGCCAAGTAGAGCATCGAGACGCCGAAAACCAAGAGAATGGGGAACATCAGGTAGAGGCCATGCCAGGCCACCAAAGCAAAATAAATAGGCGGAATCCACAAGAGCACGAGCGCGGTGGCGAGCACCAGGCGTAAAGCGGGCCTCCCTTGCCCCGGGAAATGCTTTGCAGCCAGAAGCATGGCGAGCATCAGAGGGCTGAAGTCATGCGTAAACATATGCAACCCGGTCATCAGGGAAACCGTTAGGACCGCAGAGAACATCAGGTCGAAAGTCCTGGCGGGATTTCGTCGGTCCGCCCGGACCCAACTCCACGCTGTGAGCAGAATCATGAATACCGAGATGACCGCGACGACGAGCGTAAGAGCGCCGAGACTCATTGTGTTTCCCAGGATCGCGTACACGAACCCGTGAAGGGTAGGCATATCGACGGCCGAACCGTAAGATACATTGGCCGGCTTGCGGCTGATGTTCGAAATCAAATCGACGTAGCCAAGTACTCCTCGCCATCCCACGGCTATCAGCGACAGAACGCCCAACAAGGTGGCACTGAGGAGAAATCCGGTGAGAAACTTCCACTTTCGCCGAAAAAGGAAAACGAGCGCGAAGGGCAGCACGAATTGAAATTTGAGCAATCCGAAGCCCAGCCACCAGCCCGCCTTCAAATCGTGCCCGCGCTTGAGGCTGAGGAAAGTGGCGGTGTATACCAGCAGGAGGACGAGGGAGGTCTGTCCCTGGAACAGGGCCACACCCAGGGGGGCGAAGAGCAGCCACAGCGCGAAGTAGCCGAACACGTCTTTGGGGACGGGCGCGTGCGGCCGCAGGACGTAGGGGAGAACCAGCCAGATTACCGCATTCACGATCCCCCAGATCAGGTACGCCCAGCGAAACGGCAACCCAGCTAGAGGGGCGAAGAGAAGCGCCTCGAACGGCGGATGCTCGTAAATGAGCGGGTTCGGATGCTTAAAGAGGGAGTTCCTCACCCTTTCCTGTTCACGGACGTCGTAAAGCTTCGGACCTTCTCCCTGGTGAACCATGTACGCGCCGAAGTAGGTGAGCACGAAATCGGTCTTTTCCGTGAGGGGGCCCGTGGCAGCCCAGAGAACAGCCCCCAAGAGAAGAACTGCGACAATAAGAAAAACCGCCCCGTTTTCGTTGAATCCGATCTCGATCTTCGGGCCTGCAACGGATTCGGTTGTGGCAGGGGTTACCGGCAATGACATCCATTCCTCACTGCAGCTCTATCGCACTTTTGTCCTGGCCCCACGCTTTCGAACAACGCCGTGATCTGACCGGTACAGAGTACCTTGCAATCCGGGCTCGTTTTGAGTGCGTAGGTAAGGGGTTGCTGAGACGGATAGAGCACATATCGGATCTGGTACTTATCGTGAACTCGCACCCGATTCATCTGTCTTCTTGAGCGGAACCTTATGGATTCGCCCAGTTTCGGCAGACTCTGCAAATCCCAGGCGCTCTTGGATCAGGTAAAGCGGGCGGCGTTTTGATTCACCGTAAATCCGACCTATGTATTCCCCGATAATGCCCAAGCAGATGAGTTGGACCCCGCCGAGAAAGAGGATGGCGATCACGAGGCTGGCCCAGCCTTGCACCCAGTTCTTTTCAAAAAGCCGCGCATACACGGTGAGGAGGATCCCGAACACGGCGAACGCTGAGACGGCAAAGCCCAGCCAGGTCGCAACTCTCAGCGGCGTGGTTGAGAACGAGACAATGCCGTCCGCCGCGAGGCGAGCCATCTTGAACAGCGGGTACTTGGTTCTTCCCGCCCGCCGGGCAGCTCGGCGGTAGGGGACAGCCACTTGTGAGAACCCCAGCCAACTGACCATGCCTCGGATGAAGCGGTCCCGCTCGGGCATGGCAAGCAACGCCTCAGCCACTTTGCGATCAATCAGGCGGAAGTCTCCTGCGTCCGGCGGAATCTGGGTATCAGACAATTTTCCAATGAGCCGATAGAACAGCTTCGCAGTCCAGCGCTTGAAGGCGGTTTCCCCTTCGCGTTCCGTATGGACTCCATAGGCAACGTCATAGCCGGCCTGCCATCGTGCGACAAATTCCGCGATCACTTCGGGGGGATCCTGTATATCAGCATCGATCACCACGATGGCATCCCCTGCGGCATGCTCCATTCCTGCTGTAATCGCCACTTGGTGGCCGAAATTACGCGACAGGCTCACCACCCGAACCTGATGGTCGGAACTCTGAATCTCCCTCAGCACGTCCATCGTCGAATCGGTGCTTCCATCGTCGATGTAAATGATCTCGAATCTTATGCCGATCATGCCGAGCGCATTCGTGAGGCGGCGATGGGTTTCGTGCAGGACCTCTTCCTCGTTGGCACAGGGAACAATCACGGAGAGCAGCGGCGGGTTGGCCTTCTCGCGGGCAGAGCCGGGGTTTTGCGCGTGGTCTTTGTCTTCAACTGCTGGCTTCATCGAGTCTCCTTGCGATGTGACTTCCCTTCAGATTGTATGCCATCGGCAGGGTATTTCAACCAGCGAAAAAAGCGCTTGCATGCCGTCATGCCTTGCTTCCTGTGACCACATACTGAGCGCCCATCGGACACCAATGTAAAAACGGTTCAAGAGGGCGGAGGCAGCCGAGGAAGCGGGGGAAAAACACGATGTAGTCCAGCCGGATCTTCCGGAATTCATTTCGCGAGAAGTAACGAAGCGTTTCCCGAGGCGGAAGCAGTATGGCATCCTCATCGAAGGGGCAGCTTGCAACTGCCCGGCGCGTGAGTGGGTTCGCGGGGTTGTGCTCGAAGATAACCAACTTTCCGTTCATGCCTAGGAATTCGGCTGCCCGCGAGACTGTCTCTTGGCGAGCCTCGAGTCTAACGTGGTGCAATACATTCGCGAGGATGACAACGTCATAATCTCGACCCAAGTCGCCTGTTTCAGAAGTAAAAGTCCCTTGCTTCCGGAGTGCTGAGTCAATGTGATCCAGACTCGCTCGGGAAACGTCGTAGCCGTCGATGCGAGCGCGGGGGAGGTGCTGCTTCATTTGACCGCAAACAAGCCCAATACCACAGCCGTAATCCAGAATCCTGCAATCCGGTTTCGGTGCGACTTTGTCCGCGATGAATCTACCTTTGTAAGACGCAAAGTACTCGCTCTTTTCGCCGGTGATGCTGACGTTCCGATCCAGCAGTTCTCGATAGCCTTCCGAGAACCGATCGAACTCGCTCAACTTGTTCTCCTCTCGCAAGGCGACGCAGAAGGGCGAACGTTAATCCCGCTGCACGATTTCAAAATGGCCAAATACCCGTCGTGGAACAGATCACGGTGAATGGACTCCTACTTACCAGATGCAACCAGATTGTCTAACCAGTAAGGATTCTAGAAAAGCTGCCATGATCTGACCGATCGGGCGTCACCTTGCTTTGCGGCCTCGCCAATTCAGAATTGCAGTTGCGCCTGGGAGCTTGCCCGCTGCTTACTCACTATCCTCCCGATCTTTCGTCGGGGAAATACCAGATGTCACCCCAGTCATGGGCTGTCCGCCACCCTATGGCCGGCGAGACAAGCAGAGTTTCTTACCCGCGCCGGATCAGATTCGTAAAATAGTTGTCCATCCAATTCAGGGTCTTTGCGAAGGGCTTGGTGAGCCAATCGGTGCTCCATGTTTGCGAAGTCACCCAGGAAGAGGGCTGGAGCCAGACCCGTTGGAGCCGATGCCAGTAGCGGACCCTGGAAGAGGAAATCGGTTCAGATCCAGGAGCCAACTCTGTGTAGACCCGGAATTGCTCTGGTGGCGAGTCAGGCAATTGTAAGCCGTACGGGTACTTCCACTGAATGACTGTCAGTGCGCAGCTCCAATACTCCTGCGCAAGCCGTTCCTCCGCCTCCCGCTGCTTGGGGCCTGCGGATGCTGGAATATCCACAAACTGCGGCGGCATATTCGCTCGGAGCCGAAAATGGGGCCGAGTGGAGAGATAAACGAACAACGCTGCTGGCACAATCAAGAGCAGCAGCAGACCAGGCTTGCGGTTATGCAGCATGTGAACGTCATCCGAGGCTGCGTATTCGCCCCTCAGTTTGCGCCCGGGCTGGTTGCGATTCTAATTGGACCATCTCGAACACTCAGGTTTGTACGTCGGACTGCCCTCGCACGGAGCTCATCCTGACCTGGGACGAGAGCTTCTTGTCCGAGTACCATCGAACCCAGGACCCGATCATCTGTCTACCACGCCTTCAGAGCCTCAGGAGGGACAGGCTTTCTGATCTCTGTCGGAGGAGGATCACCAACCCTCTCGAACACCAAGCTGGTAGGCCCGCTGAAAACCACTTTCCAATTGCGGTCGTGGCGCAACAGCACGCTGACCGGTTCCTTCGGTCCAAACAAGACGTATTGTATCCTGTACTTATCTAAGATGGCAGTCGTGTTCTCTAAACCAAGGAGGTCGATATACTCCTTGAAAACTCCCGCGTAAACGAAAATGTCGGCCCGGCTGTCGATAAATTCCTTGAAGTTACGGTCGTTCCAACACAGGTACCCGCCCCATGCGTAGGAATTTAGAACTCGCCCCGAAAGTTCGTGTGATTTCAGGTAGGGAAGAATATCCGCCGGGAAGTCCTTCTCAATGGACTGCTGCAGTGTGGCCGAGGACGGAAACCCACGAATAATGAATGCCAGCATCGCCGCCATGAGCAGAGCGTTCAGGACGGGCTTGTCGATTTCGGGCCGGTACGGGGGTACGAAACGAAGGAGATTCGCCAGCAGCGGCGCAATCAGGAGCGCTGCCAGCATCAGAAAGCGAATGTACGTCATGCCTGCGTATAGCCCAAACAGAACCAAGCCGAGTTCATATAGCTTCCAACGGTACTGGCTGAGCAAGGCTGCCAGAATTAGGCCCACGATGAGTATAAGGGCGACCTTCCCGCGCGCACTATGGAAATCCACGGAGACCCACTCCTCGACATGAGCGACGGCCAGGTTTTGACGGAAGGCCAGGTCGAAGGGATAAAAGACGAGGCGATATCCGTAGGGGTTGATAAAGAGGGCTACGATACACGCCCCCATCGTCACCAGAAGCTTGCGAAGTCGGACAGTGGACCAGCGAACTGCCTCAATCCTGCCCCATCGCCCTTCGATCAGACCTCCGGCAATGACGATCCCGAAGACAATAAGCCCCAGCGACCATGACCCGTGAGTGTTGATCCAGAGGCAAAAGAGGGGAGGAAGAAGCCACAAGGGTGCCTTCCCCCGCAATCGGAAGCGCTGCAGCACGATCAGGAGCAATATGAGGTAGGCGTATCCAAACAGGATCGTGCGAGGTCCGAATGAAACAACCCCGAGAAAAACTGCAAAGAAGCTTGCAAGGGCCGACGCCTTGATGTTGCCGCTTTCTTTCCAGCACATGTAAAGCAGCCCAAGGAAAATCAATTCCAGGAGCAGCAGAGAGAGGGCCTTGACGCCGACCAGGCCGAAGGCGCGCCACGCAAGGTAGTAAGGAACCTCAGCAAGATATTCAGGATTCATCCAAGGCAGACCGCCAGCCGTAAAGGAGTACATCTCGACATGGGGCACCTTGTGGGTCTTGACGAGGTATTCAGCGTTGAGCAGGTGGAACCAAATATCGGGATCTGAGAATCCATTGCGACCCATCTCGAAAACTGTCGTGACCACCAGAGCCCCCAGGAGAGCAGGGAAGGAGAATATTCGACGCACCGCCATGGTCCACTTGCCAGGGGCGGGAGCGGGTGGGGAAGGGCTAGAGGGAGGGAGCGGCAGTTGCGATGTCGCGGTATCAACTTCGGTTTTGTACACGCCATCCATTCCCTAGAGAGTATACTCCGCATTCATCGATAGCAATTGATCTACCAACCAACCTTACGAGAAGAAATGGGCCCCAATTGAGAGACCCCGCATGGGGTGTATCGACGGAGACGTCCGACGAAATGAACCCGTCACGGCCCTCTGCGCCCGGGGTGGCTAATCCGGTCATAACGAATTGAAGAGGTTCTTGCACCCGGCAGGTGAGCGAAGACAGTATCATTACTAGGATATGAACTGCTACCGTCTGTTTACACGCGTCGTCCCGGTTAAAGACCCTCAAACTTCGAGGTGTGCACAAATTAGTCAGCATGGACATTATGCTCTTGACAATCGGCGCTTTCTATTTATACTAGTGACGATCCCATTCGCCAGGTGGGTGCCTACGCGTCCAGGTCTCTACTGACAAGAATCGAGACCACATCCGGTGAAGAGAGAGTCTTGGGCGCTGTCAGGAAATGCCCGGTGGCGGCTCTGTACAAAAAGAAACACTTCGTTTTCTCCGTTTCTCTCATCGCGTTTGACGAGGAGGGGTAGTACTTTCGTGCTCTTGGCCCAAGACGGGCGCCGTCGGAGACTGGGAGCTTCAGGACCGCCTGCTTTATCGGTAGGACCTGACATGTTAACCAGCGATGACGACACTGAGTCTGTTGCTGGGCGCCTTTTGGTTTGTAGCGGCTAGGTGCAGAAAAGGACGGTGACAGTGGAACAGGAGAACACACCGAGCAAGCGAGTTCTTTTTGTCGATTCGGACGAAGCCTTCGGCGCAACCCTGAGAAACGTATTGGGCCCAGGGTACACGCTTTTGGACGTTGGGAGCGTTCAAGATGCAACCCAATTCCTGCATTCTGGCGGGATTGACGTTGTTTTGCTTAACTGGGATCAGCCCAGTCGTACAGACCATACGGGCTGTCTGGAGTTATTGAAAGAGTCCCAGGAGCTGGAAGTCTCACCCCCGGTGTTGGGGTTCAGTTGGGATGCGCGGCGTGAGAGCGCGATGGAGGCCATGAGACAGGGTGTATGGGACTTCTTCCTCCAGCCTCTTGATGTCCGGACACTGAAGTTCGCCTTGGATCGCGCTCACAGCCGAATGGTGTTGTCCCGCGACTTGAGTGCGACGCGCAAACTGATTTCGGTGCAGCGTGTTGACGGGTTGATCGGAAACAGCAAGCAAATGGAGCGGGTCTACGAAATGATCCGTAAAGTGGCCGGCGTCTTCACGACAATCCTGATCAGCGGCGAGAGTGGAACCGGGAAGGAAGTTGTTGCCAGAGCTATTCACCGCCTAAGTCCCAGGGCTCGGAAACCCTTCGTGGCTTTTTCTGCGTGTGCGCTGCCTGAGAGTCTTATTGAAGACGAACTCTTTGGCCACGAAAAGGGTGCATTCACGGGGGCTTCACATAGCCGCCGGGGACGATTCGAAGAAGCCCAAGGGGGGACGATTTTTCTGGATGAAATTGGAGATTTGGCGCTTTCCTTGCAAGCCAAGTTACTGCGTGTTCTGCAGGAGCGGAGCTTTGAGCGTCTGGGTTCGAATGCCCCTGTTCCTCTGGACGTTCGTGTGATTTGCGCCACGAATCGGAGCCTGGAGCAGATGGTGCAGGCGGGTACGCTCAGGCAGGATCTTTACTTCCGGATTTCGGTCCTAAAGATCGAGCTTCCGCCGCTGCGCAATCGAACCGACGATATTCCGGTTCTTACCGAATATTTTCTGCGCACCTTTGCTGCAGCGCACGGCAAGGATATCCGGGGGATCAGTTCGGGGTTCCTGAACGCACTGGCGAGCCATACCTGGCCTGGCAACGTGCGGGAGTTGCAGAATGTTGTCGAGCGGAGCGTGGTTCTTGCGGATGGCCAGCGCCTGGGGATTGAGGACTTGCCAGCCGAACTCAGCCGGCTGGGTGCTGCTTCGGAACCCTCCCGGGGAGCCTTTCAGGAAGTGGTTCGGAGTTTCAAGCGCGAGATGGTTCGGTCGGCCTTGCGTTTATGCAACGGAAACAAACTCAAGGCGGCTCAGGAACTGCAAATCAGCCGATGTTATTTGCACCGTCTCTTAAACCAATTAAATGTCGAAGACGATTTCAGCGTTGACGAGAAGCTGGCCGCCGAAATGGAGCCAGTTCCAAACGTCCAGGCGGCCTGACGCGAAGTATGGCGAGTCCGTTTGAGTGATTGAACCCGGATTTCCGACAAGAAAAGTCCAGCGCCCTTTAACACGACCACAGGTGGCCCCACGGGTTTTGGGTTTCGCTGCCAAGCAACCTCGGCCTTGCCGTCTAATATACCTGCCACATTGGACGGTAAAACTCTGCTCGCTCCTTGCACGGGACCGTATGGCGATCCGCTTGCCGCCAGGGGTTTGACTGATCCGGCAGGTCTGCAACGTGGTATGCTCTTTTCCCAGGACCGGTCCGCCAAAGATGTTAACCTAGGGTGGGGCGGTGGCGGTCAGTTCTTGTTAGCCGGGAGCATGTATTTTCACCCATGTAATGCCGCCGGTACGGGAGTCAGTTGCGACGCGGCGGGTATTCACTATACCCATAGTATGTCGTTTTGTGAAAATACAGGTTCAGGTACTTATGTTATTGGAAGCATAATTTCAGATAATATCGAAATGTACGCTACTCCCGGTATTACGGTGGATCTTAACCGCGACGCCGCCGATTGGATTCTGAAAGCAAGTTTGCTCCCGTAAAGCTCTAGGCTCGAGAACTGCGGGTAGCCTCCGAGGGAATGTCAGTCAGGGCTTCACCCTTGCCTGGAGATTACAAAGCCTTGGGTTCTAAGGGGGGAGCTTTCCGAGCACGAGTATGTCGCTCATATCTCTCGACCTCAACTCGCCCTCGCGGAATAAGGCTCCGGCTAAGTCGCCTTCCTCGGATCGCTACCTGCGGCTGACTTACAGTATCAGCCGAGGCTGGTTGCCGCGCCGAGGCCTTCTCTTTTCCCTCCTGGTGCACGAAATCGCCATCGTTGCCCTGATGTTTATTCCCCCTCCTTCCGGTCCCCGTCCGCGCGTTTGGCGTGAAAAACAGTGGGACACCACCATGATCCCCAAGGAGGCGCTCTACCTGCCGCAACTCGGAGGTAGAAATGAAGGCGGGAGTGCGGAAAAGGCGGGTGGCGAGGCATCCCCGGTGCCCAAGAGGCCTGCCCCTGCGGCTGGCGCTCGTGGCGTGACTTACGCGGGGAAGCAGCAGATCATTTCGAACCCGCCGAATCCTACCAACCACATTCAAACGATACTTCAACCCGACCTGCCCAACCCGCCCACCTTGAAGGCGTTTGTTCCCCTACCGAACATGGTGATTATCGCTCAGGCGGTGCCCTTACCACCTCCTCCAAGGTCTGTCACGCCACCTCCGCCGCCTCCAAGCCCGCTTGTACCGCCCCGGCCGGCGGCGCAACCCGTCGTGACTCCGGCAGCAACGGTTAAGCCGCCGGCGCCGAGAGTGCAGGTTCCTGAACTGACGTTAGAAGGCCCGCGACCGGTCGAAGCTCCGCACTTGACTCTGCCCGCAACGCCTCCAACATCCACGAGTCCCACCCTCGCTCAAGCCCCGCCACCGCCTGCGCCTGCTCCATCTGCGCCTCCCAAGCCGGCGCCTGAAACCAAGCCCGTGCCTCCGCGCCCCCCCCAGGTACTGCCCGCAGGAGAAAGCAGAAACGCTCACAATGTGCTGGTGCTGAGCCCCGTATCCGCACCACCTAGTGCATCACCACAGATTCCACCGGGAGAAGCGCGAGGTCAGTTCGCCATTTCACCCCAGGCGAATCCGGACCGGTCATTGTCGGGGGTTGGATCCGCCGCAGGCACAAACACGGCGGGGGCGCTGGGCGTGGGTTCCTCGCCGGGTGCGGCGGCGGGTAACGGTCCCGGCAAGGGGACGGGGGGACCGGGGACCAGCGGCCAGCGGAGCGGCAACGCAGGGGTAGGCAAGGGGGGAGGCGGTAGCGACGTCGGGGGCGCAGGCCACGGAGGCGGAGGCAGCGGCGGCGGTGTGGGCGTGGGAAGTGGGCCCGGCGCAGGGCATGGAACTGAAGCCGGTCACGGAACCGGAACCGGGGCGGGCGCGGGTCCTGGCGGAGGACCGTTTGCCGGCATGACCATTCAAGGGGGCGAAGGACCTGCGGGAGCTATTACGATTCCAGCCCCGAGCAAACCGCCAGTCGAAGGTCAGGAGGGAGCATCCTACGACATCACGATTATCTCAACTGGAAATAGCGGCGGGGGTGTGGGTGACTTTGGTATTTTTCACGACGAAGCTGTATTCACGGTTTACCTGAATCCGGCCAAAGCCGCAGATGATCCTGCCTCTCCTTGGCCATTGCAGTATGCAGTCCTGGACACAGCCGGGGTCGCCCTGCAAGACCTCTTGCCGCCTTTCGCTGTCAAGAAGCAGACACCTGTGTGGCCCCCTGACCTGTTGACGAGATACAGGGGACAGGAAATCGTGGTTTATGCCATCATCGACTCGGAAGGCAAAATGCAGCATCTGAAAGCATTACAGAGCCCGAATGCCCGTTTGAGTGAAGTACTCCTTGCAGTTCTCGAACAGTGGCTTTTTCGGCCCGCGACTATGAATGGAAAGCCTGTAGCTGTCAAAGCTGTGCTAGGGGTTCCTATTTCTTCCGCGCAATGAGAAGCGAACTCGTGACATTGATCGTTTCATGCTGCGGCCGACATGGAGCAAGACTGAATTTCGAGTCCTGCCTCGTAGAGAGACTGCCCCTCATCTAGTTCGTGCACCCACATCACGCTGTAGTTCCTCACGACCCTGGGGTTATTAGCGACGACAACCTCGACAACCTGGCGGACTCGGAACGGAACGTTCGCGCGCACTCGCAAGCCGCGCTCCGAGTAATCGATCGTGTTGCCATTCACGACCGGTGCCCCTTCCCGGCCGGTTCGCAAAGTAACAGGAAGGGTCACGTAGATTCTTTCTTCCCGGCGGGAAACCTCTGGCCAATTACCACTCATAGAAACCTCATCTAAGAACCGTCGCCAACTTCTGGATACACTCTACATAAACTGCCCTCAAAAGTCAATGAGGGTTAGCAGTACACAGCAGCTTCGGAATCCCCATGATAGAAAGTGCTGAATCGCGGTTTGGGACGCATTTGACAGTCAATGGTGATCTCACGGCGAAGCGGCACCTATTTTCCGAACCTATTTTTTCTCTATTTGCCGA
>JBEKIZ010000036.1:0-46301 GCA_050011515.1 Terriglobia bacterium | reverse complement strand
GTCCACCGATTTTTACCACCAGCTTCATACCAGCCCCAGTTCCTGCGGGAATCCGAACATGAGATTCATATTCTGGACCGCCTGGCCCGCCGCGCCCTTGCCGAGGTTGTCCAAGGCGGAGACAACAATCAGGCGTCGGGTAGCCTCGTCGAGCGCGAAACCAAGGTCCGCAAATTGCGTATGGGCTACCGCCTGGATTTCAGGCAGCGATCCACCTTCATAAACGCGGACCAGGGGAGAAGGCTCGTAAAACTGCCTGAAGAGGGAAACCACCTGATCGAGGGTCCGCTGCCCGTTGAGGCGGACGTAAACCGTGCTGAGAATGCCGCGCGTGATAGGCAACAAGTGGGGGGTGAAGATGAAATCCTTCTCCCCGAGGTCCAGCGCCTGGAGCATTTCCGGGACGTGCCGATGACTGAAAACACCGTAAGCCCGGCAATTCTCGTTGACCTCCGGGAAGTGAAGTTTCCCGCTGGGGGCCCGGCCGGCGCCACTGGCGCCTGATTTCGAATCAGAAATGATGCCGGCAGAGACATCCACCCACCCGGAGCGGAGGAGGGGGGCCAGGGCAAGAATCACGGAGGTCGCGTAACAGCCGGGATTCGAGACCAATTTGGACTGCGCAATCGCCCCCTGGTCGAGCTCCGGCAGGCCATAGACCGCGTCGGCAAGAGCCTCGGAGGTGCGGTGCTCAAAGCCGTACCAGCGCGGGTACGCGCCAGTATCCTTGAGCCGGAAAGCCCCGCTTAAGTCGATGACGCGCAACCCTGAGTCCAGCAGCCTCGGGACGATTTCGTGCGAAGTCTCGTGCGGCGTGGCGAGAAAGATGACGTCCACCTCCGAGGCAGCCACGGTCTCCAGCAGCTCCGAGCCAGCCAAACTCTCCAGGTTAAGGGGCAGGCAGGGAACTGAGAACCGTCCGCGCAGCGTCGGGTGGGCCTGCTCGATGGGGAAGGGCCTTTTCCCGTCGAGATCCGATGAGATCAGCCGTACCACGCTGGCGTTAGGATGCCGCGCGAGGAGCGTCAGCAGCTCGCGCCCTACGTAACCGCTGGCGCCCAGCACCGCGGCGCGGACGGCCGGCAGGGGCTTCGCCGCCGGCAATGACCGGCCGGTAATTTCAGGTTTTGTCGCCGTGCCCAACGTCTTCCGAACCCCACACTCAGGAAATAGAATATTTATGCATTCAATGCATAAACATACATTTTATACCGCAGCGGTTCATGGCCTGTCAAGATAAAACGCTCTCCCCTGGCAAGACGCGAACCGTAGTTTTGACTTGCCATTTTTCCTGGGGCGGTGCCCCATAGGCGTTAACCTAACGGCTAGACGCGCCCGAAAGCCCGCCTGGGCGGGCGGTCCCGCGACGCAGGATGGCCCACGGTCCCGCATGGCGGGACGGGAAAAAAGGGAACTACGATGACTTCTTAAGCCCCGGCAGGGGCGACATAATCGCGACGGGGCGAGTGGAATCCTTATGTCGCCCGCCGCGGCGGGCTCACGCTCCACTCTACGCTGCGCGATCCCATCCCGCCATGCGGGACCGTGGGCCACATTATTGCGCCGCTAACGCGGCTGTGGATGAAGCCTACCTTCGTGTCAACGCTTCCTGGATTCATTTCTCTTGGCCGGAGCGCCATCGCTGGTATTTCGCCGTCTGACAGGCTAGAATCGCGGGTGGGAGCGCCTTTCATGCCTGAGACCAAACCTGAGATTACGCGCGAGAGTTCCGGCGCGACCATCAGTGCCCAGATCATCGCCATCGCTGTGCTTTTCGGATGCATCTACTACGCCAGCTCGATTATCATCACCTTGATTTTCTCCATTCTGATCGCCTCGGTGCTCGCGCCGGGCGCGGGCTTCCTGGAACGGCTGCGTCTGCCGCGCTGGTTAAGTTCGTTGATCATGGTGCTGCTCATGCTGACGGTCGGTTACCTGGTGGTCTATGTGATTTACGGCCGAGCCTTGGACTTCATGGACAACGCCCCCAAGCTGGCGGCCAAGCTCAAGCAAATCACCGCTCACCTGCAGGTGACCGCCCAGAACTTTCAACAGAGTACCCGCACCATCATTCCCTCCAGCGCCGACAGCTACCTGCCCACCGTCCGGCTCCAGCAGGAATCTCCCTGGGTGCAGTTTCTGCTGCGCGGCATCGGCTCGGTTTATGCTTTCATGATCACGGTCATGTTCATCCCCTTCCTGGTTTTTTTCATGTTGAACTCCAAGGACCGATTGTGGGCGGCCACTTTGAACCTCTTTCCCCGTGACAAGCGCCAGCAGGCAGAGGATGTTATTCACAATATCGGCAGCATGCTTCGGCAGTTCACGCTTGGAAACCTGCTGGTGGCTCTGATCTCAGCGGTTCCCATCTGCTTGGTCTTTGCCATCCTCCACCTTCAATACGCCCTCGTGTTGGGGCTCCTCGCGGCGTTTTTGAGCCTCATTCCTTACATCGGAGTGGCACTGGCGCTCGTCCCCCCTTTGATGGTCGCGCTCCTGCAATACGACTCGGTTAACCCTTTTCTCATTCTCGCCGCTACGGTCACCGCCGTACATTTCCTTGCGGCCAATTTATTGACTCCGAAACTTGTAGGACACCGTTTGAACCTGAATGCGCTGGCGGTCACCATCGCCATGATGTTCTGGGCCTGGTTGTGGGGTGGGTTTGGGCTGGTCCTGGCAGTGCCGATCACGGCAGCGATCAAAGCCGTATGCGACAATGTTGACCGGCTCAAACCTTTTGGAGCGTGGATGGGGGAAGGATGACCTTAGTCGAGGAGTCGAGGGTCGAGAAGTCGAAAACTCCTTGACCCTCGACCCTCGACTTCTTGACTACTTGAATTGCGCGCGCAACTCGCGCACCCGCTCTTGGACGGACTCGCAATCCTGGAAGATACGGATTCCGGCAATGCCGGAAGCCCCCGCTTCGAGGCAAGGCCGGATGCGGTCCACGGTAATTCCCCCCAGAGCAAGGACCGGTATTCTTATTCGCGAGGTTATGTTCCGCAGCTTCTCCAAACCCAGTGGCGGACCGTACCCAAGCTTGGAAGGCGTTTCGAAGACCGGTCCCAGCACAAGGTAATCCGCCCCGCCTGATTCGGCTGCCATGGCCTCAGCCAGAGAATGGCAGGAGACCCCGATAACAAAAGCGCGTGGCACAAACCGGCGCACGACTTGCACGGGCATAGAGTGAGCCGCCAGATGCGCTCCATCTGCTCCGCCAGCCAAGGCCACGTCCACGCGGTCGTTCACGACCACGCGTGCACCTCCCATCCCCGGCTCCCTTGTTGCACTCAAAGCCTCTTCCACAAGGGTAATCAACTCCCGGCTCGTGAGATCTTTCTCTCGAACCTGCACAATGTCTACCCCCGCGCGTACCGTTTCACGGATAACAGCCGCGAGAGACATTGACCTCAACTGTCGCCGGTCTGTTATGTAGCAGAGTAGAGAATTCTTCATTCAGTTGAGTGCAAATCAGAAGTTCGGGAACGGTGGAGGAACCGCCAGATTTCATAAACCGCAAGCCAGATATCAGCCAGTCCGAGGCCCGAAACCGCTCCGCGGAGGAAATAGTTTCGAGAGATGCCTGAAATCAGGGGATAGTGATCAATGAAATAGTTCTTCCCCCAGAATGATGCCCAGGGGAGGATGAAGAGGAAGATCCCCAGTTCCGAACAAAATACGATATAAATTATGGTCAGTAATCTGCGCATGTCGGGTCAGGGATTTTAACCTCGGGCTGGACCTTGGGGGGGCCGCCGCGAGGATCCGTTCTGGAAGCCTTATGAGCCCTTCCGCTGAAATATGCGGATCTTCTCGGCGACATCGCGAAAATCAATGTTCTGGCCGTAAACCTCGGTGAACTTCTCCAACGCACGGCGCGCATCACCCGCCTGCTCATAGGCGACCCCAAGGTCATACTGGAGAGCCAGCAAGGCCTCTTCGTCAAGGCCGGGGGTTTCCAGCGCCCGGCAATACCACTTGACGGCAATGGGAGCCATGCCTTTGTCCATGAAGCAAATCGCCAGCAAGCTGCACGCCTGCAAGTAGTTTGGCGGGTGAGGTCTCTTTCCCGCGCTTTTCACCACCTTTTGAAATTCGCCAATGGCCTCGTCGAGGAGGTTCATCTCCCGAAAGGCCACTCCCAGGTTGTAATGGGTTTCCGGATCGTCCTCCTCGTCAGGTCCCATGGCGAGAGGTTCACCCATCTCCTCGAGCAACCCGCTAAGCGGCGAAGCCGGTGCCGGAGTCGGCGCTGTAGATATAGTCGTGGGCCCTGCTGTGGGCGCGGAAGGGGGCGCAGGTGGAGGAGAGAGCTCTGCCAGCTCGCCCATCGCAGACCCAAACGAGTCCGCTAAGTCGCCGAGCAGATCGGTCGTTGCTCCCATAGTCGCGCTAAGGGGCGCCGGCGTGGAAATTTCTTCCTCGCGGGGGGAAATGGGGGGCGCGGCGGCGGGTTGCGCCGCAGTCCTCGGCGCAGCATAACTGCTGGCCAGTTCCGACTGCTCAACCGATCCCTCGGCAGGCGGAGCAACAGCGGCCACGAATGTTGGTTTCAAGGTCTTTGCTGGCTGCTTCTCAGGGACTTCGGCCGCCATAGGACCCGTATGTGCCTCTACGAGAGCCCGGAGTTCGGCAATTCTTGGCTCGCTTGGCAGCGTTCTCTCCAACTCCTCGACTGCCTTTATCGCTTCCTCAAGAAAGCCATTCTCAAGATAGAAGTTGACCTCAATGCGGCTGTCCTCATAGTTGAATGAGGCCGCCTGTGCTTGAAAGGATTCCCAATCCTCCGAAAGGTCGATCTCTTGGAATTCAGAGGTCGGGCCAGGCGGGGGTGCCGGTGATGCCAGCCTCGAAAGGTCGATTGGCAACTCGAGAGGAGCCGGGGGCGGCAATGATTCCGGGCGCAGCGCCGGTGCGCGGACCGCTTGGAAGGGAATTGCCTCCGCGGCCAGAGCCTCTCGCCCGCCAGCCATTTGCGCATATCGCTTGGCGCCCTCAGTATCACCCTGCTGCGTACAAATCCTCACCAGTGCCTGGGCCGCCTGCTCAGCCCGTTCAGGCATGACCTTCCAGCACATCCCGACCAAGCGTCTGTGGATTTCGGGCTCGTCAGGATAAATTTCCAGAACCTTATCGAGCTCCGCAACCGCTTTTTTCACCAAATGGTAACGCGCGAGAAGCTCGCTGTTGTCAAGCGCCTGCTTCACCATCGCTTCTCGTTCGGCATCAGCCAAAGCAGAGGCCACCGGAGCGGCTAATCCCTCTTCTCGAGTAAGGTCGATTGCGGAGGACGGCAGACCTGCAACGAACGCTTTGCCGACTTCCCTGCCCCGCTTCGTGAGAGCCTGCTTCAGCAAGACCTTGTAATGTTCGTTCGCAGGTTCGCGACTTACGAGCCTTTGGAAAGCCTGCTCGGCCTTCTCGAATTGCCCGCACTGCACGTAGGCGTGGCCCAGTGCTTCCAGGATTTCCGTAAGCGCGTACTCCTCCTTGCGCTCATCGCAAATCCGATAAATCAGCTCGAGGGTGGGGAGGTGCTGGGGAGACTTGCTCCAGATCAGGCGCAACGACTCCATCAAAGAGCTTGTGTTCCCTTGCTTAATAAGCTCATCTGCCAACCCGGATAAAGCCCTAAGAGCCGTGTCGAATTGATCCACTCGCACGCACTTCGACACGAAGGAAGCAACCGGCGAGAAGTCCGTCGGGTTGGCACGAAAGAGGTCCGACACCGGCTTTTCCGCTTTCTCCAGTTGTTGAGTCGAAAGATAAGAATCAATCAGGAGTGACCGCCCGGTAGGATCGTCCTTTAATCCCGGAATGGCACTCAGAATCGCCTCGACTTCCTCCGGGTGCTTGGCCGCTAGTGCTTCGCGGGCCCTGAGCAAATGTATCTGGGGGTTGTCCGGATCTAATTCTTGTACCTTCTTCAAAGCGACCTGGGCAGCAGCCAGGTCTCCCCGGCGAAACGCAAGTTGCGCGGCTTCCAGGTAAACTTGCGTGGCTTCGTCCTTGCGTCCTATCTCCTCGCAAAACGCCGCCAAGCGGACCCTCGCCGGTGCGTTCTCGACATCCAACTGCACAACTTTGCGCAGGGTTTCAAGCACCTTGTCGATCTGCTTTTTCTTCTTGTAAAATTCGGCGACTTGGTAGTACAGTTCGCGGGCCTCGCGGGCCAGCCTCTGTGTCTGGTAGAGCTCAACGAGTTTCAGTAAGGGGTCTACCGAGTCCGGCTCAAGCTTGACGATCTTCCTATAAATGGCGGTCGCTTTGAGTATGAATCCATCCTGAACGTAAGCCTCGGCAAGCCTGTAGAACTGCTTTAGACCCTCTGAAACATTCCTATCACGGATGTAAAGGTCGCCAATCGTGTTGAGCAGGATTACATCGGAGGGGTCCTTCTCGAAGATGTCGAAGTATCGCCTAATAGCCTGATTGATCTTGCCCTGGATGACAAGTTTTTCCGCCTCTTGCAGCGCTTTGGCTTTGTTAAAAGCCATTTACACGCTCCGCGTCCCTGCACTAATAATAGACTATTGGGCTACCGTAACACACGCCCCAATTCAAGTCAACGAAGTCGCCCTTCGCCAACGGCATTGCCACGCGCTGAGTAAACCCTTGCCAGTCTTCGAGTTGCATGAAACACAAGGGTTGTTGCCTCCGTAACTTCAAGGCTGGCTCCCACCCTTTGCCGGCTTGCCATCTACAGACCGGCCCTTCAATCGACCAGTAGCCGTCTGCCCTGACTATGCGGATTCTCCACTAACCTTTTCTCATTTTTCCACGGGCAAATCAGCAAGGACACTCCACTCCTGCCAGGAGCCGTCGTACATGCGGATCCGCTCATATCCGAGCAGGCGCAAGGCAAAATAGAGGTCGGCGGCGCGTATCCCCATTTGGCAGTAAGTAACAACTTCCTGGCCGGGCGAAATCTGAGCGTCTGAGAAGAGCTTTTCGAGCGAAGGCGCATCCAAAAAGGTTTTGATCTCGCCGGAATCAATAACCCGCGTCCATTCGAGGTTGATGGCGCCCGGAATATGGCCCCCGCGTGGGCCCTGGATCCTCTCTCCCTTGAATTCCGCCACGGATCGGGCGTCCAGTAGCCTTACCTTGGGATCTTTCAGGTGCGCGTTCACCCACTCGGAGGTGGCGATGATGGCTGGGTTCGCCAGTGGTTTAAAGTCACCCGGTGCGATGCCGGGAGAATCTGTGGTAAGCGGAAGTCCTTCGCTTTGCCACTTCTTAAAGCCACCGTTCAAAACTTGCACATGTGAATGCCCGAAAAACTCGAGAACGTAAAATACGCGTGCCGCGAATCGGTTCCCTTGGTCATCATAGATCACAACCTGCGAGTTTGAGCTGATTCCCACCCCCCGAAAGAGTTGCTCAGCTCTTTCTGGAGGCAATGGGAAGCCGCGACGGTTCGCCTCCGGATCATGGGTTGTGAGAGCGGGAAGGCTCACCGCTCCAGGCAGATGTCCTAAGCGATATTCTTCCGGAGGGCGTGCGTCCACAAGACGCAATCGCGAGTTTGAGAGCAGTTTTCCAAGCTCCTGTGTTTCAATCAGGAGTTCCGGGCGGCGGTACGAAGAAACTTGACCCTGGGCCCCGCCACTGCTTAACAGTAGCACGGGTAAAAGCCACTCAGTTCCCCTCATTGAATCCCCCTCCTAGAATAGGCATGCTACTGAAATAACGCGAAGCAGACTCTTAAGCCGCCGGAGGCTTCGGGGCGGGGGCAGGAAGCGCCTGGGCTTTCACTTCCGATTGGAAGTCGACCTTCCTATGCGTCCCGTCGCAGAAGGGTTTACTCTCCGAATGGCCACAACGGCAAAGCCCAATCGAAGTTCGCCCACCCAAGTCGAATGCGTTACCCCCCGCGTCGTATATTGTGAATTCCCCTTCAATCCGCATTGAGCCGTTCTTGTTTACAGTGATCTTCACCAAGTGTTCCTCCACAAATTCAGGTTCGAATACCGCTTACAACTCGTTCGTGCGACCCGAGACTTTCTGCTTATCCGACAGGCGAGCCACTGCGGTGCGGTCAGGCAATGGCCCTGCGGGAAGGCCGGCGCGGGGGCAGAAGCGGACAGGAGCAGAGGCCCGGCGAACCCTCAAACCAAACGGCTTGAGCAGGACGAGAATCAGAATGCCGAAAAACACCAGCGAAATTCCGCCGTGCAGAGCCATGGATTCACGCCGCCGCAATTCCGCTCTTCCCGCGAGGAATGCCGTGGTCCGGAAATAGACTCTCAAATCCAGAATGACCAGGAGAGCCACCAGCAGCAACTTTGCCTGCAGCCAATGCTCACGCAAGTAATGAGGGTTTTCACCGATCATAATGATCCCCGAAATTACCATCACCGCGGCGCCGGGATGAGCCAGGCCCTTGAGCAGCTTCATCTCCAATCGCCCTAGCGTCGCTCGGGCTTCCGTGGAAGGCTCTTCCGAATGAATGGCCAGGACGTGCGTGACTACCAGTAAGCTGCCCAGCCAGAAAACCAGCCCTGTCAGGTGAAATACCAAAATCCAGGCTATCATGTCATCCCCCATGCAGAGTAGTTTCGACTATTTCTCCTCAACCCGCAACCTTGACTTTTGTTTGAGAAGCGACCAAACTACAGGCTGTAAAGGGGATAGCCATGCGCGAAGCAGTAATCATCGCCGCAGTCCGCACGCCCGTCGGGAAGTTTCAGGGCTCTCTTTCACCTTTTTCCGCCGTGGATTTGGGTGCGTGTGTGGTTCGGGAGGCGGTACGCCGGGCTGGAATCGAGCCCGCACAGGTGGACGAGATCATCATGGGCAATGTCCTCTCAGCCGGCTTGGGTCAAAATCCGGCACGACAGGCGGGCCTGAAAGGCGGGCTTCACCCGCGCGTAGCCGCCATGACCATCAACAAGGTCTGCGGGTCGGGTTTGAAGGCCGTGGCGTTGGCGGCACAATCTATCCAGACGGAAAACGCGGAAATCGTCGTGGCCGGCGGCATGGAGTCCATGACCAATTGCCCTTACCTTCTGCCGCAAATGCGCGCCGGAAGCCGCCTGGGGCATGCCAAGGTCCTGGACTCGATGATCACCGACGGCCTTTGGGATGCCTACGAGAACTTCCACATGGGGATGACTGCGGAGTTGGTGGCGGAGAAGTACAACATCTCCCGCGAACGCCAGGACCAATACGCAGTCGAGAGCCATCGGCGCGCTGTGGATGCCACCAAGAGCGGCCGTTTCAAGGATGAGATCGTCCCTGTCAGCATCCCGCAGAAGAAAGGTGAACCAGTCCAATTTGCCCTTGACGAATCCCCCCGGGCTGATACCTCGCTCGAAGCGTTGGCAAAGCTCCGGCCGGTCTTCAAGCCGGACGGCACAGTGACGGCAGCCAACGCTCCGGGAACCAACGACGGGGCGGCGGCGCTGGTCGTAACTTCGCTCGATAAGGCGCGCCAAATGGGCAAGCAGCCTTTGGCGCGCATCGTGGGTCAGGCGGTGAGCGGCGTGGAGCCCAAGTGGGTGATGATGGCCCCGGTCGACGCGGTTCGGATGCTCCTCAAAAAGGTTGACTGGAAGCTTGAAGACGTGGACCTGTTCGAGCTGAACGAGGCGTTCGCGGTTCAGGCCGTCGCGGTCATTGAGCAGTTAGGCCTCGACCCCGCCAAGACCAACGTGAATGGCGGCGCGGTGGCGCTGGGTCACCCCATCGGAGCCTCCGGCGCGCGTGTCCTCGTCACCTTGCTTTACGAGATGGGGCGACGCAACGCGAAGCGTGGGGTCGCGGCCCTCTGCCTCGGCGGCGGGAACGCGGTCGCATTGGCAGTTGAGTCCTTGCGTGAATGACTTACCGGGAGATCGAACGATTAGGGTTCGAAGTTCGAAGCTGGAAACTGGAAATTCGCACAATTGGTGGCACGGGCGTCGCGTCCGTGTCCACGGCCACGTTCTTAGAGGCGGACTTCCGGACTCGCCGGGGCAGGTCAGCCCCAAACATCAGGTTCGACAATTTTCACGGGCGAGAGAAGCTGCGAAATAATTCCGAGGGGGCCGGTTTTGCAGAGCGTAAGTTACTGAATAACCGTCCTGGGCATATGGCCTTCCTCAATTATTTCACGGCTTCAGACGCCCGTGCAGGTTGAGATACGGAGCATAAGTTGGAAACCAAAACTGTGGGTATACTGGGCGCCGGAACCATGGGCCATGGGATCGCCCAGGTGCTGGTCCGAAGCGGTTACACGGTATTTCTTCATGACCTTTCCCAGCAGTTCCTCGATTCAGGCGCTGGGAGAATCGCCAAGGGCCTAAACCGGGACGTCGAGAAGAATCGTCTGACAGCCGAAGAGCGCGAGAAGGCGCTCAGCCGCCTGAAGACCACGACGCGAGTCTCTGACCTCGGAGGGGCGGATTTCATCGTGGAGGCGGTGACAGAGAATCTTGAGGTGAAGGCAGGAGCGTTCCGGGCGATCGAACCCCACTGCGGGCAGGGAGTCATTTTCGCCTCTAACACATCTTCCATTTCCATCACACGCCTCGCGGCCGGGACGCAGCGCCCGGACCGCTTCATCGGCTTGCACTTTTTCAATCCTGTGCCGGTGATGAAGCTGGTGGAAGTCGTGCCGGGTCTCCAGACGTCGCCCGAAACTGCCGATAAAGCAGTGAGGCTTGCCGAGTCGGCAGGCAAGACGCCGGTGCGCGTGAACGACTACCCGGGGTTTATTTCCAATCGCCTCCTGATGCCGATGATCAACGAAGCGGTTTACTGCCTGATGGAAAGCGTTGCGGACGCGAAGGGGATCGATGATGTGATGAAGCTGGGAATGAACCACCCCATGGGACCGCTCGAGCTCGCCGACCTGATCGGCTTGGACGTTTGCCTGGACATCATGAAGGTCCTCTATGAGAGTTTCCGCGACTCCAAATACCGGCCCTGCCCCTTGCTCGAGAAGATGGTGAACGCCGGACGGCTGGGACGTAAGACAGGGCGAGGGTTCTATGAGTACCCTCAGGGTAAAGCGTGATTCGGGTGCAGCGCGTGACGGTGACGGAAGGCAGTACGGTTGAAATCATCCCAGAAAGAAGGATATCGACATGCCAGAGGAACGAACTGAAAAGCTCAAGGCCATTGATCTGGCGCTGACGCAGATTGAGAAGCAATTCGGCAAGGGTTCGATTATGCGCCTGGGGACCAAGGACGCGCTGGTTCCCGTGGAAGTGATCCCAACCGGCTCGATGTCCTTTGATGCGGCGCTGGGGGTGGGTGGGATGCCGCGGGGAAGGGTAGTCGAAATCTTCGGCCCGGAGTCGAGCGGCAAGACGACCATCGCGCTGCACGTGGTGGCGCAGGCACAACAACGCGGCGGGATGGCGGCGTTTATTGACGCCGAGCATGCCCTGGACGCACCCTATGCCAAGAGGTTGGGCGTGGACGTGGACAACCTGCTGGTCTCGCAGCCGGACTACGGCGAGCAGGCGCTGGAAATTGCCGAAGCGCTGGTTCGATCTAATGCGATTGACGTCATAGTGATTGATTCGGTCGCCGCCCTCGTCCCCAAGGCCGAACTGGACGGCGATATGGGCGACTCCTTGCCCGGCCTTCAGGCGCGGTTGATGTCGCAAGCCCTCAGGAAGCTCGCGGGCATCGTAGCCAAATCCAAAACCTGCCTGATTTTTATTAACCAGATCCGGGAAAGGATCGGCGTCATGTTCGGGAACCCGGAGACGACCACCGGCGGCCGGGCGCTGAAGTTCTATGCTACAATTCGCGTGGACATCCGCCGTATTGCCTCCATCAAGGATGGCGACCGCGCGGTCGGAAACCGGACCAAGGTAAAAATAGTAAAAAATAAAATTGCCGCTCCCTTCCGGGAGGCAGAATTTGATATTCTATATGGCGAGGGGATCTCCAGGGAGGGCGACCTGATCGATGTGGCCGCAGAGCGCAATATCCTGGAGAAGAGTGGGGCTTGGTTCTCTTACGCGGGTGAGCGCATCGGGCAGGGCCGTGAAAACGCCAGGCAATTCTTGCGAGACAACCCTGACCTGTGTAAGAAACTCGAGATGGAAGTGCGCAAGGCGCTCAACCTGCCGGTCCCACACGATGCGGCGGCGGGGGCGGAAAGCGCGGCAGCAGCAAAGGGTAAGAAGTAGCAATTTCGAAGTCTTTCCCCGTTGGCAGTCGCCAGCTCCGACGGGGAACGGAAGTCACCTCGACACGAACCAAGGAGGTTTTCATTACAATCTTGTCTAAGAGACTAGCCATTCTGGCCGTGGCCGTTTTTTGCCTACTCGGGACAGAGACCTACTTAGGGAGCGCGCAGAACTCCAGGACGCAACCATCGACGGTGCCCTCGAATGCGCCTTCCTCCCCTAAAAACTCTTCAACTTCGAAGCCGCATGCCACGAGAAAACGAAGCCCCCTACAAACAGTGTCTGCCAGCCGGAGACGTAGCCGGCGCCGGCTGCGCGGCAACGGTGCTTACCGAATCAGCTCGTTCGGTGACCCTGCGGCGGAGGACAACCCGGCGGGTGACGATCCCGCTGTCCGCCAAGCTGCCCTTGCGGCATTGGGAAACTGGAACGGAAGCATGGTGGTGGTGGATCCGAACAATGGGCGGGTTCTCTCCATCGTGAATCAAAAGCTGGCGCTCTCTAGTGGCTTTACACCTTGCTCGACCTTCAAGCCCGTGGTGGCGCTGGCCGCCCTGCGGGAAGGCATCATCACCCCAAACACGAAGCTCTATGTCGGGAGCCGCCTGCGGATGGACCTCACTGAAGCGCTGGCCCGGTCCAACAACGTATTCTTCTTGAAACTAGGTGAGATGTTGGGATTCCAGCGGCTGGCCCAATACGCTCATGAGTTCGCCCTTGGGGAAAAGACCGGCGATGACATCCCCGGTGAATCCGCCGGGCGATTTCCCGCCGCTGCCCCAAAGGAGGGCGGCGTGGGTTATCTGGCTTATTACGGGCGGGACATGGAAGTCACCCCACTTCAATGGGCCGCCGTTATCTCAGCCATCGCCAACGGGGGCACCCTTTACGAATTGCAGTATCCGCGCACCGCGGATGAACTTTCCCAATTCCAGCCCAGAGTCCGGCGCCAATTGGACGATCTGGCCCAGTACTTGCCCGAAATCAAGGCAGGCCTTGAGGGAGCGGTCCTCTACGGAACTGCCCGGCTGGCTTACGACCCCGAAATGCAGATCTACGGAAAAACCGGAACGTGCAGCGAAGACGGAGCGCGCCTGGGCTGGTTCATTTCATACGCCCAGGAGCAGCAACCAAGGTATGTGGCCGTCGTCCTTCTGCGCGGTGGACGCATGATGTTCGGTCCCCACGCCGCAGAAATCGCCGGGCGCTTCTACCGTGAAGTGCTCCATAAAGATCACCTCACCACACAAGCCAGCCGGTGAGTTTCACTGCTCAGGCAATCTCAGCCCTGAACGGAGACTTCGCGCAGGAGGATTCAGGATTCGGGATTCAGGATTCAGGAGCCAGAGGACAGAATCAGGAAGGAAGCGTCCAGCCTTCAGCTATCCCGCCGCGCCGGGTCAGCTTTGAATCTGCAAAGGCCCGGAATCCCACCGTCTTCACTGCCGGCTGGCTAACCCGCATTTCTCAGCACTGGTCTGGAAGGGCGGGGCTTCAGCCCCGCCGTTACAAGGCCTTCCTGATTATTCCAGTGTCCCGTGCCCCGCGCAGTCCGTCAGGCGACGGACTGCGCGGGGCGCGGGACGAACAGAGGGTGGGAGCCGTGATTTCGCCGGGGCTGAAGCCCCGACCTTCCGGCACCGCCCCTGAAGGCGTCCCGGCTTGGTGAGAAATCCGGGCTAATGCTTTCTGTCTTCTGCCTAATACCTACTGCTTTCTGCCTTCTGCCCAGGCCGCGCGGCGTCTCACACCTTCTCCAGGGCAATCTCCAAATCGCGAATGATGTCGTGCCAGTCCTCGAGGCCAAGGGAAATCCGGATGCCCTCGGGATGCATGCCGAAAGCGCGTTTCTGGTCGTCGGGCAGCGCTGAATGCGTCATCGAGAAGGGATGCTCGATCAGAGTCTTGATCTGCCCCAGGCTGACGGCCAGCGTGATGGAATAAGCGTGCTCGGCAAGGTAATCCACCAGCTTCTCAGCCTGGCTTTGTTTGGAGTCGCTTCCCTTAAGAACGAAATAGAGCATGCTGCCGGGAGCAAACTTTCCATCCGGGCTGAGCATTTGCCGATGAGCCAACGCCTTCTGCGGAAAGCACTCCGTGCCGGGATACAGGACGCTCGCCACTTTAGGATGCTTGCTGAGGAACTCCGCCACGCGCTGCGCCGTCTTCTGCATATTGGACATGCGAGTGGCCAGCGTGGGCAGGCCGTAAACCAGGATGCCCCAGGCGCTGCGCGGAGAAAGCACTCCCCCGAAATCCTTGCGGAAGAGCATGAGGTGGTTGTACCACTCCGCCGGGGCGATCACGGCTCCCCCCATGTCCGTTCCAAACCCGCCCAGTCCCTTGGTCAGGCTTTCCACAACGATGTCGGCTCCGAGTTTCAAAGGCCGCTGGCAGTGCGGCGTGGCGAAGGTGTTGTCCACGATCACCAGGACTCGCTCACGCTCCTCGCGGCTCACATTCACCTGGTCAGCGACGCGGCGTAGCGCTGTGATGTCAATCAATTCCATGGTGGGATTGGTCGGGGTCTCAAAGTAGAGGACGCGGGTGGCAGGTGTTACTTGATCGAAAAGGGATTCAGTCTTCAGGAAGTTGGTAAAGCGGACCTGCATGCCGAACCTGGGCAGCCAATTGGTCATCAGACTGTACGTGCAGCCGTATAAAACTTGATGCGCCAGAACTTCCTGCCCCTGGCGAAGCGCCGAACCCAGAACCCCGCTGATCGCCGCCATGCCGCTGGCAAATGTCACGCAGATGTCGCCGCCCTCGGCATAGGCCAGGTTTTCTTCCAGCATGGCCCGGGTGGGTTCGTCCAGCCGGTCGTAGATGTAGATCGGAATGTGGCCGCTCAACGCTTCGTCGGCGGAGGCAAATTGCACGAACCCCTTGGCGCCCCGCTCCAGAGAAGTCAGGCGGAAAGCCGTGGACTGGGAAACCGGCGGGACAACGTGGTGGTTGAAATCCCACTTCTTGCTGTCGAAGGCCCCGTGGATCATGTGAGTACGCAGACTGTAGTCCTCTTTCTTGCGATGATGTTTCCGAACTTCCATAGCACACCCCCTAACAGGTCTTTTGACATCGTGAAAATGGTAGCACGCCGGAGCGCTGTAGGGGTAGGGCTTGCCCTACCCTGGTCGATGAAGGAGATAACACACAGGGGACGGCAAGCCGTCCCCCTACTACTAGCCTTCAAGGATTCTCGCCAGTTCCGGAAGCGATGAGATTCTGGGGCACGCGGCGTCAGGGTAAGCTCCCACACCATCCATAAGGACACCCGTCAACCCCGCAAGCTGCGCGCCGCCTACGTCCGTCGCATAGGTGTCGCCCACAAACACGGCTTCCGAACCCTCCACGCCCGCGCGCTGAAGCGCCAGCTTGAAGATTCCCGGGTGTGGTTTTTGAATGCCTACGATAGCCGAATCCAAGATAGCCTGGAAATAGCGTGCCAGGCCCAAACGGATGAGTTGGCCTTCCAGAGTTCCGGTGGAATTTGAAATCACTCCCAGGAAGTAGCCCTGGGCCACAAGCCCTTCAAGAAAGGCAGGCGTATCGGGCATCACGCGGGACCAGAGCTGAAGGTTCTGGAAGCTTTTGACCAAGCGCTTAGTAAGCTCCCCCAGCTCGCTCTCCGCTACGCCGAGCCTTCTCGTGAACTCGTGCAAATACTCCGACCAATAGTAATAGTCAATTTGCTTTGGCAACTTACCGCGTCGGATCTGCGGCCACAGCCAATCATCCAGTTTTTGTTTGGCCACACGCTCCGCAGCGTAAAAGTCATCCGGCGTGGCCGAATGGCCATGTTCCTTCAAGTCCGCGATGAGATCCTCGAGTCGCGGGAACACCAGTGTGTTGCCTGCGTCCAGGAAGACGGCGCGTATTCGTCTGGGACTCATTTCAGCTCCTTAAGAGCCCAGCATTATAGCAGTCGTCAGTGGTCAGTTGTCAGTCGTTAGTGGCCAGTTAGTCGCCAGTAGTCGGTGCTCAGTCCTCAGGGCCTGCTTTACGACCTCCGGTCGGTGTCTGTTTGCTTGTCACTGGTCACTCATCACTCGTCACTGCTTTTTCTGCCTTGACCGGCTCTGCGCTTCTCCTTAAATTTAGAAGGATGCCGAAAAAACATGTCGTCCTAAGGGCAGTTGTCAGTTGTCAGTCGTCAGTTGTCAGTGGTCCGTTGTCCGCTGGAAGAAGGCGGCTAGGGAGCAGGGCAATTGCGGGTTTTGGGTTTTGCATTCTAGACTGCGCGGACCTGCTGCATGCTGCTTTCCGCACCGGGAATTCTGCTCTGCGTCTTTCTGCTCGTCACTCGCCACTCGTCACTTGTCACTGCTTTTTCGCCGCCGCGCTTTTGGGCCTGCTGCTGTTGTTGAATCCTGGTTCTCTGTGGCCCATCCAAGCGGCTCAAAAGCCGGCGCCCCAATCCGCTGCGCCGACGCAGACTGCCGAGAAGCCCTCTCCGGAGGCGCAGGAATCGCAGGCGCTTCAGGATGCGGTCCGCTCCTCCGAGGGCAATCCCCAGGTGCTTATCAAGAACCTGGAGGCTTTTCTCGAGCGCTTCCCCGCGAGTGCGCGACGCGAGGAGATCCTCCAGTTCATTTACAAATCCGCCCTTCGGGCCAACGATCCTCAAACCGCTATCAAGTATGGCGAAAAACTGCTGGAACTGAAGCCGGACGATCCCGCGCTTCTTTCTTCGCTGGTGGACCTCTTCGACCGGCAGGACGACGCTTCCAGCCGCGTCAAAGCCCTTCAATACGCGATGAAGTTCGTCGAGCGCGCGGAAAAGGAGGTCAATGAATCAGCCCCGTCTGCGGCGGGCAAGGACAAGTCCCCCGAATCGCCCAGCATCATGCTGGCCGCGGCCTACGTGATGCGCGGGAAGCTTTACGCCAAGTCCGGCGAGACGGACAAGGCCATGGCGGATTACGCAAAGAGCTATGCCGCCTATCCCTCGCAGCAGCTTGCGGAGCGGCTGGGTGACTTGGCGGCCAAGAAGAACGACCTTGAACGAGCCCTGAATGAGTATGCGACGGCGTTCGCCTTCCCCGGTCCCGGCCTTGACCCGTCGCACCGCGAGGAGGTCCGCCGGAAACTGGGCAGTTGTTACGTGGCGCTCCACCAATCCGAGAAAGGCCTGGGCGATATGGTCCTGGCCCGCTACGACGAGCTTGTACGCGCGCTCGCTCCGCGATTCCAGGACTCGCGCCAGCCCAACGCCAATCTTCTTGACCCCTTCGCTTATGTGCTCAAGCGCACCGACGGCTCGCCGCTGCGGCTCGCCGATTACCGCGGCAAAGTTCTGGTCCTGGAGTTCTGGGCCACCTGGTGCGGCCCTTGCCGGCTGGAGGGAAAGCTGCTCGAGCGCGTGGTGGAGAACTTCCGCAACGAGCCCGCCGCCGTGTTCCTGGCCGTGAACGTGGACGAGGACCGGGCCGGCGTGCCGGCATTCCTCAAGGAAGTGCAGTGGACTACCCAGGTGGCCTACGCCCAGGGACTCGACCGGCTCCTCGGCGTGCAGGCGCTCCCCACGCTGGTGATCTTCGATCGCAAGGGGCGCGTGGTCTTTCGCCAGGAAGGTTTGGTTTTAAGCAGCTTCGTCGAAACACTGGATAAGAAAGTGCGCGAAGCCCTGAGTGGACTGCCCCAGGCCGCATCCCGGTAGTGCCCTGTCACGCTCAATTCTTCGCCGTCGTCCGGCCTGGCTCCGCGTGATGGAGGAAGGTCCAAGGCAGTCCCGCCAGTGAGTGCGGCTCCGAAGAGCCCTCTCCCCCCCGCCTCCCTCAAATGCAGTACGCAGTAAGCAGTGGCGAGCATGCCAGCCGTCAGTAAAGGGGTAAGCTTCTCTAGTTAAGAAAGCTCTAATATATTGGAATGACACGACTTACTGCATGGTACCAGTACCCCTGTACTCTAGGAGCTTGCAAGCTGTTGTGATAGGAGCAGGGGTGTAGGGCGGTCCCTTTAGCTCTTCCGAAGGGGGCCTAGATCTGGCTGCGGCCGAGCAGGGAATTAGGTAATCGCTCGAGGCCAGCCGCGGAAGAAGAGGATGAACTTCAAATGGCTGATGCGATGTTCTCTCTGGCAGTCACTCTGGAAATTGTTTGGCACGTAGTGGGCTGGGGTCTGGCAATCGTCCTGGGCGCCGTGTTGGCCTGGGAATTGGTTGCCAGCCGGCAGCGCGCCAAGGCAGTGCGGAACATTCAAGACTGGTTGTCAAAAAGCCACACTTCGAATCGGAGTCGCCCGGATGCTTCTTCCCAAGCACCTGAACGGGTCGCAGAGACGAATTCGGACATCCTCAGCAGGATCACCCCGCCCGCGGTTCATCGCCAGGGATTCTGAATCCGTTCCGCTCAGCGTCAGGTAGCTTGGCCACGGTTGGCCACTCTCGAAACCTTCCGAATACACCCTTGCCTCCCTTTCAAAGCCAGGCATAGTTCACTCTGTAATTGGAAGGAAAGCTCAGTTGTGCAATACTCAAACACGGGTGTTCGGTGGTTGGGGAGGCGAGGCGATGAAATCCTCCGGATTTTTGGATCGGCGCACTGGCCCACGAATCCGCGTTGGCTTGCCCCTGCGGTTGCGATTTGGATGGAAGGACTCCGGGGAAGTAAAGGCCTCCACCATCGATATGTCCGAGCGTGGCTTGTGCGTGCGCCAGCACGCTCCGCTTCGCAGGGGAATGGAGGTCAAGGCCATTTTGGAAAGTACCCCAGACGACGTCAAGGTCTACCGCGTGGTGTGGGTGCGCGAGGCAGAATCCTCCGAGCGTGGTTTTGATATCGGTCTCGAACTGAAACTTTAAGCAACCGAGGGGGGAGTTAGAGCCGCGCAATTCCGCCTGTGGGGTCTTGTTCAATCCCTGTTAGACTGAATCCCACTACATGCGTCTGGCGTTCCCAGGCGTGATTATTTCTTAGCGTCGTCGAAGCTGAGCGTGATGACGGAGGGGTTCGTATTCACCGGCTTGGCGCTGATATCCACGGTTTGCCCCTTGTTTTTCGTAGTGTCGTTGAAGCTGAGTGTGATAACGGAGGGATACGGATTCACCAGCTTGGCGCTGATATCCAAGGTTTGCCCCTTGGCGACGGTGGCCTGCTCGAACCACTGGTCGCGGTCAGGCCGGGTGACCTCAATCGCATGCTTGCCCTGCGGAACTGTGATTTCTGCCGGTGTCCGCGCGACCAGGTGGCCATCCACAAAGACCGCGGCATCACTGGGGTCGGAAGCGAAGCGCAACGTTCCCCCGCCTTCGCCCGCCGCTTTTGCGAATGCGGCGCGGTTCTCCTTCATCACTTGCGCAGGGCTCTCATGAATCTGCGTCTTGAGCTTATCGGAAAGCTCGTCGGCGGCCTTCGACATCCTGCGGCTCAATGTATTGCCGAATCCCACAGCGCCCGCAGCCGACCTCGAAACGCCCATCGTGTACTCGCCGGCAGCCTGCGCCTTCACCAGCGGGACGCACAGCGCCGTCGCCAGCGCCGTGGTGGCTAGAGTGCGGAAAACGCGACCTGGAAAATTCTGCCTCATCAAGCGCCTCCCGGAAGGGTCTCCCCACTATTACCGTACACCTCGTCGTGGAAGTCAAGCGCTGCTTCGCAATGCTCCCGCGTGAACGAGTGTTCCGGCATGAACGCGGCGCAACAAACGCGCCGCTGCGGGTTGCCGATTGCCAGTTTGCCGTTGGACTCGAAAGCGCGAATCTGAGGAAGAACCGCGGACCCCATTTGGCACCTGGCACCCGACACCTGGAACCTGCTCTTCCGCACCTACCACATACGAGGCACTAACTACCTTTCCTTTCAACAACATTCCCGCTTTCGACGCGTAACTACCTTTATTTTGTGCAACATTCCGGCTTCTCTGCCGCCTGTGGAAAACCGACCCTTTGTTTTCATGGACATTCCAGCATTGCTCGTTCGATTTTCAACGTGACTGGTTCTTTCTTTCCCTGTCGGCGGTGACATCTTGTCCAGGGCTGCCATGCCTGCCAAGAGCCCTCTCCATCCCGCCTCCCTCAAATTCAGTAGGCAGAAAGCAGGGGTAGCGCAGGTCCCGCTCGGAGCTTGCCCCGGCCTGCCGGGGGACCTGCGGCACTTCAAAGGGAGTAAGCAGTCCGCGAACGCGAGGAGGAAGAAAGAAATTCGCCATTCACCATTCAGAATTCCCCTTATCGCCCGTCCCTGCTCTTCCATCTGCCGAATCCTGACTCCTGAATCCCGAATCCTGACTCCTGCTACAATGCTAGCCTATCCTGCCCCATTTGTCAAGAGGCATGCACACCCCGCACCACCCACGACGGCGAGTTTGTTCGGAGACTCACAACCCACGGCGAGTCAGGTCAATCCGTCAGGATGTGGAATGCCAGGGTAAGGGCCTGTCAGGAAATAACCGCAACAATTCCTGCGCTCTTTTTCGTTCTCGCAACCGAGATAACTCGGGGTACCCGCTTAATATCCTAAGAAACCATACTGCGGAGGTGGGGAGCAGCCGATAGTATTATTGATGCTGGAGCAATTCAAGCTGGGAAACTTCGAAGTCGCTCGCTGGACGGCAACTCTACCCATCTCGGGCAAGACGGAAACGATTGAGTGCGACCCGCTCCCTTTGCGCGCTGGTTCACCTCTGATACAATCTGGATTGATGGAAGCCACGCTCACTAAGGCGACTTTAACATTATGTTGCGGAGACTCCAGGGAAATGGACTGGATTCCGTCGGGGTCTGTCCACCTCGTCCTTACCTCCCCTCCCTATTGGACACTTAAAGAGTACCCCCGCCAAAAAAGCCAGCTTGGGATCATAGAAGATTATGAGGCTTTTCACGATGAGCTCGACAAAGTGTGGAAGCATGCTTTTCGAGTTCTAGTCCCTGGAGGTCGCCTCGTCTGTGTAGTGGGAGATGTTTGCCTCTCCCGTCGTCGCCACGGCAAGCACTCAGTAATGCCCCTGCACGCTGACATTGTAGTTAGGGCTCGGAAGATCGGCTTCGATAACCTAAGCCCTATTTTTTGGTACAAAATTGCCAACGCGAGCTACGAGGTTGAGAACGGTTCCAGCTTCCTTGGGAAGCCATACGAGCCGAACGCCATTATCAAGAACGATGTGGAATTTATCCTGATGCTTAGGAAGCCTGGGGGTTATCGTCAACCGACTGACGAGCAGCGCGAAGCTTCCAAGCTGACGAAGGAAGAATACCAAGAATGGTTCCGGCAGGTGTGGAATGGCCTGATGGGGGAATCTACAAGGTATCACCCCGCGCCGTATCCTGAAGAATTAGCTCACCGGCTGGTGAGGATGTTTTCCTTTGTTGGCGATACGGTTCTTGACCCCTTTATGGGCACAGGAACCACGCTGTTGGCCGCTGCCAAATGTGGCCGGAACAGTATTGGGGTTGAGATCGACCACTCCTACACGAAAATGGCAAAAGCAAGGCTGGAGAAGGAACTAAGTACGCTTTTCGATCAGGACGGGCCTTCCATTATCGTCCGCTGAATCGCCGTTCGTACAGACTTCCAATCCTTCCAACAAAACTCTCGTAATGGATGCTCTCTCCAGGCTGAGGGGCGAGCGATCCCGTCACGAGCTTTGCTGCCGACTCCCCATCGTAATCCACGACAATTACAGCGAGGGCCTCTGGCCGGTCGCTGGGATCTCGAGGCCCATTTCTCAGTGGGATTCTGCGGAAGATATTGATCGTGTCCGCTACGATCTTATCCATATCGAAATTTGGTCTCACCAATCCCTTGGCAAATTTGTCCGGGTTCTCATACTCCGGCGAGACGTTGACAACCACGATTGCGCCGGCGACGCACTCTCTTCGATGGTTGTGCATGTGGTTTGAATACGCGATGATGTCGCCGTACCTGTTCTTTCTGGCCTTTCCGTGAGCGGTCATGATCGTTTTGTTTTCTACTGAAACCCGCACAGAAATAAGGGGAAGTTTAAGCTTCTCGACAAGAACGAGATCGACGGTCCTGACGGCGCTGGCCGTATTAACCTCGGAGTTTTTCTTGGGCGTTAGGGCTTCAGACTGAATTGCCGTTCGAATCGCCGGGCATGAGGTAACAAGGTCGGCGACTACGAACTCCGATAGTGCGTTGGAGTTTTGCTGCGCTCTCGGATTAAAGCCGATGTTCTCGTTCATCCAGCGGACGTAGGATTCGGGGCTCGCATGGTTCGCGCATCTTACCACGTGGCGGGTCAACTGGGTAGAGCGGGCCCACGGTCAGGACTGCCCTGACCGTGGCTACCAGCTACCCGCTTATTCCTTCGTATGTGTCCTTTCCGAGAAACACTAAGACAGTCCGTAATGGGTCAAAACGCGAATTCGGCAACGAGCCTCCTGAGGTCTTCTGGTTGGGCCTGAACGTCCTCAGACCCGTAACGCAAGTAAATGACGCCACCAGTCATGTACACTGGTGCCTCACCGCGCGCGACGGAAATCTTGGCGATTGTCAGACCTCGCACGTCCTCGAAAACGACCTGGACAGGCGGAGTGGGCTTTATACGGCTTCGTACAAGCTGGCGGATTTTCCTTTCTAAGCGGTCCCGTTGTCCAAAGTCGAGCTCCAGCCCTTTCAGGTGACCCGCATCGTCGACCCCAATAAAGATCACACCATCGTTTGTGTTCGCGAACGCCGCTATTGACTTCAGCAGCTCATTGTCGACGCTGCCGGTCCTTGTTTCGTCGTCGGAAAGGCCCCGTTTAAACTCCACGCGCTGCCCCTCACCAGTTCGCTGGGCTTCCTCAAGTGTTGGCGATCGGATTCCCGCCAGAGCGAAGTAGCTCCGCAAGAATCGCCGACTGAGGGCGCGTGCCAAAACACTCACGCTCAGGAACGCGATGCAGCAAAGAGTCGCAAGCCACCAGAGACTTCCAATGTCGATGGACGAGGTTGCCAGAAGTCGTCCCTCCGTGTCCGTTTCGATAACGTAGAGTTTGCCGTCGTGGATACAAAACTGATAACCGGGGGCCGGTAGGCTCGTATCGTTAGGCAAGAGTGCGGGGAGCCAAGGCCCCCACACTTCAACATGGTTGGTGTTCGCATCGACAACTACGAATCCGTCAGCCGAAGGGCCAAGCCTTGACCCTCGGGCTGATGCTTTCTGCGTTGGAGGGTTCGCAGCGATCTCATCGGCCTCGCGCTTTAGGGTGGCGTCCACCGTGCCAATTTGCGACGGCAGCGTTTCTACTATTCTCCAAGGGGCCTTCACTGCGTAGCCTATAAGTATTTCGACGTTGTTTTCGCCCACATTCGCTTGCCGCGAGTACAAACGCCAGACTTCTCCGTCCGGCGTGTTATAAAGGGCGGGTTGCCGGAACTCCCTGATAAAGGCGGTATCAATATAATCGAGGGGTGCGAAATGGGCTGGGTTTTCTTCTGTCGAAATCGGGAAGGCGATAAAGTACAGTCTGTGCGTGTCAATCACATAGTCGGGTTGCTCTAATTCCCAGTCTCTTGTGAACCGGCTTGCGTCGCAAGTTTCGGCCGCGCAATTGATTTCAGACAGCGCGCGCAAATTGTTCCGTTTCCACCGTCGGACGGAAGGATAGGCTGACGCCATGTACACAAACACAGTCACAAGAGCTGCAACCGCCCCAATCGATAGAGAGAAGCGGAGAATCTTGCGGTCTACGTGGCGTCGGACAGAAAGGGGCTTTGCGGTACTTCTGGGGGCAGCATCGAGCGTTGGCACAAAGAACCTCTGCGAAATGCCAAATAGCATAGCATCTTCCCGGCCTCTCACGAAAGTGCCCGAATGCACCGGAGATTCGGAAGCGCGAATCTGAGGAAGAGCAGACCTCCCGCCAGGGCGGGACGGAGGTCTGCGCTACAACTACCCGACTTACAGCGTCATTTTAATTTCTGTTGGGCGATCCATTTGTTGGTGCGGGCTTCGAGCAGGTCGAGGGGCAGGGTTCCGCCGTTGAGCATCTCATCGTGGAAGGCGCGGAGGTCGAACTTAGTTCCTAGTTCTTTCCGGGCGCGATCGCGGAGTTCGCGGAACTTGAGCTGGCCAAGCTTGTAGCTGAGGGCCTGCGCGGGCCAGGCGATGTAGCGGTCGGTTTCGGATTGGATAGTGGGCTCGTCGACCGCACCCGACTTACGTAAGAAATCCACCACCTGATCGCGGGTCCAACCTTTGGAGTGGATTCCGGTGTCGACAACCAGCCGCACGGCGCGGAAGAGTTCGGACGAAAGTCGGCCGTAGTCCGAAACGGGGTCCTGATAGAAGCCAACCTCTTTGCCAAGCTGCTCGGCGTAAAGGGCCCAGCCTTCGATATAGGCGTTGAACCCGAGGCCATGGAGGCGGAACTTGGGCAGGCCGGTAAGCTGCTGCTGCACGGATAGCTGCATGTGGTGGCCTGGGACGCCTTCATGGTAGGCGATCGCCTCGTCGTCGATCAGTGAGCGCTCCGCGAAGTTGGAGGTGGCGACAACAACGCGGCCGGGACGCTTGCCGTCCGGCGTGCCGGTGACATAGTGGGTTGCAGCCGCAGACTGAAAGGCGGGGATAGCCTCGACAGTGACAGGTGACTTAGGAAGCAGGGTGAAGAGCTCGGGTAGTTTGGGCTCCATCTGGGCGATGTAGTGGCGAAAGTCGTCGAGAATCTGCTCCGCGGATGCTGGTATGTATTTGGGATTGGTTTTCAGGGAGGCGCGAAAAGAGGCGAGGTCAGCGAAACCCTCTCTTTTCGCGATGACGGTCATCTCGGCCTGGATGCGTTCGATTTCGCGGAGACCGAGTTGGTGGATCTCATCCGGCGTCATGTGTGTGGTTGTGCGGGCGTAAATGTCGTTCTGATAGCGCTTCTCGCCGTCGGGCAGAGAGGTAACGGCAAGGACAGTGCGGCCGTGCGGGGCATATTCCGTGCGAAGGAAGGTAGCGAAGCTCTTGTAGGCGGGTACGACATCGGTTCGAATGGCGTCCGTGATCTGCTGCGTAAGACGCTTCTGCTCTTCTGGGGAGATGCTGGCGGGAAACCTCTTCGTCGGAATGAGGAAGGGATCGGCATCTATGATGCCCTGGCACTGAACGGGGAGTTTCTCGAGGAGGAAACGCACGGGCATGAGGTTGTCCTTCATGCCGGCGCGGAGGACCTCCGTGGTCTCGCTGAGGACACGGGGGATCTGGTGAAGCCGGGCGATATAGTCTTCATAGTGCTTCACGGAGTCGAGGGGAACGGCGAGAGGCAGATCGGCGAGATTGGTGTGGATGCCGCCCTGCTGGTTGATCGGCATCTCGTATTCTTTCAGGTCGAAGTCGGCGATGCGCTGCTGGAGGACACGAACCAGGAGGTCGTGGGAGAGCTGATCCTGGTCGGCGAAGCCGTTGGTGGCTATGGCCTGAAGGCGGCTGAGGAAGGTCCGGTCGGTTTCGTGGCGCTGGGCGATGGCGGCGAGTGAGTTATCGTGGAGCTTATCGTTGTAGCGATAGTCGCCGAATGCGGTTGCGCGCTCGGGGAAGTTGCGGAGATCGGACTCGTACTGCTCGTCGAAGAGGGCGTTCTGCGCGGCGAGGCGATCAGCAACCGGTTCGAGGTCCTGGGCGCAGACGGAACCGGCTAGAGCGATGAGGAAAAAGAGGCCTAGGTAAAGTCGCATGAGTGTGATCGTAGCAGAGGTGAGGAGTTCGTTGCACGAAGAAATGGGTGTTCAGATCCAACAACTCCGTATCTGGAGAGCTACAGCGCTCGTCTCAAGACGTAAATCACCCAGGGAGGGATCTTGGTTTCGTTCACCCACGCGTAGGGCTCGTCACCTTTGGCCAGCGGCTTTAAGACTTGGATCGCTTGCAGACTCGCCTCTTTATAGACCGCCCGATACGATTCGTCGGTCCAGAGGATGTCTTCGACAGGCCTCCGATCTTGGTGGTCGGTAACGATGTTGAGCACCACATCACCGCTGCGAGCGGCGGCGTTTTCCGGGAAGTCTTTGGTGGTGAACGAAGCCCACTCATGCGTGTACATTTCTGGGGATGAGACGACGCTGACGAGGGTTCCGGCCGGACGCAGAAGGTTTCTGAGGTCGGAAAAAATCCGGACCTTCGCTGCACTCGGAACGTTGTCAAAGGTGAAAAGTGAAACGATCAGGTCAAAGGTTTCTGGCGCGAACTCGCTCAAATTGTCCCGAGGCACAATGCGGTAATCGCCCGCAGGATCCAGAGCGCGTGCGATACGCAGCATGTCCTCCGAGATGTCGACGCCAGTCACATTGAACCCAAGTTCCCGCAGGAAGCGCGTTGACCGGCCGGTGCCACAACCGAAATCAAGCGCCTTTGTACCGGTCACATGCTCTGACATGATCGCCGGAAGATCGCGGTAGGCGAGGTAATAGGTGTTGGCGAACTCGAGTGTGGCGTACGCGTCGGCACGACTGACATCCTCGTAGCAGTTGATGAAATCCATCCCCACTTCTCTTCTCATACTACTTTCAGGTCTGTCATGCTGAGTCCGCCGCGGCGGACGAAGCATCCCGGCATTTTTCCGGACTGTTTGAGCTTACAAATGCGGGGATTCTTCTCCCGCAGGGCGGGATCAGAATGACAGGCGGTGGCGTTCTCCTCTGCGTGGCTTGAACCGATCTGCAACACACCCTTTGATGAGAGAAGCGCCCACCGAATTCGCCAAGATGGTCTCAACTTTAAAGTTGTCTCCGCCGATAACCAGAACGAATGCTTTTGGCAAGTCAATATAAGTCAGCCCATGGAGAACTTCACCAGGAGTCTAGAAACGATTTTGACTCAAAGGCAATGGAACCCAGGGTGTCATTCTGCCGAACAGCCGAGTGAAAACGAATGTTCCCATTCGGCCATTTCGAAAGCGTGGTGGACCAAGCGTCGTGCAGCACAGCGACCGGTGATATCATCGCAGCTCGGCAACGCACCAATGGCGGACATGGTACCTTGCGAACTCGACTCACGATGAAGTTTGTGTGCATTGCACTTATCGCCTGGGCGGCGGTTTCCGGCGCGTATTCGCAAAGCGCTGACGGTCAGGCTCCGGTAATTTGGATTGCCATGGAGGGCCGTACCCAGCTCAAAAAAACTGCGCCGGGAACCACGCTGGAGGGCAAGCTCGCGCGCAGCGTTTATTGGCGGGGTACGGAGGTTTTTCCCAAGGGCAGCACGGTCCGGCTGGTGGTGGATCAGATCGAGTCGCGAAAGAAATCTTACGCGGTGGACGACCGGCCCTTTGTGATTCGCCTTTTTGCGCCCCGGCACGATGTAGTGGCGCGATTCCGGTCGGTGAACGTGTTGATGCCGGGAGGGGGTCAGGTTCCGCTGCGGGCGACGTTCATCGCCCTGACGCAACGCGCTGAGCTGAGGGCGGAAACAGAGAAGCCTGCGGCCAAGGGGGGGAAGGCGGCAGATGCAAGCGGGCCCGCACCGAAATCGAAGCAACAGGAACCTGTCCCTCCCTGGGTACTAACATTGCAAGTCGAGCCTGAGGGCACAACTTTTCCGGCGCTGGCTGAGGCGCGCGCAGGAAAGGACGCAGGCGCTCCGGCGGCCTGCCCGGAGCCTTGCACCATCGCCGACGGGACGCGGATGTCCCTGGTTCTGCTCGAGGGCCTCAGCGCGGCCAAGAACCATCAGGGCCAAACTTTCCAGGCCGTGTTGCTGGAGCCCGTGCGCGTGGGCGCCACCATCGCCATCCCCCAGGGCAGCATTCTGCAAGGGGTGTTAGCAAAGCGCGTCCCGCCCCGCCGCTTGTACCGCCCTGGCTCGCTGAACCTTCTGTTCACTCATTTGTCCTTGCCGAATGGCGCCGCCACCGCGATTGCCGCTTCCCCCGTGGCCGCGGAGGTGGACAGGGGAACCCACATGACAATGGATTCCGAGGGAAGAATCCACGCCCAAAATCCCGGCAAGGCAAGGTTTCTGCTGGATTTTGGTGTGACCGGGGGGATCTCCAAGGTCAGCGACGATACCACGCAATTGATCATTGAGGCGATCAGCTCAACCGCCACCGATGCTTCCACGGCCGGCGTGGCCAGGTTAGCGGCGATGGGCGCGACAGGAATCTTTCTCCTCACCCGCCACGGTCGCGACGTGATTTTGCCGCCCTACACGGAGATGGACGTCAGCTTGAGCCGCGCCGTGTCACTGGGAAGTGATTCACCGGCCACGGCATCTGCCAAGTAAATCGCGCTCCCGCCGGGGGCAATATTTAAAGGCCGGATTTCCGATTACGCACCTTCCCGGCGGCAGCTCATCTATGAGGAAGTTTCCACCCTCACGTTCTTTCCAAAAGGACTACCTGCTCCCTTGTGGTGTCAGGCTTCACCTCTTGATGAGAGAAGCGCCCACCGAATTCGCCAAGATCGACTTAACTTTGTAGTTGTTTCCGCCGATAACAAGAACGAATGCATGGGGTGACTCAATATAAGTCAGCCCATGGAGAACTTCACCCTGAGTCTAGAAACGACTTTGATTCAGAGGCAATGGAACCCAGGGTGTCATCCTGCCGAACAGCCGGGTGAAAAAGACTGTTCCTACGTGGCCAGTGGCGAAACACCGTGCCATGTCATGGAGCCGGTGACAATTGAAAAGGAACTTTCTATGCGATCTAGCAAATGGCTTGGTCTCATTCTGACCGCAGTATTCCTTCTCTTCTGCGGGTGTGGTGGCGGCCCTACTAGTGTTATCACTCCCCAGCCGCCCTCGGCACTCAGCTACACTACCGCCACGGCGGTCTACATCAAGGGGACGGCGATCACGCCGAACAGCCCCACCAGCACCGGCGGAGCGGTAACCTCATACAGTGTTAACCCGGCCCTTCCGGCAGGCTTGACCCTGAGCACCAGCACCGGTGTTATCAGCGGAACCCCCACCGCCGTCACCGCCACGGCCAGCTACACGGTTACGGCTTCCAACGCGACCGGCAGCACCACCGCAACCCTGACTATCACGGTGGAAGACGCGGCCCCGGCGGGCCTGGCCTACACTACCGGCACGGCGGTGTACACCGTGGGGACGCCGATCACGCCGAACAGCCCCACCAGCACCGGCGGAGCGGTAACCTCATACAGTGTTAACCCGGCCCTTCCGGCAGGCTTGACCCTGAGCACCAGCACCGGTGTTATCAGCGGAACCCCCGCCGCCGTCACCGCCACGGCCAGCTACACGGTTACGGCTTCCAACGCGACCGGCAGCACCACCGCAACCCTGACTATCACGGTGAATGTCACTCCGCTGAGCGCCGACAACATCAACCTGATCTTCGTGGTAAGCGAGGATTTGGCTTACCAAGACCAAGCTCTCGGGGACGTCAGTCCAAGCACGGCAAACCTCACCAACAAGGGTTTACAGCGGTCGCTCCTCCTGGCCCCGTTCCTGCAGGAGGTATTGGGGATGAACAATGTAACCGGCATCTACGCGCTCGAACCGATGACCCATTTGCAAACCACACCCACAGGCAATTACCCCGATATGGCGGCACTGGAGACCATTCAGCAGTTCGCCCTTCTCAACCAGATCAGTCTGCCCACTGCCAGTGATGGCCTGACCCAAGTTACCGCCAACAGCTACCCGCTCAATGCCTCGTATGCGTTGACGTTCGTCCCCCCCACCCCACCCCCCGAGATTGCTCCGCCGTTGCTATTCTGCGAGGCCTGCCAGGGTCTCGATTTCAACGACCAGAATGGCGACAACGAAACCCTCGTAACCGGCGTACTCGGTATCATCGCGGCACACGTCCCGGGCTTTTATGTCTTCTCGGCACCCTGGGAGACCACCAGCAGCCTGTTGGCAAATATCAGTACGCTCGAAGGTTATAACCTGACTCTTCCGGCGAGTTATCAGGGTCCGAACTATATCTATGCGATCTCGATTGCGCCGTCGGGAAGCGCTAGCCTGGTGACTTACAACAGCAATCTGAACCCGCCTTCCACCTACCCTGCGCTGCCTCCGGTGCCGCTGCTCAGCACATGCGCTGCGACACCTTTCAGGATCCCAACGACCGGAAGTATTCCGCCGCCACCGCCCGCGCAGGGATTCATCCCCAACACCAACGAAACAGTTTACTTCATGCGGCACGCAGAGGCGCATCCGACGAGCTCTTGGGACGACGGCAACTATGTCGGTGCGGGGCAATGGCGCGCGCTGGATCTTCCGAACGCACTGAGCGGCAAAATCAGCCCCACCCAGGTCTATTCGATCGACCCCGCTCAGGTTATCCCCGCGGGTCATTCCTACTGGTCGTATGTCAGGCCCTCATTGACCGTCGAACCCTATGTAATCGCCAATAACTTGCCCTTGAATCTGTTTGCGAGCGTCGAGATGTTTGCGCTGACCTCGCCCGCGCTAACTAATACTTTTTTCTTCACGGGGAACACATTCTCCGGTCAGACCGTGCTGCTGGCGTGGGAGCACGAGCACTTCCCACCGATGGTAAATGACCTGCTCAGGAGCTACCAGTACAGCACCCAAACGGCGCCCGCTTGGCCGGACGACGACTACGACACCATCTGGACGGTGACGCTTGACTCCGTGGGCAACCTGACGGTTGACAACGCGCTTTGCGAAGGCATCAACTCCGCCATGCTGCCAGCCACGGCTCCTCAACTTTAGTAACGGCCAAAAGGCAGATCATGAGCGGATTTCGACGATGCCTTCTTCAGGGGTGCAGATGCGCGTGCAATCATCAGCATGCGCAGCTCAAGTTCGGTCTACTTTTCTTAATCTGTGCCGACTGTTCTCTTTCGAAAGCCCCGATAGCTCGACCATCAAACAATATAAGGAGTCAATCTATGAACATGCATAACAGAAATTCCAGACCTTTCAGTTTGATCATTCTTTCTCTTTCTCTGACGGCGTTATTCCTTCTTTTCTGTGGGTGTGGTGGTGGCGGCCCCAGTGCTGTCTCCATTCAGCCGCCCTCGGGACTCAGCTACACTACGGCCACGGCGGTCTACACCGTGGGGACGCCGATCACGCCGAACAGCCCCACCAGCAGCGGCGGAGCGGTGACCTCGTACAGTGTGAGCCCGGCCCTTCCGGCAGGCTTGACCCTGAGCACCAGCACCGGTGTTATCAGCGGAACCCCCACGGCCGTCACCGCCACGGCCAGCTACGCGGTAACGGCTTCCAACACGGGCGGCAGCACCACGGCGACCCTGAGCATCACGGTGAATGTCGCGGCCCCGGTTGGCCTGGCCTACACTACCAGCACGGCGGTCTACACCGTGGGGACGCCGATCACGCCGAACAGCCCCACCAGCAGCGGCGGAGCGGTGACCTCGTACAGTGTTAACCCGGCCCTTCCGGCAGGCTTGACCCTGAGCACCAGCACCGGTGTTATCAGCGGAACCCCCACGGCCGTCACCGCCACGGCCAGCTACGCGGTAACGGCTTCCAACACGGGCGGCAGCACCACGGCGACCCTGACCATCACGGTAAATCCCACTGCCCTGAGCGCTAACAATATCAACCTGATCTTTGTGGTGAGCGAGGATTTGGCTTATCAAGCTTCCGGGGACGTCAATCCACTCACGGCCAACCTCACCAGTCAGGGTTTACAGCGGTCGCTCCTGATGGCCCCGTTCCTGCAACAGAACGTCTTGGGTGGTGAGAATGTAACCGGCATTTACGCACTCGAACCGATGACCCATTTGCAAACCACCACCACAGGCTATTACCCCGATATGGTAGCACTTGAGACCATCCAGCAGTTCGCTCTTCTCAACCACATCACTCTCTCCAGTGACGCTGTGGGCGGGACCTTCTATACCGGCAACAACTACCCGATCAATGCATCGTACGCGTTGGGATCCGTACCCATCGGAGTTGCTACGCCGTCGCTACCCTGCCCGGAGTGCCAGGGTCTCGACTTCGATGACCAGAATGGCGACAACGAAACCCTGGTAACCGGTATCGTCACGGCAAACGTCCCGGGCTTTTACGTCTTCTCGGCGCCTTGGGAGACCACCAGCAACCTGTTGGCAAATATCAATGAGCTTGAAAGCTATAACCTGACTCTGCCGGCGAGCCATCAGGGTCCCAACAATATTTATGCGATCTCGATTGCGCCGTCTGGAAGCGCCGACCTGGTCACCTATAACAGCAGCTTGAACCCGCCCTCCACCTACCCTGTGCTGCCCCCGCCCGCGTTGGTCAGCACTCCATGCATGCCGCCGACGCCGTCCAGCATCACCGTGACCGGCGGTATCGGTGGCGCCGTAATTCCTGCGGGAGCCAACACCAACGAAACCCTTTACATTGTTCGGCATGCAGAGGCGCATCCGCAGGGCTACTGGTCCGACAACAACTACGTTGGTGCAGGGCAATGGCGCGCGCTGGATCTTCCGAACGCGCTTCGCGGAAAGATTAGCCCTAACCAGGTTTGGTCGGGGGATGTCTCTCAATTTAGCCAAGGCACGGTCACCACCTCGGGCGATAACCAGTGGTCGGGTGTTGCGCCCGCTTTGACTGTCGAACCATACGCAATCGCCAATAACCTGCCCTATAATCTGGTAACGGGCTTCGAGTTGTCCGATCCGAACGCGGCCCAGCTAACCAGTAATTTTTTCTTCATCGGCGGCTTATTCTCCAATCAGAAAGTGCTGCTAGGGTGGTCGTACGTTCAAATCGCTCAGACAGTGACTGCACTGTTCTCAAGCTATTTCCCGCATGGGGGCGGCCCAACCGCGCCCGCTTGGTCGCCCACTGACTACGATACCGTCTGGACGGTGACGCTTGACGCCAATAGCAACTTGACAGTTGACTACTCGCAGTGTGAAGGAATCAACTCCGCCACACTGCCGGCTACGGCACCTCAGTTTTAGTAACGGTGCAAAGGCAGATCATGAGCGGATTTCGACGATGCCTTCTTCAGGAGTGGAGATGCGCGTGCAATCATCAGTATGCGCAGCTCAAGTTCGGTCTACTTTTCTTAATCTGTGCCGAATGTTCTCTTTCGAAAGCCCCGATAGCTCGACCATCAAACAATATAAGGAGTCAATCTATGAACATGCACAACAGGAATTCCAGACCTTTCAGTTTGATCATTCTTTCTCTTTCTCTGACGGCGTTATTCCTTCTTTTCTGTGGGTGCGGTGGCGGCAGCAGCCCCAGTCCTGTCGTTCAGCCGCCCTCCGGACTCAGCTACACTACGGCCACGGCGGACTACACCGTGGGGACGCCGATCACGCCGAACAGCCCCACCAGCAGCGGCGGAGCGGTGACCGCGTACAGTGTGAGCCCGGCCCTTCCGGCGGGCCTGAGCCTGAACACCAGCACGGGTGTCATCACGGGAACCCCCACCGCCGTGACCGCCACGGCCAGCTACACAGTAACGGCTTCCAACTCGGCCGGCAGCACCACCGCGTCCCTGAGCATCACGGTGAATGTCGCGGCCCCGGCGGGCCTGGCCTACACTACCGGTACGGCGGTCTACACCGTGGGGACGCCGATCACGCCGAACAGCCCCACCAGCAGCGGCGGAGCGGTGACCGCGTACAGTGTGAGCCCGGACCTTCCGGCGGGCCTGAGCCTGGACGACGACACGGGGATTATTACCGGAACCCCCACGGCCGTGACCGCCAAGGCCAGCTACACGGTAACGGCTTCCAACTTGACCGGCAGCACCACGGCGACCCTGACCATCACGGTGAATGCCGCGGCCGCGGGCGTCCAGTTCATCCCCAATATGAACCAATGGATTACGCCGCTGGCGCCCCAGGGCTCCCAGTTCCAACCGCTGGTCACCCCTTGGTTAGTAAACGGTAATCCCTGGTGGGCGGGGCAAGCGGTCTCGAGCGTGGTGAGTACGGATGGGAAGACTCTGTTTGTTCTGACCAGCGGGTACAACCGCATTTTCTACGCCAACTCCGTCTCAGCCATGGCCTTCGTGGCCGAGCCGCCCGTAGTAGGGCTCGCACCCGGCGCGTCCATAGCGGACAACGGGCTCCCAGCAGCAAACTCGCCGTCGAGTGAGTACGTGTTCATCTACGACATTTCGACGGACACGCCGGTCCAGAAGCAAATAGTGATGATCCCCAATGCCTACAACGGGATTGCCGTCGATCCATCCGGCGGGGCTTTTTACGTATCCAGCGGCATGGGTGACTACCCCTTTGGCAGCAACGGTAAGCCCAACCCCAGTAGCCCCCAATTTGACAATGTCCACGCCTTTACTCTGAGCGCCGACGGAACAACTTGGGCGCAGCAGCAAGAGCTTCTCTTGAACCACACCACGGGGGGCGTTGGCCTTCCCGTACCTAAAAGCGAACCATCACTCCAGATAAATAGCGTGGTTTACGCGCAGCCTTGCGCCGCTGGCGTGGCTATTTCCCAAGATGGCCAGACCATGGTGGTGGCGAATTATTACAACGACTCGATAACGGTGTTCACCGGAGGCTTGGGCAACTGGACGCCGCTGAGCACCCTTACGGCCGAGGAACCCGGGGGACTGTCTAACCCGGGGGAACTCGACCTGCGCCCCGGCAGGGCCGCTAGCTCGCCGCAGCCGGGCACGCCGGGCGGCGAATATCCGTTTTGGGTGGTTGTGGCGACGACGACTAACGCATCGACCCAGACAACGACCAATTGGGCGTATGTCTCAAGCCTTCGCGACCGCGAGATCGACGTAGTGAATCTGAGCGGGACACCGGCGGTAATAAAACGGATCCCAGTGAAAGGCCAACCGAACAAGATGACGCTTAACACGGCCCAGACGCGCCTGTATGTCGCCGAAGACGAGTCGGATACGGTTGACGTCATCGACACGAACCCGAACGACAGCACCACGTGGAACACCGTCCTCGAAACCATCCCTGTCATCGCTCCCCCGTCACTAGTGTCTACCACCTTTCCCACGCTGGCGAAATATACGGGCGCGAACACTAACAGCGTGACGCTCACGCCGGATGGGACGCAACTCTACGTGACCAATGGCAATCTGAACAGTATCGCCGTCGTGGCGCTGACTGGAACGGATAAGAACGACCAGGTCGTGGGTCTCATTCCCACCGGCTGGTACCCGAACTCCGTGAGCTTCAGCCCCGATGGCAGTTGGGTGTACGTGGTCAATGGGAAGTCGCCGACGGGCCCCAATCCCAATTGGTGCTATGTCTATGGCCCGCCGCTGTTCCCAAGTTGCGAGACCACGAACGAGTATAATCCCCAGTTGACCAAAGCCGGCTTACAGAGCTTCCCCACCGCCACCCTCGCGGCGCAGCTCCCGGCGCTGACGGCGCAGGTGCTCGCGAACAACCGGTTCTCCAGTACCGAGAGCGCCAGCGACGCCGCGGTCATGGCGGCCGTGCGTCAGGGCATCCAGCACGTTATCTTCATCATCAAGGAGAACCGGACTTACGACCAGGTTCTGGGCGACCTGCTGGTCGGCAATGGCGATACTCATTTGGTTCAGTGGGGAGATACGATCACGCCGAATCTGCATAACCTGGCGACAACCTTCGTCACGCTCGATAACATCATGGCCACCGCCGAAGTCAGCAATGACGGCTGGCCGTGGACCACTGGGGCTCGCGCCCCCGACGTGGTCGAACGCCAATACCCGGTGTCCTACGCGGGACGCGGCCTCAGCTTGGATAGCGAGGGTTTGAATCGCAGTGTGAACGTTGCGATTCCGTCCCTCGCCCAGCGCCAGGCCGCCGAACCCCTTACACCGGACGATCCGGATCTGTTACCGGGCCAGACCGACGTGGATGCGCCGGATGGACCGAACAATGAAGTGAATACCGGCTATTTGTGGGACTCCGCGCTGCGGATGGGTCTCACGGTTCGCAACTATGGCTTCTTCATTGACACGACCTGCTATAACGAGCCCACGTGCGCCATTCCCCTGGCGCACGACCCGGCCTCAACCCGCACGATCGTGGCCTCCCCCTCGAATGTTTCCCTCTTCCCGTACACCGATCGGTTCTTCCGCGGTTTCGACAACAACTTTCCGGATTATTACCGTTACACGGAGTGGGAGCGGGATTTCAATGCCAGCTACGCCAACGGTGGACTCCCTTCGTTGAGCCTCGTTCGCTTCATGCACGATCACACCGGAAACTTCGGTACCGCGATTGACCTCGTGGATACTCCGGAGACGCAGGAAGCCGATAACGACTATGCGGTCGGCTTGCTGGTTCAGAAGATCGCCAACAGCATCTACAAGAACAACACCCTGATCTTCGTCATTGAAGACGACGCCCAGGATGGCGCCGACCACGTCGATTCGCACCGCACCGTCGCGTTCGTGGCGGGCGCCTACGTGAAGCAAGGAGCGCTGGTCTCCACACCGTACAACACCCTCGACTTCCTGCGCACGATTGAAGAGGTTCTGGGCCTCCCGCAATTGAACCTGAACGACGCGCTCGCTAGGCCCATGGCCGACATCTTCAACACCACCCCGAGCGCGTGGAGCTTTACCGCCAAGCCCTCGGCATATCTCTACAACACAAGTCTGCCGCTGCCTCCCAAGGCGGCCAGCCTGATCGTGCCCAAGTCGACGCACGGCGCGCAATACTGGGCGCGGGTCACCAAGGGAATGGACTTCTCGGACGCAGATCGCGTCGATCCCGCGGTCTACAACCGCATTCTCTGGAAAGGGATGATGGGCGACCGGCCTTATCCCGCCGGGCCGACCGGACTGGACCTACGCAAGAACCGCGAGAAGCTCCTCGCGAGTTACCGGCGGTCTCTGAAGCAAGAAGCGGCGCAGAAACCGAAGACGGCCACGAACTGAGCGCGACAAGGCGGGCGGGCGCGGACGGGGTTGCCCCTCACAAAGCAGAATCCCCGGGCGAGCCCAGCCGAGCGCGCCCGCCTTGTCCCGGGGCCTGTCATACTACACTCGCCCTCATGTCTCGGTGAGTCTCACAGCGAGATGAGGGCGAGTCCGCTTTCGGGATCGACTTTCTTTTGTATGTGGGGCGGGCGATTCTTCGAGCAGGAGACTGGTCTTATTCGTCACGGTGCGCCTGCTGAAGCGGCCCAGATTTCCGCCCACTCGCAATGGTGGTGGTGTCCCAGTTCGCCTGTAGGGCCGCCTTGGGGCGGCCTGGCCGGTCCCGCCTTGCGGGACCGGCCCTGCGTCGCATATTAGGACACTGGCAGTCTTGAGATGCAAATCATCTAAGCGCCAAACTACTGGCGCGGAGGCAACATTGAGGGATTTTTTGCTGAGGACACCCGTCCGGCTGGGATCGAGACGCGACCAGACCAAGTTGATTGCGGTGAAATCTTCTTAGCGCTCGCAATCGTCCCCGTTAGTAGCGCTCCCCCTTGGGCCGGCAAGGAGCGGTGCAGCACTCCGTCTGAGGACTGTAAGCAAATGGAGCCTATATCGGCCCCCTCGCTGTTCTGTCCCTGTTTGATCTCATTGAGAGGAATGGTGTAAGTTCCGGATGCAGTGATGATATAGGATTCGTCGGCGGGTGTGGTGCAGGCCTTGTCGCCCCAAAGGTTCACCGCCACACCCGGAGTGAGCCGGAGCTTTACGATTACGCTATCATTTTGGAGCTCGAGTAGACCCGCCTCCGCCACTTGCAGGATCAGTGTGGTGGTAACGGTCCTGGTCCGCTGGGCGTAAAGCGGAGCAGCAACCCTCAGCAAGCCCACCAGCAGCAGCCCGACGAGTGTCCAGTTCGCGCCTTGTCCACGAGCGAAACTACGGAGCAGCCAAGCCGCCATGCCCGCCTTACTCCAGTCGCTGGATCGTATGCGTTGCATGGCCCTTCACCTCTCCACAAGGCCGCAAAATGGTCAAGTGGAATGGCCCGGCACCCCACCCTTTCTTCAGGCTGTCATGGCCAAACACGTTCGCTGGAGCTAGCGGCTGCCGCTGCGACCGCCACGCCCAGCATCGGCACCGCACCCACCGCAGCCCATTTTCTCCGGCGCGGCTTCAAATCCAACTGAAATACAATCGGCGCGCCGGGTCGAAACTTAAGGCTGGCGCCTGCCGGCCAGCGGGAGAAGCCAACTGGGTGCTCAGGCCCGGTCCGCTGCTTCCGAAAAAAGGAGGCTTCTTGGCATCTCCAGTACCGATGCTCGAGATGCCGAGAAGCTTCTCCTTTGGGATTAAGGGGGGAGTATCCCTCATTGCGAAGACTTCTGCAAGACCCCATTACTACTTCGTAATCACCCTCAAGACTCCCTCTCATCAGGGGCCGTCCGCCGAGTCATTTCCACCCAAACGCTTGGCCACAGTTGGTGAATCTCTTTGCGGTGCGCAAAGGTCGTCCGCCGGAGGGGTCTGTCTCACACCAGCTTCTGGAATTGGGAATCTGGGATTTAACTCGCGGTGGTAGGCAAGGCTGTGTGGGGATAGGGCGGAGTGTCTATAGTGTAAGTTCCTGACCTGGTGATGACATCAAAAAGTCCTGAAGCCCTCAAGGCTGTCTTCAGGGATTCAAGGCGAGACACTTTTGATCGTGGCTCTAGCGGCTACCGCCCCCACCGCGGGACCCACCACTGGACACGCCGCGGCCTGCGCCGCCACCCGCGCCCATATGGATCTGTTCCTTCAAGATCTCGTGGACAGGTTTCTCCTGCGGAGGCTTAAGCTTCAGCTCAAATCTGATCTCTGCCGCTGGCGGGTTAGCGCTCGAGGCCAACACCCGCACGCGGGCTGGCGAAGCGAGCAGATATCCATCGGGCAGCGTCTGCTCATCGAACACGACTTCGTATTCTCCCTCACGCAGGTTGTAGAAGGCGAAGCTGCCGTCCTGGTAGGGTGTGGTGTAACGGTTGGTGCCCGCCAGCCGGATCACCGCGTCCTCCAGCAGCGTGCCCGCCGGCGCCACAATTCTCCCGGTCAAATAGGTCAGGCGGACCACGGTGAAGTCGGCTCGCGCGATGGCGCGCGGCTCGACGCTCACGCGCGCCATGGTGGCCGGGCCCGGCTCGTAATCGGTAGGGAGTTGCTCCATGTCAAGTCCCACCTCGTAAGGGCCTTCAGGAACGGCGGAAAACTGATAGCGACCTGAGGCATCGGTGACGGCGGTACGGAAGTGAGCGAGGCTTACGGGAACGCCTGCCGCTGGGCGGCTCCCTTTTGAGGACTGCTCCATCACCAGACCCTGGACGCTTCCCACCAGCGGCGCGTGTGCCGCCGCGTACTGCTCGATGTCGCCCCCTCCCGGCAATTCTTTCCCCCAGTGGAAGTGCTTCGCCACGCGGGCGTAAACGCTCCACTGATTGAAGGCTGCAAGCTGGGTGTTCAGGCCCAGGTCGCTGTTGGGGAAAAGAAAGATGTTCTCCGCGTTCAGCGCCGTATTCAATTGATTGCGGAAGGCCTCAAATTGCAGGTTCCAGCCCCGGATGAGCGGCGTGCTCAGCCCCGCCACAGTGCTGTTGTAGGCATTGGTGCTGAAGATGCTCCGGTTCACCAGGTCGTTGCCCTTTTCGAAGTAGCCATAAGCCGAAACGCGCTTGATGTTGGCCTGGATCGAGCCGCGGAAGAAGAGCGTGTTACGGCTTTCCGTCGACTGCGAGTTTTGCATGCGGACGGCTCCGCCCAGCACCAGCCGCTTCCAGGTGAAAGTGTCTTCAACCTCCGTGAAGCGCTGCGCCATGGGCGAGAGGTTGGTGTTGAGCTTCATGTCGATCAAGGAGAACCGCAGGCTGTGACGCCGGAGGGGGCGGCTGAGGTTGAAGCTCAACTGGCGGTTGTTCGAGGCAATCTCAGCCGGCTGCGAAGGATCGTGCTCGGTCAAGCGCATAGTGGAAAGCGAGGCGTTGGCGCCGAACTTCCAGGGCAGGATAAAGGACGCTCCCGCCGTATACCCGGAGCTGTGGTAAGTGGGCAGGTCGGGGTTGCCCTCCAGGTTGTTCGAGTAGGCACTGGCGGAGCCGTAGAAATCCACCCGCTTGACTGGCCGGTAATGCCCTTCCACATCGGGCCCCTTCCGGTCGCCCACGAAGGTCCCCAGCAGCGGCAGGTAAGTGGTGCTCTGGCGAACGTAATTGGCCTTGAGGCTGAACTTGTCGTCCTCCCACGAGGGGCCCACCAGCAGCGACAACGGTTGTTGCCTCACCGGCACTGGCGCAGAGGAAGACTGTTCCCCGGCAGAGGTGAAGCTCGAAGCCGTCCCGTAGCCAGCTTCCGTATAGAACTTGAGGTGCTTGGTGAAGCTGTATAAGGACTGGAAGGTAAGGCTGTTCGAGTTCCGGTACTCGTGGCCGGGGAGGAAAAGGGTGGAGTCGTTGGTCAGCGCGTCGGGGTTGGTGGAGAGGTTAAGGTAACGCACGCCGAACTCCCAACGCTCCCCTACCTTCTGCTGCATGGAGGCCCCCAGCACCCGCTGCGGCAGTGTAATGCGGAAGGGAATCCGGGGTCCGCCGAGGAGCGTCTCCTCGCCCACGAAGAACTGGTAGCTGCGGCTTGTGCGCCGCATGGCGATTCGGAGGCCGCGCGCCGCGATCTCGGGCGTGTAGATATTGAGGAAAGGGTTCTCGACAAGGTTCGATGAAAAATGGAAGTCGCCGCCCATGAAGTCCCAATGCCAGCCCCAAATCGGCACCCTTTCGAGTCCCGCGTAGAGGTTGCCGGTGTGCAAACCGTTGCCGCCGTAGCCCTCGACGTTGGCGGTAAAAAGGCCAACACCCGGAATGAATTCACTGGTGTTCACGGCCGGACCTGTGGTTTCGGTCAGCGGCTGCCCGCTTCCAGCCAGATAGTAGCCTTGGAAGGCCACGTCGGCCTGCCCAGCGGTCTGAGCCCAAAGCGCGGGCGCAAGCAGCAACAGGGCGGCAAGCGCCATGGCGACCCGAATCGAATTGTCCTTCAGCCAATGCACCAAGGCTCCCTTTGGAGCGCGACAGGCGCCCGCTCACCTCTAGTCCCTCTCCTCTGTTCGGGGGACGGTAGGGCGGGGTTGAAGTCCCGCCGTTCCGCGCGAGTGAGGCCCACTGCGGTCCCTAGGCACTATTGCTGTGGATGTTGCGGCACGGGCCCCGGCTGGACTTCTGGCGCCTCCGGGGTAGGCTCCACCGACACGTCCAGGGAGCCTTCCTGGATTTCGCCCGTGCCGATATCGATCCGCACCCGCAACTTGTAATGCCCCGCCTCAAGATGCGTCTTGAGCGGGAAGAGGAAGCACTGGTCGCGCTGGCGCAAGACGGGGAGGGACGGGAAATCAGCCGTCTCCACCGCCTTGCCGTCCGCGTCCAGAACCTCGAGCTTGCCCGTGGGCCGGAAATACATTAGCCCGCTGTTCTCGAGTATCGCCACCGCTTGCCAGCCCGCTGGCTCGGACTCCTTCCCCGCTGGCAGCGGCTCGAGCTTGATTTCCTTCAGCCTGCCGTGAATGGGGGGAGAGCCGACGGTGACGTAGACAGCGGCGACAGCACGCACAGCCATGCGCATTCCCATGCCCGTCGCCTGCTCGGCGGTGGGAAGGGTAGTAAAGCCAGCGGCGCAGTTGTAGCTGCCTTCGGGCAGGTCCGCGGGGAGCCGTAGCGTGTAGCGGACCAGCAGGAATCCGCCCTTTTCTAGCTCGATCTCCATGGGGTTGAGGCTCAGCCATTTCTTGCAGGAGTAGGCAGCCTCCTGGGGCAGATCGCGCTCAAACTGCGGTGTGTCCCTGGCGTCGATATTGAAATCGAGCATCTCAGCACGGACTCGCACCTTCTCCCCCGATTCGGTACTCAGTTTGAGCGAGCCGGAGTACTGCTGCCCCGGCGCCATGCGCAACTCGACCCGCATGGGCGCCAGCCCTAGGCCTACCTGCGCCCAGACAGGCGCCGCTCCCCCGAGGGCTAACAGCCCAAGGAGAGTAATTACGGTTCGGTATATAGGTATTGAACGCCGATTGTACATGATGTACCTACCTGATAGCTCCAACTGTCCTGGAAGGTATAAGTCACGGAAAACTGCGCGAGAGTGTGATTCCCGCTGCCGGTAACCACCGTCGTACCATTCCCCGTGCTGCTTAAAGCAGCCGCAGCCGCGCAGGTGACGCCGGTTGCGCTTGAGCAAGCCACCGTCACTGAGCTAGCCGGAGGGTTGTTGCAGCCCGTAAAGGAGCTCGCGGTCGCTTGGGCATAGACGGTGAAGTGCGCGGGATTGTTCGTCACCGTGAATTGAACCTTGGTACTGCCGCTGTCACTCACGCTACCGCCCGGGTTAGTAGAGGTGGGAAAGGTGATGGAGGTCGGTGTCACCGAACCGTTGCTGACAGTGAGGGGAGTCGAGGCCTGCGCACTCTGCACTGATCGGCTAACCGGGGTGGGTCGGCGTGGTGCGGCGGCTTTTTGAGCCCACGCCGACCCTGCGGCAAATACGAGCGCTCCAGCAATGGTGAACATGATGAATTTGCGCATCCCGGCCTCCTTTCTGTAGTTGGGGCGGGCTATGCCCGTCCTCGGGAGCGCGAAGCGCTCCCCTACCCACGGCGTCATCAGCTACGCAGCGCTGATGGTGAACGTCGCGGTTGCGGTGTACGTCCCGGTCTTATACTTCGGGTCGTTAGTCAGGCTCCAGGCGACGGAGCCAGCGTCCCCACTCACTGCCACCGAGTGCGCATCAGCGCCGAAGGTCGCCACGCTCGTTTGGGCGCTGGTAGACGCAGTTAGGGCCGTGCTGCATGCCGTACCTGACGCGGTGGTGCAAGTATAGGTGAGGGCGTCCCCCGAGCTAGGTGGCGTACCGACGCTAGGACCGCCGGTGCCCGAGAAGTCCGTGGTGACCTCGAGCTGAATGGAGCCAGTTCCCGAGGTTTGGCTCGTCCGAATCTTGTAGGTGAAGTTGGTTGCGCCGGTGTATGGATTGAACGTCGTGCCGGTCGCGGCCAGGGTTGTGGTGGTAGTGGTAATCGTAATACTAGCCTCGTTCGACACGGTAAGCGAGAGTGTGGTTGTGCCAGTGGCCGTAACGGTTGCGGCGCCAGCCAGCGATGCGCTCAACAGCAGGACGACCGCCGCAAGTAAAGTTTTCTTCATGGTTTTGTCTCCTTTTTGGAAGTTTTCAGCTTGCGCTGATGGTTAAGGGTTGAAGTTAGCGGATAAGACCCGGTCTTATATTTCGGGTTATCCGTAAGAGTATAGCTAGCAAACTTTCTTGGCGAGCCGCTCCCGCACCGGACCGCTCCCGCTCTAGCAAACATCAAGAACCCGCGCATCCTCGTCTCCTGGTCTCCAGTGGATCACTTACGCGGCGCTGATGGTGAACGTCGCGGTTGCGGTGTACGATTTCGTCTCCTTTTTCAAAGTTCTCAAGTTGCACTGATAGTGAAGGTTAAAACTGACGAATAGGACCCGGTCTTGTAAGCCGGGTTATCCGTAAGAGTGAAACTGGTGCTCACAGTGTTCGGGACGGCTGAACTGCAATTTCCGCCACCGCCCGTACAGGTCCCAGCAGGAATCGACGTTACGACGGGGGTCTGTGTAGTAGTGCTCAGCGTCTGATTGCCGGAGCAGTTAGTGCCTAACGTCGCTCCGGAGCAGGTGTACGTCAGAGGGCCGCCACTGCTCCCGATCACGGGTCCGCCTTTGCCGGTCGGCGTGAACTCCGCCGCTTGCACCTGCACGCTGCCGCTGCCGGTGCTAGGGGTAGTGCGTATCCAGTAGGAAACGGTGATGCTGCTCGCGGAGGTGAAGTTCGAGAAGGCTGTGCCTGTGTGCGTGAGGCTGACGCTCGATGGTGACACGGTCACCTTCACCGCATTTTGCAGAGTGAGGTACAACGTCTGGACCTGTGCCTGAGAGCAAACCGGCGCGACCAGGAGCGCAACGACGGCCACTAAAGGCGCAAGGCGCGTTATGAACCGACAACCCATCTCGATCGGGCGCCTGACGCAGCTCATGCTTCCCAGGGCGGATGAATAGGTGGACCGTTCAGCGTATTCAATTCGAAGCTTGCCTTCGTGGGCGGCTGACGTGCCTTGCCCGCTCATCTCTTGCGCGCCGCATAAAGGAACAACCCCAGAGCTGCGTGCGCTGCTGCGCAAGAGCCTTTGAGCCCGCCGGGCATCACCTGTTAAGAAGTTCTGCATTTCTCCACAGCCCAAGTGTCATTGAGCTTGCACAGTCTCGATTAGAATTCTCTAAGAATTGCGCCGCAAGGCTACAAAAGTTCAGGGTTACGACTCTCCAAAACCCAAGCGTCATTGGGCTTGCACAGTCTTGATTAGAATTCTCTAAGAATTGCGGCGCAAGGCTACGAAAGTACTGGGTACGGCTACATCAATCCCCCCTACGGTATTTACTGCCTGGTGGCTGACATCTTCCTAAGAGCGGGCCGTGGGCGGGGTTGTCTGCGCGTCCGGGCGAATTGGCGCCAGCAGAAGCGCACCCAAGGCGACTAAAGGCGTAAGGCGCATTATCGGCCGGCCAACCCTCTCGAGCGAACGCCTGACGCAGCTCACGCTTCGCGGTCTTGATAAAGAGGCGTGCCGTGCCGCGTATGCGAATTGAAGCTCACCTTCATAAGCGGCTGAGGTGGCTTGTCCGCTCATCTCTTGCGCGCCGCATAAAGGAACAACCCCAGAGCTGAGTGCGCTGCCCGGCGAGCGTCTTGGAGCCCGCCGACCATCACCATGAACCACTGCCTTCACCAATGTCATAAAGCGTGCTTGCCCATGCACAGGCAGGATTAGAATTCTCTTATGCAGCCGGCAACGTTACCGAGGTACTGGTTTACAAGTCGCGCAGCCGCAAGGCCTGGCTGAAACCTCGAGACTGCCGCCTGTGCCTGGCGTGCTGCCTGCGCGACAGTTGAAGGTCGAACAAGCTTCGTCCCTGACCCGACTCGCAGTGGTTCCTGATGTCTCAGTATCCAGGCAGTGGCTCGCGGCCTCAGCACGGTGATCACAAAGGCCTCCTGCCTCGTTGGCGAAGAACGCAAAAGGAACGAGGACCGCCGGCCGTAGCTTATCTGGCGTGTTCGGCCAGACTCGCCCGGTGGAAGTACCTGGGTATTTCCGCCTTTAACCCGCAGGTCTCGGCGGAAGAGTCCAGAGCGAGATTCTTCGCTCCGCTCCGCTGCGCTCAGAATGACAGAATGGGAAACGAGTGCACGGATGTCACGCTGAGCAGCGCAACCGATCCGTCGAAAGCATGGGATTTACGCGCCGACGTCCTGGAGAGTCCATCGGCCTAGGGCGAACGAAGGATCTGCTTTAGAATTTTGCGCAGGAGGCGAACAAATTGGGGGTTAGCACTACAGCGGCACCACCTGACCGTCAAAGCGGAGCGCGTCCGGGGGCTGCCACCCTTCAGAAGCCTGCTTCGGTAATCGCTCGGGTATCCACCTTGGGTGCGTACTTGCGCACGACGGCGCCAATCTCGCTGGCCTTGCCGATGACCACGAAGACCAAGTTGTCACGCGGGAAGTATTGGTGAATCACGCGCTGGGCATCGGCCAGCGTCATGGCATCGATCTGGCCGTAGAGGTCGTTGATCTCGCGTTCGTCGAGGCCGTAAAACTCCAGTTGCGCCAGTTGCGAAGCGAGTTGGCCGGAGGTTTCGAGGGTGCGCGGCAACTGGCCCTTGAGGTAGTTTTTCGCGGAGTCCAGCGCTTCCTGGGTGACTCCCTTTTCGTGCAGGCTCTGGATGACCTCGAGGGCCATGTCCATGGCTTTCTCCGTGGTCGCGGTGCGGGTGTAAGTGGTAATAAGGAAGGGTCCGCGCGCCTTGTGCTGCTCAAAGCGAGAAAAGGCGCCGTAGGTCAGGCCGGATTTGATGCGCAGCTCACTGTTGAGCATGGAGGTGAAGCGCCCGCCGAACAAGGTATTCACCACCCGAATGTAAACCCGGTCAGGATTGGTGCGCGCGACGCCGATGTTTCCGATACAGAAGTAAGTTTGCGTGGCATCCGGTTTATCGACCAGGAGCAGTCTTTTGCCATTAATGTCCGCCTGCTCGGGGACGGAGATGGCCGGCGCCGGCTTTGGGGGCCAGGGCCCAAACTTCTGCAAGAGCATCTTTTCCACTTCGGAAGAATCAAAATCCCCCACCACGGCCAGGATTACGTTCCCCGGTGTGTAATAAGCCCGGTAGAACTTCACGATGGCGTCGCGGGTGATGGTGGGCAGCGACCTCTCGTCGCCGTTGCCGGGCCGCGCGTAAGGATGCGGCCCATAAACGTAGGCATTGAAGTAGAGCGGGAGGACGGCAAGAGCCTGATCCTTAGCGGCCTTGATGCCGTCCCGGCGCTGCTGGATGAGCTTCTCCACTTCCTCCTGCGGAAAGGTGGGATGGAGCAGCGCGTCG
>JBEKIZ010000035.1:0-49100 GCA_050011515.1 Terriglobia bacterium | reverse complement strand
CTATGCCGAGGGAATGCGCAAAGAGGAGTTCTGGGAAGCCGCACTGGAAGATTCCCTGCAAATGCTTGCCAAGCTTCCTGCCATTGCCGCCGGTATCTACCGCATGCACGCACACAAGGGCTCACCTCTCGCATCCGATCCCGGCCTGGACTGGGGGGCCGATTACGCCCACATGTTGGGCTTGCCAGATCCGGAAGGGAACCTCGCCCGACTCATTCGCCTCTACCTTACCTTGCACTGTGACCACGAGGGCGGAAACGTGAGCGCCTTCACCTGCCACACGGTGGGCTCCGCCCTCTCCGACCCTTACTACGCGGTCTCGGCTGGATTGAACGGCTTGGCTGGGCCACTTCATGGGCTAGCCAATCAGGAATGTCTGCAATTCGTTCTCGGAGTGCGCAAGAGGTTCGACGGCGTGCCCACCGACGAGCAACTACGAGAGTTCGCTTGGAACACCCTCAAAGAGGGTCACGTCATCCCGGGTTATGGGCATGCCGTGCTGCGTATCACCGACCCCAGGTTTACGGCCTTCCACCAGTTCGGGGAGCAGGTTTGTGCTCAGGATGAAATGTTCAGGATCGTGGACAGGGTTTTCGCGATTGTGCCAGAAATTCTTAGAGAGCAGGGAAAGGCCAAGGACCCCTGGCCCAACGTGGATGCTATTTCAGGAGCCTTGCTCTACCACTTCGGGCTGACCGAATTCGACTACTACACCGTGCTCTTTGGTGTCTCACGGGCGCTGGGAATGTGCGCACAATTGATTATCAACCGCGCGCTCGGTACGCCCATCACCCGTCCGAAATCCGTGAGCACGGACTGGATCAAGGCGACTGTCGGACAAACACGACAGGCTGCTTGAATCGAGGGTGCCACATGGGGGCGCAAGCGTCCTGCAAATTCGTCGGGCTTCTTACGCGCCCCCCCAAAAAGAGGAGATTCCCATGGGCCCCAGATGCAGTAATTGTCCTGTTCTGAAGACTTCTCTATTCAGTAGTCTATCGAGTGAGCAAGTCTCACGACTGGGGTGTGTGTTCCGGCCGGCACGTTACCGGAAGAACCAAATCCTCTTCTTCGAAGGGGGTGCGGCTCTGCATTTGTTCGCTCTCCATGCCGGTCTTGTCAAACTGGTCAAGCCGCTCGAGAACGGGAAAGACCGTATAACCAGCGTCCTGTTCCCAGGTGAATTGTTCGGCCTGGAAACCCTTTCGCAGCCCACCTACCCGCTTACGGCCGTGACATTGCGCGACAGCGAGATCTGCGCCGCAGCACGGGAAGAGGTAATCATCTTCCTGCAATCCAACCCGGAAATCGCAATTGGTATGGTGCGGTTCTTGGTCGCCGAGGTGGGGCGTGTCCGCACCCAAGTCACGGACATGAGCTTCAAGGATGCCAGAATGAAGGTGGCAACCTTCCTCCTATCGCTGGTTGCCTCTGACCCCACCCCCCACAACGGACGTGCGACGCTTACCCTACCTCTCTCAAGGCAAGAGATCAGCGAAGTCCTCGAGCTGTCACCAGAAACAGTAAGCCGCACACTGACGGCATTCCGACGAGAAGAGTTGATTGTCGCACGTGGGCGGCACCTGATGATCCAGAGTCTTGAGGGCCTGCAATCAGCGGCTCGCCGCTGAGCCCATGCCCTGATGCGACATTCTGTCCATATTGATAGGGCCATAAAACCCACCAGCGGCTCGATGTTCTAAAGCCAGCTTACCTCCTTCAATATCTCGCTAAGTGCTCGACCCTAAAGGAATTGCATCAATACTCCGGCGAGAGGCATTAGGAGATAGGAATAAAAAAACTACTGGACACCGATTGACCTGTGTCATGTAGAATTATGACTCTTGCACTCGACACGGGGCCACAACGGCTGCTAGGTTGCTCATCGTACACTGCGGGTCTTGGGTCCAGGAATCTCTCGATGGAATTCCCTGGAACCCGTTTCGGTCTTGCGTCAGGCCGGTTAATTGGAACGCGAACAACTCAACTCGTCGCAATCGGTCTGTCCATTCGGTCTCAAAAAGCGATGCTTCACCCAAGGAACATGGCACTCCTCTGTGCCGCGGTTCTCATCTCGACGCTTGCCGCTCTCCCTCAAGCCGTACTGCCTTCCCCATCAGCGGACGCGAATCACCCTGAAATCCTCTTCGTGCAAGCGGCGTCCGTAAAGGGGGGCAGGTTATCAGAGAGATTCCCCCAAGGCAGCAGGATTGTTCGCCTTAACATGGGAAGCACTAGGCCCGCGAATCTCACGCCGAACTTCTTTGGGGCGGCAGATCCACGCATCTCCTTCGATGGCTCAAAGGTGCTCTTCGCCGGCAAGAAAGATGACGCAGCAGCCTGGCAGGTCTGGGAAATGAACACGGATGGAACGGGGCAGCGCCAAGTGACACACTGCGATGGGAATTGCCTTGCCCCAGCCTATCTGCCGCGCGATGAAATCGCTTTTTCCGGCGAAGTCCAGGATGCCGGCGGAAGCCGGGTTTATCAAATCTATGTCGGCAAGCTTGACGGGAGTGACGCGCACCCCATCACCTTTGGCCCGGGCGACTACGAGCTCGAAACGGTACTCCAGAATGGGTTAATCCTGGCTTCCGCACGTTCACCCCTGCAAGTGAGAGGGAAATCCGAGAGTTCGCGCAACCTCTATACGCTTCGGCCAGACGGCAGCGGCCTGGCGGCGTTCCGGTGCGACCACCAGCCACCGGCAATTCGCAGCCAAGCCGAAGAGCTTGACGACGGGTCCGTGGTTTTCGTCAAGAACCAGGTGCTTGGCTCCGAAGCGGGGGGCGACTTGGCTGCGATTAGACGTGGCGCCATGCACAATTCAGTTCTGGCCCCCAGGAGCGTATTGATCTGCTCACCCAGACAGCTCGAAGCCGCCAGATTGATCGTGGCACGCCGAGTGTTGGCGCCCCGAGCCGCGGGGAAATTCGACCTCTATTCCTTTGATTTCATCCATGGGATGTTCCAAGCCCTGATCTACAAGGATTCGGAATTTTCCAGTATTGAGGCCGTTCCGGTCGCCGCACATCCAGTTCCACGCTGGTATTGGAGCACGCTAAGCTTTGAGGCAAAGGCGGGCTATTTTATCTGTCTGGACGCCTCGCTGAGTGACAACGCGCCCAAGGGCCGCATTTCGGTCCCGCCCTCCAGGGTTCGCGTGATAGCCCTTGACTTGGCGACGCAAAAGGAAAGCCTCCTGGGCGAAGCGTCTGTCGAGCGCGACGGATCCTTCTATATCGCGGTGCCGCCGGACCGCCCGGTGCGGTTCGAACTGCTGAATGCCGAGGGCAAGGTGATCCGCGCGCAGCGAAGTTGGGTTTGGGCCCGCCCAGGTGAGGAACATGGCTGCGTGGGCTGCCACGAAGACCGTGCCGTGGCTCCTGAGAACCGCTGGCCACTCGCTCTGCGGCGCTTCGACACGCCCACCTTACTGGGTGTTCAGGCCCCGCTCGAAGCAGCGCACTGAGTCGCCGGGGCGGGTTTCAAATCACCTTGCGACCCGAAATGAGGAATCGAGAATGAAAGTTCCAGCTCGACAAATCGCGATCATGCTTGCCGCGGCGACCATGGTGGCCGTGGGGTTGAGAGTCACGGCTCAGGACCCTGCGCGAACCACCGAGACACGCATGTCGAATCCGCAGCCCACTGCTGCAGCCGCGAATTCAGCGCGGGATCCCGCCCGGCAGACCACCACTCCATCCGCCCTGCCCACCTTTGAAGATGTCACCGAAAAATCCGGCATCAATTTCCGGCACTCCTTCGGGGAACAGAAGCTGAGTTCCATCATGGAGGCCACCGGTTCCGGTTGCGCCTGGATCGACTACAACAATGACGGCCTCTTGGACCTTTACGTGGTGAGTGGGCGCTACGTTGACGGCGCCACCAAATTCTCAAAACCCGACGGCGTGGATGCTACGAACCATCTTTACCGCAATAACGGCGACGGCACTTTTACAGACGTCACGGCGCAGGCGGGCGTGGGCGGCAAAGGCTTCGGCATGGGCGTGACGGTGGGCGACTATGACAACGACGGATACGAAGACATCTACGTCACCAACTGGAATTCGTCCATCCTCTACCACAACAACGGGAATGGAACGTTTACTGACGTAACGGCGAAAGCGGGGGTCGAGAATCCCCACTTTGGAACTGGCACAACCTGGTTCGATTACGACCGCGACGGCAAGCTGGATCTCTACGTGGGGAATTACCTGAAGTTCGATCCCAATGCCAAGAGGGAGTATTTCAGCGCCGACGCTTTCCCCGGCCCGCTCGACTACGAAGGTGACGCTGACCGTCTCTTCCACAACAACGGTGACGGGACTTTTACCGACGTGTCCCACAAGGCGGGCATCGATAACCCGTTGGGACGGGCCATGGGTTTGACGGCGGGTGACTTCGACAACGACGGCTGGCCGGACATCTACATCGCCAACGACACCATGGACAGCTACCTCTACCACAACAACCACGACGGAACGTTTACGAACGTCGCTCAGGATGTGAACGTGGCATTTGGCGCCAACGGCGAGGCTACCTCCGCCATGAACCCCATCTTCGGCGATTACGACAATGATGGTTGGCAGGACATCTTCGTTTCCGACATGCGTTACCACCGCCTTTTCCACAACCCGGGCGCGAAGGGTTTCTGGCTTGACACCACCGTTGAAACCGGTGTGGCCCAGGTTTCCGGCCAGTACGTTGCCTGGGGAGACGGCTTCTTCGATTTCGACAATGACGGCTGGAAGGACCTTTTTATCGTGAACGGCGGCCTGCATTGGCTGATTCCCATGGAAGACTCTGTTCTGCGCAACAACGGGGATTCGACATTCACCGATGTCTCCTCCCAGTTGGGCAACTACTTCAAGGTTAAGAAAGTCGGGCGCGGCGCCTGTTTCGCTGATTACGACAACGATGGTTACATCGATGCCTTCATCATGGTTTTGGGCGGCAAAGGAATCCTGCTCCACAACAATCCCCCGCCCGTGGGAATGCGCAATCATTGGCTGACACTCAAACTGATCGGGACAAAGAGCAACCGCGATGGTTTCGGGGCCCGCCTGGAGGCCATCGCCGGAGACCTTCACCAGTACATCGAGGCCACCTCAGAGAACGGGTATCTCTCCCAGGGTGACCCGCGCCCGCATTTTGGCCTGGGCAAACACACCGAAGTGGACAAGCTCATCATCCACTGGCCGAGCGGAATCGACCAGGAAATTGACCACGTCAAGGCGGATCAGTTCCTGACCGTCAAAGAACCTTCCGAAACGTCCGGACATGCGGGAGGAAAGGCGCGATGAACGGCGCTCGCTCAAACCACGCGAGGGGCCAACACCGCGGCCATTCTGCGTGCGGAAAGGAACCTGCCAGCAGGATGCTGAAAAACCCGCCTCGCCTGTCATTCCGAGGAGCCGCAGGCGACGAGGAATCTCGCCCCGATCAGATCGGGGTTTCCAGAGCGAGATTCCTCGCTTCGCTCGGAATGACAACGTTCATAAAGGTTTTTCAGCATCCTGCTAGAGGCTTTACCTCACGCCTCATGATGGAGACCGCACTTCGCCGGCTCGTCGTGTTTGGGGCCTTCGCCCTGTTGGCGCTGTTTGTTTTCAGTCATCGTCCCTACCCCTATGCAGCGACCCCTGCCCCGGCGCAAGTGAAGACTGCCGAGCCGGAATACCTGACGCCTGTGGAGCTCAAGTTTTCACCGGACGGTCAGCGGATTTACGTCGTGTGTGAGGGTAACGGCTCAGTGCTGGCAATTGACGCGCGCACACAACGAGTGGTGGCGCAGGTGAAGGTTGGCAGCAAACCGAGAGGACTCGCGGTTTCTCCGGATGGAAAGACGCTTTACGTATCGAATTCCTGGAGCGACACGGTCAGCGAAATTGACGCCGGATCGCTCCAGGTCCGCCGCACACTTAAACCCGGCTGGGGACCGGTTGGGCTCACCACCGACCGGAGTGGAAAGTTCCTGTACGTCGCTAACAGCGTCGGCAACGACGTTTCGCTTTTTGACCTCACTACGGGCGCAGAGATCAAGCGCTTCATGACCCAACGGTATCCCGAACAGATTCTCCTCTCCCGGGACGGACGCCGCGTTTACGTGGCAAACATCCTGCCGCACTTCGGTCCTTACGATAAGCCACCCGTCTCCGAATTGCTGGTTATCGACGCGGTGAAGCAAATCGTCGAAGAACGCATTCTCCTTCCCGGAGCCATTGAACTGCGGCACATTGCGGAGGCGCCGAAACCGCTGGGCGGTTACCTTCTGGTTCCGGAGATGCGGCCCAAGAACCTCGGTCCCCTTATCGGTGTGGCACAAGGCTGGGTAATGACCCATGGGATGGCAGTAGTTCGACCCGATGTAGGGGCGGTTCGCGAACCGCCCCTACAGGTTACCCAGGTGTTGCTCGACGACGTTGACTACTTTTACGCCGGGGAGAATGGCGCCGCCTTCACGCCGGACGGCCACTACGCACTGGTGACCGCGTCGGAAGCCAACACGCTCACCATTATCGACACCGCGAGGTTGGCGCGGCGCCTTCACGAAGTTCCAAGTGATGAACTTCCCAATCGTCTAGACTCGGCGCGGGCCTTCGTCGTGCGGCGTCTCAAAACGGGATACAACCCGGAGGCCGTGGTGGTTTCGCCGGACGGCCGGCTGGCGTACATAGCCAACCGGCTGGAAGATACCCTGACCGTTGTCGATCTAGCGAAGCTTCAAATTGCCTCGACGCTTGATCTCGGTGGACCAAAAGAACTGACCGCTCTGCGCAGGGGCGAACGGGTTTTCAATGCTGCGAAATATTGCTTTCAGGGCCAGTTTGCCTGCGCCACCTGCCACCCCAACCGCCATTTGGATGGTGTTGCTTGGAATCTTGAGACTCCACAACTGGGGCGCGACCGCGTGGCAAATCGCACCCTGCGCGGGATTAAAGACACCGCACCGTATAAGTGGAATGGGAAGAACCCGGACTTGGCCACCCAGTGCGGCCCCCGCATCGCCAAGTACCTGTTCCGTTCCGAAGGCTTCAACACGCAGGAACTTGAAGACCTGATCACTTACGTAAATCAGATTCCTCTGCCCCCCAATCGGCATCTTGCGGCGGACGGTCAGCTCACGGAGGCGCAGGAGCGCGGCAAGGCCATCTTCTACCGGACACAAAAGAACGACGGCTCGCCGATTCCGGTCTATAACCAGTGCGCCACGTGTCATCCGGCAGACTCTCACTATACCAGCCGGACAAGCTTCGACGTCGGGTCGGCGACCAAGTACGACACGATTAAGTCCTTTGATACTCCTCAACTGGATCGCGTCTACGAAGATGGCCCCTACCTGCACAATGGGGAGGCATTGACGCTCGAAGAAATCTGGACCGTATTCAATAACAACGACACGCACGGCATGACCTCGGATATGGCCAAAGAACAATTGAACGATTTGATTGAGTTTCTGAAAACGCTGTAAGGACTTTAGATTTGAAATTTGAGATTTGAGATTTGAAATTTGAAATTTGAAATTTTGGGGGGGTGAGGGAGAACACCATGAAGCGGATACTCCTGAGCGCGGCAGTTCTGCTGGCCGCGTCATCACTTGCGCTGGCGCAAAAGCCCCGCTTGATCACGCGCTGGGAGAATTTCACGACGGCCAACGGGATGCCTGACGCCAAGGTCTTCAGCCTCGCCGTCGATGGCACCCGTGTCTGGGCTGGGACCGAGGACGGCCTGGCGCTGGTCGAGAATGGGAAAGTGCAGAGAGTTTATAAGACGGAAGACGGCCTGGTACATCGCGCGGTGATGGGCGTTGCCGTGGACAAGAAAACGGGCGACCTGTGGATTGCCACCTTTGGCGGAGTCAGTCATTTTTCCGGCGGCCAGTTTCAAAACTTCACTAACCTCACCAGCGGCCTTCTGAATGACGTTTGCTATGGCATCGCCGTCGTCGATCAGTACGTCTGGGTAGCGACGACGGCAGGCGTCAGCCGCCTGAACACCTACACCGGTGAATGGACGAACTGGAGCGAGAAGAATGCACCCTTCCATGAGCCCTGGACTTATGGGATCGCTCCGGCGGGCAACAAAATGTACTTCGCCATCTGGGGCGGGGGCCTGCTTGAGTACGACGTAGCGGGCAACTATTGGAAGCCCTACACCGATCCCGACGAGGAAATGGAAATCGTCCTGTTCCGCAATCAGGGCCTCATCCATATCATCGTTTCAAACGTCGCCTACAACCCCGACACCAAGATGGTCTGGGCCTCGACCTATTTCGGCCTCAGCGGTTACGACGGCCGCAACTGGCACAATTACCTCACGAAGGATAGCGGCCTCGCCTCGGACTTCATCAATGCCCCGAAATCCCGCCGGAACGAAGTCTGGGCCTGCACCGATAAGGGCCTGAGCTACCTCGACTACAAAACCAACACCTGGGTCAGCTATCGTCCCGCAAAGCAAACCGGCAACGGAGAGATCGAGATCACCTGGCCCGACATGAAGAAGACCAAGCTCGAGACATCAACCACCCTTGCCCACAATTACATCCTGAATATGGATTTCCAGGGCGAGGACATTTGGGTGGCTACAGCCCAAGGGCTAAGCCACGGAATTCGCGAACCTCAAAAGGAGGCTCAACTCTATGCGTCTATCAAAACCCAACGTAGCGGCGGAGGAGTCGCTCAAGCCCATCCCCAAAAAGGCCGTTAGTGCGCCCAGCACACTGAACGAAGCCTACGACTATCCTAAGCCCTCGTCCTTCTCCCGCGCGCTGCGGCTGGACATCAAGGGTGTCACAATCTTGCTCATCTCGGGCACGGCCAGCGTGGATGAAAACGGCAACACGGTCCACGCGGGCGACTTCCGTGCCCAATGCTGGAGGACCTACCAGAACATCACCGGACTGCTGGAGGCAGAAGGGGCGACGTGGAAGGACATTGTGCGCACCACGTGCTATCTGCGCGACATCGAGCGGGACTACGAGGCTTTCAACGAGATTCGCACCCAGTTCTTCAAGGAGCAGAAACTGAATCCTCTGCCTGCATCCACGGGCATCCAGGCCATTCTGTGCCGGCCGGATTTGCTCGTCGAAATCGAGGCGATTGCGATCTTCGAGTCGGATCGTAGCGCCGGCAACAACGGCCAATAGCAGGCGTTTGTAATCTGATGGGCCGGTTGCGGATTGAGGTTTTTGTGGCCCGGTCTTGCGGCGCTGCGAAGGCTCACCGCTCGCTCGGGCGAATCTTAACATCAGGGTCATGAGTGTATGGGTCGAGTCAGCATGAGGAAGGATAACAATGAAAATCGCTGGACAAATCAGCATTGATGACATCCCGCATATTTACCCACTCGTGAGCCGGGTGGCGAACCCCCAGTACGGCGAGAAAGGGACCCGGGTAGTGGAAGTGGCGGGCGTGCGGTTTGGCGGAGAGCGACCCGTGGTGATCGCCGGGCCGTGCGCGGTAGAGAGCCACGAACAGACGGTGGGAATGGCGCGCGCGGTGAAGCGCGCCGGCGCGGACATGCTGCGCGGCGGAGCCTACAAGCCCCGCACCTCACCGCATGATTTTCAGGGCTCCGGACTCGAGGGACTATGCATTCTGAGCATCGCCCGTGAGCAGACCGGCCTGCCGATTGTGACGGAGGTGATGGACCCGCGCCTGGTGGGAGAAGTAGCCCAGGTGGCGGACATGCTCCAGGTGGGTTCGCGTAACATGCACAACTATTCACTGCTGGCCGAGGTGGGTCGGGCCCGCAAACCCATTTTGCTGAAACGAGGCATGTCCGCAAGTCTTTGTGAATGGCTGGGCGCTGCGGAGTACATCGCCAAGCAAGGCAACCTGGATATCGTGCTGTGCGAGCGTGGCATCCGGGGATTCCCTTCCGGCGAATACTCACGATACGTGCTGGACCTCAACGTTATCCCAGCGGCAAAGATGCTTACTTTCCTGCCCATCATCGTGGACCCAAGCCACGCCACAGGCGTGTCGGCAATGGTCGAGCCGGCGAGCCGGGCCGCGCTGGAAATGGGAAGCCATGGGCTGCTCATCGAAGTCGCGGACTTCTCATTGGGCGAGCCCAAGTGCGACGGCTTGCAGGCCATCGACGCCACGACTCTCGCGAGGATTGTCGAGTTTGCTTGCGCGCATGGCGTCCATGTTCGGGAACATGCGCATGTCGGCTGAAAAAGCGAAGGAGTCAGAAGTCAGGAGTCAACAATCAGGGTACTGGAGGCGGAAGGTAGGCAGTAGGCAGTAGGCAGTAGGCAGTACACAGTAGGCAGTCGGCAGTGGTCGGTTGATACGCTTCGTCAAAGCTGTTGCCCGCGGACGCCTGTCACTTGGTATCCGACGGCCCTGATTCTAGCTCCTGAATCCTGACTCCTGAATCCTGAATCCTGCTCCTCCACGGAGAAACCATGATTCGAAGAATCATCTTCGCATTCGCGCTCTTGATGCTGGCCAGCCCGGCTTGGGCGCAGTCCGGCGGGTACAAAGAGCCGGACGACGACAAGCCTGCGCAACGCTACGCTAACATGCCGGATGAGGCAGTGCCCTACCGGCGCTTTACCAAACCCTATTATGACTGGTTCGTCCAAACCGATACGCTTGCCTATAATGGCGCAGCGGAGAAGCGGCCCGATGGTGACGCGTCCAAGCTGAGTGAAATTGCTATCGGCTTCATGGCCCCCATTGAGAACAATCCCGAATCCATCTTCGGCCTTCCCATGCTGCACGGCGCGCAACTCGCGATTGAAGAGGCCAACGCGCGCGGCGGGTACCACGGCAAACCCTATTCACTTAAGGTGCACAACGAGTCAGCTCTCTGGGGCGCCTCCTCGACCGAACTCGTGAAGATGCTCTTCAACGAAAACTGCTGGGCCATGCTGGGCTGCGTCGATGGTCAGAACTGCCACATCGCGCTGCGCGTAAGTCTTAAACTCGAAGTCCCTATCGTGAACGTCGGCACCACTGACCCCACAGTGACGGAGACTCGCATCCAGTGGTTGATGCACGATTTTCTTGACGACCGGCAGCAGGGTTACACCTTGGCGGACTACGTCTTCAAGAACCTCAAGCTGAAGCGCATCGGGATAATCCGCACCCAGACCCGCTATGCCCGGCTCGGCGTGCAGAAATTCGACGATGAGGCACGGCGCATGGGCCGCCAGCCGATCCTGGAGGTGAAGTTCGAGCGCGGCGATAAGGACTTCACCAAACAACTGAACATGCTCAAAAACGCAAAGATTGAAGGAGTCGTCATCTGGGGTGAGGCCGCCGAAGCAGGGTTGATCCTGAAACAGATGCGCGCCCTGGGAATGAAGCAGCCGGTCTTCGGCGGGAGCCGCCTGGCCTACCCCCAATTGCTTGAAATCGCCGGCCCCGCCGCCGAGGGAATGGTCATGACCACCACGCTCGATCCTACCCGCCAGGACCCCAAATGGCTGGCCTTCCGTGAAGCTTACCGGAAACGCTTCAACGAGGAGCCCATCGACTACGCCGCCTACGCGTATGACGGAATGAATATCCTCACCTCGGCCATTGAAAAAGCAGGGCTCAACCGCGGGAGGATCATGGCCGCTCTGCGCGATTACCAGATGAAGACATATGAAGGAGTGACCGGAAAAGCCTTGTTCGATCACACACTGAATAACATTTCGCCGGTAACTATGGCGCGCGTGAAGGAGGGCAAGTTTGAATACTGGCTGGCCCCGCGCCAGGGTGGCCACGAAGGCGCTAATAGCACTTCAGGCGGTCGTGGCGGGCAGTAGCGCTTTGCAAATTCCAATTTCAAATTTCAAATTTCAAATCTCAAATTGCTGGTTGCGCCTTGCCGGTTGCCGGTTCCGCCTTGCCGGCCTGCTTCTCGCAGCTCTCCTCGTCTCAACCCTGCATGGTTTCGCACAGGCTCCTCCCGAGCCTTACGCGGTCATTCCACGAGACGCAGTGAATTATTCGGGACCTGGGCGAGATGCCAACCATGATCTGCAGGGCTCCGAAATCAAGATCGGGTTCCTCGCGCCGCTGACCGGGCCTCATCCGGACGAAGGTAAAGCGCTGCTCCAGGCTGCGCAGTTGGCGATTGAAGACGAAGCTGCGAGTCCGTTGCCCGAGGGGCGTCGGCTCTCGATTGTCCCGCGCGACCAGAGCGGGCCCTGGGGACGCGCCTCGAATGAAGTCGTGCATCTCGTTTACGAAGATCAGGCGGTGGCGATTGTCACCTCTCTCGATGGCGGATCAGCTCATCTTGCTGAACAGGTTGGAAACAAGGTCGGAATCCCGGTGGTCACGCTCTCCAGCGATCCGACCACGACGCAGATTAACCTGCCCTGGATTTTCCGGCTGGGCCCCACGGACGCCCAACAGGCGCGCGCCTTTGCGCGGGACATCTACGTTGCACGCAAACTGAAGCAGGTCGTCCTTATCACGGAAAATGGCCATGACGGGCGAGTGGGTGGGGAGCAATTTGAAAAGGCGGCGCGCGAATTGAATGCCCCCCCTGCTATCGAATTGGCGATTGATCCGGCCGATTGGAACCCGGACTCAGTTGCCAAACAAATCGCGGCGCAGAAACCCGACGCTGCGGTTTTTTGGACGGGGCACGAAACGGTGACAAAGTTGGTGCCGAGATTTCACAGCAAATTCCCGACCGCGCCGGTTTATCTCTGCCAAGAAGCAGCTCAGGGAAGGTTCGAAGAATCAGCGCCCAAGCACTGTAAATGCCAGGAGCGGGCTTCGAAGATGTCCGACGAAGCCGCGAGTGGTTATGACGGAATTGTCTCGGCCTCTGCTGGAAACACGGGAACGAGCAGTTCGCTAGGACTTACAAGTTTTTCGGACAGAGACCAAGAGAATATTTGGATCGTCACCCCGCGTCTTGCGGAAAGCCCGCTGCGTGAGAACTTCGAGAAACGCTTCCGCGAGCGTGCCGGAACCCTTCCCACTCCGGCTGCCGCTCAAGCCTACGACGCCGTGCGGATTCTTGCTGCCGCCCTGCGCCGCTCCGGCCCCAATCGCGCCCGCCTGCGAGACGCTCTGGCCGAACTCTCCCCTTACGCCGGCGCCTCCGGCGTCATCTCTTTCGATCACGCGGGCAATGACCTGAGCGATGTCACCCTCGTCAGCCTGCCTTGAGAAGTAGGCAGTAAGCAGTCGGCAGCCCGCGCCATGGGGCACCGTTAGGGACGGATAGAGGTATAATCTCTGGTGCGGCGGTGCCAGATCGGCAATTCCCGGGCACGACCCTGCGGGGTCAGGAGGACACGTCAATGAAAGTGCAGACCTTCACGGCGGTCATTCATCGGGAAGACGACTTGTACGTCGCCACCTGCCCTGAGCTGGGAACTGTGAGTCAGGGCACGACGATCGAGAATGCTCTCGCCAATCTTAAAGAAGCCACGGAGCTCTACCTGGAAGAGTTTCCCCTCCCCAAAGTCGGTCGGCCGTTGCTGACAACGTTCGAGGCAACTTATGCCTAAGCTCCGCCCTTCCGGTGAAAAGGGTAGCCATGAGCCACCTGCCCTGCCTACTGCTTTCTGCCTGCTGCCTACTGCCTACTCCCGTCCGCTTGCCTTTCCCAAGTCCGAAGTCCGTAGCGACTGAGATAAACCGGGATATTCTTGAACGTGGGATTCTCTGTTTCAATATCGCGGATCATCGCCCGTTTCACATGGGACAGTGTGCCCGTGAGGATGGTGAGAGAGCCTCCATCACCCCCTGCGCCATTCACCTTCCACCCCAGGGCGCCATGGCCTTTCGCGATCTCGACCACTCGCCGCGCGTCGCGACTCACCAGGTCGGGATGAAGCCGCTCCTGGGCTTCGGTGTTCTCGATCATGGCCCTTCCCAGCGCCACAAAATCTCCTGCGTGCACGGCATCCCGGCTTTTTTCGGCCGTCATGCGCAAGTCCTGAAGCTTACGGCAGTCCGGCCCCGAGCCCTCGAGTTCCCGGATGACCTTTTCATGAACCGCCGATGAGCTGTGAGATTTCCCAAAGTAGATCAACACCAAGCGCCGCTCAAGCTCCCACCAAATCGAGTTGGGGATTTGAACCTGGTAAACGGTGGCGCGCGGATAATCGAACATTTCAATGTAATTGATGCCGCCGTAAGCCGAACACAACTGGTCCTGGATGCCACATTGAAGATGGAGCATTTCGGTCTCGACTGCCTGTGCCGTGTACGCCACCTCGTGAGCCGTCAGGTGTCCCTGGGTGAGGCGGTCAAGCGCTCCCACCAACGCCACAGCCACCGCCGCCGAAGTGCCGGTGGAGGCGCCACTCGGGGCCTCGGAAAAAATCGTGACCTTCAAAGCCACGTTGGAAGGAACCTTCATCCGAGCAATGGCCGCCTGAAGCAGGGGATGTTGGTCCCAACCGGATTGCGCGTCTGTGACCGCAAAACGTTGCCCATAGTTCTCCGCGAAGACCGCAATTTGCTGAGTCGGAGTGTCGTTCTGAAATACTTCCACTTGGACTTCAACGTAGGGATAGACACCGATATTGAAGATCTTTCCGGTCTTGGCAAACCAGGTGTCCGTCCAGCCGCCGTTGTCGCAAATGCGAATGGGGGCCACGCAGTTGATAATGCGCTGCGCTTGCCTACCCGTGCGATCGTTCATTGATCACCTCCCACGAAGCAGGCAGTAAGAAGTGGGCAGTAGACAGTAGGCAGTGAACGAAGGAGAAATAGGGAAACCTAGGCATGGTCACGTAATAGGCGTTCTTGCGCAACCCCCTCACCCGGTCCGTTTCCCGATGAAGTGCATCGGGACAGCGGACCACCCTCTCCCCCAGGGGGGAGAGGGAAAAGCAGTAGATTCATTGCCGTCTGCGTTCTGCCTTCTGCTTTCTGCCTTCTACTTTGCTTCCTTCCAGTTTTGGCCTACGCCGATATCTACCCGCAAGGGAACCTTAAGCGGATAGGCGCTTTCCATTTCGGCCTCAACCATCTTGCGGGCTTGCTCAAGTTCCGCCTCCGGCGACTCGAAGACCAGCTCGTCATGGACGGTCAGAAGCATCCGCGTCCGCATCTTCTCTCCCTGGAGGCGGGCATGGACTTTGATCATGGCCAGCTTCATCAGGTCTGCAGCGGTTCCCTGCACCGGCGTGTTCATGGCTTCGCGCTCGGCGCGGTTACGGGAGGGCGCATCCTGGCTATTGATCTCGGGGATTGGACGCAGGCGGCCGAAAAGGGTCCGTACGCGGCCGGTGGTTCGTGCTTCCTCGACCAAGTGGTCAAGCAACTCCTTCACCTTACTGTAGCGGCGGAAATACGCGTCAATGTATTGCTGCGCCTCGGTTTTGCTGGTGCCGGTGCGGTCAGCCAAGCCGAAGGAGCTGAGTCCGTAAACCACACCGTAGTTGATGGCCTTCGCCATTCTGCGATGCTCGTGGCTCTGGAGGGCGGGAACCACTCCAAAGATTTCCCATGCCGTGCGCGCGTGAATGTCCTCGCCACGCGTGAAAGCCTCAATGAGCACCGGATCGTCGGCCAGATGGGCAAGCACCCTGAGCTCCACTTGCGAATAGTCGGCAGAGATCAAGCGACAGCCGGGGTCAGCAACGAAGGCCGAGCGGATACGCAGCCCGAATTCGTCCCCGATGGGAATGTTTTGCAGGTTCGGGTTGGACGAGGAAAGGCGTCCGGTGCGCGCCACAGTTTGGTTGAAGGTCGTATGGAGACGGCCCGTTTCAGGGTTAATGAACTTAGGCAGCGCGTCAAGGTAGGTGGATTTCAGCTTTGTCCGGGTCCGGTAATCCATGATTTTCCGCGGCAATTCGTGCTTCTCAGCAAGAGATTCCAGAACCGACGCTTCGGTCGAATATTGCCCGCTTTTCTTCAGTCTCTTGCCACCCGGCAGCTTCAGCTTTTCAAACAGAATCTCGCCAAGCTGTTTCGGCGAGTCAATGTCAAATGGCTGGCCGGCGAGGTCGTAGATCTCGAGCGTGAGGTCGGTGAGCTCCTTATCGAATTCGCCCGACATGCGCGCCAGAACCTTTGCGTCCAGCCGGACACCAAACGCCTCCACATCCGCCAGCACTCCCGATAGCGGCAACTCGATCTCCTCGTAGAGTGGTTTCAATTCCTCCCGCGCAATCTCGGGTACCAACAGCGCCGCAAGCTGGCGCGTGGCGTCTGCCCATTCTGCAACGGAATTGGAGAGCTTGCGGCCCTGCCGGCGGAGCACTACGTCCTCGAGCGCCTGGCTCGTGGCCAGCGGGTCAAGCAAGTAGGAGTAAAGCATGGTATCGTCCGAGACACCCGCCAGCTCTACGCCACTCTTCCCGAGCAGCAATCGTAGGAGCTTCGAGTTGTGAACCGCCTTGGGATGCGATGCAGCAGAGAGAAAAAACTTCAGAGCATCGATAAGGCTGGGCGTCGCGGAAACACTGGCCAGCCGCCTGCCGTCGGAAAGACCAAGACTTTCAAGCCGGCCTGAGAAACTCTCCTCGCCTTCCACCGCGAGCCCAATCGCCACGGGAGCACGCTCTTCCAGGCTGCTCAGCCATTGGCTGAGCGATTCCGGCGTCCGCAGTTCCTCAACCTCTGCCGCTGCGTGCACCGGAGCCGGCGCTTCTTCCAAGAACTCGCGCAGCAGCGAAGTGAACCCAAGCTCCTGGCACAACGCCCGCAGTTCGGGAAGGTCGAGCGGGACAGGCTTGAGGTCAGCAGGGCCGACCTCCAATGAAACGTCCCTGCGGATGGTTGCCAACTCGCGGCTGAGCAACGCCTCATTGCGGAAATCGCGCAGGGCCTCGCGGTAGCTCTGCTTTTCCTCTTGCGCGTAATTCTCCAGCGCCTTGTCGAGCGTTCCGAATTTCCGGATTAGTTCTGTGGCGCCCTTCGGCCCGATGTAGCTTCGCTTCTTGCCGCCCGGCGTGGCAGGAGGCTCTTGGCCTGGAAAGGGTCGCGCGCCCGGGATGTTGTCGCTGGGATCCCCCGTCAACGCCAGCCAATCCACTACCTTGGAAGGTTCGACGCCCAAGATCTCCTTGACCTTCTCAGCATCGCAAATCGTTTCGCTGTCGTTCGCCCCGCGCGAGGGCTTGAGAACCCTGACGCGATCCTTCACTAGTTGGAAAAGGTCTTCGTCGCCGGACACGATAAAGACATCCGTCCCTTGAACCGAGGCGCCCTCCGCCAGCGTCCCCATCACATCGTCGGCTTCGTACCCTTCCTTCTCAACCAACGCAAGCCCAAGCGCCCGGCAGAACCGGCGCACATAGGGAAGCTGGAGCGCGAGCTCCTCAGGGAAAGCCGGACGGTTTGCCTTGTATTCTTCAAACAGCTTGTCCCGAAAGGTTGGAGCGGCAAGGTCAAAGGCTACCCCCACGTAATCGGGCCGCTGGTCTTTGAGGATCTTCCGTAGGGTTCGAACGAATATGTAAATCGCCTTGGTAGGCATGCCGCCGGGCGAGCGGAGCTCCATCTGCATGGGCGCATGGAACGCTCGGAAGACCAGCGACATGGCATCAATCAAAACCAGCTTCTTGCCCTGCTGGGATTCGGCCAAGTTTTTCCTCCCGCGTTGGACTTAATTGGCCATTCTACCCTATCCTCGTACACGCGAGCGATATCCTCGAACTGCGGGTAGTGGGCGAATTTCATGTTGCTGATATTTATGAACCAGGGAAAGGGACTCCACCCTTTTCATTGTCCTCGAACGTCCGGACCGAAATCCTAAGTTGAGCCGCCTCTGCTTCAAGTGTCTCAACACGTCGCTTCGCCTCGGAAATAGCCTCTTCCAAGCCAACATAGGATTTGTCTTTTTTAGACAAAATAGTTCTTGACTTTTCAGTCTTCATGATTTAATCTCCAATTATGGTAAAAGAAGAATTCAAAAAAGCGCTGGACTTGGCATGTGATGAATTGGAAAAACTCACTGAGCAACGGGACCAAATTGAACATAAAATCCTGCAATTGAAGAGAAGTATAGTAGCCCTTGCTCCGTTGGCTGGAGAGCAGGAGTTCTTTACCTCCTGGTTGCAGTCTATCGAGGAGGTTGGTATCACAGATAATTGCCGAGAGGTCCTTCGAGGATCGCGGAAGGGTCTTACGCCTCTTCAAGTGAAAGCACAGCTTGAAAGTCTTGGTTACAAGTTCAAAACCGGTAATCCGCTCGCAGCAATTCACGCCGTCTTGAAGCGATTGGTTGAGAACAGAGAAGCTGTTAAAACCACCACGGATGACGGCGATGTAGCTTACCAGTGGATACGGCGATTTCCTAGGCTGAGGACCGCCCGACACAGAGCCTTTGTGGGAGCTTACGGTGCTTCCAGAAGCATCGCCAAAACGCCGAACAATCTGCTGGGGTTGGGTGGGTTGCCGAAAAAGAAGGATTAAATGGTTTGCTGTAAAAGCAAACCGCCCGGCGTGGCAAGACGCCAGGCGGCAAGAAAGGAGATAACTGGAAATGATGCCGAGATCACCACCAATATAAATAGGTAAGACAGCCCGGCTCTGGCATTAACCAGGGCCGGGCTTAAATCCAAGCGCGGGGTTGACCCGCACTCGAACCTCAACCGTATTGTGAGGCTTCTCCGCGAGGAAATCAAGGAGAAGCCCACGACCTGCCTCAGATGCCAGCACGCGACAGTCAAGAAATTCGGAAGCTACGACAAGCGGCGCATTCCGAGATACCGTTGTCAGAATTGCAGCGCGACCTTTAGTGGACCCCGACCCAAGCCACTGGGCACCCATTACATTAGCCTTGAACGGGCCACGCAGGTCGTTTCACGGGTGGCACACACATTCGGCAAGATGGTGTGTCTGCGGGCGACCGTCAACGGCACCGGTGTTGCGCGGGCATGCAGGGCTACCCACGAGCTTCTGAGCGCTCGCAGAGATCACGCCGCGATGTCTGCGCTGCTCGCGGGGTTGGTGGGCTGTTATTGATCTTCGATCCGAACCATGTCTTGCCCAGGACAGAATGAGAGACAGCTTTTAAGCTCCTCCGGGATCCCTGTCTTGGGTGGTGTGCTGCCCACAATCATGGACGTCGTGCAGTGCCACCTAACGAGGCCGTCGTCAAAAGTCACGATCGTCAAGGCACCCTTCAACCCGTACGGACAGGAAGTTGTATGAGCGCTGACTACTTTCCTTGCGGCATCCTTTGAGAAAGTCGCCATATTAGCACCCCCGCATCAGAATCGGCTATGGATTATATGGCGCGCGCCGACAGCTCGTCAAACCCAGTGCAAATGAGTCAAGTTTTCCGTTCCCGCCTTTACCCCACCCGAAGGGGAGCGCCCTTAGTAGAAGAGGGTGAAACCCACGGATAGGAACGCGTCAAGCGACGTGCGGCCCTGAAAGTGCCGAACCGCGTTGGACAACCCCTAACGGGGTTGGGCGCCTTTCAGGCGAACACCGACCGTGGGCTCGCGCCCACGGCTACTCACGGTCCACCGCTTCGCGGTGAGAACGCGCTCGTAGGTCCGACGCGAAGCCTTGCCTGATTCGGGACAGGTTCGCGGAAGGCACATAAACGTAACCATGTGTTGCAAAATTGACACGCCTGAAGTTTGAAAGCGGCGAACCCACACGTTTTAACGTGTTGATAATAAAAGGTGTACATTAAAAGCGTGCAATTGGCTAAGCAAGTGCTAGTGAAAGTTCTCCTGGGGGAGAATTTGACCAACCAACACACTATTGCAGCGCCCGCTTCCGTCTCCGGGATCGGACTCCACACGGGCGTCAAGGTTAACCTGCGTCTTTGCCCTGCCCCTGCCAACACGGGCATCGTGTTCCGGCGCACCGATCTCGAAGGATTCACAATTGAGGCCCAGTCCCGGAATGTGGCCAGGGTGAGCTACGCCACTAGCTTGATGAAGAAGGGCGTATTGATCTCCACCACTGAACATCTTCTCTCAGCCCTTGCGGGACGGGACGTGGATAACGCCCTGGTGGAGATTGACAACCTGGAGCTGCCCATACTGGACGGCAGCGCGCGGCCCTTCGTTGAGCTTATCACCAAAGCCGGGATTCGCCGCCAGCGGGCGAGGAGAAGCTTTGTCAGAATCTTGAAACCCGTGGAAGTGGTTGATGGAATGAGACGCATCGCCGTCTACCCGGCGGATGTTTTCCGCGTCACCTATCGCATAGCTTTCCCTCACCCCTTGATCGGGGTACAATCCATCGAGTTCGCGTCAGGCTCGTCCAATTACGCCACTGAAATCGCCCCCGCTCGGACCTTCGGCTTCTTGGAAGAACTCGAGATGCTTCGCAAGAACAGTCTGATCCGTGGCGGCTCCCTGGAGAATGCCGTGGTGCTCGACCGCAAAGGCGTGATTAATCCTGAGGGGTTACGCTTCCCTGACGAGTTTTGTCGGCACAAACTTCTCGACCTGATTGGGGACTTTTCCCTGCTCGGCCACCCTCTGATCGGCCACGTGGTTGCGGAACGCGCCGGTCACGCCATGCACGCCCAACTAGTGTCCCGCCTATTGCGCGAGAAGGACTCCTGGAAGCTTGTCTCGAGCCCTGAAGTAGCTGCGAAAGCCATCCCCCAGCCTGCCCCAGTGTTGGCCACAAGTGGGTCTCGTGAATTAATGACAATGGTAAATAGTGAATAGTAAATAGTAAATTGTAGGTCCAAAAAGGGACTTGCATTCCCTGCTTTATAATTCACCATTCACAATCAGAATTCATTCGTGCCGCAGCGCCACCGAGGCATCAACCTTTGTCAGCCGCCGGGCTGGGACGTAACCGGCGAGGAGGGCGAAAGGTCGAAGCGCTGACATCCCGATGCTCCCGATATAGCATCAAGATGTGAGAACAACACTGACTCTCGATGACGATGTGGCCGCAAAGCTCCGAGCGGAAGCCCGGCGCTCGGGCCAACCGTTCAACCAAGTGGTGAACCATCTTCTGCGCCTGGGCCTGACTTCTCGATCGCAATTGAGGCCCGCCCGGCCGTTCGTAGTCAGGGCGCGAGCCCTGGGCCTGCGCCCGGGTTTCAGCTATGACAATACCTCAGAACTCCTTGAGCAGATCGAAGGGAGCTCCCATCGGTGATCGTTATCGATGCCAACATTCTGCTCTACGCCTACGACTCTTCCTCCGCCCATCATGAAGTCGCCCGCGGCTGGCTCGAAACCATCCTATCGCGGCCGGAACCGGTTGGCCTCGCGGGGATGACGGTTCTTGCTTTCCTGTGGTTCGGTACGGTTACCTGCCAAAATTCAGAGAGAGTTCAGATTTAGTTACCGGGATGTCATCCTGACACGTTGTCCCTTGCGCATATGCAGTGCCAGGAGTATCTTCCTTGGTGGGGGATAAGTGTTAGACCTTAAGGCAATCAACTCAAATGAAGTGAAGAAGAGGAGGCGTACTATATGCCAATTACGGCTGTAGTCGAGAAGAACGCATATGACGCAGCGATGGAGAACTTTGACCTCGCGGCAGATGCGCTGGAACTCGACGATGATGTGCGAAGTATGATCAAGTATCCCGAAAGGGTACTAACCGTCGTCCTGCCCGTACGGATGGACAACGGGAAGATTCACTGTTTTGAAGGGTTCCGCGTTCAACACAGCACAGCGCGCGGCCCTGCCAAAGGGGGAATCCGCTATCATCCCAATGTCACGGTGTATGAAGTGAAGGCCCTCGCAACCTGGATGACGTGGAAGTGCGCCGTGGTAAACATCCCGTTTGGGGGCGGGAAGGGCGGCGTGACTTGTAATCCGAAGGAGATGTCGCAAATTGAGATCGAGCGACTCACTCGCCGATACACCAGTGCGATTCTTCCCCTTATCGGGCCAGCCCAGGACATTCCCGCGCCGGACGTCTATACCAACTCTCAGGTCATGGCTTGGATCATGGATACCTACAGCATGACCAAGGGGTATCCGATCCCGGGCGTGGTCACGGGCAAACCGATCGCCCTGGGAGGCTCGCTGGGCCGCAACGAGGCCACCGGGCGCGGCGTCTTCAACACGCTTGAGTCAGCGTGTGAACACCTGGGAATCCCGATGAAAGGCGCGAAAGTGGTTGTCCAAGGGTTCGGCAATGCAGGTTCAATCGCAGCGCACTTGCTGGACAGCAATCAGGCTTACGTGATCGGGGTCAGCGATTCGAAGGGTTGCATTTATAACCGGGATGGCATTGACATTCCGAAATTGATGTTGCACAAGGAGAAGACCGGCTCAGTTGTCGGGTTCCCGGCTTCTGAGTCCATAACTCCGGAGCAATTGCTGTCCTTGGAGTGCGACATCCTGGTTCCCGCCGCGCTGGAAAACGTCGTGCACGGCGAGAACGCCCCAAGCATCCATGCGAAGATTATCGCGGAGGCGGCCAACGGTCCGTTGACCCCCGAGGCGGACAGAATCTTGGAGGCCAAGGGCGTTTTCATCATTCCAGACATCCTCTGCAACGCCGGCGGCGTAACCGTCTCCTACTTTGAATGGGTCCAGGACGAGCAGCACCTGTTCTGGGAAGCCCAGGACGTTTACAACCGCCTGGAACGCGTCATGAAGACCAGCTTCAACGACGTGCTGAAAATTCACTTGGTTCGCAAAGTGGGAATGCGAACCGCCGCCAATATGCTGGGCATCAGCCGCGTTGCCGAGGCCACCAAACTGCGTGGCCTCTATCCATAAGGCAAGAGTCCTTTGATCTGGAGCCGGGAGCTGGATGGCAGCTCCCGGTTTTTCTTGTGTGGGCAGATGAAGTTCATGGGGGTGATATGAAGGTTGGTGAAACGGAAAAGGAACTTAGCGTTTATGAATCCATGGCGGCGCGATTCGACGTGGCCGCCGGCAAGCTACAATTGGACGAGGGTCTGAAGAAGTACCTGCGTAGCCCAAATCGGGAAATCATCGTGCACATTCCTGTGGCGATGGACAATGGACAGCTCAGAGTTTTTGACGGCTACCGCGTGCAGCACAGTATTGCGCGCGGGCCTTGCAAGGGTGGCGTTCGCTACTCGCCGGATGTGTCGCTGGACGAAATTCGAGGCTTGGCCGCCGAAATGACCTGGAAGTGCGCGGTCGTCAACATCCCCTTTGGAGGAGCCAAGGGCGGTGTTGTCTGCGATCCCTCCCAGCTCTCGATCGGGGAACTGGAGCGCATTACACGGCGCTACACGGCGGAAATCCTGGATTACATCGGCCCGGAGCGCGACGTGCCCGCGCCGGACATGAACACCAATGAGCAAACGATGGCCTGGATCATGGACACCTACTCGATGCACGTCCGCCATACGGTGACGGCGAGCGTCACGGGCAAGCCGCTCGATTTGGGCGGCTCGCAGGGGCGGCGCGAAGCCACAGGCCGTGGCTGCATGATCGTTGCGGACGAGGCTCTAAAGCACTTTGGGCGGAAACGGGAATCCACTCAGGTGATCGTCCAGGGATTCGGCAACGTCGGCTCGCAGGCTGCGCGCTTGATGCACGAGGAAGGTTATAAGATCATCGGCGTGGCTGACATTGGCGGCGGAGTTTTCAATGCCCACGGGCTGGATATCCCTGCCCTGCTCGAGTACGTTAGCGAGAACAAAACCGTGAAAGGCTTCCCTGGGAGCGAAAACATTGGGGCGCAGGAAATCCTGGAACAGGATTGCGAAATGCTGCTGCCCGCCGCGACTGAGAGCGTCATTACAAGTAAGAACGCTCATAGGATCAAGGCGCGCATCTTGGTGGAAGGCGCTAACAGTCCGACTACCCCACCTGCGGACGATATTCTGTTTGAGCGCGGCGTCTTCGTCATCCCCGATATTTTGGCGAACGCCGGTGGCGTGACGGTCTCCTATTTCGAGTGGGTGCAGGACCGGCAAGGATACTTTTGGCAAGAAACCGTGGTGAATGAACGCCTGAAAACCATCATGGTTGCAGCATTCAACGATGTGGTGCATTACGGAGAAAAGCACCACGTCAACAACCGCATCGCCGCTTACATGTTGGCCATCGACCGCGTCGCCTTCAGTCTCAAACTGCGCGGAATTTATGCGTGAAGCGGGTCCGATTTGGACGGGATTCCCATCTTTCCCACCCGTCTCTCTTTTTTGAGGTGTTCTGCGCGAGCGGCATCAAGTTCTCCTGTGTTTTCAATGGGTTAGAAAATTACCGAGGGGGATGCCGGCGAGCGTCGAGTGTGGCATTTTGACACACTTGGCGGTTCGACCGCTCAATAGTACGCTACATAAATAGCCCAGGCTCGCCGAGCGCAAAAGACGACTCGGAGATTCTTCGTCCCGACAAGTCGGGACTCAGAATGACATGCGTTGGCGGCGGTGCCGCCGGCGAGGTGGGTTTCTCTATGTCGCGGCGCCAACGAATTCCCGGACATCAACCTGAACGCCCGAGCGGGCGGCCTGCTCGGCGGCCGCGAGGATCTGCCGGCTGACTTCTTCCGCGACGTAGGCCTCGCCACAATTGGCGCACACTTCTGCTGGGACGGCCTTGAAGACCAGCGTCGTGGTTTCCCGTTCGAGCGTGACGGCGGTGTGCCCGGGCCGCGTCTCCCCGCCCTTGCAGATGACGCACTTCATGTCTTCCTCCTCCTGAAATCTGCCTCCCAGAGTTCGGGGTCCGGTTCGTACACGGTAATCACGATAAGTTCATTCTCGCTCAAATTGTGCGCCACGACAACATGCACAGGACGCGCGCCTCTCCAACCCAGAACAAGCCGGCTAGGATAGGGTCTGTCATTCGGGTAGTCTTCGATCGTCTCCCCGCTTTCGACGACCGCCTCGACATCTTCGATGCCGAGTTGCCTTTCGAACATTCGTTGGAGCGCATGGACGCGGAAAACGAGCTTAGTGGCCATAGCCGGAAACCTTCGTTTTCTGTCGACTCTCTACTCCCTTTCAGGTCCGCCCCGCGATTCTCTTCTTCAGTTCTCCTAAAGCACCTTGGGCGGCGGCGATTTGCCGGGCAACTTGCTGGGGAGCGGTGCCGCCGAGAACATTTCTGCGATTCACCGCGCCCTCAGCGGAAACCGCGACACGGCGCAGCTTCGCGTCCCAAGAGGGTATGAAGCGTTGTGCTTCGGCAGCGCCCAAATCGCCAAACGTCCGCTCGTGGCTGGCGCAGAAGCGCACGAGCTTTCCCACCTGTTCATGCGCCTTCGCGAACGGCACCCCACGACGCACGAGGTCGTCGGCTAAATCCGTCGCCGTTAGAAAACCCTGAGCGGTTGCAGCTTTCATTCTCTCAGGGTGAATGCGCAGCGTCGCGGCAACGCGGGATGCAATGGTGAGCGCTTCGCGGGTGGTATCTACACTGGAAAACAAGGCGCCCTTATCCTCCTGCAAGTCGCGGTCATAGGCGAGAGGAAGTCCCTTAACCAGGGCCAGCATTCCCGTAAGTCGGCCGAGGACCGTCGCGGCTTTTCCCCGGATCAATTCCAACGCATCCGGGTTCTTCTTCTGGGGCATCAAGCTGCTGCCCGTCGCGTAGGCATCCGCCAGCTCCACAAAGCCGAATCCCGGAGAGGAGTAAATGATCAGGTCCTCAGCCCAGCGGCTAAGGTGAACCATCATGAGGGAGCAAGCGAAGAGAAGCTCCGCGACGAAGTCCCGGTCTGACGTAACGTCCAGGCTGTTCGAAGCGGCCCGCGCGAATCCAAGCGCGCGCGCCAGCCGCTCCCGGTCCAGCCGGTAGCCAGTCCCGGCCAGCGCTCCGGCCCCCATCGGCAACTCGTCGGCCCGCTCCCGGCAGTCTTTAAGCCGGCCCGTATCGCGCCAGAACATTTGGAAATAGGCCAGCGCGTAATGAGCAAAAAGAATCGGCTGGGCAGGCTGAAGATGCGTGTAGCCCGGCATCACAACTCGAGCCTGGCGGCGAGCCTGTCCGAGCAAGGCTTCGAGCATATCCGCAAGAGCCCGCTCGAGGTCTCCGATCGCATCCTTGACGTACAGGCGAGCTTCCGTCGCCACGAGGTCGTTGCGGCTGCGGCCCGTGCGGAGTTTGCCGGCCAGGGGGCCGATACGCCGCTCGAGCTGCGCTTCCACCCAGGTGTGGACGTCCTCGCTCGATTGTCCCTGGGCCCAATGGGGATTGCGCTCGACGCTTCGCCGGATTGCCTCGAGGCCCCGCGCCAGCCGGCGCGTTTCAGCGGGCTTGAACACGCCCAGCCGCCCCAGCTCCTTCACCCAGGCAAGGTTGACGCGCAGGTCGTAGAGAATGAAGCGCTGGTCCAGAGAAAAAGATTCGGAGAATTTCTCGAAGAGCAGGTCGCGGCGGCCGGTGAAGCGTCCTCCCCAAAGCTTCATCCCGCTCTCCGTGCAGCGAGCTTCGCCTTCCGCGCCGCATTCTTCGCGGCGGCAAGGCGCAGCGGCAAGCCAAGGATGTTGATGAACCCCTCGGCATCTTTCTGGTTATAATCCGGATTCATAACAAAGCTGCCGATGCTGGTGTCGTAAAGGGAATTCGGCGAATGGCGGTCAAGGATGCGCAGATTCCCTTTGCAGAGCCCCATCTTGACCCTCCCCGAAACATTCCGTTGGGTCGTCTCGACAAAGCTATCGAGGGCTTCGCGCAGGGGCGTAAACCACAGCCCATAATAGAGCAATTCCGCATAGCGCAACGCCACGTGTTGCTTGTAGTGGTAAGTCTCGCGATCCAGGCAGAGGGATTCGAGTTCCTGGTGCGCCAGCATGATGAGCGTTCCAGCCGGAGTCTCGTAAGCGCCGTGCGACTTCATTCCCACCAAGCGGTTTTCCACCAGGTCCGTGCGCCCCACACCATGCAGGCCGCCGAGGGCGTTCAAGGTCTCGACCAGGCGCACGGGGGCCAGGCGTTTCCCATTAACCGAGACCGGGACTCCCGCTTCAAAACCCAACACCACTTCCGCCTCCCGCGCCGGGGCGTCCTGCGGTTTGCGGGTGAGTTTCCAGGCCTCGTCGGGGGGCTCCCCGAGCTTGGTTTCGAGTGGTCCGCCTTCGTGGCTTAGGTGCCACAAGTTCTGATCGCGGCTGTAAAGGTCATCCTTGCTCACCGGCACCGGCACCTTGTGGCGACGCGCATACTCCAGCGCATCTTCACGAGACTTGATGGACCATTCCCGCCACGGCGCAATGACGCGCAGATGGGGCGCCAGGGCTTGGTACGACAGCTCGAAACGCACCTGGTCATTTCCCTTGCCGGTGCATCCATGGGCCAGCGCGTCCGCTCCGCATTGGAGCGCAATCTCAACCTGCCGCTTGGCGAGCACGGGTCTTGCCAGGGAGGTCCCCAGCAGATACTTGCTCTCGTAAATGGCCCCCGCTCGAACCGCCTTCCAAACGTAGCCGGTGATAAATTCCTCCCGGAGATCCTCGACGAAGACCTTCGAGGCTCCGCTTCGCAGGGCCTTGCGGCGAAGCGCTGCGTAGTCGTCGCCTTGGCCTACATCCCCGACCATGGCGATAACTTCGCAGCCATAATTCTCACGCAGCCAGGGGATGATGACGGAGGTGTCCAGCCCCCCGGAGTAAGCAAGAACAGCCCGTTTAACGGGCTGGTTGGAATTAGGAGCAGAAGTCATCTTTATTCGAACTCCCTTTGTGATCGGGAGATCTGGAGATCGGGTGATCGGGTGAATGAAAACAACCTATCCCGAACCTGCTTCCTGTTCGCCCGATCTCCCGATCAGCCGATCTCCCGATCTTTCTCATGCACCCACGAGCGCCAGGATTTTCTTTCTGAATTGCGTCGCCTCGCGGGCGCTGGGAGTAGCTACAAAGACCGTGTCATCGCCGGCAACCGTCCCCACAACCCCCGGCCAATCCTGCGCATCCAGCACGGCGGCGACCGAATGGGCGTTGCCCGGGTACGTCTTGAGGACCACCAGGTTCGACGCCTGACCCGCTTCTCGAAGAAACTCCTTGAGGATAACCTGCAAGGTGGGCTGGACAGAGGCAGGAGGCTCGACGGCATCCGGCAGGCGGTAACCCGAACGCGTCTTGGCCAGACCCAATTCCTCAATATCCCGCGACACCGTTGCCTGCGTCACCCGGATGCCACGCCGCGCCAGCTTTCGGCGCAGCTCGTCTTGGGTCGCCGCCGGATCAGTACGGAGGAGGTTCAGGATTTGAGTGCGCCGGTAGAGATTGTCCATGTAAGTTTATGCAGACAACTTATAAATATACCAAAACCTGTCACGCTGGACAAGAGGCGCAAAGACTTGGTGCGGGGTCCCGGCTAAGTCCGCCGGGATGGCAAGGCACCCCTCACCTGGCTCTCCCGCGCCTGCGGGATCGCCACCCTCTCCCCGAGGAGAGGGCTGTCCTCTCTGGTGTGCGCGGGAGCTATCAAAACTGCCCTCTGCCCTAGGAGAGGGCTGTCCTCTCTGGCGTGCGTGGGATTTATCAGAACTGCCCTCTCCCTTGGGGAGAGGGTGTCCCGCGACCGGCGCTTTCACCAGCCGGTGCGGGACGGGTGAGGGGTTGGTTGCACGTTGAGGAGGGATCAAATTAACGAAGTAACCCCTCGCGCGGCGCAAGTGGTCCGGACGTCGGGCGAACGACAGAATCGGTTGATCGGGTGATCGCGTGATCGGGCGAACAAAAAACAACGTAGGGATAGGAAAATCAAATGAAGAACAACCAGGGATGGAGAGAGCGGGAGATCGGGCGAACAACGAACGTATCCGGAATCTCCTCCCTGTTCACCCGATCTCCCGATCATCCGATCTCCCGATCTGTTATTGGCGCGGAAATGACATATCCATCTTCTGGGGCTCGCCTTTGATGTGCGAAGTTTCGTTGCTGAGGACTTTCTCCAGCACCATGGTCATCTCCCCGCTGGACATCTTCACCGTCCCGTAAGGAGAGACTTTGCTGGATATCCAGACGTCCACGGTCCCATGCGGCTCCACCTTGCGGTAATGTTCACACTCAAAAGTGCCCGCAGGAACTGTGATTGTTTCCGACCCAACTCTCTCTCCTGGACTAGTGTCGCCTTGTCCGGGCGCCTGCCCGCGCTGTCCCATACCCAGCATCATGCCCATCGGCATTTCCATTGGCGGACTGCCGGGCGACTGCATGATCATCCGCTTGATCTGGGGCCTGTCGCCGCCCAGGACCATGAGATGTTTCATCACCGTCTCTCCAGGCATGCCAGGGCTTTCCATGCGCATTTCCATCCAGTAGCCTGTGCTCCCCTCCACGTCCTCTTTGCCCACGATGGCATAAGTAAAACTCATGGTGCCGTTCTTTGCGGTCATCTGGTACTGTGCTCCTTCCCCGACCACCGGTTTGAATGCCCCCAGCATCCGGGGCATCTGGCGACCCATGCCACCCCTCATGCCCTGGGTCCACCCAACAGTGGCAAAGCCCAATGCCAAAGCAATGACCATCGTTCCCATCTTGAATCGACTCATGACTTGCCTCCTCTCATCAGCTATTGATCGGGTGATCGGGAGATCGGGTGATCGGGTGAACAAAGAACAGCACATCGCAAATCTGCTTCCTGTTCACCCGATCATCTGTTCTCCCGATCTCCCGATCCGCTTCATTCCCCGTGTCCGCCGTAAGCCATGAAATGCTCTTTCTTGAACTCTTCCCATTGCTCAGGCCGGAACTGGTCCTTGGGGATAAACTGTTTGGTCCGAAAAGCGATGCCCAGTTTCGTCTCCTCCACGTCCGCGCCCTTCTGGGGGAGAAAGTCAAAGACGCTGCGGTTTGCGCCATAATACGCGCACAGCCAAACTCCATCCGAAGATTCCACCGCGTAGAGAGCGCACACCAAGGGCAAGGGCCGGGTTGCATCCACGGAGACTTTGACTTGCGCTTCAATGATTTTCCCGCGTACGAACTGGGAAACACCAGAGGAGACCGCTGGAGTACTTGTCATTGTATGCCTCGCTCAACCTAGTGTAGCGCGAATCGGGAGATCGGGCCATCGGGTGATCGGGTCATCGAGTAAACAACGAACGTCTCGCGAATTGGCTTTCTGTTCGCCCGATCACCCGATCCTGTCGTTCACCCGATCTCCCGATGACCCGATCTCCCGATCTTCTCATTGCGTCGCGAGATCGATGACCAGGAGCCGGCCATCCGTCTTCCACGTACCCCCGGTGGCAGTGAGTCCCTGGCTGAGCGGGTCAGGGCACGTCACCAATCCTTCGGCGGCCACACGCCCGGTGACCCTGAGATCCGCGCCAACCTTCGTTCGCTCGGCGTCAAGGTCAGGGTCAATCTCATGGGACACGACTCCGGGATGAACGTCCAGGCCCGTGTCGTGGGTCGCTGCTCCAAGCCAGATTTCGCGGCCACCGGGAGTCGTGGCAGCCGTCCGCCACAGGCGCAGGTGGTGCCGCTTCAAAAAAGTATTCAGCCCTTTCTCGAACGCCAGATCCTCACGGTGGCCAAACAGATAGAGGTCTGAAACAGGAGCGCCGCCAAACCCCTGATCGCCAGCCACGGCGCGGACCGTATCCCATACGGCCTTACCCGTCTTCCTCTCCGCCTCGCCCCAGCCCGCCTGTTTGAACACATCGCGAATTTCTGAGATGTTCCCGACCACGACAAGGTTCAGGGGATCGCCCGGCCTACCGTCCTTTCCTGAAGCTCGCTGCGGAGCGCCTTGCAGCATTCGCGCGACGGCGTAAGGCACCCCGGAGGGGAGTTGATTGAAGGAGCCGGAGGGAGGCATTTCAGCCAGACTCAGGGGCTTGTCGAGCACCAGCGTCAGGTCCGTCCCAGCCCCGTAATTGATCGAGGTGTCAGATTTTCCGAAAGCTTTCTGTTCATATTTGGAAAGCTCACTATCTTGTCCTGCCAACTTGCCCATCGCGTCCTCAAGGTGGCTCACGGGCAAATCGCTGGCCAACACACCCTGTATGGTTCCATCCTGCAATACATTCTCCCGCGCGTTCTCAACCTCGGAGATATGGCCGGCAAAAGTTACAGCCGGGTTACCCGGGATTATCAATTTGTCGAAGCGGATGAGCAAACGCGCGCGGTCGGTAGCACTTGAGCTGGGTATCAACTTCTCAATCCGGCCCTGGACCTCGGCCCCCAGCGGGATCAGAACTCTGTTGCCGCTATCCACCTCGCGGATGATGCGGGCCTTGACGACGCCGTGAAGGTGCGACACGGTGGTGCCTACGGGCGCCTCAAGGCGAAGGTAAAGCGCGTACCCCTCCGGAAGAGATTGGTATCCTGGCTTTGCCGCGGCTTCAGCCTGAAACAAAGTCAAGCATGTCACTGCACCGGCCACCAGGAAAGTCAGTAAGCGGGTCGACAAAAACCTATTGGAAGTGTTCACCAATGCAGGGCTGTCATTCCGAGCGCAGCGAGGAATCTCGCCCTGTCCTTCTTTCCGGGTTACCCCGAGCGAGATTCCTCGCTGCGCTCGGAATGACACCGCGATAATGGGTTCCACTTTGCACCTCTGTAAGATTGTGAGCGTGTTTGGGACAGCAGGGTTGTATCTCACTCGCGACCTTAGAGTGTGGTTGATGCCCGAAGCTGCCAATCTCTTGAGGCGGCATTCCGTTCTTCCCCAGCCCCTAGTCACTGGCCCCCCTTCTTGCAGTAGGCAGTAAGCAGAAGGCAGGGCCAGCCCAAAATCCAAAATCTAAAATCGCCCTAGCCCCCCTTAGGCGGTAAGCAGCAGGCAGTAGGCAGACTCAATCCAAAATCTAAAATCCAAAATCTAAAATTCCATCACTCCCCAATGAACAACGGCTTGAGGTGGCGGTCGAAAAGGTTCGCGGTCACATTCTTGGCTATGGTGGTCTCCATAACGGACAGGAGATCCAGGTAACGGGTTCCCATTCTCGCGGCCACCTTGAAGCCCACGTGGAGAAGTTGGCGAAGGCTGGAGTTGTAGGCCGAAGATTTTGGGTCGTGACGTAGGGCGGACACAAACTGTTCCGACGACCACCTCCCCACCAACTCCGGAGCGGGCAACTGGGCGGGATCGATGTTGATCACGGCGGCATAGGGCGCGCACAGCTCCTCGCGGCGGGAGTAGGCCTCGACATAAATCTCTTTGGCCAAGTCCAGCCCCTCGCCGCCAGCTTCCGCCAGACCGATCAGCTCCTCCAACCAGGTCGTGCCAGCAGTCTTCAAATGTACACCCGCATCCAATTTCTTAAGTGTCCGGTGGATTGGCCCGTAGAGCGAGAACTTGTCGCTCCCGGAATGCACGCTGAGTTTCAGGTTGCTGGACATCCCGTAATGCCGGACAGCAAATGCGATGGCGGCTATGTCATTTGAAAATTCTTCGGTGAATTCCGCCAAGTCGCCCACGTAATCCACGCCCTTGTCGAAGCGGCCGCTAAATTTCGGCGCGATGGTCTGAATCGGAATCCCTTCCTCCGCCACGGCAGCAAGGACGATGAGCAGTTCCGCCGGAGTCTGAGGTGAGTCTGTCTCGTCCATCGACACTTCGGTAATGAATTGCCCCTTGCCCTTTTTCTCCTCCACGCGGCGGTAGATCAGGCCCGCCTCCTGCACGGCCGCAAGGTACTTGTTCGCAACCTGGACCATGAAGTCGCGGTCGATGTGAAAGGGATGAGCAACGCCGCGAATGAGCAGCTCTCCCAGCAATTCCGGATGACCTTCCACAAACGCCCGCAAGGGGGCGGCTTGGGAGGGTCGGCCAATCATATCCGCAACGTCGATGGTAAAGAAATCGCAAGCCTCCATGAAGTTGTCCACTGTCTTGAGATTGATGTGGTCTGCGTCCACGTGGTACGGCTTGGTCCAGCCCAGCGTTCTCACGGCTTCATCGGCCGCCGCTCGCGTGCTGGCAGGACTGGAACCGATGATGGTATGTTCCCGGTTCGATTTGTTCCACACCGGGATGACTTCCACTCCCTGCTCGGCTGCCATCCTACAGGCCCGCAGTTGAGGCTTGGCTTGGTGAGCAAACCTGTCCCCAACTCCGATCGAATACTTTGAAAGTGAAAGTGTGCCGCTCATGTTATCATCTCTATCAACCGGCTACGCGCGCTAAGGCAGAAGCTTGACTTTGAGGTTGCGGAATTCGCGCGGGCTGGCGCAGAGCGTAGCTCTGCGATGCGCGCCGCCGCCGGTCACCCTCCTAGCCACCCTGCGCTCACAGGCTTTCGCCCTTGGCCGGCTGACCAGGAAGCAGGAATGTCTTCGGATGCGGTCCCTCACCGCAGATTTTGAAAGATCCGAAATCCTTTTGCCACTCACCCTCCGGAACGAACGGGTGAGATTCAACCCAAATCCGAAGCTTATTAAGGTCAGCGATGCTGATGCGTCGATCCCGCATCCTGTCCATCAGGTGCTGGCGGATTGCGGGCGGGAGCTTATCCCAGGTCTCGAGGTGCGGCATCACTCGCCAAAAACCATGCGGCCCAAATCATCCCCGAGGCGAGCAACGTCTTTAGGATCGGTTGCCGCGCGGAAACGCTGGGCGAGATCAAAGAACTCTTTCTGTTTGCGCTTCTGGGCCTCGATCCCCTCTTCCACGAGCTCAACAATGATCCGGTTGGCGCTGAGGCGTCGTCGCTTCGCCAGGCTGCGCACATGCCGCGCCGTGTCTGCCGGAAGGCCCACGGTCTGGCGAACAAGTTTGTTAGAAGCAGGCATGACACCATTATACACCAAAATGGTGATGCACGTTCCACGCCTGGCGAAGTCGCTAGTCGAAAGTTGAAAGTAGCGGCGCTCACGCCCTGCAGGACCGCCCTTTGCCCGTGGTGAGAAATTCGAGTCAGGCGTTTGCTGTCGCGGGCTTGGGCTGATTTCCTGCCCGCCCCGCAAGAACGATCATCATTGCTGATGCCGCCACCGAGAGCCAGCCGAAGACATTGCCGTAGCGCGCGTAGAGGGTCGGAGTGGCCGGACCGAGAGGCAGGTCGGCAAGCACGCTGCTGCCGGGCAGATAATCGCTTCGCTGGCGCGCAATGGTGTGGCCGTAGCGGTCGCTGACGTTCAGATAGCTCTCGCGGCCCGCCCGGACGACCGAGTACCCGCTTTCGACTCCGCGCAGAGCGGCCACACTCGAGGCCATCCAAGCGTCGCGGTAGAAGTCCCAGGCCGGCACGAGCATGGCGGAGACGCCGAGCCGCCCGTAACGCCGCCCGAAATCGGTGAAGATCAGGTCGCGGCAGATCGCCAGCCCAAAAGGCGCGCCGCTGATGGTGCGCACAATCTCTTCTTTCCCCGGCGCAAGATCGCTCTCCAGGTGCGGGACAAGATGCTGCTTGTGATACTCGGCAACCAGCTCTCCCGTGGGACTGAACAGCCACGACGCGTTGTCCTTGCGCTCGGCGCGGTTCAATTGCACGCCCGCCAGCAAATACACCCCAGTTCGCTGTGCCAGCGACGCCAGTTCGTGTTGACGCTTCGCGGCCTCCTCGGGCGCGAGTGCGGTAATCTTCTCCGGCAGCACGACGATGCGGGCGCCCTCCCTGGCGAGTCTCGCCACTGTGTCCTCATATCCGCGCCACACGGCCTCGGCGCGTTCGGGCGGCGTGTTCCCGCCGATGAAGTCGTCGATCGCCACGATTCCGATTCTCACCGTGGGCGCCGTTTTGGCTTGGCGAAGGCGAACCGCTCCGCAGCCGAGCCCAGCGGCGATTAACACCAGGGGAACTCCGTAGGCAAGCAAGGGGCGCTCGATCCGCAGTCCGCGATAAAGCGCCACCGCAACCGTGGAGGCGAACAATCCGACGAGGAAGACGACGGCGGGCGCACCCAGCACGGAAGCGATCTGGATGACGGGTAGTGCGTCCATCTGCGTGTAAACGAAGGTGCCCCAGGTGCCATGCGGCGAGAAGAAGGAGACCAGCGTGTCGATTGCGGCCAGCAGCACGGGATACACGAAAACTATCAGCCAGTTTCGCGAGGCCAGCACCGCGGCGCGCGTCCGGATCGCGAAAAAGCCCCAGACAAGAACCTGCAGGAGCAGCAGCACCACCGTCGCCACCGTTCCCGTGACCTTCAGGTAGTAGGTGAAATTCGAGCTGAGGCCGATGGCCGCCGCCAGCCAAGCAAGCAGGCGTGCCTCGCGCCGGCTGGCATGAAAGGCCGCAAGCAGTAAGGGAACGGGCGCCAGCCAAGCGGCCAGCCACGAAGGCGTGAGTCCGAGCGTGAAGTAAAACAGTACGCCGGAAACCAGCGCGGCAGCGAAGCGGGCGCTACGAGCTTTTAGAAGTTGGTTCATTGCCTCTTGCAACCGCCCCTGGTACAGCCGGTCCGCTCAGAGCAAAGCAAGAGTTTCTCATGGATCGATTAAGCATGGGCAGCAGCAATACGCCTAATCAAGTCGAGTTGCTGGTTGCGGTTCTCGGCGCCGATAGTGAAAGCATCCAGCACGCCGAGCGACAGCGCGTATTTCAGCGCCTCATCCGCACGCGATCTCATGTCACCCTGACCGAGGATCTTCATGCCGATGATGGCCTTGCCCGCCGCGCGCCCCGTCCAAAGCGTGTCGACGACGGTGGCGGGGTCTGCGTCCATATGCGACCCGATGGGGTTCACCCGCGAAAGCATGACTTGGACCCAGGGAGATTTCGCCGCGGCGCGGAGTGCGCCGATCGTATGGCAGGAGCAGCCATGAGCCCGGACGATTCCCTTGTCTTGCGCCTCCGAGATCACGTCCATGGCCGGCCGGCACTTTCCGGTCCAGTCGTCGTCAGTCAGGCAGTGCATCATGAGAATGTCGATGTAGTCCGTCCCCAGTTCTTTACGGAAGCGGTCAATGTCGGCGCGCATTCCTGCCGCGTCGCGTGACCATGACTTGGACATGACGGTGATTTTTTCTCTCGGCAGTTTCTTCAGGGCCGCCGCCACGTGGGCGTGTGATCCGTAGGAATCAGCCGTGTCAAAGAAACGCAAGCCCTGGTCGTATCCTTGCAAAAGCAAATCGGCGAGGCCCTGAATGCCCAAAGCCGTTTGATTGGAATGATGATCCCCGCCCATCGTCCCCGTGCCGCAGGCCAACCGCGAGGTCTTGATGCCGGTTTGGCCCAGGGCGACAATATCCGCAGCGCTGAACTTCCCTGTGACGGGCGGAATCGCGGCGGCCCATCTTTTTGACCCCAGCCACGCCGCAGCTACGCCCATCGCCGACTTGGTCAAGAAATCCCTACGCTTCATGGATGCACCTCTCTAATAGACTGATCTGCCTTCGATCGAAGCCCTTAGACCCTTCGAGCAAGAGCAACCCCCGCCCGCATGGACCTAATGTCCCTAACCTTATCACGATCGCTGGGTGTCTGCAATACCCACCGGGCGGCTAGACGACAGCATGGAACTTCGCTTCTTTGCGCCGCGTACATAGAGGCAGCGGGGAGGTTGAGATGAATACACAGCGGTCAGGTCATGAGCGTGGCCAAGATGCTCGTTTCAAGTCGCGCGAGGCGGGTCGAGTCGCGGTGCTGGGGTTGCTGTTTGTGGCGGCTCTGCCCTTGGCCGCACAAGACAAGAAGGTCGCGGGCACGACCGAATCTGACAAGCACCGAAACAGCGTCGGATTTATCGCCAGCAAGGAGGCGAGTGCGAAGGACGTAGGCTTGCCTTTATATCCGGGAGCGCGGCCACACAAGGATGATTCTGACAGCAGTTCCGCAGTTCAACTTGGCCTCTGGGGCGGCTCCTCTGGTTTCAAGCTCGCCGTGATGAAACTGGAGTCGAACGACGCACCCGAGAAAGTCGCGGCGTTCTACCGCAAAGCCCTTGCGAAGTACGGCAGAGTCTTGGATTGTGCTAACTCTTCCAAACCAACGGGCGAAAAGGAGAAGGGCAACTCCTCAAATGAACTGGGCTGCGAGGATGACCGACCGGAGAGCGGAGGGTTCGTCCTGAAGGCGGGCACCAAGGAGGAGCAACACGTGGTAGGGATTGAGGCGAAAGGAGGCCTTACCGTTTTCCATTTGGTCTACGTCGAGGATCGAATATCCGACAGCAAGAAGTAACCGCCCCGGCGACCCGCGCAATGCGGCGGAGAGCATCGCAAATCTTCGTGCGGTCTTTGGCCGCAAGCGCCCAATCCCACCCTCGTTCACAGAACCTTCCGTATCTCCGGACTCAAGGAAACATGACTTACCTCGAATCCGTTAATGGAGTAAACGCGAGCCTCGGGCGCATAGGAAACCAATTCTTCATCTCGTTCGCGGGATAGCACCATATACCGACTGATTTGATAGTCGTCATCGAAGGCGGAGATCACCTTTTCCGTCTGCGCTTTGGAAAGGCCGAATTGCGAGAGGTGTACGGCCCCTCCAAAGCCTCCGGAGATCTCAGTATATTTCCTGACGAGTTCCGCTAAGTCCATAACCGATTACTGATTGGCGATTGCCGATTGACGATTGAATAAGTGGTGTAGCAACTTCCTCCACTGTCAATCGGCCATCGTGAATCGAAAACCTCCAGTTCCAGCCAACCCCGGGCGAGCGCCGAGCCGGGAGATTCTTCGCAAGAAACGAAAAGGCCGCCACGGAGTTTCTTGTCAGGCGAGTCTCTTCAGCGCATCCAGGATCTCGGCGTTTTCGGGTTGCTGTCTGAGCTCGTAGATTTTTATCCAAGCGATCTTGCCATGCTCGTCCACAATGAAGACCGCGCGATCGTTGACGAAGGGTATCTGGTGCTTTGTGGGAGGAAAGATGCCATAATCCGCCGCTGTTTTGGCGTAAGGCCAGCGGTCCGTAGCGAGGGGGAACTGAAGACCCCCAAGAGATTTTTGGAAGGCGATATGGCAGAAAACCGTGTCGGTGCAGACGCCCATGACCTGGGCGTTCAGGCCGGCAAACCTGGCGAGGTCCGCTTGGATTGCCGACAGTTCGTTCTGTCAAACCGGGGTGAAGTCAAGGGCGTAAAAGCAGACCACCACATTTTTGCCACGATAGGCGGAAAGCTGAAACTCGTCTTGGGTGGCGCCCATCGTCGAGCTGAGCCTGAAATCGGGCGCCTCGTCTCCGATCTTCAATGCCATTTGAACCTCCACTAACAGAATAGCATCACAAGCGTGAGGGCGGCTCAAGGTTACGACCTTAGCCTTTTGGCTCGCCGTTCAGGATAACCAGTTCAGGGTCTTTGAGCGTCACCTTGCTGTGGGGTTGCACGGAGTGCGTGAGCCACACGTAACCCCCGATGATGCTGTGATGGCCAACGCGTGTATCGCCCCCCAGGATGGTGGCGTTGGGGTAAATGGTGACATGATCCTCGAGGTCGGGGTGCCGCTTATTCTCCTGCCCTCGACGAAGTTGACCTTGTTCATCCTTTCGAAGCGGATTGAATGCGCCCAGCGTAACACCGTGGTAAAGAGTCACCCTTCTGCCGATGGTGGCGGTTTCGCCGATCACCACGCCCGTCCCATGATCGATGAAGAACGACTCGCCAATCGAAGCGCCGGGATTGATATCGATGCCGGTGTGGCTGTGCGCCACCTCGGTCATCATACGGGGAAGGAAAGGCACTCCCATCAGGTAGAGCCGGTGCGCCAGGCGCTGCACGGTAATGGCCTCCATGCAAGGGTAGCTGAGTAGAATCTCCTCATGGCTGGCGGCGGCGGGATCATTCCGGAAAGCCGCTTCGATATCCGAGGCCAATAACCTCGCCAGCTCCGGAAACTGGCCGAACAGATGTTCGGTCAGCTCCTGGGCACGGTCCTCAATGTCGACTGGAGACTGATCCCCTTGGCAACGCCGATCGAAGCGTATGGCAGAGCACAATTGCTCACGCAACAGCGTTTCCATCTCGACCAGGTAATGCCTGGCTCCTGTCGCCGCGCGGTCCAGTTCCGCGCCCTGGCCCTGATAAAATACAGGGAAGAGCAGCTCGAGGTAGTGGCGGCAGATTTGCGCCGCGGCTTCTCGGCTGGGGAGCCGAAACTCGCACCCGTAATCGCCTGAAAGTTGCGCATCCAGCGCCACCCTAAATTCGCTTGCTAGGTTCTCTAAACGTTTATCATCCATGGTTTGTTAACCTTTAATGAGTCGAGGAGTCGAGAGTCGAGGGGTCGAGAAGTTTCCACCTTCGAGGTCCGCCCTAAGAGCCGAGGAGTCAAGAGATTCCCACCCTCGGCCTTCGACCCAACTTCTCGAGTTCTTGACTCCTCAACTTATCGAGTTCTCGACTCCTTGACTCCTCGACTTCTCGACTCCTCGCCCCGCACACTAGCCGATTCCCTCAAAGAGCACGGTGGATAAGTATCGCTCACCGGAATCCGGCAAGACCGTAACGATGATCTTCCCGGCAAACTCCGGCTGCTTCGCCAGTCGCACGGCCACGGCCGTCGCGGCGCCGCAGGAAATGCCACTCAGGACACCTTCCTCCCTCGTTAGCCGCCGGCCAAATTCAATCGCCTCTTCGTTCGAGACCTGCTCAATACGGTCCACAAGCGACAGGTCGAGAACCTTCGGAACGAAGCCGCCTCCGAGTCCCTGGATCTTGTGCGGACCGGGCTTCAAGGGCTGACCAGAAGTGAATTGAGTCAAGACGGGGCTCCCCGTCGGCTCGACCGCCACCGACAGGATATGTTTGCGCTTGGTTTTCTTGATAAAGCGGGAAACGCCGGTGATGGTGCCGCCCGTCCCCACCCCAGACACTAACACGTCAATTGTCCCATCGGTGTCGTCCCAGATTTCGGGCCCGGTGGTCTTTTCGTGGATTGCGGGATTGGCAGGATTCTCAAACTGCTGAGGCAGGAAATAATGGTTGACATCAGATTGATGAATCTCCTGCGCCCTCCTGATCGCACCGGGCATGCCCTCCGGCCCCGGGGTGAGGATCAAGCTGGCGCCCAGAGCTGCCATCACTCGACGACGCTCGAGCGACATGGTCTCGGGCATGGTAAGCGTCAACTTGTAGCCTCGCGCGGCGGCAACAAATGCCAGAGCGATTCCCGTATTGCCGCTGGTGGGCTCAATGATCTCCATGCCTGGTGTCAAGACACCTCTCTCCTCGGCGTCCCAAATCATCGCCGCCCCGATCCGGTCCTTCACGGAATAGCCCGGGCCGCGGCCCTCGATCTTGGCCAAAACGGTTGCTTTGGCTCCGTCGGTCACCCGGTTAAGCCGTATGAGCGGAGTCCTTCCGATACTGAAAGAGTTATCCTGGTAAATGTTCGACATTGAGTATCCTCTCGATAGTGAATTGTGTGCTCTGAAACCCGGCTTCAAGGCCGGCCTATGACAACACGCTATTCAGTATTGCTTGGGGTCGCGGGTGACGGGTGCGCCCGGGATTCACCATCCCGAGACCTCGGGATGGGAGCCCAGGCTAACTACAGATACAACGGAGGGCCGTACCGCCGGCAATGGAAGGAACGATGTCGAGCACGTCGTTCTCATTCAGGGGAGTTTGTTCCCTTTGCACGAAAATGATGACCTTGACCGGCATTCTTGCTCCCCGGGATGCGGCTTCGGACGGCCTCGCGGCCAGCAGCCTTCCCGCCTTAATTAATTCGATGCATTCTGAGCGTGAAGGATTCAACATTTACTTGAGGAAGCAGTGCCCTCAATCGGTCAACCCACTATCTCAACCTGCTCCGCGCGAAAAGCCCAGCGATCCTCTGCCAAAACCCAGCTCGTCAAATCCTTCGGGACGCCCCGTTCAACCGAGATTATAACATAAGAATACCACGGCCAGGCATGTTCGCGGTCGTAAATCGAAGGCCGCGCCGGATGATCGGGGTGAGAATGGTAGTAACCCAGAACCTCTGAACCCCTCGCTCGCGCATCCTTCTCCACCCGCAACTGGTCGAGCGGATCGATCAGGAAACGGTTGCGCTCCGTTTCCCGGACCGGATCATCCACCGGCAATAGCTTCTGCGCACGACCCGGATCATGCCGCAGGTTCTTGAGCGCCACAACTTCCGTCACACGCTTCGCGTCTACTTCCGCCTTCCCTAGCAACACCCCGCAGCATTCACTGGGGTAGTCCCCTGCGCTGTGTCGCCGGATGGCTTCCCGATGCACATCCCCTAGTTTCAGAGTCATGGCCCGCCTGGAGTAAATCAAAAATCTCTTAGGGCTCCGCGCGTTACATATCTTGCGTAATTATTATACTGAGACCTGCCCGGGCCGCCAAATCTGCGGCGCCAAGCCGCGGTAATTCAATTCATTCTCCCCTCTCCCCCTTGGGGGAGAGGGCAAGTCGCGCAAGGCCAGAAAATCTCAGCAAAAATGTAGAAACTCCGGTGGCCGGGGCAAGCCCCCGCCCTACATCCTGTAACCCAGCCCTTGCGCTTCTTGCCATCAATAGATTAGATTCACATTCTAGGGTCTGGATTGCGAGCTTGTGAACTTTGTGGAGTCGAATGGGATGGGACAAGAGCAGCTAGTGACGACCGACATTCGGAAACAATTTACCGCCGCCGGTTTTGAGATTGTGGAGGCTGGCATATCCCCTGGCTCAATCGGCGTAAAGAAATACAACTGCCTGCAATACCTGGAACTGAAGCCAGAGCAAGCCTGGCTTCCTCTAGGCCCGCCTTATTTCCAAATCCGCGGCCTCGACTGCGAACTCGAGGATCGCGGCTACCAGAAGTTCTGGCGCCACCGGGCCACTAGGTTCCCCATTCGAAAAGCCGAACTCGAGACACTCCACCGCTTTGATGAGGAAGTGCGCGAGATCCTTCGCTTGCCGTCCCTTTACAACGAGTCCTTAGGCTCAACCTGCGCTCGAACCGTGTATGACCGCCTGGACGGAAGGACGGACCGCTAATCTACTCGAACGGCACTGCCCGCCTCAACGGACCTTGTAGCGCCGATCCCGCATTGCGGGATCGGCATTTTGCTTTCCCATCGTGCTGACCCCGCCCTGCGGGGTCAGCGCTACGGCGTCGCCTCAAGCAAGTTCGAGACGCAAAAGCGGCCGCCCGCCGCGGCGGGCCACACTTCAAAATTCGTGGGCGCTACACTACGAATGGTTCTGCCCACCCGGATTGCCTTGAGGTGTAGCAGGCGGTGCGGCCGTTTCACTGGGGGTGGTCTGGGTTCTGCTCTGCGAGGGCGGCGGAAGAGCCTCGACAGGCGCAGGAGGTCCAGCAACAGTGGGGGCTTGCCTGAGCTCTGTTGTAGGAGCAGAAGGCGCCTGCGAGGGCGAACTCGCAGGCCGGACTTCAGGCTTGGTTTGCTCGCCCGAGGGGCCTGGAGGGTGCATGAGCGAAGGCGGCTTTGCCTCACGGACGGCAGGCCCCCTTCCAGTTCCCTGCTGCCAGGGGCGAGGAGTATGGCGGGTTTCACCTTGCGGACGCCGGCCCGGCATCCCCGGAGGCTGCGAAATGGGGCGAAAGATAATCTCAATCTGAACCTTGTCCATGTCTTCGTCGCCCAGTTCGATGATCTCGTCAAATCCTTCCTGCCGAATGTCCGTCCTGGTCTGCCCAAAAGCCAAGTGCTGGCGCTCGATCACAGGACGTCCTACCGTCCTCTGGCGCGATCGGTCACGCTCCACACATTTCTCGAGCGGAACATCAAAAACGAAAACCACGCAAGGAACCTGAAACCTCTTTGCCAATTCAAGATATTCCTTCCGATGGTGCTGAGTGAGCGCGGTGGAATCCACCACACACAGCCGGTTCAAGCCCAGTCGCAATTCCGTGAGGTAGTGGACGAGAGCGAACGCCTGGGTTTGATAACGCTGATCCCGCTCGTCGTCGCACACTCGAGCTCGCGCCCAGTCCGAAGAGATGATTTGCGTGGGGCGAAAGAGGCGCCGCGCAAAAGTCGACTTTCCGCAGGCAGCGGGCCCGCAGAGCAAGACGATCGAGGGGCGAATCAATCTCACTCTCTTCTCTTTGCTTTCATTCGGCGTTTGTTCTTGGGCCATAGTGGTAATGACGGTTCACTCCGAGATTTGGCTGCTTATCCGTACCGACCCTTGAGCGAAAAGGAGCGAGGGTTTCAAGACGCCCATGAGACCCATTCGACCTAAGAGATTATGATACTCCCCTTCTGTGAATGGTTGCACCGCAAAATGGCGAATACTTTCCGAAGAAGAACCACCTCGAGCCCTCAGGTGGGGAAAATTCCGAGCCCTCATCAGAGCCTATTATAACATGCGATGATATATATCCTTCATGGATAATAACAATAAGTAAATAGCTTGCGCGGGGGCCGCGCTGCTAGGGAGGGCGGCGAAGTGGGCAGGTCAAAAGTCAAAACTCAAATGGCAAATGTGAAATCCGATGGAATTTTGCCATTTGACCTTTGCGATTTGCATTTTGACTTGCCCTTCGATGGCAACTAATTTGAATTTACTACCCTCGCCCCCTTGGGGGAGAGGGTGTCCCGATCTGATCGGGACGGGTGAGGGGGTCATCCGGGAACGAATTGGGAAGGAGTTCCCTGAACACCCCTTATGTGAACAGCCTCGGTTCTAGATTGGCTTCTCCCCTCTGCCTTCCGCCTCCGGACTCCTGACTTCTGTCGCCTGACTTCTTCCCTCAGGTCACGCGACTACTTTCCCAAACCGATCGAACATTCGTGCCGCTCGCGGGAGACGCGTTCCTGCTCGAGGTAGGCGCGCGTGCGGCGGGTTAACTCATCGAAGTCCACTTGGTGCGCGTCGAACTCCGGCCCATCAACACAGGCGAACCGAACCTTCCCGCCCACGGTGACGCGGCATCCTCCGCACATCCCGGTACCATCCACCATAATGGGATTCAGGCTGGCATAAGTCCGGACCGCCCATTCGCGGGTGACCCCGGCGGCAGCGCGCATCATGGGAATCGGCCCGATAACATGGGCTATCCCAAGCAGGCATGCGTTGCCCGCCCGCCAAGCGCGCATCAGGTCCACGACGGTGCCGTGCAGACCTGCCGTGCCGTCATCGGTTGCCCAAAGCACTTCGTCGGCCGCCGAGCGCAGTTCCACATCAAGAATAATCTGGGCCGCTGAACGCGCGCCGCACAGAGCGGTGACGTGGTTCCCCGCCTCTCTGAAAGCACGTGCCACGGGCAGTAACTCGGCGACCCCTACTCCACCAGCGACGCACAGGACGTTTCCGACTTTCTCGATGCTGGCCGCTTGCCCGAGCGGTCCCAAAAGGTCTGCCAATCGGTCCCCGACCTCGAGCCGAACCGTGGCGCGACTTGTCTTTCCGACCGCCTGGACAACGAGCGTTATGCTCCCCGTCGCTTCATCGCCATCTACAATCGTCAGCGGGATGCGCTCACTCCTTTCGGTGGGCCGGATGATGACGAACTGACCCGCCTTCCAATGTTTTGCAATTTCCGGGGCTTCCACTTGTAGCCAAGCAATCTCGGGCGTGAGCAGCCGCTTCCCCAGAATCTGATTGTCCAGGCTCGCGCTGACCCGATGTTCTTCCGCCGGCTTCTTCGCCGCTGGGGCGCCGGAGGTCTCTCGCGCCTGCTGCTCGAGGGCGCGATGAATCGCGGCAGCAGCAGCGCGGCCGTCGCGCATCGCCAGGATGACGGTGGAGCCGCCCCGGACGACGTCTCCTCCTGCAAACACATTGGGAATATTGGTTTGCCCGTCGGCATCAATCACAACCTTGCCACGTTGGGTCAGAAGCTGTGGGGTGGCGCGCTGCACCGTTGGGTTGGGGCTTTGACCGATGGCCATCACCACCGTATCTACCGGCATTCGGAATTCCGACCCCGGCATGGGAACCGGCGAGGGCCGGCCTGATTCGTCAGGCTCTCCCAACTGCATCCGGATGCACTCCATCTCGTGCAGCACCCCTTTGTCGTCACCAAAGAGGCGGACCGGCGCAGCCAGAAAATCGAAGCGCACTCCTTCTTCCTCGGCGTGCTCAATCTCCTCCAGCCGGGCACGCAGTTCGGCGCGCCCGCGCCGGAACATGATCGTCGTCTCGGCGCCCATTCGCCGCGACCAACGGGCCGCATCCATGGCGGAGTTCCCTCCGCCCACCACTACCACGCGGGAGCCGATCCGCACCGGTGTGTCAGACTCCGGGAAGCGAAAGGCCTCCATCAGATTCAGTCGCGTCAGGTATTCGTTGGCCGTGTAGACGCCGATCAAGTTTTCCCCGGGAATGTTCGTCAAATGCGGCAGGCCGGCGCCGGTACCCAGAAAGATGGCCTGAAATCCCTGCGCGAATAAATCCTCCACCGCGCACGTCTTGCCCACGATGAAATCCGTGCGAAATTCGACGCCCATGCTTCGGAGGCGGTCTACCTCGTCACGAATAATCTCGCGTGGCAAGCGAAAATTGGGGATGCCATAAGCCAGCACTCCCCCCAGCCCGTGGAGCGCTTCGAATATGCTTACCCGGTAGCCGTTTCGCACCAAATCGTAGGCCGCAATGAGGGAAGCGGGGCCGCTCCCCACCAGCGCCACGCGCGCCCCGTCGAGCGCCAGGGGTTGCGGCGTATTGGAGGCTGATTGACGGTGATAATCGGCCGCGAACCGCTCCAGGGACCCGATCGCCACCGGTTGGAGTTTCTTCCCCAGCAGGCAGGCACGCTCGCAGTAAAGCTCATGCTGACACACACGACCGCAGATGCCCGGAAAAGGACTTTCCTCGCTGATCTTATCGAAAGCCCCGGCAAAATCGCCCTGCGCCATCAAGCCTATGAACTCTTTGACATTAATGTGCAACGGGCATGCTTCAACGCAAGTCGGATTCTTGCACTGCAAGCATCGGAGTGCCTCAACTTGGACCTGCTGGAGCGAAAACCCCAGTGCGACCTCCTCGGGACCGCGCAGGCGAACGTCTGGGGATAGGAGTGGCAGGGGCTGACGAGGCGCTTTGGGGTTCAGCTTCACCCTGGGTTTGTTTTCGGCCGCCGGAGTCACCGTTTGCTTCGTTTTCTCTGCGTTCAGGATAACCCTCCATCAATCGGTGTCGGATTTCACTCTTGAATCCCTGATGCCTGGAGTACAGAGCAGCATGGCCAAATTTTGCGCTTGCTCAAACCCCACGGATGTTCAGGCGAGCAATTCTTTTGCCAGCCGATGGTCAGCGAGGGATTAGTTTGTGTTGCATTTCGCAACCTAAGACCTTGGCCTTTTTGCAGGCTCAGGAGGCAAATTCCCAAAACACGTGCCGCCAGGCTCGATGATGTGGCATTTGCAACACCTCCAAGTCCGAAAAGTGGGAAATTGTGCCCAATCGTGACACAGCTTAGGGATGATTCCGGATATTTCGACTCGGACCCGCAGCCTCTGGCTCTTCCCTACGTGCCACCTACTAACTACCAGCGTTTTCAACAACATTCCCGCTTTTGAGGGCTAAGTACCTTCGTTTTCATACACATTCCGGCTTCCGTCTCGAGTTTTCCACAGCGGCCCTTTGTTTTCATAGACATTCCCTCGTCGCTCGTTCATTTTTTAAAGTTACTACGGTTAGATCGTACGGGTAGGCAATGACATACTGTCCGTTTGAAAACGAGCATGGGAGGGACCACAGTAAGCTCCGTACGGTCATGGCAGAACAGCCAAGCATCCTTTCCTAGGCTATCATATTAAGCATAGCCTGTCAAGCGCCTTTTTCGCGACCGAAATGCAGGAGTCAGGAAAAGTTGACCGTGGTTATATTCCTTAGTTACCATGATCGGGCGATCTGGAGATCGGGAGAACAGCCCTGTTGTTCACCCGATCTCCCGATCATCCGATCTCCCGATTATCAAGACCGCCGCTCACGGAGGGTGCCTTCAACGATTCTGGCCGTGGTGGACGACCTGCTTTTCCTGTCCAAAATCCAGCAGACTGCCCAGCATGTCGGGGTCGCGGTGAAATCCGCTCAGCCTGCGGACCTGCCCGGCCTGGCCATCCAGGATGTTCCGAACGCCCTCCTCATCGATCTAAACCATCGGTCAGGCAAGGCCTTGGAAGTCCTGCGCACCCTCAAGTCTGACTTGAAAACAAAAGAGATCGCAGCCATTGGCTTTGTCTCTCACGTTCAAAACGACCTCATCGCGGCGGCGCGTGACGCCGGATGCGATCTCGTGCTGGCGCGCTCCGCCTTTGTCAGCCAATTGCCGAGTCTCCTGCAACGGTTTTCGGGAACCGGCACGGCAGGGCGCACTGCGGAATAAGATTGCATCTCCATTAGCATGGTAATATAAGCGTGCAGACTGCGACCCATAGCAATGAAACTTGGCAGGAGGAAATTCAATGATAAAGAGACTGCTGCTTCTTTTCGGAATCCTCTATCTCATCGCATGTCCAATCTCGGTGCAAGCTGCAAAAAAGGCTAAGGCAAACCTGCTCAATGCTAAAGGCGCGCCCGTTGGCACAGCAACATTCAGCGAGAAATCCAATGGCGTTCAACTGGACCTGAAGGTCTCTAATCTTTCACCCGGACTTCACGGCTTCCACATTCATGCGGTGGGGAGGTGTGAAGCGCCCGATTTTAAATCGGCCGGCCCTCACTTCAATCCTGAGGGCAAGCAACACGGTTGGGACAATCCGCTAGGCCATCACCTGGGCGATCTGCAAAACCTGGACGTGGGTCCGGGCGGAGACGTAAACATTAAAATTGTGGTTCCCGGGGTAACGCTTGGAGAGGGGCCGAAGTCGCTATTTCACGAGGGTGGCACGTCCCTTGTTATCCACGAGAAACCCGACGACGGGAAGACCGACCCCGCCGGCAACGCGGGGGCTCGGATTGCCTGCGGCGTGATCATGCAATAGGCCCGTTCGAGCTTCCCCACTGCGCCAAGGTTCTCGCGGCGGAACAGACTGGGCTTCCATGAAGAGCCATCGCCGAGATACGGCCCCAGGGGCGTCAGTGTGTGAGGACATGCCAACTGGCGCCTGACACCCGCTCATCATCGCAGGTAGTGTTCGAGGACGGCATCCCACTTGCCCTGGGCGGAGAGAATCAGCTCGATAACCTCGCGCACGGCGCCCTTGCCTCCCGGCTGCCGGGTCATATAATGAACGTGGCGGCGCAGGAGCTTGTGTCCGCCGGCCACACCGACCGCCAACCCAACGCGAGTCAGTACAGGCAGGTCCACGACGTCGTCGCCCACAAAGCACACTTCCTCATCTTTCAGGCGTGCCTCCTGAAGGATCTCCTGGTAAGGCGCAAGCTTTTCCCGGGCATTCGGCTTTAGGAAATGAACACCCAATTCCTTCGCCCGGTATTCGACGGCGGGTGAACTGCGGCCCGTGATGAAGCCCGTCCTGAGCCCGGCTTGGTGGGCGATGCGAAAGCCCAGGCCGTCGCGAGAGTGGAACGCCTTGGTTTCAACCAGCCCACTGCCCGGGCGTGGAACGTAAAAGAAGCGTCCATCCGTCAAGACGCCGTCAACGTCCATGAGCAGGAGCTTGATCTTGCGGGCGCGCGCTTGGAGTTGTTTGGAAATCAAGGGCATGTTGGTCCTCGAGTGATTTGGAGTCCGATGGTTAAGAGAAGCTTTCCCGGATTCTCAGGCGCTTTCGATCCGCAGACCTTCGATGTTTTCGAAGTGGCGTCGGTTATTGGTGAGAAGGGTAAGCTCGTGCTGGCGGGCCGTCACGCCGATGATGAGATCGAAGTCGGCGACGCGTTTTCCCGCTGCGCGCAAGCGACCCCGCTCTTTCCCGAAAAGCTTGCACGTTTCTTCAACGATGCTGACAAAGGAAACGCGCCTCAAGAAATCGTTCAGACCATGTTCGCTTTGCAGCGGATCGCGGGAGTAGTGTACTCCTTCCCACAGTTCGGCGAGCGAGACGGCCGAGAGCGCGAGCCCTTGCCCCCGCAATTCCTCCATGCGCTGTCGAATTCGTTCATTGCCGTGTAGCCAATGGACGGCCCAGTCGGTGTCTACCAGATAGGAAAGCGTCATGGCTTTGGCTCCTCTCTGGTGTTGAGTAAGCGGTCCTCGTAAACGTCGCGGATAAACTTCTCGGCATCAATGAGGCCTTTCCAACTTCCCGCCGAGCGGAGAAAAGCCTCGTCGTCCGGGTCCTCCGCGACGCCGATAACGGTAATCAAGACTTCCTTTCCCTCCGGCAGGTCGGTGGTTTCGAGGAGCTCCAGAACCCCTCCTTTCACGCGCGCTCGTATCGTTCCACCCATTGCATTCCTCCTCTGCTCCCTCCGTTGAGAGGATTTTCAAAGGTACGTTTGTCCTCAAAACATCTGTGTTGTCCAGAGGTCGTGGATATGGACTACGCCCTCCAGCTTGCCTTGCGCGTCCACGACGAGGAGGGAGGTAATTTTCCGAGTCTCCATGAAATTCAGGGCTTTGGTCGCCAACTCTTGCCGGCCAATAGTCACTGGATTTCGTGTCATGGCGTCCGCGGCTTTCAAATCCAGAGCTCGATTCCCTT
>JBEKIZ010000034.1:0-49938 GCA_050011515.1 Terriglobia bacterium | reverse complement strand
GCCAGCGAGCTGTTCGCCCAGCGCGTTCAAATCCACCTGCGGCGCTGCGGCGTCAACTTGAAGGACGTGACTTGGCAGACCGACAATGGCGGGGAGTTCATCGGCGAACTTCAGCCCGACGGCTCCCCTTCGCACTTTCCCGCCGCCGTCACTTACTTCGGATCCCAGCATGAGCGCATTCCGCCCGGCGCCCACACCTATCAGACCGACGTTGAGACCGTCCACCGCCTCATCGAAGACGAGTTCTACGATCTGGAAACCTTTCACACGCGTACCGACTTCCTCGGCAAAGCGTCGCTCTACCAGCTCTACTTCAACCTGGCTCGTCCCAACTCTCACAAGCGAGGCCTCACCCCATGGCAGATCATCCACCAACTCGATCCCCGCCTCCCCCTTAAACTCTGCTTGCTTCCCCCTGCCTTCCTCGATTATCGTCTCGACACAGTGCGTCGCGACGATCGCCCCACCCCACAGGGGGGATACGATCTACCCAGGCTTCCCTAGCGTTCGTCACGTGCTCTGTCACGTGCTCGGAGTACAGGCACAATCCCTTCTTTGACACTTCGGTACCCCTATGCGATAATTTTGCATCTAATGTTGGGAGACTAAGCGGGGCAGAAAGGGACTATGCGTAAACTTAGCAAGAGACTTGGGGTTGGAGTCGGCGTTTTCTTGGCGGGGGCCATGGTTCTTCTTGCGGCCCAGAGTTCCGGCCCATCGGGCGCGGCCAAACCGTCTGGAGAGGCGGGGCCGGCAGTCGCGGACCATGCCCAAGCCTATTACCACTTCATGCTGGCGAGGCGGTACAAGGAACTGGCTGGCGTGTATAACCGCACCGACTATATTGACAAGGCTGTTTCCGAGTACAAACAGGCCATCACGGCCGACCCCGAATCATTATTCTTGCGGGTTGAACTGGCCGAGCTCTACTGGCGGGTTTCCCGCGTCGGTGACGCGATTCATGAAGCGGAAGACGTTTTGAAGTCCGACCCCAACTACCCCGATGCCCACCGGCTACTGGCCCGGGTTTACTGGCACATGCTAGGTGATAGCCAGACCGAAAAGACCAACAAGGAAAACCTCCGCAAAGCCATCGAACACATGGAGGCCCTTACCCAACTGGAACCCAAAGATACGGATTCGTGGCAGGTTCTCGGACGCCTATATAAATTGGACAACCAGGATCACAAGGCCGAGGAGGCCTTCAAGAAGGTCCTGAATGTGGACCCTGACTCGAAAGGCGGCCTGACCAGTCTGGCGCAGCTTTACTTCGAGCAAGGCGACTACGCGGGGGCGGTGGAACTGCTCAAGAAGATCCCCGAGGCTGATTTGGATCCGTCGCTGCTCGGAATGCTGGGCTACGCCTACAGCCAGATGCACGACTTTGAATCTGCCGTGGCCACCTACGAAAAGGCTTTGGTGAAAGACCCCGAGAATCAGGAACTTCGCCGGGCTTACGCGGACGCCTTGATGGACATGGGAAACACTCCGGCCGCGCGGACGGAGTTTGAGAAGATTCTGAAAGCTGATCCTGATGACGGGTCAACGTATCTGCGGCTGGCACAACTCGATCGACAGGAAGGGCGGTTCGACCAAGCCCGAAAGGAGCTCGAGCGCGCCAGGACGTTGCCGCAGCCGGATGACACGAAGATCCAGTACGACATGAAAATCCAGTACGAGCAGGCGTTGCTTGAGGATGCGGCCGGCAACCAGGACAAAGCCATCGAGCTTTTGCAGGGACTCGTCAAGAGTTCGGAGCAGGCAGAGAACCAATACACTCCTGCCGAGGCGAACAATCGCGCCCTCTTCCTCGAGCGGCTGGGTTTGATTTACCGCGCGCAGCGGAAATACCCCCCCGCCTTGCGAGCTTTCCAGCAGATTGTGGCGCTCGGTAAAGCGCAGGCGCCACGTGGTGAAGAGCTTATCGTGGACACGATGCGCCTGACTCACCAACTGCCGAAGGCCCTGGATGAAGTGAATTCGGCGGTGCAGAAATCTCCGGAGGAGCGGTCGCTGCGCATTCTCCGCGCCTACGTGGTGGGCGAATTGGGGCGGGTTGGCGAAGCCGTAAGCCAGCTTCAGGCGCTCATGAATAATACGCCTGCTGACCGGGAACTTTACCTCTCCATCGCGCAAGTGTACTCTCAGGCAAAGCAGTTCGCCGAGGCGGAACAAGCCGTCAACAAGGCGCTGGGGTACAGCTCAAAGGCCGAGGAGGAAGGGTACTCACGCTTCATGCTCGGGTCCATTTATGAACGTCAGAAGAAATACGACCTGGCCGAAGAGCAATTTAAGAAAGTCCTTGCGGCCGATCCGTTAAATGCTTCGGCGGCGAATTATCTCGGCTACATGCTCGCGGACCGGGGAGTGCGCTTGGAGGAGTCCGTTAAGTACATCCAGAAGGCTTTGGAACTGGAACCGAACAACGGAGCTTATCTGGATAGCCTGGGCTGGGCATACTATAAGATGGATCGCTGCGACCTCGCCGAGCCGCCTCTGGAAAAGGCCGCGCGGTTAATGTCCGACGATCCGACCATCCATGAACATCTTGGTCGCCTTTACCTGCGGATGGGTAAAGAAACCCTGGCCGAACAGGAATGGGAACGCGCCCTCAAGGATTGGCCCCAGGCGGTATCGAGTGACTTCGATGCCGACCAGGCGGCCAAGCTCCAGAGGGAGCTCGAAGAACTGAAGCTCCGCCTCGCGAAGCAACGTTCTGTCCAGAAATAGAAGTGGACCGGCGTGCGCGAACAGGTCTTTCAATAAACTGTTAAATCTGCTCTTCCCGCCTCTGGTCGTCCAGAGACCCAGGGACTCAAGGAACCACAGCGGACCTTGGAGAAGGCTCGCGTGGAGTGATTTGCACTTTGGAAAAGTCCATTCGTCTCCGTGCGTTCGCGAAGATCAACCTGGGGCTTAGGATTTTGGCCGAGCGCCCCGACGCCTATCACGAGATCCGCACCATTTATCAGACTATTGCGCTTCATGACCGGCTGGAGATTTCGCTCCGCAAGGCCGGAGAAAGAATTCGCTTCGAGTGCGATAATCCGGAGATACCCTCAGGCGGGGGAAACCTCGTGTATCGTGCCTGCGATCTCTGGCGGCGTGCGCGCGGCTTTCCAGGGGGAGTGCGCGTGCGGCTGGAGAAGATGATTCCCGCTGGAAGCGGCCTAGGCGGAGCCAGCAGCGATGCGGCGGCGACGCTGGAGGGACTGGAGCGGCTGACCGGTGAGAAGTTGCCGCCGCGCCTTCGATTCTCCCTGGCGGCCCAATTGGGGTCAGACGTCCCGCTCTTTCTGCTGGGCGGCAGGGTTCTCGGGTGCGGGCGCGGGGAGGAGGTTTATCCGCTTCCCGATCTTCCTCCTCGTAAGTGCCTGGTGGTTTTTCCTGGATTTCCCATCTCCACCGCAGAGGCTTACCGGGAAGCGGGTTTGCGGTTGACAAGCAAAGACAAAGTCCGTAGCATTGACAATGTCGGTGCGTGGCCACAATTTCCCTTGATGAATTGGGGACCGGCCGAAAACGACTTCGAGCGTGTCGTTTTCGCAAAGTGGCCTGAGTTGGCGCGGCTGAAGCGGCATCTCATCCGGGCCGGAGCCGAGATTGCCTCCTTGACGGGGAGTGGTTCTGCTGTCTACTCAGTTTTTGAATCTACCCGTCAGATGCTCCACGCATCTAAGCTAATCCCCAAAGGGTGGCTCAAATTCGGGTCACGCACGTTGTCACGAGCTGATTACCGGCGACTTCTGTGCTTCCGGTGAGAGGTGACGAGCAAAACGTCCTCAGGAGTGCTAACTTTTTTGCCTGTCTCGGCTCACGGTTCTTGGGAGGTCGTCCAGTGGTAGGACACATGCCTTTGGAGCATGGAACCCTGGTTCGAATCCAGGCCTCCCAGCCATATTGCGATCTTGCACAACCCTCATGGCAGTGGTGAGGATAGGAGAACGATGGACCCGGTTCAGCACAAATTAAAGGTCTTCACGGGGAATGCTCATCCAGCTCTGGCCAGGGAGATATGCGCACAACTCAAGGTGCCGTTGGGGAAAGCTTACGTGGGACGGTTTCCTGACGGAGAGGTTCGCCTCCAGATCCTCGAGAATGTCCGCGGGGCTGACGTCTTTGTCATCCAGCCCACCTGCAACCCTGTTAACGACAACCTGATGGAACTGCTGGTTATGCTTGATGCCCTGCGACGCGCCTCGGCGGAGCGGATTACCGCTGTAATCCCCTATTACGGCTACGCTCGACAGGATCGCAAGGACCGCCCGCGTGTGCCCATTTCCTCGAAACTGGTTGCCGACTTGTTGACTTCGGCGGGCACGAATCGTGTGTTGGCGCTCGACCTGCACGCCGGCCAGATCCAGGGCTTCTTCAATATTCCCGTGGACCACCTCTACGCTACGCCGGTGACGGTGCGTTATTTCCGGCGGCTGAAGCTGAAGGACCCCGTAGTTGTTTCCCCGGACACGGGAGGAGTGGAAAGAGCGAGAGCCTTTGCAAAACGGCTCAATGCGCCTCTGGCGATCATTGACAAGCGCCGCGAAGATGCCAACGTGGTGGAAATGTTCAACGTGGTCGGCGAGGTTGAAGCCAAAACGTGTTTACTCGTCGATGACATGGTTGATACTGCCGGCACTCTGGCGAAAAGCGCCCAGGCACTGAGCGAGAAGGGCGCCGCCAAGGTCTACGCGTGTTGTTCGCATGGCGTGTTTGCTGAAAACGCCATCGAGAGGATTTGCGCGGCGCCCCTCGAGCAGGTAGTGACGACAAACTCCATTCCGCTCTCGCCGGCGGCGGAGCAGTGCGGAAGAATCAAGGTGCTGAGCGTGGGCAAGTTGCTGGCGGAAGCTATTCGCTCGATTCACGAGGAAACTTCGGTCAGCAAACTCTTTATCTGAAGCGGTGGAGAGCCCGCGCCTGCGGATCGCGGGGCGCATTGGAATTGAGGAGCAGAAAGTCATGAGCCAGGTTCTAGCTGTTGAAGTCGAGGCGCGCGAAGAATTCGGGAAGAACGCTGCACGGCGCATGCGGCGTGCGGGTCGGATCCCAGCCGTGGTTTATGGGGGCGGAGGGCCCGCGATTCCCGTGGCGGTGGATCCCAAAGAGATTTTGCAGATTCTCCACTCAGAGTCCGGCCACAACGCCATCTTCACCCTGGAGATTCGGGGGAAGGCTCCGGCTCGCGTCATGATCCGGGACTGGCAAACCGAGCCCATCCGCGGCGATCTTCTCCACGTTGACCTGGTCCGAATCGCGCGCGATATGAAACTGAAGCTTCAGGTCCCGATTCATGTGAGTGGCGAGCCGGTGGGTGTAAAGGTCCAAGGCGGAATCTTCGAGTTTGTGCTACGCGAAGTGGAAGTGGAATGCCTCCCCGACGATATTCCGGAGCGTTTTGTCGCCGACGTGAGCGGGCTCGAGCTCGGCAAGAACTTTCGCGTTTCAGACCTGCCGGTGGGTCCAAAGGTCAAGATCCTGACGGATCCCACACGCGTGGTCGCTCATGTGGCCGAGTTGAGAGCGGAAGAAGAGGTGAAGCCCGCTGCCGAAGAAGCAGTGGCGGCGCCAGGCGAACCCGAGGTTATCCGCAAGGGCAAGGCAGAGGGAGAAGAAGCCGAAGCGGGAGCGCCGGAAGCCAAGAAGGAAGGCAAGAAGGAAAGCTAGGCGTTTCGAAACTGGAAAATCGAAACTGGAATTCGAAATTCGAAAAGCGAAATTCGAAAATGCCTTCCGATTTTCGGGTTTCGAATTTCGAGTTTCGAATTTCGGTTTTCGAAATGAGACTGATCGCGGGTTTAGGAAACCCTGGCTACGAGTACTACCTGACACCCCACAACCTGGGTTTTATGGCCGTGGACCGCCTCGCCGCCGAATGTGGTTTGAATTTGGCCCATCACGAAGCTCAGGCGTTGACGGCTTCCACGCGGATAGATGGTTTGGATGTTCTGCTGGCTAAGCCCCAGACGTACATGAATTTGAGCGGGATGGCCGTGGCCAGGCTGGCTGAGAAGTACCGGCTGGACGTGAGCGATTTGATTGTGCTGGTGGATGACGCGGATCTTCCTCTGGGCAGCTTGCGCATTCGGCCCCGAGGCAGCGCGGGCGGCCACAAAGGAATGAAGTCCGTTATCGGCGCACTCGATTCGGGCGATTTCGTTCGCGTCCGAATGGGCGTCAGACCCGATCAGCCGATCCAGGATATGGTTTCGTACCTACTCGGCCGATTCCGTGAGGCCGACCTGGAAACCGTAGCTGAAATGCTCGACCAAGCCTGTGAAGCTGTGCATGTTATTCTTAGAGAAGGTTCGCAAAAGGCGATGAACCGCTTTAACCGGCGGGTTCCAAGCCAACCATCGTGAGGTTCCATGCGTAATTACGAGATCATTTTTATCGTCCGGCCTGACGTCACCGAAGAAGACGTTGACAAGCTGATCGCGCAAATGGAAGGCGTGGTTGCGGGCACGGGCGGCAAGCTCGAAAAAGTGGAAAAGCTAGGCCGCCGCCGGCTTGCTTATCGGGTCCAGAAGCAACGTGAGGGATTTTATGTTCTCTTCCGGTTGCAGGGATCTGGTGATACGGTCAAAGAGTTTGAACGCCGCTTGAAGGTTATCGACACGGTGATCAAATATCTGAGCGTGCGGATTGACGAAGACTTGGAGCGCGCCGAGAAGTTCAAAGCTCTCCGGGCAAAACAGGAGTCTAAGAAGCGCCGCTCCAAGCCTGCCGTGGCGCCGCCTCCACAGCCGGCAGCGGAAGTACCCCAAGGATGAAGGAGTAGATCAATATGGCAGTGCCGAGAACCAATTCTGGAGAGTCGGAGCGCCCGCAATCAAGGCGGGAGGGTGGGCCTTCAGGTCCCAAGAAGCAGTTCTTCCGCCGGCGAAAGGTTTGCAAGTTCTGCGAGGAAAAGATTGACGTCATCGATTACAAGGACGCCCGCTTGGTGGGAGGGTTCATTTCCGAGCGGGGCAAGATACTCCCTCGCCGCCTGACCGGAACATGCTCAACCCACCAACGATCTTTGAGCCTGGCGATCAAACGTGCACGGAACATTGCGTTGTTGCCGTTTTCTACCGGCGCCTAGCAACTCGGCGGGGGCTGGGGACTAGGGGCTAGCCCCTGGGCGAAGGGAGTTTAACGATGGAAGTAATTCTGCTTGAGAATATTGAAAAGCTTGGATCAAGAGGGCAAGTGGTGAAAGTGGCTGACGGGTACGGGCGCAACTATCTTCTGCCCAAGAATCTGGCAGTCGCCGCTACGCTTCAGAACCGTAAGCGGATGGAGCAGCAACGCGTCCGGTTTCTGAAGCTGGAGGCGAAAGAAAAGGGCGACGCGGAGGACCTGGCAAAGCTGCTCCAGGGGGTCAGCGTAACCCTGACTCGAAAATCCGGAGAAAAGGGAACACTCTTCGGTTCTGTCACGGCCATCGACATTGCCGAGAAATTGGCGGCCCAAGGGTACAACATCGACCGGCGGAAGATCGCTCTCGATTCACCCCTGAAGATTCTGGGTGAATACGAGGTGCCGATAAAGCTGCACAGGGAAGTAACGGCCTTCATCAAAGTGAGGGTGGAAGGCGAAGCGGAGACAGAGGCCCAGCCTCAGGCCCAGTCCCAACCGCAATCTCCTGCCACGGAGGCAAAGCCGTCGGCCGAGTAACCGCCCTGGCGTGCGAAGCCAGGCGGCTTGGACTCGGCGAGCCGACCTTGTCACCAACCCCCGCGGGCCGAAGAGGGCAGGGCAAAAATCTCCTCTAGACATTCTCCCAATTGGTATAATTCCTTTGGAATAGTTATCTGACATTCCAGAGACACTTTTCATTCCATGCCAAGCACTACGGCCAGTGACCGAGCTGTTCCTCACAATTTGGAAGCCGAGCGAGCCCTGCTCGGTTCCATTCTCCTGGATAATTCGGCCCTTAACATGGCTCTGGAAGTGGTCGGAAGGGATGATTTCTTTTCGGAAGCCCACCGCATTACCTTCGAAAAAATGGTCGGCATCTCGGAGAAGAACCGCACCATCGATCTCGTCACGCTCTCCGAGGAACTCTCCAAGGACGGGCAGACCGAGAAGGCGGGCGGGGCCGCTTACCTCGCTGCCCTCACGGATGGTGTGCCGATTGGAACCTCCGTTGCCGTTTCGGAGTACTCCCGCATCGTCAAAGAGAAGTCGCTTATTCGACGCCTTATCAATGCGTCGAACAACGTTATTTCACGCTGTCTGGAGGGAACGGATGACCCCGACACGCTGATCGATTTGGCTCAAAGCCAGGTCTTCGACATCGCCGAGCAGAAAGTCCAATCCGGATTCACCAACATCCGGGACATTGTGAAGTCGAGTTTCGGGACGATCGACGATCTCCTTGACCGCGGCCAGCGCGTCACGGGCATTGAAACCGGGTTCGTAGACCTCGATAACATGACCTCAGGACTCCAACCCGGAGAACTGGTGGTGGTGGCCTCGCGGCCTTCGCTGGGCAAGACCGCCTTGGCGCTCAACATCGCCGCCCACGCCGCCATCAAGCACCATAAAACGGTTGGGCTCTTCTCTCTCGAAATGAGCAAGGAGTCGTTAGTCATCCGTCTCTTGTGCTCCGAAGCCGAAACCGACAGCCACAAGCTTCGCAGCGGATTCTCAAGGAGCCGCGAAGATTGGAACAAGTTGACCCGCGCTTTGGGCCGACTCGGGGACGCTCCACTCTTGATCGAAGACACTCCTGCCCTGAGCATCATGCAGATTCGCGCCAGAGCGCGGCGCCTGAAGATGGAAAAGGGGTTGGACCTGATGATCGTGGATTACCTTCAGCTCGTCTCCGGTCAGGGGCGCTTTGAGAACCGCACGCAGGAAGTCAGTTACATTTCGCGCGGCTTGAAGAGTATCGCCAAGGAGTTGAAGGTTCCGGTCCTTGCGCTTTCACAATTGAGCCGCGCCCCTGAGCAGCGACAGCGACTTGGCCAGCGACCTCAGCTATCTGATCTGCGTGAATCCGGATCGATCGAACAGGACGCCGACGTGGTTATCTTCATTTTCAGAGAGCGAAAGGCGGCTGAAGAAAGCGAAGCGGAAGGTGAGGTGGACCGGCGCGGGGTCGAGATGAAATTGATTATCGGCAAGCAGCGCAATGGCCCGACCGGCGATATCCCGGTCGTCTTCATGAGACCCTATGCGAAGTTTGAGAATCTGGCTCGCGGTCAGAAATCACCGGAGGAATGAGGCAATCCCGCGGAGGCGTGACGCAAACGGCCAGTGCGCCCGTTTTTCGGACAGGATGCTGAGAAATCCGTCTGGCATGACAACGTTCACAAACGTTTTTCAGCATCCTGCCGAACCCCACGCGCAACAAGCCTGTGAAGCATGTGAATGTTCCAATTAACAAACTACTGCGTCCCACCTGGGTCGAGATCTCTCTTTCAAAACTGCGCCGGAATTATGAGCGAGTCCGGCGACTTGCCGGCCGGCGCAAAATGATGGCCGTCATCAAGGCGGACGCCTACGGTCACGGAGCCGTGGCCGTGGCGAATTGTCTGGCCGGCTGCGGCGCGGATTGGTTCGGAGTGGCGAGCGTCGAAGAAGCCCTCGAATTGAGAGCCGCAGGGATCACGCAGCCCCTACTGCTGCTGGGCGGCCTCTACATGAGCGACCCTGCGGACCTCATCAAGTTTCAGCTCACGCCTTCGCTTTCCTCCACCGCCCGGCTTGACACCTACGCCGAGTGCGTTCGACGCTACCGTCGTCCCATCGAGTTCCATCTCAAAGTGGACACCGGACTGGGGCGTCTGGGGGTGCCGCCGGACCGCCTGGCAGCGTTCCTGGAGCATTACCAGACGCTCAAAGGCGTGCGTTTAACCGGCCTGTTCACACACCTTGCTTCCGCCGAGGATCTGCTGGCTACCCAAACGGATGAGCAGTGTGAGCGGTTCAGGGCTGCACTTGCCCAACTGAGTTCGGCCGGAATTGAACCCGCGTGGACTCATGTCTCGAACAGTGGCGCGTTGCTCGCCCGCCGCGAGTTTCCTGAAAACATGGTTCGCATCGGAGGCTTGCTCTACGGGTGCTGCATTCCGCTCGTTGTCCCACCGGGCAAAGACCTTCCGGACCTCCCGGAGTTCGAACCTGTACTCACCTTCAAATCCTGCGTCGTGTACCTGAAGGACGTTCCCAGCGAGACGCCGCTTGGTTATGGGGAGGCATTCCATACACGGCGTCCCTCCCGCATCGCCACAGTTCCGGTGGGTTACGCGGACGGCCTCAACCGGGCGCTCTCGAATCGGGGTCATGCCATCGTACGCGGCAGACTTGCGCGGCTCGTCGGTAGCATCAGTATGGACCTCTCGCTTCTGGATGTGACGGACATCCCCGGTGTCAACGTTGGAGACGAAGTCATCCTCATGGGCCGGTCGGAGGAGGCCTCGATTACCGCGCTCGACATCGCGCAGATGCTCGACACAGTCCCCTATGAGGTTTTGTGCTTGATTGGCAAACGCGTGCCCCGCTTGTATGTGGAGTGAGGTTGCTGAACAACTCCAGCCGCTCCTGTCTCTGAGTTCGCGATGATGCGCGGTGGACTCGACAAATTGTCTATTGTAGCCATCCCCGCTCGTTGGGGCGGACCTTAACCCCTTGTCTTTTCAACAACATTCCCGCCTCGAAGGGCTAAGTGCCTGTTTTTTCATACACATTCCAGCTTCACCCCCAAGTTTTCCACAGCGGTCCTTTGTTTTCAATAGCATTCCCGTATCGTTCGTTCAAAAAAGAATTCTTTCCGAAGTGCAGCCCACCGTCAAAAGTTGACGGTTGACAGAAGAAGGCTGCCAACAAATCATTTTCCACGACTGCGGGGGATGTTCGTCGCCAGGATGGGCAGAGGCGCTGAGGTGGAGGTAGTTCCTGTGGACGTTCCACATCGTAATCATACGCTAGCACGCTAGCTCACAATCTGGAATTTGTCAAGCATTAATTGTTGAGGGCCAAGCTGCAGGTTTCAGGGGTCAGAGAGCAGGCAGTAAGCAAAGGGCAGCCGGGACCTGATTCTTAAGTCCGGGTTGATTGGAGAACGCCCGGCTCAGGTTGAGCCGCGGGTTAGCCCAGTTGTTGCTGGGACTCTGGCATCGCAGCGATTACGGAACGCAAGAGGGCATTGACAGTCTTCGACGACTTGAACACCGCCGCCACGTCCGGTTCGAGAACCACGGCTACTACACCTTCCGACATCCTCTCGGCAAAGCGATTCGGCTTGGCTCGGCTGTAGTCGAACCGATACTCCTTCCGCATGGTGTTGCGTACGCTCTGACGTTTCTTAGGGGACGTTTTCTTCATCCTCGAAAACTCGAGCGAGTGGGTCACGAAAGACCGTCAGCGCCTCTACAAAATCAACCCCGTGGCTGGCATGATTGGCTTCGGCCTTCTTGCGGTCCCACTCAAACTCCAAACTCATTCCACGTACATGATACCATGACAATTGCGCCGTTCCAGCAATTCCTCGGCATCAGGGGCGGCGCGGAATATCGTCCGGTGCATGGTCTTGTTAGCAAGTCTGGCGCGGACCCGTCTTGTGAGTCCCCCTGAGCTTCTTGCCGGCCCCCAGAGACAAGCCGCAGACCTTGAGAAGCAGGTCTGAGCTACCTCGCTTCTGGCCTGGCGACGTTCGGCCCTGCCCACGGGTGCAGGGCTAGAGAAATTGCCGGCAGGTCGCCCGTCAGCTGACGGGTGGCCGCCGTGTCTACACGATCTGAAAAGCCGCAGACCTAAGAAACAGGTCTGCGCTGGATGGAAGAGGGCGATTGAAGACGACAGACAGGATTATCCCGTACCTTCACGCATCAGCGCCCGGAATCCAGCCTGCTGGAAATGCTCGTCGGCGGTAAGAGCATCGCGGATGCCGCGCTCCTCCATAACGACAAAGGACACGCAGTCCGTAAGGCCCCATTCCTTATCGGGGCGCTCAGAATAGAGCTTCACCGCCTGCTCAAGTAGCGGACCGGCAAGCGGGACAATCTCCACGCTGGCGTCGCTCTGGAGGGAAGAAAGCAGTTGGAGGGCCGCATGGCGAAACTGAACCTGGGAAAGCGCGTTGCCAATTTCCAGCAGCACCGCCCAAGTTGTGACCAATCGGGTACCGCTGGCTTCCAGCTCGTCGGCCAAGGTCAGTGCCTGAGGATGAAATGCGTCAGTCGTAGAAGCAAGCGCGATGGCGTAGGCCGTATCCAGAAACACACTTACCGCTGAGAATCAGCGTTTTCGCCATAAAGGTAAGCTTCGAGGTTGGACGACCAATCGGGCGGGCCAGCTAGGCCCAGAGTACGGGCAGTCCGCAAAAACGACCCCGCCCCTCCAGGCGTTCTCAGGCTTTCAATCGTCAACCACACGCGAGTATTTGGAGGAAGCCCCAGGGGTTCGTCCGGACGGAGCGTCGCGCCATCGAAAACCGCCTCGACACTTTTTGTCATAGCTCCTCCTAGTGTTAGTATAACCGAGACACGAGCGCTTAAAAAGCTGAATACTCTTCGTCTTTTTTCTTACTTTACAAATAGATATCCATGCTTCACTGGACCAGGAAGAGCAAAGAGTCCAAACCTTTCTTGGGTCTGCGCCTTTTGGCCTGGCGACGTTCGGTCTTGCCTACGGGCGGAGAGCTAGAGAAATCGCCGGCCGGTCGCAGTTGCGGCGCCCGTTTGCATACGATCTTGAAAGCCGCAGACCTAAAAAACAGGTCTGCGCTACCGGCTGCTTTTGAACAATTCGGGGAAGACCTTCTGATAAATGGCCATCCCCAGTGCGGCATTCATGCCCATCTCTTCCAGGGCGTTGATTTCCTCATCAGTGGTGATGCCACCTGCGGCAGTGATGGGTAAGTGCGTAACGGAGCGCAAGCTTCTAAACCACGCCAGATTCGTCCCCTGGAGTTTACCTTCCGCGTCAATGTAAGTGCAGAGGAACTCCGAGCAGTAAGGCTCGAGCTGCGCCAGCGCCTGCGCAGAAGTGAGCGGCAAGGTTTCCCGCCAGCCCCGAATGGCCACGCGGTCACCCAGGCAGTCAACCGCCACCATGAGCTTCTCGCGAGGGACGGCGGCAAGGAGAGATCGGAGGAACTCGGAGTTTATACCGCTGGGCGTAAAGGCGCTGCTGCCCACAATTACCTTGTACGCGCCGCCCTGCACCGTCTGGACTGCTTTTTCCACCGTGCGGATTCCTCCCCCGACGCGGCAGGGTTTTCGCTGGCAGAGTTGGCGGATAATATCGCTGTGGTCTCCTCGACCCAACGCTCCATCAAGGTCGATCACCTGGATTTGGGGATAGGCGGCAAATCTCTCGAGCACCGCCAGTGGGTCGGGCAACTCCAGGAACTTCTCCCGCCCCTGGACGAGTTGAACCACCTTGCCACCCATTAAGTCGATGCATGGAATGATCATTGCGTATCCAGCCGAAGGGAAAGTCGAAAGGTTAAAGGCTAAAGATAACGGTTGAAGTCTAATGGGATACCGAAGTACGCTCTGGCCTGTTATTCCCACCGGAGCGAGGAATCTCGTTAACCGTTTGCTTCCAGAGCGAGATTCCTCTCCCGCGACTGCGGGATCGGAATGACAACGTGCGGCCCTTTACCCTTTACCCTTTATCCTTTAGCCTTCTGCCTTTGCGGTTCTTACAGCCGCACCGGCACACCTTGTGACTGCAAGTACTCCTTGAGGCTGCGCATCGTATAGGTTTCGAAATGGAAAATAGAGGCAGCTAAGGCAGCATCGGCATGGCCTTTCAAGAAGACTTCGGCAAAATGTTCGGGCCCCCCGGCGCCGCCCGAAGCGATAACAGGAATATGGAGGGCCTCGGCAATGGTCTTCGTCAGCTCACAATCGAAGCCTGCCTGCGTGCCGTCAGCATCCATGGAAGTCAGAAGGATTTCACCGGCGCCGCGTGATTCCACTTCCCGAGCCCATTCCAGGGCGTCCAGTTCGGTTGGCTTCGTGCCGCCGTAAGTCAATACTCTCCAATGTGGAGCGGCCCTGGCCCCGTCCTGCCGGCCCGCCAGGGCACCCACAAGGGGTGCCCCTACGAATCCGCCCGTCGTCACTCGCCGGCGCGCGTCGATAGCCACAACGAGTGCTTGCCGCCCAAAGTGCTCCGCAATCTGGCTCACCACTTCGGGGGATTCAACCGCCGCCGTGTTCACTGCCACCTTATCGGCCCCGGCGGAGAGCAATCGTTGCGCATCCTCCAGGGTCCTCACGCCCCCGCCCACCGTCAGCGGTATGAAGAGCCTGCGCGCCACCCGGTGTACGGTATCCATGAGCGTAGCGCGTCCCTCGCGGGAAGCCGATATGTCCAGCATGACCAGTTCGTCCGCCCCCTCGCGGTTATACGCCTCGGCCAGTTCACCCGGGTCTCCGGCATCTCTTAGATTCACAAACTTGATGCCTTTGACCACTCGGCCGTTCTTGCAATCCAGGCATGGAATGATGCGTTTTGCAAACATAAGAACTGGGGGCTAGGGACTGGGGGCTGGGGTCACCTGCTCTCCCTTCTGCTCCAGCGATCGAATGAGCGAATGCAACATCCTGCCCACCACCTCTGCCAACCCAGTATGTCCTGCGCTGATTTCTCTGAAAAAAGGTTCAGCCGACGGGAAAGCTCAACTTGCGTTTCCAGCTCTGACTGCGAACCGAGAGCAATCGATAGATGGTTCAAGTATGCCTGCCGGGTGCGCCGACTGTTCCCTTCGGCAATGTTTGAAGGGATGGAAACGGCGGCGCGCCGAATTTGATTCGCCATGCCGTAGGTTTCCCGTGCGGGAAATGCATCCGTCTCCTTGTAGCAGACTTCCGCGAGCTTCATCGCCTGCTGCCAGACATCCAGATCCCGGTAAGATTTTATCGCCATTGCAATCTTTAGGCCCCCAACCTCCAGCACCTAGCCCCCACCCTCCGGTCCCTAGCCCCCGCTCAAGAAATTCCCCAGCACTTTCAGCCCGACTTCTCCCGACTTTTCCGGGTGAAACTGCACCGCCCAGATGTTCTTCATCTCCACGCCCGCTGCGAAAGTCTGCCCATAGTGAGTTACTGCCGAACTTTCTTTGGAAGCTGGCCCGTAGTAAGAGTGGCAGTAATAAACGAAACTGCCGTCCGCAACCCCTCGAAAGAGCCCGCTGCGGCTTCGAATCTCCAGTTGGCTCCAGCCCACATGTGGAACTTTGAAGACTCCTTCGAATCGGGTCACGCGGCCGGGGAGCAATGCGAGTCCGGGAACCTCCGGCGCTTCGTCACTCGCTTCGTAGAGCGCCTGGAGTCCCAAACAGATCCCCAGGAACGGCGTGCCGCCGGCCAGCAAGTCGCGAAGAGGCTTCAGAAGCCGGCGCTCCTCGAGGGCTCTCATCATCGTGCCGAAGTGACCTTGACCGGGGAAAATGATCTTCGCAGCGGAGCGGAGCGACTCCGGCCTGTCTGTCACCTCGGCCGAGTGTCCGAGGTGCTCAACGGCCTTCAGCACCGAGCCAACATTGCCGGCGCCGTAGTTGAGCAACGCGATCACAGCAGTCCTTTGGTGCTGGGGAGTTGGGCCTTGAGGCGAGGGTCGCGCGAACAGGCATAGCGCAAAGCACGCGCCCAGGCTTTGAACAACGCCTCGACGGCATGGTGGCTCGAGCGCCCATAGGCCAGTTTCAGGTGTACGTTGGCCCCCGCGCTGCTCGCAAATCCGTTGAAGAAGTCTTCCAACAGTTCTGTCTGGAGGTCGCCGACGTACTTTGCCTTGATCGGCGCGTTGAGCACCAGGTAGGGCCGCCCACTCAAGTCGACGGCGGCGATAGCCAGGGTTTCATCCATGGGCATCAGGAAGTAACCCGCCCGATTAATGCCTTTCTTGGCCCCCAGTGCTTGCCGGAACACCTGCCCCAAGACAATGCCAATATCCTCGACCGTATGGTGCTGGTCAACATCCAGGTCGCCGCGCGCCTCAACTACCAGATCGAATCCGCCATGACGGGCAAACAGCTCCAGCATGTGATCGAGAAAGCGAATGCCGGTGGAAACCTTGTAGCGACCGCGCCCGTCCAGGTTCAGCCGGATGCGGACGTCGGTCTCTGCGGTCTTGCGGTGGATGCTCGCTCGGCGCGCCCTCATGCAAACCATCCTGTTTGGGAATAGGTGACGAAGTTCCGCCAGGCTTTTGTGCCGTTCCGGGTCTCGATCAAATGCTCCTGCCTCTCGAGTTCTTCGAGCAAGCGGCGCGTCTGAGCATGGGAACCGATGGTGAACCGCAAGTAACCCTCGAGATGCGGATCGTAGCTCCAGTCGCGCACCAGAATCCCCTCCGCGCGGAGGCGCTGGGCGATTTCCGGCGCGCGCTCCCCGACACGAGTCAAAATGAAATTGGCAGAACTCCGCACATAAGGAATCCCCCGAGACCCGAGCCAGCGATAAACGAGGTCGCGGTTAGCGCGAACTTCCGCCACGTATTTCCTTACATGCCTTTCATGCTGGATGGCAATCGACGCTGCCAGCAGGGCTAGCGAGTTCACCTGGAAAGGGCTTTGAGCCCGGTGCATTAGTTCCACAAGTTCAGGGTTGCCGAAGATAAAACCCATTCGTAACGCCGCCAGTCCAAACGCTTTCGAAAACGTCCTGGTCACGAGAAGGTTTTCATACTTTCTGATCCAGGGCAGAACCGTCGCACCGGAAAAGTCGTAATACGCTTCGTCGACTAACACCAGGACGTGCGGCGCAGCCTCCAGGAGAGTGCGCAGATCAGGCTTGGAAATCTGCGTCCCGGTGGGGTTATTGGGGCTGGCCAGAGGTACCCAGCGGGTTTTCTTGTGGATCGCGGTCACGATGCTTTCCACTGGAAGTCGGAAGTGCTCGTCGTAGCGAACCCGCTCGATGTCGCCACCCGCCACGTTGTGAAAGAATTCGTAAACCGGGAAGGTTGGAGCAGGCACCAGGAGCACATCACCGGGATCGACAAAGGCGTCGCAGATCGCCTTGATCGCGTCGTCGGTGCCGTTGGTCAGGAGCATCTCTTCCGGCTTGACTCCGAAATAGCGCGCCAGGGTCTGCCGGCTCTCCCCGTACTCCGGGTATCGCGTGAGCATTTCAGGGGTTAGAGCACTACGCAGGGCGCGCACAACTTCCGGGGCACACCCCACCGTGTTCTCGTTGAAGTCCAGGCGCAGTTTCCCCGCCCGCCCTTCCATGGGGGGGCGGTATTTCTTCAGTCGTTCCACCGCCTTGCGGGGTCGAATCATCGCTTCTTGAACCTCGCTTCCACGGAGTGTGCGTGCGCCTTCAGGCCTTCCGCGCGCGCCAGCGTTACAATCGACGGGCGAAGGCGCGAAAGGCCCTTGCGGGTGATTTGCTGAACCGAGATGCACTTCACAAAATCCGCCGCGCTCAGGCCGCCACGCAAGCGCGCCGCCCCACTGGTGGGCAGAATGTGATTGGTGCCGGAAGCATAATCCCCCGCTGCGACAGGACTGTAACCGCCCAGGAAAATCGAGCCGGCAGACTGGATCCGATCAAGCAAGCCCTCAGCATCCTCGAGCAGAGTGAGATGCTCGGGGGCCATGCGGTTGACGAGCTCGGCAGCCTCCGCCAAACGCCGAGTGACGATAATGCATCCTTGCCCGGCCAACGATTTCTGCGCGACCGGCAGGCGAAGCTGCGCGACGATTTGGGCAGCACAAGCTTGAACACGCAGAGCCAGTTGACGCGAGGACGTGATAAGCATGGCCACCGCGTCCGGATCGTGCTCAGCCTGAGCCACGAGGTCGGCCGCGATCCACTCGGGGTTACCCTCGGCGCCCACCACCACCAGCTCCGATGGACCCGCGACGAAATCAATTCCGCATTCGCCGGCCACCAGTTTCTTGGCAGTGGCCACGTAACGGTTTCCAGGACCAACAATCTTCTCGACGCGCGGGACGCTCTCCGTCCCATAGGCAAATGCCGCGACAGCCTGGGCTCCCCCGAGCCTGTAAATTCCGGACACCCCCAGCATATGAGCGGCTACAAGAACGGCGGGACCAGGCTTGGGCGAGGTGACCAGGACCTCCCGCACTCCCGCAACTTGTGCCGGGATGACGCTCATGAGGACAGTCGAGGGCAAAGGGTAACGCCCGCCCGGAACATAGCACACTACCCGTTCGAGAGGGCGAAGCACCTGGCTCACTTTCACACCCGGAAGGACCTCAAACTGCCAGGCCCGCGGGAGTTGGCGGCGCGCCGTAGCGCGGATGTTTTTCGCCGCCACCCGTAAGGCCTCGACGAAACTCTGTGGGAGGTTTGTGTACGCGCGTTCGACTTCATCGGGCGTAACCGTCATGCCCACTTTCCGCAGGTCGACACCGTCGAACTGCCGTGAATAGCGAACCAGCGCTCGGTCGCCCTGGCGGCGGACATTGGCGAGAATACGCCGGGCAACCGCCTCGGCACTGCTCAGGCTTGTAGCGTGAGCCCTCAGCAGACGGCTGACTGCTTCCTTATCGTCGCCGCGAATAATGTCCAGCATAGAGTAAGACAGCGCTTTAGCGGGATGCTGAAAAGCCTTTGTGAACGTTGTCATTCCGAGCGAAGCGAGGAATCTCGCAAGTCCTTTTTTTGCAGAGCAAGATTCCTCGCTTCGCTCGGAATGACAAGATAGACAGATTTTTCAGCATCCCGTTAGATTACGATCTTGTTCAAGGGATACTCCACAATGCCTTGGGCATGGGCGGCTTTGAGGCGCGGAATGATCTCGCGCACCGTTTTCTCCTCGATGACCGTGTTCACAGCCACCCACTCGGGATCACTGAGTTGTGAAATCGTCGGCCGTTTCAGAGCCGGCAGAACCGCCAGCACCTTTTCGAGGTCCGCTCGCAGGACGTTCAACATCAAGCCCACTTTTCCAGCGGCCTCAATCGCGCCTTTGAGAAGCATAACGAGCGTTTCGATCTTCTGCCGCTTCCAAGAATCATCCCAGGCAACGAGGTTGGCGATGAACTTGGTGTTGGATTCCAACACCGTCTCCAGGATGCGCAGGCCGTTGGCCCGCAGAGAGGAACCGGTCTCAGTGACCTCCACGATGGCATCGGCCAGTACCGGAGGCTTGACCTCGGTGGCGCCCCAGGAGAATTCCACTTTGGCCTTGACCCCGTTTTCGGCAAGGTAACGCCTGGTCACGCCCACGAGTTCCGTGGCAATGACCTTCCCTTCCAGGTCCTTGACACTCTGGAAAGGGGATTTCTCCGGCGCCGCCAGCACCCAGCGGACTGTTCCGAAGGTCTGCTTGGCGTAAATAAGGTCCGCGATTTCCACCACCTTGGCTTCGTTCTCGAGAATCCAATCCCTGCCAGTGAGCCCGGCGTCCAGGATTCCATCCTCCACGTAGCGCGCCATTTCCTGAGCGCGGATCAGCATGCACTCAATCTCATCGTCGTCAATGGCGGGAAAGTAGGACCGCGGATTGACGGTGATTTCGTAGCCCGCGCGACGGAAGAGTTGGAGGGAGGCTTCTTGCAGGCTTCCCTTGGGAAGACCCAATTTCAACTGGTTCATGTTTGGCTCTCCGGGTTTTGGTCGCCATACACTTCGGTCGGATCAAACTCCCGTTGCAGAAAGACTTCCTCGCCGGAGGCGGTCAGTTTGCGGAAGAAACAAGACTTGTAACCCATGTGGCAACATCCCGGACCCTTGAGGTCCGCCTGGACAAGCAAAGCGTCGTGGTCGCAGTCCACCCGGATTTCACGAACCTGTAAGTGGTAACCGGATGTTTCGCCCTTGGTCCAGAGCTTCTGCCGCCTGCGGCTGAAAAAGGTCACGTAACCGGACTTCAGGGTTTTCTCAAAAGCTTCCGTGTTCATGTAGCCCAGCATCAGCACCTTGCCACTATGCCTGTCCTGAATAATCGCCGGAATCAACCCGTCTTGAAAATTCAGATCCATTAAACAGCGCCCCCCGTCAGTCAAAAATAAAAGGCCCGCTGAGCTTCCTAGCCAGCGGGCCATCTTTTCACCAGTTCTTTATAACTTATAGATTCGCCCACTGACACTTCACCTTGCAAGCCGAATGAGGATGAGCGTGTGCCAATGTGCGCAACATGAAGACTCAGGTTACATCCGGCCATGAAATCTGTCAATGTGAATTCAGTGTTTGTAATGTGAAGACCATGGCCGGGCACTGTGCCGCGAGGATGCCCACTTGGCGGCTATAAGAGCCGTAGGCTTTCCGCACCATCTATCCGGCGCACTTCACTGCCGCGCGGCCCAGGAATTCCGCCGCATCGCCCAGTTCTTCTTCGATGCGGAGCAACTGGTTGTACTTGGCAATGCGGTCGCTACGGCTGGCGGACCCGGTCTTGATCTGGCCCGTGCCGAGGCCAACCACGAAATCAGCAATGAAAGCGTCCTCAGTTTCACCCGAGCGGTGCGAGACCACCGAAGTATAGCCGTGGCGCCGGGCCAGCTCAATCGCCCGCATGGTTTCTGTAACCGTGCCGATCTGGTTCAACTTGATCAGGATGGAATTCGCCGCTCCCAGTTCGATGCCGCGCTCGAGCCGCTCAGAGTTGGTGACGAAGATGTCGTCGCCCACAATTTGCACCTTATCACCGAGGGCCTGGGTCAGCGCCTTCCAGCCCTCCCAGTCATCCTGGGCCAGGCCGTCCTCGATGCTGATGATCGGATACTGTCGCACCCAGTCGGCATACAGCTTGATCATTTCATCGGAGGATTTCTTCGACTTGTCGGATTTGAAGAAGACGTACTTGCCGTCCTGGAACATCTCGCTGGAGGCAGGGTCGAGCGCCAGGCAGATGTCCTGGCCGGCCGAATACCCCACCTGTTCGATGGCTTCCAGCAGGAGTTCCACGGCCTCCACATTTGACTTCAGACTGGGTGCGAAGCCGCCTTCGTCGCCCACGGAGGTGTTGTAGCCGCGTTCTTTCAAGACCTTTTTCAAGGTATGGAAGGTCTCAGCGCCCATGCGCAACGCATGCGCGAAGCTCTCGGCGCCCACGGGCATGATCATGAATTCCTGGAAATCCACGGTGTTATCCGCGTGCACCCCGCCGTTCAGCACATTCATCATCGGCACCGGAAGAATGCGGGCCTGGAGTCCGCCGAGATAACGATAGAGCGGCATACGTGCTGATTGAGCCGCTGCCCGGCACACTGCCATCGATACAGCGAGAATAGCGTTCGCACCCAGCTCGCCCTTATTCGGCGTGCCATCAAGGCGGATCATGCGCTCATCAATTCCCACCTGATCGCTGGCGTCGTGTCCTCCCAGCTCCCGCGCCAGTAGCGTATTGACATTCTCGACGGCCCGCAACACGCCTTTGCCCAGGTACCGCCGCTTGTCGCCGTCGCGTAATTCCACAGCCTCGTGCTCACCGGTTGATGCCCCCGAAGGCACCGCCGCTCGCCCAAATGAACCGTCGCGAAGATAGACTTCCGCCTCCACGGTTGGATTGCCGCGCGAATCGAGTATTTCTCTTCCCTGAATCAGATCGATGTTTGCCATAGGATTAGTCCTTAGAAAGATTTTGAAACGTGCGATTGTAACATGCTTCTGCTCACTCCCCACTGCTTACTGCCCGCCTACGGTCTTCGAACATCCGCTCTTCAGGAACGACCACTACAATGCCGCTCTCGCTGACGTGATATTTCTTCCGGTCTTCCTCGAGGTCGAATCCAATTTCCGTGCGCTCCGGAAGATGCACGGCCCGGTCGATGATGGCGCGGCGGATGCGCGAGTAGCGACCGATGGTGACGTGAGAGAAAAGGATGGTGTTATCCACTTCGGTGTAACTGTTGACGCGAACGTCATGGGAAAGAATCGAGTTCGTAACCCGGCCCCCGGAGATGATGCAACCCATCGAGACCATCGAGTCGATGGCGATCCCCATGCGGTGGCCCTCCTGCGCGAACACGAACTTGGCCGGCGGGTACTGTTGCTGGTAAGTACGGATGGGCCAGTCGGAGTCGTACAGGTTGAAGACCGGCGAAACCGAAACCAGGTCCATGTTGGCTTCGTAATAGGCCTCGATGGTCCCGATATCCCGCCAGTACTTCGCTTCCTTCTTGTTTTCGTCGTGGAAGTCGTACGAATAAACCCTCTTCTTTTCGAAAAGCTTTGGAATCACGTCCTTCCCGAAGTCGTGGCTCGAGTCCGGATCACCGGCGTCCGAGACGAGGGCCTCGATCAGAAGGTCGCGGTTAAAGCAATAAATGCCCATCGAGACGTTGGACTTCTCAGGGTTTCTAGGCGAGGGCTTGGGGTCAGCGGGTTTCTCCTCCCAGCCGACGATACGGTTGTTCTTATCCACTTCCACCACCCCGAACTGGGAGGCCGTAGCGCGATCGGATTCGATGGTGCCAATGGTGACGTCCGCCCCGGCCTCGACGTGCTGCTGGAGCATCAACTGGTAATTCATCTTGTAAACGTGGTCGCCGTAAAGGATCAGAACATACTTGCAGGGCTCGCTCCCGAGCGAGTAGAGGTTCTGGTAGGTGGCGTCGGCAGTTCCTTGGTACCAATGTTCTCCCACCCGCCTCATGGGGGGCAGAACCTGTAAGAACTCACCCAGTTCATCCGAGAAGATACCCCAACCCTCGCGCAAGTGCCGATTAAGGGAGAGGGCCTTGTACTGGGTAACCACGAAAATCCTGCGAAGATCGGAGTTGATGCAGTTCGAGAGGGTAATGTCCACAATCCGATACATCCCGCCAAACGGGACGGCGGGCTTGGCGCGATCCCGGGTCAGCGGGTAAAGGCGCTCCCCCGCTCCACCCGCAAGAAGGCACACCAGTGTGTCTGGAACCACGAGTTGCTATCCCTCCCTTCTAAGTGTCGCTGCCTGCAAGCGCTGGCGGGATTTTTCAACCTCCCCGCCCAACTTCTCCTGGGAATGCCATTATACCAAACAAACGACCCATGGCTTCATGCCTGTCAGTGGTCCCGCCAGGGCAGGTCAGCTTTCAGCCTTCAGCTATCAGCTTTCAGCGTTCATCTGATTCAAGTCCGACTGTCCTTACTGCCCACTGAAAGAACGGGGTTAGGCACTGGGGGCTAGGTGCTAGGGACTGGGGGCTGGGGCAATTCTCAATTCTGAATTGCCCGCCTGCTTTTGCCCCCCTGCCTCCGGCTCTTGAAAAGCCGCAGGTCCAGAGGGCGGACCTGCGCTACAGTTGGTGCCAGTTGGTGCGGCGGGCAATGTTCAGCAGCGTAGTGGAGGGGAGTCTAACCTTGAAGAGGACTGGAACCTTTAGCCGGTTGGATACGTAAATTCAAGCGGAGAAGCGCCTGCCGGTTTTGAGGAGGAAACATGCCGAGGAAAATCGTGGGAGGTTTTGTTTTGTTGCTGGCGATATTTGCCATTCCCGTCCGGGCGGAGGAGTGGTCTAAGACGTTCGAGTTGAACGGCAAGGCGGACCTGCGCGTCGAGACGAACGACGCCAGCGTGCAGGTGGAGGCCTGGGAGGGAAAAGAAATCCAGGCGCGTGTCGTTTCGGAGGGCGTGCGGATCGGACTGTGGGGCAGTTCGGACACTCACCAAGTGCGCGTGCGGGACTTTCAATCAGGAAATCGCGTCGAATTGGAGGTCCGTATCCCGAGCACGAATTGGGTGATTGGCGTCAATACGCGGTCCGCAAGAATCGAGTTGAAAGTTCCTCGGGAGGCCAGCCTGGATATCCATTCCGGCGACGGCGATTTATCGGTCCACGGCCTCAAGGGTGAAATCAATCTTTCCACTCAAGATGGCAAAATCGAGGCGGATTCACTCGAGGGGGCGTTGCATGCCACCACCGGCGACGGCAACATGCGCGTCCAGGGGCGCTTCGATTCCCTGAACCTGAGGACGGGCGACGGAAGGATTTACGTCCAGATCAGTCAAGGTTCACAGATGGTCTCAGGCTGGAGCGTGCGCAGCGGCGACGGCAACGTGGAACTAAGCCTCCCCGAGGGCTTTTCCGCGGACCTCGACGTCCACACCGGCGATGGCCGGATAACCTCCGATCTGCCCATCACGGTCTCGGGCTCCCTGGACCACTCGTCACTGCGCGGCAAGCTGAATGGGGGCGGCCCAACCCTTAGCGTCCAAACCGGCGACGGCTCAGTCCACCTGAAGCGCCTGTAGCAGCGGGGTTACCTCGCCCCAGCGGCGTGACCTGCCAGGGAGTTTGGGGAACTCGCCGCCACACAAGAAACCTGAGTTGAATTTGGGATTAGGCCCCGCTCATCCCAGGGATGGTTGGCTAGGAAACGTTCAACGCCTGCGGCACTTTACGTCTCCGAGTCGCCTTCCTGGGTGACGATGTGGACGTCCACGGCGGGGGCGTGGCGAAGGAAGCTGCTAAGCGCTGAAAGGTAGAAGTACTTACGCCAGCCGCGAGCGGCGGAATGTCCAAAAACTACCTGGGTAATCCTCCTTTCCTTTACAAACTTCGCCACCGCTTCACCCACGCTATTTCCATGCAAGCGCTCGACCTTGGCTTCCAGTTCTTCAGCGAAGCGAATATTGACCGCCAGGGAGCGCAGTTTTCCCTCGCTCGCGTCCGCGGACGTTTCAACGTAAACCACGTAGAGTTCCGCGCCGACGGCGCGAGCCAGGCGCGCTCCGCGGGCGATGAGGTATTGTGAGCTGGGATGCGAGCTGATGGAGACAGCGATGCGCTCTCGCACTCCCCAGTTCCGGCTGATCTGTTTCGTGGTGAGGTAGGAGCCAAGCTCATTGTCCACCGTGTCCGCCACTTGGCGGAGCGCCAGCTCGCGCAGGGCGATCAAGTTCCCAGGCCTGAAAAAGTTGCCCAGGGCCCTCTCGATCGTTTCAAGCGGGTAGATGTCACCCCGCCGCATGCGGTTCTGTAGCGCCTCGGGCGTCAGGTCAACCATCACCACTTCGCCCGCACGCTTCAGCACCCAATCCGGTATGGTTTCGCGGACGGGAACTCCGGTGATGGATTGAACCAGCGGCGCCAGGCTGTCCATGTGCTGAATGTTCATGGTGGAGAGCACATCAATATTTGCCGCCAGGAGTTCCATCACGTCTTCGTAACGCTTCCGATGCTTACTCCCCTCGATGTTGGTGTGGGCCAGCTCATCGACGAGCGCGACTCCAGGCCGTCGGGCAAGAATCGCATCCACGTCCATTTCCTCGAACATGATTCCTTTGTAATCGAGCTTGCGCTTGGGAATTTGCTCGAGCCCGGCAGCCAATTCCTCGATGGGCTTGCGGCCGTGTGTTTCCACAATTCCGACAACAACGTCCTGCACGCGACTGCGGCGCCTGTTCGCCTCGCTGAGCATGGTGTAAGTCTTCCCGACACCCGGCGCGTAGCCGAGAAACACTTTAAGCACGCCCTCCTTTTTTTCGTGAGGCGCAGCCTTTTCAAGCCACTGTTCTGGACTCCTGATCATTTACCCATCCGCCGGCCCGCTCTGGAGTGCGGCAGCTTGCTGCCGCTTTTCTCCAGCGAGCTTGCTCGCGCTTCACCGCGCTCCTGCGCAAAGCCAGCAAGCTGGCCTGAACGAGAGCGGCAGCAAGCTGCCGCACTCCAGAGCGATGGCGAAAGTGCGGGCGACATCCGCTATAATACCATTGGTGTTGAAACTCCCCCGATGGCAAATCCTGCGCTTCTCTGCCGCTGCCGGCATGGTCCTGGCCATAGTTCTCATCTTCCGCCACGTGGCGCCGGCCAACTCCACCAGCGTGGCGCTTATCTTTCTGCTGGCGATTCTCTATGTTTCCGCCTTCTGGGGCCTGCGGGTTTCCATTTTCATGTCGCTGCTGGCCACCCTGGCTTTCAATTATTACTTTCTTCCGCCCCTCGGCAGCTTGACCATCGCCGACCCTCAGAACTGGGTCGCGCTCACCGCCTTCCTGATTACGGCAATCACCGCCAGCCGCCTTTCCGAACAAGCGCGCCAGCGGGCCCGTGACGCCAACCGTCGCCGGCAGGAAATTGAACGTCTGTATGCCTTCACGCAACAAATGCTGGTGGCGGGAGGCGTGGTGGAATTGCTCAACGCCATCCCGAGGCACATCGTGGAATCGTTCGAAGTCCAGGACGCGGCTTTGTACCTGGCCAGCAGGGAGGCCATCTACCGCTCGGGAAGGGATTTTCGGGAGTTGGATGGCGAGCAGCTCAAGGCCGTCATGGCGCGCGGGGAACCGGTGGTGGAGGCTGACCGGCAACTTTGTTGTGTGCCCGTGCGAATGGGCGTGCGGCCCGTGGGAAGTCTTGGCATTTCGGGCGCCGTTCTCGCGCGCGAGACGCTCGAAGCCCTCGGAACGCTCATCGCCATTACCGTCGAGCGAGTCAGCGCCATCGAGGCGCTAGGCAAGGCCGAGGCCGCCCGGCAGGAGGAACGCCTCCGCTCCGCCCTTCTGGATTCGGTTACGCACGAACTTCGAACCCCGCTCACGGCGATCAAGGCTTCAGTCACCAGTCTTCTGACGCAATCCGAACTGAGTGACGCCCAGCGGCAGGAGCTCTTCTCCATCATCAACGAGGAGAGTGATCACTTGAATCACCTGATCGAGGAAGCGCTCGAGATGGCCCGCCTCGACGCCGGTGAGATCGAACTCGAGATCGAACCCCACGCCATCCTCGAGGTGATCGATGCGGGGCTGGAGGCTTCGAAAAATGTCCTGGCGAATCATACCGTCGATGTCCGCCTGCCGGAAGGCCTGCCCACGGTCCCGATGGACCCGGCTCGTATCAGGGAAGTTCTGACGCAACTCCTCGATAACGCGGCGAAGTTCTCCCCGCCCGGAGCTCCTATCCTCATCAGCAGCGAAGTGTCCGGCCGATTTCTCGTCACCAGCGTGGCCGATCGCGGACCAGGGATTGACAGCTTCGAGCAGGCTCTTATCTTCGACAAGTTCTACCGAGGCAGGGACCAGCGTTACCGCGTGCAGGGCACCGGCATGGGACTCGCCATCTGCAAGGCGATTGTCGAAGCCCACGGCGGGTCCATAGGAGTCACCAGCCAAGTTGGAAGCGGGTCGGTGTTCCACTTCAATCTGCCGCTGTCTCCGGAAAGGGCCAGAGTCTTATGAGCTCGGGCAGGGTCTTGATCCTCGATGATGAGGCGCAGATCCGCCGCGTGCTGCGGACCACTTTAGTGGCGAGCGGCTTCGTGGTGCGCGAGGCGCGTAGCGGTGAAGATGCCCTCGAGATGATTAGGGAAGAAATGCCAGATCTGTTGATTATTGACATCAACCTGCCGGGCATGAGCGGGTTCGAAGTGTGTCGCGAAATACGCGAATCCTGCGACATCCCGATCATCATGCTATCGGTGCGGAATAACGAACGCGACAAGGTGCGGGCGCTTGACGCCGGCGCCGACGATTATGTGGTCAAACCTTTCGGCATCCAGGAACTCCTCGCCCGGATTCGCGCTAATTTGCGCCGCCGCGTCCCCAGCGCCGATGAGCTGCCACGAACTTTTGAGTCGCAGGGTCTCACCATCGATTTTGCTCAGCGAACGGTGTCGGCGCGTGGCCGTCAGGCGCGACTGACACCCAAGGAGTTTGACCTCCTCCATTACCTCGTTACCCACCGCAACAAGGCCCTGCCACACCGCGAACTGCTGCAAGCCGTCTGGGGTCCCGACTACGGAGAGCAGGTGGAATACCTACGTGTATTCATCAACCAGTTGCGCAAGAAGATCGAGCCCCAGCCTTCCAAGCCCCGTTACCTGCTGACCGAGCCCTGGGTCGGCTACCGCTTCGCGGTGCCCGAAGAAGCCCAACAAACGAGGGATTGATGCGCCGCAACTGGAACAACCACCTAGCGAGTTACGCCATGCGAGTGGAGGAGTCGCAGGGCCGGCGCTATCCCGAGCCTTCGCATCCCTTCCGCAACGATTACGTGCGAGACCGCGACCGCATCATCCATTCTCGGGCCTTCCGGCGTCTTGAGAATAAGACCCAGGTTTTTACTCGGCGTTACTCCGACCATTTTCGCACCCGTCTGACCCACTCGCTGGAAGTGGCGCAGATCAGCCGGACAGTGGCGAAGGCGCTGGGACTGAACAACGATCTTGTGGAAGCTCTGGCGCTGGTGCATGATGTGGGGCACCCGCCCTTCGGCCACGCCGGGGAATCCGAGCTCAACCGGCAAATGGCGCATTTCAAAGACAGTTTTGACCACAACCTGCACGCCTTGCGAATCGTTGAACATTTCGAGCAGAAATACGTGGAGTTTCCCGGCTTGAACCTTACCTTCGAAGTCCGCGAAGGAATCATCAAGCACTCGCGGGACTACGATCCCGCGCTTTACCCCGGACTCGCCGCCTACGGGTTGAGCGCGCGACCACCGCTCGAAGCCCAGTTGATCGACATCACCGATGAAATCGCCTACAACTGCGCCGACCTTGACGATGGCTATGAAGCGAAACTCCTCACCCTTCCCCTGATTCGCCAGGGTCTGCGCTTGTTTGATTCACTCTATCGCACCATTGACCGGAAATACCCTACGGCTCGGGAGAAACTGAAATTCAACGAAGCCCTCAAGGAGACGCTGAACATTCTGGTGACGGACCTCATCGACTCGACGCGCCGGAGCCTTGCCGGGGCCCGCGTCAGGTCGGTGGCGGACGTGCGCGCCCATTCAAGACGCCTGGTGAGTCTAGGTCCCAGGCGAGCCCGCGAAAACAAGGAGCTGAAAGAATTCCTGAATGTGAACCTATACTCTCACCATCAACTTGCGGCGGAGCGGAAAGTAATCGTGCGGTGTGTGAGACGTCTCTTTAATTACTACCTCGAGCATCCTCGCGGCCTCCCTCCCTTCTACGTCGCCCAGAGCCAAGAGGAGCCCCTGCATCGCGTTGTGTGCGACTACATTGCCGGCATGACGGACAACTACCTCCTGCAGCAGTACCGCAAGCACCTCGGAGCGTGATTCCCCGCCGGGCCGTGTGGCCAAGATAGTAGGCAGTAAGCAGAAGGCAGTAGGCAGCAGATGGCAGATGCGGAAAGAATCCCAGCCGTTAGTGTCCTATAGCACTGGTCTGAGACTTCTTCTCTGCTTGCGAAGAATCTCTGCGATCATCGTTTGGCCGAGGATGGCTGGAATTGCCGATTTTCGATTGCCGATTGACAGGAGAGGAAGTTGCCACACGAGTTTTTCAATCGACAATCGGCAATCAGCAATCGGCAGTCACCTCACGCCTCGAGTCTTACAAAATGCTTGAGCCGTGGCAGCAGGTGGCGGTGCATGGCTTCAGGTCCGTAAAACAGGGCGTGGATGTATGTCAACAGGGCGGGCTGGGAAAACCGTTCCGGCGGTTTCCGGAAATTGATATAGCAGAGGCGGCCCGGCACCACTTGGTTCGGATGCTGATACGAAGCTAGCGGCCACATCGTCTTGAAAAAGCGGAAGCCGACCTTGGCCAGGAGTCTGTGCCACCAATCACCTGAAGATGTGGTGACTTCACCGTAAAGCCTCCAATTCGCGCCATGAGGTCCCCTCCTCTCCTGGCGGAGCACCTCGCGCAGAATTCTCACGCCAAGGCCCCGCCCGCGAAGTGCAGCATCGACGAAGAGGTAACTTCCGAATACAACCTGAAACATGGGGAGAACCAGCGTGCAGGCGCCGCCCACCAAGCGCTTGTCCAAGTAAGCGGCAAAGAGGTGCACGGGGTTGACTCTGGCCGGTGATGGCTGGATGACCCAGCGCAGAACCTGCGGGCTGACCCGCTCATCCGGGTTGAAACTGCGGCTGTAAAGGCGCAAGTAGCGGTCAAGCTCGGCTCTACAGGTGTGCTTCAATAGTCGGACTTCCAATTTCCCCATCCACATCTCCATAGCGATTCAATAGGGGCTGGGGACCAGGGACGACTGACCACCTCGGTTTTGGCGAACCCCCCGCCAAATTGCCTTTTGCTTTTCTCTCTGTTCCAGCGTCAGGATCTGATCGATTTGCTGGCGGGCGGACTTACGGATCGCGGTGGCTTTCGTGCGCGCCTCGCCCTGCGGGAGCGAGGAATCCGCTCGCAGATCTTTAAGCTGTTTGTTCCGGATCTGGAGGATGGGTCGGATTCTTGCCACCTGGTCGTCCGTCAGGTTTAGAGTCTGGCTCATCCTTTTAAGCTCGCGCTCCACCTGGTTGAGGTGGGGGCGCGCTCGTTGCGCCGTTGGCGGCGCTCCGCCAGCCTCTTGCCCTGCGAACATGCTCCGTCCAGTTCCAACCAGCCCGCCCAACACACAGGCTGCCATGGTCAGAGTCCACATTCCTCGCATCTTTGACCTCCTCGCAGGCGTTACGGTCTCGAACCGGCCATCTTTTCTTTCCTCATGGTAGGAATTCCAAATGTCCTGTTGACTTCAGTCCATTATATCCTAATGAACACGCTTTCCGGCTGAAAGTTGCGCTTGGGCGAGAGCAGGCCCGGATGAGTCTTGTTTTTCATGACCATGCGAGCCGCGCTGATTGTTTATCAGGATACTGAAAAAGGTATTGGGCCGTCATTCCGAGCGAAGAAGTCAGGAGTCAGGCTGGGGGCTAGGGAAAAACAGAAGGCAGTAAGCAGTAGGCAGCAAGTGGTCGGCACAAGGGAGAGGGCAATCCAAAGTCTAAAATCCAAAATTGCCCTAGCCCCCAGTCCCGTTAGTTTCACTGGTTATCACGCCTCTGGCCTGGACCCCGGAATTGGCCGGTAACGACACGAGTTGCCAGGAACTGTCCTTGGGTTTCTTTTCCGAGGGCAAAGATGCGGTCGCCAACTTTGAGGTCCTTGAGAGCGATGGGTTGCCCATCTTTCATGAATTGCGTCTGCTCATTGACCAGCACGATTCTTTCACCCTGGCGGGGATTACTGACCTTGAGTTGATTCTTGTCGATAGACTCAATGGCGCCGAAAACTCGCTCGCCGGCGTTCTGAAAACGCTGCATTTCATCGGCAGTGGCGCGTCGAACGGCCTCCGCTACGAATTCCTTGTTGGAGTTGGCTTGACCCCGAACAGAGACCTGGTCTCCCGGCTTCAAATCTTCAAGCTGGATATCCTGTTGTCCCTGGCGGTAGCGAGTGTGCTCATCCACCATCACGGTTTGCGTTGAGCCATCCATCTTCTTGATTTCGAAGCGGTCCACGCCCACAGAGGTGATAGTTCCGAAAACCGCTGGCCCGCCAAACTGCCGCTGCGTGTTACCCGCCTGCGTTTTCGTATCATCCTTTTGTGCCGCAAGTGCCTGGCTTGCGAGAGCAATGAGAACCAGCCCGAGGGCCAAAGCGAACTGTTTGCGCATAAAACTCCTCCCCTGGTTTCGACGTCTAAGAAATGTGCCCGGTTACCGTGTAACCGCGAGCCACTCGAATTCGTAATGATGGGAGAGGGTCAGCGCGCGACATGAACTGCGCGGCATAACCATGCGCGGGGCTAGTTCGTTATTGATGGATGAGGGTCAGGGCGCGATATGAGTTCTACTGTTTTTGGAAGCCTTCCATGGAGGCGAGGTCGGAGTAGTTTCTGGTTGGCGCCAATCTTGGCGCTGCTGGCGGGCCTTTCTCCTGCGAAACTGCACGCTCAAGCTGGCAGCACAGGGACACTTACGGGCCACGTGCGCGGGCCTGGCGGGGTTTCTGTCCCCGGCGCCACGGTGGTCCTGACCAATCCCCAGTCAGGTGAAAGAAAAGAGACCTGGACGGACGAAGCCGGGAATTACGTCTTCAACGGACTTACGCCTGGCAACTACAAGCTGGAAGCCTCACTGGTGGGATTTCGCACTGACGTCCGGGAACCCATCCCCGTCACCGAAGGAAAGACTCTAAAGGTGAACATCGCGTTGATGATAAGTACGCCGGAACCGGCGAACGCTTCCAGCGCAACCACCCCGCCATCAGGGGCACGGCTGCCGGGGAACGTCCAAGCCTTGCCGGCACAATTGCAGGCTTCGATGGGAGCTCAGGGGATGGAACCGGCTCTGGTGGCCGGAATGAACGAGAACGGAAACGGAGGCACCGTCCGATTCTCCGATGAGCAATCGGCTGGAGGCACCCCGCAGGCTGAGAATCCTGTAGATGCCGATTCATCCGCAAGTGCCTCGAGCTCATTCCTGCTTTCTGGAGGCGAGGGCATCTCCGCTTCGACTCCCGGAGGTGACGATAATCGGAGGCAAAGGTTCCAGCAAATGCGCAACCTCATGCAGCAAGGACAGGGCGCTCCTGGTTTTGGGGGTGGCGGACCAGGCGGAGGAGGACCCGGGGGTGGCGGAGGTGGATTTGGTGGAGGAGGAGGGTTCGGGGGTGGCGGAGGATTCGGTGGCGGGGGGGGAGGGTTTGGAGGCGGAGGGAATTGGGCGGGAGGCCGGGCGCGAGTGAATCGCCTGCGGGGCAACATCTCTGAGCAGTACACCAATTCGGTCCTGGATGCTCATCCTTACCCGCTGAATGTGGCCGAGTCGCCCCAGATTCCATCCTACTCCGAGCAGTTGGGCGCCACCATTGGTGGCCCTCTCGTGATTCCGAAAATATATAACGGCGGCAATAAGACGAGTTTCTTCGTGAATTACAGCATGACGCGGGGCAAAAGCCCGTTTGACAGTTTTGCAAGCGTGCCCACGCCCGCCGAGCGCACGGGAGATTTCTCTCAGGCTCAAACCACGGCCGGGACTGTCCCGAAAATTTATAATCCATTTTCCTGCTCGGGAACCCCGTTCTGCGACAACCCAGCCCAGTTCTCCTATAACGGCATCCCTAACATCATTCCGCCAGCAAGCATGGACAAGGCTGCCCTAGGCTTGCTGAATTACATCTATGAAGGCAGCCCGGTCCTTCCCTTGCCAAACCTGCCGGGTTCGATTCAGAACTTTCACCTCCAGGAATCTTTGCCCACCGCCAACGACCGGATAATGGGCCGCATAGGGCAGCAGATTTCGGCCAAAGACAGCCTCAACGCCATGTACTACTTCAATTCCGCACGGAGCCAATCGGTATCGACTTTCCCCGCCTTGACTTCGACCAGTTCCGTCAGGGGCCAGAACATGAGCCTTACGGAGATTCACACCCTCGGCCCGCGCACGATCAACACCCTTACCGCAAATTTCAATCGCCAGAGGACTTCCCTTCTTGATCCCTTTGCATACAAGCAAGATGTCGCCGGTGAGTTGGGAATTCAGGGTATTGCGACAGATCCCCTGGACTGGGGCTTGCCAGCCCTTCAGTTTACGAACTTCGGAGCACTGAATTTGGCCATACCCTCCCTCACGCGCAATCAGACCTTCAGGATTATGGATATTTTTCTTCGCAACGTGGGCAAGCACAACATCAGAATGGGAGGCGAGCTGCGGCGGGTCCAACAGAACGCTCTGACGGACCCCAATGCGCGCGGGACTTTCGCCTTCAGCGGCTATTCGACCAGCGATTTCACTTCCAACGGTCTTCCCGTTGCTAACACGGGCTTCGACTTTGCGGATTTTCTGCTTGGTCTCCCGCAGACCACCTCAGTCCGCTTCGGAGACACCAGCAACTACTTCCGGTCATGGGTGTATTCGGGTTTCATTCAGGACGACTGGAGAGCCACTGCGCACCTGACGATCCTCTACGGCCTGCGTTATGAACACTTCGATCCCTTCACGGAGAAGTACGGCCACCTTTCGGACTTGACGTTTGGCCCGGGCTTTTCATCGCCGGCGGTCGTTACAGGTCAAAATCCGGGCAATCTGCCGGGCTCATTGATGCGTGGGGACGATCACAACTTCGCGCCGCGCATCGGCCTGGCCTATCGCCCATGGTCACAACACTCCTTGGTGCTGCGCACCGGTTATGGGCTTTTTTACGACGGCAGCATCTATTCCCGGATCTATACGAACATGGCCAGCCAGCCGCCCTTCGCCCAGGCTTCCACCCTGGTTACGACTCCGAAGGAAGTGTTGACGCTTGAAAACGGCTTCCCGCAACTAGGGCCGAATATTCTGAGCAATAACTACGCCTTGGACCCGAATTTCCGCACCCCTTACGCGCAGACCTGGAACTTCTCGATCGAAGATGAGATCGTCCGGAACGTCATTCTTTCCATCGGATATGTGGGCACAAAAGGGACCAAGCTGGATCTGCTCCAGGCTCCGAACCAGTCCGCGCCCGGAGCGCCGATCTCGACCGGAGCCCCCACTGCACTCCAGAATACCCTGGCCTTCACCTATGAGACTTCGGGCGCGGCCTCCATCTATCATGGCTTGCAAGTGGGGCTTCGCCGCCAGTTCCATGGCGGCTTCTCGATGAGTGGTACTTACACGTTTTCAAGGTCCATTGACGATGCGGCGAGCGTCGGCGGCGCGGGAAGAACCGTCGCCCAGAACTACCTCAACTTGCAAGCCGAGCGAGGACTTTCGAGTTTCGACGTGCGAAATAAGCTGCTCGTCAATCACAACTATCAACTCCCCTTCGGCGAGCAGCGCCGCTGGCTCAATAAGGGTGGAACGATGGGCCGAGTGTTCGGGAACTGGCAGATCAGTGGCATCACGACTATCCAATCCGGCACTCCGTACACGGCCCAGATCCTGGGCAACCTCAGCAACCGGGCGGGGACGGCAGCGATTTCCAACCTGCGCGCGGACGCCACGGGTCTGCCTGTCGAGCTCCCGCGTTCGCAGCGGACCGCAGAAGATTTCTTCAATACCGCAGCGTTTTCGCTCCCGGCGGCGGGCGAATTCGGTGACGCGGGGCGCGACACCATTCCTGGGCCGGGAACGGTGAACTTCAATATGTCGCTCGACAAGTTGGTGACTTTCTCCCGCGAGCGGGGAATTCGCGGCGACTTCCGCATCGCATCGAACAATATCTTTAATACGCCAAAGTTCGCCGGTCTGTCTACGGTAGACAACGGGCAGGGCTTCGGGCGGGTTACAAGCGTGGGCGCAATGCGCAGCGTGATCTTTTCGTTTCGCCTGAGATTCTAAGGGCAGTCGAGGAGTCGAGAGTCGAGGAGTCGAGAGTCAAAGGTCGACATTCGGCCGCGACCTTTGACGATAAGCGCAGTCGAGAGTCAAGATGTAGGGGCGCACGGCCATGCGCCCGCACGCAAATACGATTGCCTTTTCGACTCTCGACTCCTCGACTCGTGGACTCGAAGGACATTAAGATGCAGCGAAGCGTTCGAATCCTTCTAAGTAAGTTCTCAATTGCCGGGCTGGTATTTGGCCTGTCTGTGGCGCCTTTGGCGCTGGAGGGGCAAGGCACAGACGCCGGAGCGCAACAGGCCGGCACACCCCGCCAAGCGTTTCTCTTACGCAGCCAGACCAATGTGGTGCTCGTGGACGTCCGGGTAACGGCGAAGGGAAAACTGGTGACCGACCTGACGGCGAAAGACTTCCGGGTTTTCGAAGACGGGGCGCCGCAAACCATCACGTCCTTCAGCCTGGAGAACGTCGAGAAGCTGGCGCAAGCAAACACCACAAACGGCCCCCCGCCCACCATTGACCTGGATAAACTCCCGCCCAATGTTCCGGCGGCGACCGTCTTGCAGGACCACCGGCTTACGCTGCTGTTCTTCGATGTGTCCTCGATGCAGCCGGACGACCTGATGCGCGCCACCAAAGCAGCCACCACGTTCGTGCAGAAAAGGCTGACCCCGGCGGATCTCGTGGCTGTTGTCACTTACACCTCGAGCTTGCGGGTGGTCCAGAACTTCACCAACAACCGCGATGCTCTTACCAAAGCGCTGAATGGCATCCTGGTGGGAGAGGAATCGTCCAACCTGGCCGCTAACGGAAACGTGGGCGAAGCCGGCACCACCAGCGCGTCGGGTGAAGAAGCGGTCACGCAGGATGTTTCCGACGCCTTCACGCCTGACGAAACCGAGTTCAATATCTTCAACACCGATGAAAAGCTCGCGGCTATCGAATCCCTTGCGGAAATGTTGCGCGGGGTTCCAGGGCGGAAATCGGTCATTCACTTCTCGAGCGGCATCACGGGCACCGGGATCGAAAACCAGGCGCAGTTGCTGGCCACCGTCGCCGCTGCCAACCAGTCGAACGTCTCACTCTACACCATGGATACGCGAGGCTTGATGGCGCTGCCGCCCGGGGGCGATGCAACTTCTGCAAGTCCTTCCGGTACGGCTGTGTATAGTGGTTCGGCGGTGTCTTCCCAGATTTCCGCGATGCACAGCAGCCGGGAAACCCTGGCCTCGCTGGCGCAGGATACCGGGGGCAGGACTTTCTACGACACAAACGATTTTGGCGAGGCTTTCCAGGAAGTCCAATCGGAAAACTCCAGCTATTACTTGCTGGGCTATTCCCCCACCAACACTCGCTCCGACGGCCGGTTCCGGAGAATCCGCGTCGAGGTAATGCGGCCCGGTGTGAAAATTCAAGCTCGGCCCGGCTACTTCGCCCCCAAGAATTTCCGCCAATTCACGCGCGAAGACAAAGAAGCGCAGCTTCAGCAGGCAATAAATCTCGATCAACCGTTTCTCGACTTGCCCTTTGTGGTTGACGCCTCGTACTTCCTCCGTCCTGACAACACCTACTATGTTGTGCTGGCGGCTAAAATCCCGGGCTCATCGGTGCAGTTGCTGAAGAAATCCAATACGCATGAAACGGAATTCGATTTCATCTGGCGGGCCACCGACCCGTCCGGAAAGCCGCTTGGAGTGCTGCGGGACACGCTGCCGGTAAAGGTGAGCGGTGAATCGTACGACATACTGCTGGCCGGCAATTTCCTCTATGAAGGCAGTCTGGTGCTCCCGCCGGGGAAGTACCAACTAAAGGTCCTGGTCAGGGAAAACCAAAGCGGAAAAATGGGGACTTTCGAAGAGCCGCTGGTTTTGCCTCCCGTCTCGTCGGGCGGACTCGCCCTGAGTTCGGTGGTACTTTCCAATGAGGTGAAAGCAAGTGAGACGGGCAAGGGGCGCAGAAGCAAGTCCAAAGCTGAAAGCGACAATCCGCTGAACCTGGGAGATAAATCCGTATTGCCAAGTGTGACGAGTGTATTCCGAACCAATCAGGATCTTTTCGTACTACTCCAATCCTACGCGGGGAAATCAGCCTCCAAAGCGAGTGCGGCGGAAGCCGCGAATGCCGCTGCGGTCCCACCCTCGGTGGCGCTGGCCTTTTTCCGAAGAGGCGTGAAGGTGGCGGACGCCGGGCCCTTTCCTGGAAAGGTGGGAAAATCCTCCGAGGGCAAGGCGAGCTACTTTGTCGAGATTCCGCTCGCAAAGTTTCACCCAGGCCGCTACACTTTGCAGGTGAATGTGCTCGATCCCGCGCATGACCGCGTTGCCTTCGCAAGAGTACCGCTGGCGGTTGTTCCTGCGCCACCGCGGCCTGCTCCGAGTGGAACCGGCGGGTAAGGGTTGACGGAAGACCCTCGCATTTTGAGAAGCCCGACAAATTGGCGCAGATTTTTCTTGACACGATTCGCGCATTTTCGTAGGATGTTTCTGACAATTGAATATTTGATTCAGTAACCCTGAATCTCATCTAGAGTGGCCGAGGGACGGGCCCGATGACGCCACGACAACCGCTCCGATAAAAGATCGGGGGACAGGTGCCAACTCCCGCCCGGATATGGGGAAGATGAGAGGGGCCGAACGGTATGTAACGAGCCTCTTCCCAACCGGAAGGGGCTTTTGAGTTTATAGCCTCTTCGACGACCTTCCCTAGTTTCCGCAGCCACAAACGGGCCAACTCAGATCAGACAGGAGGATACATTGGAAAGAAAACTTGGTTTCGACTCGATCGCTTTGCACGCAGGACAACTTCCCGATCCTACATCCGGGGCGCGCGCCGTCCCTATTTACCAGACCACTTCGTACGTTTTCAAAGACACAACTCACGCCGCTAACCTTTTCGCCTTGAAGGAATTCGGCAACATCTACACCCGCATCATGAATCCCACTTGGGCGGTTCTCGAGGAAAGGGTAGCGGCGCTCGAGGGCGGGGTTGGGGCGCTGGCGACAGCCTCCGGGCAAGCCGCCGAAACCCTCGCCATCCTGAACATTGCCCAGGCCGGAGACCAGATTGTTTCTTCCGCGAGCCTCTACGGTGGTACCTATAACCTGTTCCATCACACCTTGCCCAAGCTGGGCATTGAGGCGGTCTTCGCCGACCCGTCGGACCCGGAGAATTTCCGCAGGTGCATAACTCCGAAAACCAAACTCATCTTCGCGGAAACGCTGGGCAATCCCAAGAACGATATGCTGGACATTCAGGCAGTGGCCAAGGTTGCTCATGCGGCTGGAATTCCGCTCATCATTGACAACACCGTGGCGACGCCTTACCTCTGCCGTCCTTTCGAGTGGGGCGCGGACATCGTCGTTCACTCGCTGACCAAGTTTCTGGGTGGCCATGGCACCTCGATCGGAGGCATCATCGTCGATTCAGGGAATTTTGACTGGACGAACGGGAAGTTCCCATCACTGGTCGAACCGGATCCCAGTTATCACAATCTAAAGTTCGTGGAGACCTTCGGGAATCTTGCCTACATAATTAAGGTGAGGGTTCAACTCCTGCGTGACCTTGGCCCGGCTTTGAGTCCCTTCAACGCCTTCCTCATCTTGCAGGGAGTCGAGACTCTTTCCTTGCGGGTGCAGCGACACTGTGATAATGCGCTGAAGGTGGCGCAGTTCCTCGAGAATCATCCCGCCGTGACGTGGGTGAATTATCCCGGGCTGCCCAGTCACCCCACGCATGCGCTGGCGAAGAAGTACCTGCGGCACGGTTTCGGAGCCATTATGGGCTTTGGCATCAAGGGCGGCTTGCAGGCCGGAATCAAGTTCATCAATGCCGTAAAGTTGCTCTCCCACCTGGCCAACATAGGAGATGCCAAGTCCCTGGTCATCCACCCCGCCAGCACAACGCACCAGCAGTTGACTCCGGCGGAACAGCTAGAGACGGGCGTGACGGAGGACTACGTCCGGCTCTCGATCGGGCTGGAGAATATCGAAGACATCATCGCGGACATTGAGCAGGCACTCCAGGCGTCCGGGCAGTAAGCTAGCGGGACCGTCGGCTGAAGTTTCTGGCCCTCTCCCCCTTGGGGGAGAGGGTGGCCCGCGCCGGCGCTTTCTTCAGCCGGCGCGGGACGGGTGAGGGGGTCGAAGAGAGAATGGCAGAAGAAGGCTCAGTCGGAATCGTCGAAACCAAGTACCTCACGTTTGCCACGCCCCCCAACGAGATAACCCTGGAGTGCGGGCGAACCCTGGGACCCATCACTCTTGCCTACGAGACCTATGGCGAACTGAATGAGGCCAGGGACAATGCCATTCTGGTCGTTCATGCGCTCTCCGGGGACGCCCATGCGGCCGGATATCATCATCCTCGTGACAAGCAACCTGGCTGGTGGGATATCATGATCGGCCCGGGGAGGGCTTTCGACACTCGGAAGTACTTTGTCGTTTGCTCAAACATTGTCGGGGGATGCCAGGGCTCGACCGGACCCAGTTCCATCAACCCTCGAACCGGGCGACCCTACGGGCTCTCCTTCCCCATGGTCACGATTCGCGATTGGGTTGACACCCAGAAAGTGCTTATCGACCACCTGGGGATCAAGCGGTTGCTCGGTGTGGTGGGCGGGTCAACGGGCGGGATGCAAGTCTTGCAGTGGGTGGTCAGTTACCCTGACATGGTGCGCCTCGCTATCCCAATCGCCACCACGAGCAGGCTGTCGGCCCAGGCCATTGCCTTCAACGAGGTCGGTCGTATGGCTATTCAATCCGATCCCAACTGGCGGGAAGGAGACTACTACGGGAAGACGCTCCCCCGCCGGGGTCTGGCCATTGCCAGGATGATCGGCCACATTACCTATCTTTCCGACCGTTCCATGCACCAGAAGTTTGGCCGCAAGCTGCAAGACAAGTCTGCTTATGGTTACAATTTTCTTACCGATTTCCAGGTGGAAAGCTATCTGCGCTACAAGGGAGATCATTTCGTCAATCGCTTCGACGCAAACTCCTACCTCTACATCACCAAGGCGATGGACTACTTCGACTTGAGCCAAGCCTACGGGAGTCTGGAAGAGGCTCTTGCCGGGGTCAAAGCCAAGTTCCTTGTCATCTCATTTTCGTCGGACTGGTTGTTCCCAACCTACATGTCGAAAGAAACTGCCAGCGCTTTGCGCCGCATTCATGCCTATGTGATTTTCACGGAAATTCAGACTGACTACGGGCATGATGCCTTCTTGCTGGAATCTGAACAACTGAGTTCGCTCATCCGCAACTTTCTTAGCCACGGTTGGAAGCAGAAGTGATCGTCTATGAGTGAATTAACTGAAGAGATTCGATTGCCTGAGACCGGGGCTGTCGTACGCCTTACTCCTGAACACAAGCGGATTATCAGCCTCATCGAAGAAGGCGCACGGGTCGTGGACCTGGGCTGCGGCGAGGGTGACCTTCTCCTGGCGCTCAAGCTTTTGAAAGGAGTCCGGGCGGAGGGCATTGAGCTGTCGGAGGCCTGCATCCAGGCCTGTGTCGCCAAGGGCCTGTTCAGCGTTCACCATGGTGATTTGGACGAAGGATTGGCGGATTACCCGGACAAGTCAGTGGACTACGTGATCTCGACCAATACCATCCAAGTCTTGCATCGGCCCATGGTCCTCATCCGGGAGATGGCACGCGTAGGCAAGCGATGTATCGTTAGCTTTCCGAATTTCGCTCACTGGCCGGCGCGCTTGCAGCTTGCCCTTAAAGGTCACATGCCCAAGACCCCAAAGCTGCCCTATGAGTGGTACGAGACGCTCAACATCCACCTGACCACCCTCCATGACTTCCGGGATTTCTGCCGAAAAGCTGGGTTAAAGGTGCTGCGAGAAATCCCGCTTCGAACCTCGGCCCCCGGAAAGTGCACCGAGGTGAGACTTCTCCCCAACCTGCGGGCTGACACAGCAATTTTCGTCCTCGAAGAGGCCCTGCCCCCCGCCAACTAATCCGCATTTCTCAGCGCGGGTCTGGAAGGGCGGGGCTTCAGCCCCGCCGTTACAAGGCCTTCCTGATTATTCCTGTGTCCCGTGCCCCCCGCAGTCCCGCGCCTGCGGGACTGCGGGGGGCACGGGACCAACAGAGGGCGGGAGCCGCGATTCCGGCGGGGCTGAAGCCCCGCCCTTCCGGCAGCCCGCTAAGTGCGTCGGAACGTGGTGAGAAATCCGGGCTAATCCCGGATTCGGAAGTTAGAGTTGTGCCCCTGCTGCGCGGACGCGTCGCACGTCCGAGGCCTTCATATTGTCAGCCACTGGGAACAAACGGATCGCAGAGCGACGCGAGCCCCGAAGGCGCCGGCGTGAAGAACTCCCTTCCTACAAGATCAAGAATTGAACGACAAACAGGGCAGCGAAGATATAGGTAAGAACTGGGCACTCCCGCCAACGTCCGGTCGCCAGCTTGGCGACAGAATAAGAAATGAGACCGAAGGCAATCCCATCCGCGATACTGAAGGTCAGAGGGATTCCCACCACGGTCAGGAATGCCGGCAGGTACTCCGTGGGGTCGTCCCATTCAAATTCCCGAAGCACCTTTAGCATCATTGAGCCCACTACGATGAGCGCGGGCGCGAGGGTGGGATAGCGGATGATGGGATTGTGGCCGGCGTCCACCCCGACGGCGATTCCTCCGCCAATCATGGAGGCAAGCGGGCTGAAAAACATTGAGGCGAAGAGCAGCGCCGCCGTGACCAGGCTCGCCAAGCCGGTGCGAGCACCGTCCGAGACCCCGGCAGCGGATTCGATATAGCAGGTAATCGTTGATGTGCCGAGTCCAGCCCCCACCGTGGTCCCGACTGCGTCTGCAAACAAAGCGCGGTCCACACGGGGAAGCTTTCCCTCGCGCAGCAATCCTGCTTGCTGCCCCACGCCCACTAGCGTCCCCACGGTGTCGAACAAAGCAAGGTAGAAAAGCACGAAGATTGCGGAAGCGAGCTTTGTGGGCTGAAGCGCGAGCAGCCCGCGCAGGTCGAACTTCATAAACGTGGACGCCAGGTGGAGTTCGGATGAGAAGGCCCCCTGGTAATGGACCAGCCGGAAAGCAGCGGCGATTGCCGTGGTCGCAAGGATGCCAATCAAAATCGCCCCACGAGCCCGAAAAGCCAGAAGCACGAGCATGACGAGAAGACCCAGAATGCTCACCAGCGTGGCCGGTTGCCGGAAATCGCCGAGGCGAACCAGCGTTCCCGGAGCGGCGACCACCAAGCCTCCGTACTCGAGTCCAATCAGCGTGATGAACAGGCCGATCCCTGCGGCGATCCCGCATTTCAAAGATTGCGGAATGGAGTTCACGATCTGGGCACGAATGCCAGTCAGCGTAATCGCCACAAAGAAGATCCCCGCCAGCAGCACCGCCGCCAGCGCTTGCTGCCAGGTTAAACCAAACCCCAGGGGCGCCACGCCGCAGAGTGTGTACACGAAGAAGAAATTCTCTCCCATGCCCGGAGCAAGGGCCACTGGATAGTTGGCGATCAAGCCCATAAGCAACGTGGAAAGCGCCCCGGCCAGGCAGGTGGCCGCCAGGACGGCGCGAAAATCCATTCCGGCCTGCGAAAGCACTCCCGGCTGGACGAAGATGATGTAAGACATCGCCAGAAAAGTGGTGATGCCGCCAATCACCTCGCGCTCGAGGGTGGTGCCGTGGGATTCAAGCTGGAAGAACCGAATGAAGACGTCCTTCATGGTCTCCTCCGCACCGAGGTATGAGTGGGTTCATCATCTGTGTGCCCAGCAGCTACGCGCCCTTACCGAAAGGCCGCTGCCGGAAAGAAGGATGGCGCGGGAGCGGGAAAAGCAGGCAGCGAGCCATCGCAACTCAAACGGGGCACACCTGCCTTTCCACTTGCATTGGGAAAAGAGGCGAGGTAGTATTTGCTTGGGCGCGGTTGAGCCTGCACCGAAGAGTCGGGCACGGGGGTGAGAGCCCGGCCACGCTGGATGTGCTTCGGCACATAAGGTGTCGTTCCCTGTTTAGGCCTCCGCGCCCTTTCCCCTTCTCGTGGTGCTGTAGGGGGACGGCTTGCCGTCCCCTGATCGTTGGCCAGTCCGTCGTCGAGGGTAGGGCAAGCCCTACCCCTACAATTTGTAGGGGGACGGCTTGCCGTCACCTGAGGGCAACAAACGATTACGCCTTCCCGAACACTCTCCGGAAAATCTCATCCACGTGTTTCAGGTAGCGCTCCACGTTGAACACGCGCGCGATCTCGTCCGGCTTAAGGTAGCGGCGGATGTCCTCATCGCGCTCCGCCAGGCTGCGGAAATCCTCGCCTGTTTCCCAAACCTGCATGGCGTTGCGCTGCACCCAGCGGTAGGCTTCTTCGCGCGACGCGCCTTTTTCCACAAGATCGAGCAGCAACTGCCCGGAAAAGATCAGGCCCTTCAGCAGGTCGAGATTTTCGCGCATGCGGCCGGGATACACGAACATGTTCTCCACGAGGTTGGTGGTTTTCGCCAGCAAGTAATCAAGCAGGATGGTCGAGTCCGGCAGGATCACACGCTCGACGGAAGAGTGCGAGATATCGCGTTCGTGCCAGAGTGCCACGTTTTCGAGCCCGGCCTGCGCGTTGGCGCGCACCACACGCGCCAATCCGCAGATCTGTTCCGCCGTGACCGGATTGCGCTTGTGGGGCATGGCGGACGACCCCTTCTGCTCCGGCGAAAAGTATTCTTCCACCTCGCGCACTTCCGTGCGCTGCAAGCCGCGAACTTCCAGCGCAATCTTTTCCAGTGAAGCGGCGCCGACGGCCAGCGTGCAGAGGTAGAAGGCGTGCCGGTCGCGTTGAATGACCTGGGAGGAAACAGGGGCAGGACGCAATCCCAGGCGGTCGCAAATCTTCTTCTCAATGGAGGGCGCCAGATGCGTATAGCTGCCCACGGCGCCGGAGATCTTACCCACCCGCATCTGTTCTGCGGCATAGGCCAGGCGCTCCGTGTTGCGCCGGTTTTCCTCGAACCAGATGGCGAGCTTGCACCCGAAGGTGATGGGCTCTGCGTGGATACCGTGCGTGCGTCCGATCATCGGCGTGTGTTTGAATTCCAGGGCGCGCTTCTTCAAGACCTCGCCAAGGCGCCTGTAATCTGCCAGCAGCAACTGCGAAGCCTCGCGCACTTGCAGCGCCTGGGCGGTGTCCACGACGTCGTTCGAGGTGAGGCCGTAGTGCAGGTAGCGGCCCTCTCGCCCAACGTGCTCGGCCACGTTGGTGGTGAAGGCAATCACGTCGTGTTTCACCTGGCGCTCGATCTCGAGGATGCGCTCGACTTCGAAGCCCGCCTTGCGCCGGATGGCCCGCGCCGCGCTCTTCGGGATCAGGCCGGCTTCCGCTTCAACCTCCGCGGTAGCGATTTCCACTTCCAGCCATTTTTGGAATTTGTTCTGATCAGTCCAGATACTACCCATCTCCGGGCGAGTGTATCGAGGAATCACTTTGCGTCTCCCAATTTGGACTAGGAATCCAAGTGGCCAATCGTAGCACAGGAAAGGATTCAGGAGTTAGCATTCGGGAGTGAGAAGGACGTGGAAGGTAGGTGGTAGATGGTAGGTGGGGACAGAAATTCGGCTTTCAGGTGTCAGATGACAGGGGCTGGTAATTGACGGCTTGGTGATTTTGAATTGCTTTCTATCCTCCCCTACTGCCCTCTGTCGACTGTCTACCCCTTTACTGACTCCTGAATCCCGAATCCTGAATCCTCCCCCTAAAACCTGAAGACCAGCGTAGGCGTCGTTTGGCAGGCGAGGTGCAGCTCGGCGCATCCGCCGCGAGTACGCTGGGCAAGAGCTTGCTCGGCGCTGAGGCGCGCAATCTCGGGATGGTTATTTGTTTCGCTCAAGTGGGCGAGCACCAGGACTTGCGCCCTGCCATCGAAATCTTCGGCGAGAAAGGCGGCGGTGGCGTTGTTTGAAAGGTGCCCGTGCCGGCTCATCACGCGTTGCTTCACGTACCACGGATAAGGGCCGACCTTCAGCATATCCAGGTCGTGGTTCGATTCAAAAATCAAACAATGGCACCCCTTCACGCGCTGCTTGACGACTTCCGGAATATATCCGAGATCAGTGACCAGGCTAATTCGGATGCCCTGGGTATCAAACGTGAAGGCAACTGGATCTACCGCATCGTGCGGGATGGGGAAAGGCGTGACCTCAATGTCGCCGATGCTGAACTTTTCACTGGCGACGAAGTGTTCGAAGCTTTGAATCCTGGTGTCCCAGCTCACGGCGTCGCGTGTGGGAGGGGAAATATAAATGGGCAGCTTCCCGTCAAGAGCCAGCACCCGCAAACCGTAGATGTGGTCGGTATGCTCGTGGGAAACGACCACGGCGTCCAGACCATCGACAGGCTCGCCAATCACCGCCAGTCGCGCGTACGTCTCCCTACAGCTCAAGCCTGCGTCAATCAGCAGCCGCGTCTTTTCGGTCGCCAAGAGGGTGCAGTTACCCTTGCTGCCGCTCCCCAAAACGCAGACGCGGACGCTCATCGGTCCTCCCGGCAAGCGGAAGTGACGAGTGACGAGTGGCGAGTGGCAAGCCAGAGCGTCGGTCTTATGACTTCCCTCTTCTCACACGGCATGAGCAAACGACTTGTGCTACGAAGTCCGTCCATTTGAATTAATCGCAATTATAACTCCAAATAAACATCGCATTGCCCGCTAAACAACCCCTCTCCCCCTTGGGGGAGAGGGGCCGGGGGTGAGGGGGTTACGATTGGAGAATGGAACGGTTATTACGTGACGACGCAGAACCTCCTCGTCGTCATGAGCCCACCGGGTTATCGCTCGGCAGTCACCCCTTGCTATTGGCTCTCACCCAACTCCCGAACGCAGATATTCCGGAAACGAACGGGGTAGTTGTGGTCTTGCAACCGCAACTCTAATTGAGTGATTAATCCATTGAATCATTGAAAGGCGGCGCGAGTGGGCTGGCACAATTCTGTATCCTACGCTCAGGCCGCCTTTCCCTGAAAACGGGGCACGAACTCTTCGGCTACGAAGGTCTCTATCGAAGTTGGCGTAGTGTTCTCGGGGGAGCGCCGCTCAAGGGCCACCATGTACCCGGAGTTGAGCGCCTCCGCCATTTCCAGAAGCAGGTCGCCCATATTGGCGGACATGCCCATCTGGGTGAGCGCCGCCTTCAGTTGCTGCGGCGGCAGTTGCACATAGGCAAGGTCGGGTTTCCCGATAGCTTTGCCGATCACTGACGCCGCTTGCTTGTAATCCAAATCGCGCTGGCCGAGCAGCTCGCGAGCTTGCTTCCCGGCAAAGGCTCGCTTCTGCAGGATCTCAGCGCAGGTAGTGCCGATGTCGCGCGCGGCGATCATGGACACGGGCAGGTCCGCGCGGAGAGGTCCGCCCACGATCCCGAAATTCCGGATCACTCCCACCTGAGGCAGCAGATTCTCCATAAAATAGCCCGCCCGCAGGTAGACGGCATTGAGGCTAGCAAGGGCGTTCAGTTTCTGCTCCAGATTGTGAAGCCCTACCACTGGGCCGGTCTTCTCAGCCTTGTCGGCGCCGACGCTGCTCAGAACAACCGCGTGCGCGACGCGAGCCTGCCCGAGGGCCGTGGCCAAAGCATCGCTCACTCTTTCCTGATAACCCCGGAAATCCGCTGAGGCCATGCTGGGCGGCAGCATCGCATAGACGGCGCTGGCCCCGTCGAAGGCCCTCCTCAGCGCGGCTGCGTCTGTGACGTCAGCGGGGAAGGCTTCGGCGCCCTTCCGGACGAACCGCTCTAGCCGAACGGCGTCCCGGCCGATAACGCGAACCTTTTCCCCCTGAGTCAGCAGCTTTTCGGCAATCACACTACCGGTGTTTCCAGTTGCACCTGTAATGACAAACATAAGGTCAACCTCCTTTTCATCCTCTATTGGATGCACCGGGGCACGCCACGGTGACATCAATCGGGTCAGGCGCGGAGCTCGCCCCGTTATAATCCGCAGATTCCGCAGATGACACAGATTACTATCAGGCCGACTTCAAAGCCCGCGGCCTTGAGGTAGTTGAGCAGTTGAGCCTGCTCGACCCCCCGTCAGCCGGCCCAATGCTTTCAGCTCCACCGCCGCCCCGATGACGGCGCAGGTCCTCGCATCGCGTCTTTCTTCACTCATCTGCGTCATCTGCGTAATCTGCGGATTTGTTTTTCCCCGCTTGTTATAATCCGCAGATGACACATAAGAGGTGTTGAGAGGGGACTCGACTCCGCTGATACCGAGATTGGGCGACGGTGGCGTTGGTCGTCATTTGGCACGAACGCGACGGGCGGGCTGACCTCGTCATCCGTATAGGTGAGTTAGCGCGTTGTGCTGATCGAGCTGGTCAAAATGGATGGGTCTGCCGGCGTGCAGCTTGAAACAGCGCCTTAGAATCGCGACAACGATGAAACTTGAGGGCTTGCGGCGCATCGGATAACTGATGCTGTGGCGGTCAAATCCACAACAAAACCAAGATTGCGAGGAGGAAGGTATGGGTTTCGGACAGGCGTTCTTACCGGAGTTTGATCATGAGATGGCGGGGGTAAGGCGGACGCTCGAACGGGTGCCGGAGGAGAAATTCGACTGGCGACCGCACCCGAAGTCGGGAACGATGGGCTGGCTGGCGTCGCACTTGGCGACGCTGCCGTCGTTCGCGGTGCGGACGATTGAGAAGGAATCGTTCGAGATTGCGCCCGGGGGCCAGCCGCCCTCGGGGCCGCCGAAGCTGAAGACGCGGCAGGAAGTGCTCGAGACGTTCGACAGGAACCGGGACGCGGCGCGGGCGGCCATTGCCAACGTTTCGGATGAGCATCTGATGAAGACATGGACCTTGCTTTTCAACGGCAAAACCGTCTTTTCCTTGCCGCGGGCCGGAGTCCTGCGCGGCCCCTTCATGAACCATACCATTCATCATCGCGCCCAGCTTGGTGTTTACTTGCGGATGAACGACGTGCCGGTGCCTGCGCTCTACGGGCCTTCGGCGGATGAGCAATTCTCGTAGAGGAAGAATTCGTAGCGCCGTCTGAAATGCACCGGGAACACTTGCGCGGGGGTGGCTGGACGAGCGGTAGCGCGGAGTCTCGCATCCCAGAGACTCTGCGGCTTTTTATCCGCGGAAGATCAAGAACCGCGGAGTTTGAAATGCACAAACCCTGCGCTACCCAGGTGGCGCGAAGCACAGAAAGGAGTGAGAAAATGAGCGGAGTACGGGTACTGATTGGCACACGCAAGGGCGCGCTCATCCTGACGTCGGACGGAAAGCGCAAACGGTGGCATGTCAGCGGCCCCCACTTTGGGGGCTGGGAGATCTACCATCTGAAGGGCTCGCCCGTCGATCCGAATCGGCTGTATGCGTCGCAATCCAGCGGCTGGTTTGGGCAGATCATCCAGCGCTCCGAAGACGGTGGCAAGAGGTGGGAGGCGGCCGGAGGCGGACTGACGACCGCGCCAAGCGGCATGCCCGTTGTCGAGGGCAACAAATTCGTCTACGACACTTCTCCGGAAACCGGCAAACCTCTCACCACGCATCAGTGGTACGACGGCACGCAGCACCCCTGGGAGTTCAAGCGCGTCTGGCACCTCGAACCATCGCTGACCGATCCGGATACCGTCTATGCCGGGGTGGAAGATGCCGCCTTGTTCCGGTCGACCGACGGCGGGCAGACGTGGCAGGAGCTGGCCGGGTTGCGCGGCCACGGCACAGGGCCCGGCTGGCACCCAGGCGCCGGTGGGATGTGCCTGCACACTATTCTTCTCGATCCGAGCAATCCCGGACGGATTTTTGTCGCCATCTCGGCCGCGGGCGCCTTCCGGACCGACGATGCCGGCAAGACGTGGCGACCGATCAACCGTGGACTGAAGTCCCAATACATCCCCGACCCGAATGCCGAAGTGGGCCATTGCGTTCACCACATCGCGATGCACCGGTCGCGCCCGAGCGTGCTATTCATGCAGAAACACTGGGACGTGATGCGCAGCGACGACGCCGGCGAGTCGTGGCAAGAGGTCAGCGGGAACTTGCCAACCGACTTCGGCTTCGTGATTGACGTTCATGCGCACGAGCCGGACACCATCTACGTCGTCCCGATCAAAAGCGACTCGGAGCACTATCCGCCCAAGGGAAAGCTGCGCGTGTACCGCAGCCGCACGGGCGGAAACGAGTGGGAGGCGCTCACCAAAGGTCTGCCGCAACGGAACTGCTACGTCAACGTGCTGCGCGACGCGATGGCCGTCGACTCGCTCGATTCGTGCGGCGTGTATTTCGGCACCACCGGCGGGCAGGTGTTCGCGTCGGCCGACGCCGGAGACACCTGGGCGCCCATTGTCCGATATCTTCCGGCCGTGCTGTCCGTGGAGGTCCAGACACTGCCATGATCCGAGTGGTGCTTCCGTATCATTTGCGGATGATGGCGCACGTGGGCGGCGAGGTGAAGCTCGACGTCAAGGGTGTGGTCACGCAGCGCTCGGTCCTCGACGCGCTCGAGGCCCGCTATCCGATGCTGCGCGGGACGATCCGCGACCAGGTCACCGAGCAACGCCGGCCGTTCTTGCGGTTCTTCGCCTGCGAGCAGGATCTGTCCCATGAGCCGCCGGACGCCCCACTGCCCGACGCGGTCGCGACCGGGGCTGAGCCTTTTCTGGTCGTTGGGGCCATAGCTGGCGGCTAGGGGCCAATCGTGACCGCTGCCGATATACGTCGCGCAATTGATAGACAGTTCCCCCCAAGAAGACACCCAAATTGCAAGGTCCGCAGCCTTTTCGAGCGATACACCCTAAACATGGGATGCCTGGAACCTGCCACGACCGTCTGGCTGCGAGGTGGATGGTGACCAGGGGATTTCTCCCGGGTGTTTCAAGGGGGTGATCCTTGGTTGTCAGGCGGGAAGGGCCGATACCAACAGCTAAGCTCGCTCGGCTGGGATCACCTCCCAAAACGGGACTGGGGGGGAGTCAGAGGGAGTTACACTTATACGAGTAGGCCAAATTAACCGGCCAATCCTTTGAATCACGCCTCCAAAACCGTAGCTGTGAAGCGTTATTCTTCTCCAGTTGGGATTTTTCTCTTCAGGAGGAGGGACCCCGCTTCCGGCTCAGAT
>JBEKIZ010000033.1:0-51789 GCA_050011515.1 Terriglobia bacterium | reverse complement strand
AGTCTTCACCCTACGACACAGCCGCCACCCGTCTCAGCACGCCCCCACTCCAGCGCCCAATTCCCCTCGTCTCGCCGCTCCTGCCTCCCGCCAGCCTCGCGCCCTCCCCCCACTGTCTGAATCGCAGAAAACTCTAAAAAACTCTAAAAAAGTACTTGACAGCAATCTAGAAGGGTGGTACAAGCTCACCAGCATGCGTAATCGATTACGCATGCACTATGGCAGTTTTTTGTCGGTATTGGGTCTTGGGTCATGCTAACTCATTTCTTACGCGGTAATCGCGCTAAAAGGAGGCAACAAACCGTGAAAGCGACGAAGCGAGATCGGGGAGTTTTTGTGCAAGAACGTACTCTGAACTATTTTGCAATGGCCGCTTGCTTGTTAATTTTGGCCTTCAGCGCTGCTCTGCGCTGTTACGGCCAGGCTACTTATGGGAGTATCGTCGGCACCGCACGGGATTCCAGTGGTGGTGTGGTCCCTGGAGTTCAGGTTACCGTCGCAAATGAAGCTACGGGGGTAAAAGCTACGGAACTTACGAACGACGTGGGCGCCTATTCGTTCACGACGCTGTTCCAGGGTAAATATTCGATACACGCGCAGATGAACGGATTCCAATCGGTGGACATCACCCGCGTTGAGCTACAGGTCGATCAGACCCTTCGTTTTGACTTAACCATGCAAGTCGGCCAAGTGAACCAAACAATGGAGGTCGTGGCCACTTTGGCGCCGCTGGCCACTGACACCTCGGATGTGGGCCAAGTGGTCGAAGACCAGCAGGTGGTGGATCTGCCGCTCAACGGGCGCATGTTTGTGCAACTGGCCGCCCTCACCAACGACGTTTATCTCTACAGCGTCTCTTACCTCGGCGGGGCCGAGAGTGCCGGTCCGAACATTCAAAACGAAGGTGGCCGCTACGTTAGCGATAGCTACCTCGTTGACGGTGTTGAAACACGCATTGTGCGGAATTCCACGTATGGATTAAGTCCTTCGGTGGATTCCATCGGCGAATTCAAACTTTTGCAGAACTCCTTCTCGGCCGAGTATGGGCGTGCTCAAACGATCCTGACCACAACGCTTAAGAACGGCACTAACCATTTTCATGGTGACGTATTCGATTTCCTGCGGAATAACGTTTTGGATGCACGCTACGCCTTCAACTTTACAGGTACTACACAGCCGCTGCGCCAGAACCAGTTCGGAAGCACCTTGGGCGGGGCGATTCGTAAGGAAAAACTCTTTTTCTTCCTCAGTTACGAAGGCTTTCGCTACCGCTTCGACAATGCTACCAGCGTGGAGGAGCCGACCGCCGCACAGTTGGGGGGCAACCTTTCGACCATGAGCCTCATTGCCACAGATCCCAACACGGGCCATCCCTTCCCAGGAAACATTATCCCGCCAGGCCGCATCTCGCAATTCGCGCAAGCTGGCGCACAGTCCTTCACGCCGCCAAGCGGCCCATCTGCGCCTGGGTACAATCTAACGGCCTTCACGGGAGAAGTGACCAACAGCGAGCAGGGGATCGCTCGCATCGACTACTACTTGAACAACAACAACCGCTTTGATGGTTTCCTCTCGATAGTGGATTATTACCAGGACGAACCCGCGCCCAATCCTTATTCTGGCTTTGTGGGGACGCGTAGCGGGAGAGTCGGGGGCGGCGAGTACACTCACATCTTTAGCCCGACGATTTTGAACAACTTGCACCTCGGATATACCCACAACTTCATAGTGGAAGGGCAGGACAAGGTAGCGAGCACCAACCTGGCACCGACCTTCGGTTTGCAAAATGTCAATCCCGACTCCTTCGCATACGGTCCCCCGGGGATAGGCATTACGGGCTTCCAATATGCAGGCCCGCAAGCGTGGCAGCCCACCGGCACTAACGATATCAACAGGCAGTTGAGCGACATGCTCACGGTTACGCGCGGCCACCACATCCTGAAGGTGGGAACGGACCTCCGCTGGCTAACCTACGAAGACCGAGGGTGGGCCACGCAGGAGGGCGAGATTTACTTCAACGGCCAGTACACTGGCAACCCGATGGCCGACTATCTCCTGGGCCTTCCGGATTATGCCCACGTTGCCCAACGCGGCTCGGGAGACTATCCTTATACCCTCCAGTGGGGGGAGTTTTCGTTCTTCGCACAGGACGACATCAAGCTGAAACCGGAGTTAACCCTTAACCTCGGGTTACGCTACGAGTTTGTGCAATTGCCGCGCGAAACGCACAACGAGTTCACCAACTGGGATTTCACCACCATGAATCTGCTTTACGCCGGTAAGACCATGCCGGAGCGTATCCTGCCAACACCGAAAACCGACTTCGAGCCGCGGCTTGGGCTTGCTTATAGCCCGAAGTGGTTGCCAAAGACCGTCTTCCGCGGTGGGTTTGCCATCATGAATGGCAATTTTCGGGCCAACAACTTTGGCTATAACCATTTCCAGCTTCCGTATGTGAACGATATATATATGTCCAACAACATCCCAACTCCCAGCTTCACTACCGCCACAATTTTTCCAGCCCCAATCACGACTTGCTGCACTGGAGTTAACCTGACTCTAGCCTCCTTATATCACCTTGACGCGAGAGCCTTGCCGATGTACTACGAATATAACTTCAACATCCAGCGGGAACTGCCGCATAACTTCCTGCTGCAAGTGGGCTATGTCGGAAGCAGGGGAAAAGGCCTGTCATACCTGTACGACGCTAATCAAGCGAGTCCCTTCGATCCGAATAACCCGCTGACAATCGCGCAGCGAGTACCTTATCCAACCTTGGGCTATGTCCAGGGGACGACTTCAGGCGCCTATTCGCGCTTCAACGCTTTCAACGTCCATGTCGAGCGCCGTTTCTCGAACGGGATGGCAATAATCGGGGCCTATAGCTGGGCGAAGGACATGGAAATCGGTCTGTTTGATGGAACTACTGTGATCAATAGATACAATTTGGCGCTAAATTACGGTCCCGAAAACATGGCCGGTCATGCGGTGATCAGTTATGTCTACGAGTTGCCGTTTGGCCCTGGTAAGCGTTTCGCGGGAAGCACTCACGGAGCGCTCGGCCAGGTCATCGGCGGCTGGCAGTTCAATGGCATCACCACCCTCAACTCGGGCTCGCCCCTCACCGCAACGAGCGACATCGGCAATGGCGGGGACAACGGTGCGGGCAACAAAGCGGACGCCACCGGGCTCCCCGCCAATCTGCCCCGTGGACAACGGACGGAGGCCCGTTGGTTTAACACAGCCGCGTTTGCGGATCTCCCCTACACCCGGTTTGGAAACGCCGGTTTTGGCACCATCACCGGCCCTGGTTTGTGGAACTTCGACCTTTCATTTTTCAAGAACCTCAAATTCACGGAATCGAAGTACCTCCAGTTCCGGTGGGAGATGTTTAACGCCTTGAATCATGTGAACCTGGGCAATCCGGCCACGGACGTTACCGACCAAGTCCACTTCGGAACGATTAACTCCGCGGCCTCAGCCCGCATCATGCAGGCCGCATTGAAGTTCTACTTCTGATCCGGGTCCCAGGGTCGTTGTGTGGCGCGGGGCGCTCAGACAAGAGCGCCCGCGCCACAACGGCCGTCGAGACTGTCCCTTTGAGAACACTTAACACAAGGTCCACGCAGTGGTTTGTCCACGAGGTCCCTGAAACCCTTTGGCGTCGAGTAGAGAGAGGAAGCGCACCACATGCTAACCACGCCGGTCCAACGTATTTTGGGGACGCGCACGCGGGGCACTCGTTTATCTTCCTCCCCCTCTAAAATTCCGTACGGTGAGTTTTCCCCAGTATGGCTTCAAACGGGAATTCCGCGGCGACCTTCGCCCACCCGGAGTGGCTCGAGCCGACACCCCGCGCCAGCTTATTATACGCGGTTAAAGTCCCTATCTCGGAAGAGAGCAACGAGCCGTAGCGGGACTTTCGTCCAAACGGCACTCTCCCCTTCTGACAGAACGCTCCCATCCAGAGGTCCTTGGCTCGCCAGCGGGTTCTGCTGTCCCGCCGGGTGGACGCTTACTATGACCTCATCCGAGACTCTCGGCTCCTCCAGGCCGACTTCTGGCTTCGCCGGCCGGTCAAACCTGGGCCGAGAGGTCCCCCAATTTACTCTGCCGGTCTGTTTCCTCCGTACCGTCTTCTGTACCCCGGCAGACCGGACGACTGCAACGGGCTGTTCCTTGGGGGTAAGTCTGCGGCAAGATCTTTCGCTTAAACCGAAGTTCAGAGCAAGAAATGTTGAGAGGCCCGCCTATGGCAAAGAGAATTCTACTTTTCCTCCTGTTTTCGTTCGCTTGTTCCTGGACGCCCTGCATGCTTGCCGCAGACTTCCGTCCGAACCGTATTCTGCTCGTCATCGGCGACCAGTGGGATGATCCTGCCGGCTTTCTGGTGCGGGAAGGAAGCGAGTTTCACGAACTGGTCAGCCTGCTCAAGAACTGGGGCGTACCCTTCGACATTGTTCGCCTGGACCAGCAGCGGCTCGACCGCAATACCTTCCTGGGCATTGATGGGAGGCCCCTGTATGGCGCAGTTCTCTGGGATGCAGACCCAACCGAATTTCCTGACCAGAACCTGAAGTGGCTCGCGGACGCGGTGGAGAAGTGGAATATCGGGCTCGTCGCTCTCTCCAATCGGATCCATCATCCCATCCTCGAATCGTTGCTAGGTGTTCGTTACCGCGGGTACTATCGCCTCAGCGCTGCCATCGTGCCCAAGCTTCCCGAAGACTACCTGCTGCACGGTCTTCCGGACCCGCTCGACACGAACGACGATCCGCGGACCGACTTGACCGCCAAAGGAGTGGACACCAAGATTCCCTGGCGATTTGATTTTTCCAAGAAGAGGGTCCTGGTAGACGAAGTAAGCGCCAAGGTGCTGGCCACCCAGGGCGGCGTACCACAGATCACCGACCGGGAAGTTCGTCCGGGAGTTCACGCGCTCTGGATCGGCAGCGAGTACTCGGCGTTTCTCCATTATCAGGCCCTGCGCACCGTGCTGCGGCGGGCCCTGGCACTGGCGGTTGGGTATCAGTTGCACAGGGAGTGGAGCCGACAAGCGGTCCTGGTAATGGACGATCCGGGCTCGGCAGCGAACGCCTGGCTCGAGAGCTGGCACTACGCCGCGCTGACGCAGGAGCAAATCGAGAAGTATCTGATCGCGCCGCTCGAGAAGAACCATGCAGTGCTGTCTCTCAACATCTGCCCGGGATTTGTGGATCAGAAGCTGCGCACCATCGTTCCGTCGTTTCAACAGGTCTTCACAGATGAATTTGGGACACGTCAGGACTACGTTTCGACGAGGCGCGGAATTGAGGAGGGGTTGAAGCGCGGCGTCTTCGAAATTGAGAGCCACGGCTGGACGCACATGCAGCCAGACCTCGATTCACCGCCCGGCCCGTGGTATGACTCCCCGCTGTACGAGGAGAAGGCCGAGATCGGCTGGTATCGCGAATTCGCCGACACGCGCCGCGAGAAGGAGATACCGGCCGCCGTTCAACGTTTGCATCTCGAGCGATCACGCGAGTGGTTAATCCACGAGTTCGGGGTCGAGCCGCTTTCTTTCGCCCCGGGCGGGTCCGCCGTCTCCAAGTCGGGCCCCAATAACACCACCGTCATCGCCGCACGTGTTGGATTCGGATGGTCCGGAGACTACCTCGGCCCCGATCTCGCGGTCGAAGCGCTGCCGGTATATGGCGGGGAATTCGGGGGAACGTCGGACGCTCCCCTCGTCGTGTGGGTCCCTCCCGACGGCCATGACCGAGGAATCTCGCAGCACCCTGAGGGGTTTCCAATCATTTTCGAGCAGCTTCAGGGTTGGCGTTCCATGGGCATGAATGAATATATTGCCTACTTGCATGCGGGCGTGCTGGGCACACCGGGTCCAGCCTTGGCGATAACGCTCACTTACGATGCCCACTATTGCCGCTTCTTCGGCGATCATCCTTCCCAGTGGGAGCTGGAATTGCCAGGAACGAGCGGAACAGAACGGGTGGAAGTCGACGGGAAGGCTCAGCGGGTTACTTTCCAAAAGGGTGTTGGTATCGTTACGGTTCCGCCCGGGCTGGGACCGCACTCGATCTCAATCCCTGGGGCTGATGCCCACTGAGCGCTGGGCGGCAATTACCAGCATCCCTGAATGGAGTGTGGCCAGGCCCTGCGCATGCAAATCGTTCAGAGGCACAAGGGTATTCTTCGGAGGCTGGACGCAGATTTGGAGTGTCTCCTAGGGGTGGAAGCCATCGGTCGTGGCGCGCACAGTGATGCGCAGCGGCGGGGGGGGCCGAAATTAGCAATATGGTCCTGATTCACGCTGAAGCCCTGAGATCGAGAGTTTTTCCTTGTTTTGGTTGCGGCCAATGGCCGCGCTGTGGTCTCTGTGTGAAATCCTTGGAAGAATCTTTCTCAAAAGCGTTCCTGATCCTAGCACTGTCTGCGTGGACGCTGCCTCCGGTATTCGGCGCGGGGTCGGTGGGGCGAGGCATCTCGCTGGCCGGCGATTGGCGCCTGCGCCTTGACCCGGACGATGCCGGCATTGCTGGACAGTGGTTCAAAAACACGAGCGGGTTTCCCGATTGCATCCAATTACCCGGCTCGACTGACGAACAGCACTTCGGCAATAAGAACGGCGCGCGGCCTGGGCCACCTTATCTACGACGCTCCAGAACTGGTTGACCGGCTGGTGGAGGTTTGCGGGAGCTTCTCACAGTACATTGCTGAGGTATTCGCTGAAAACCCGTCTGCGCCTTTGATGTTCATGGGCGAGGACGTGGCGGGCAGTCAGGGACCTATCTTCAGCCTTGACTTCATCCGCAAGAAAGCGTTACCCATTTGGAAGCGAATTGCAAAGCCGATGAAAGATACAGGCTTCAAGTTTCTCTACCACACCGATGGCAAGGCTGAGAAGATCCTGCCGATCATGGTGAACGCGCTGGGCGCTGACGGCTTTAACCCCATTGAGCGGAACGGTTGCAACGACATCTTTGAGATTCGGCGGAACTATCCGCGCACGCTGCTGTTCGGCAACCTTTGCTGCGAGACCACTCTACCTTACGGCACACCTGAGGAGGCCGAAAAGGAAACTCTGCAGCTGGTTGAGCGACTCGGCCCGTCAGGAGGAATCCTCATCGGGTCCTCCAGCGAAGTTCATGACATGGTTCCTGTCAAGAACGCCCTTCGGATGCACGCGACGGTCAGAAAATACGGGAGTTATCCCATCAACGTGAGGAGGTCCTGAGTTGAATCGCAGGAAATTCATGGAAGCGCTTGGAACATCAGCAATTTCTCCAGCGTGGATATTGGGGGGCGGAGGGGTTTTTGCGAGGCCGAATGGCGTCTCGCCCTCGAATGTCGGCCTCCCAACGGTTCAAGGAGGCGAGGCACCCCTCCCGCAGTCGTGGGACTGGCCAAGGCCGGTGCTTGTTCCATTGCCGAAAGAAGTCGCAGGTGTCCCCCAGCCTCTCGTGGACTTGGCCGGGACCTGGAAACTCACCACCTCTCCTCCTGCCGACTTTTGGACGAATGGCGTTGATCCTGCTAACTGGTCTGACATCGCCGTCCCTGGCGAACTCACGGCGCAGGAAATACCGTTCGCAAGGGACAATGAGTTTGTTTATAAGCAGCAGGTGGAGATTCCCGCCGAGGCAAAAGGCAAGAAGATCCTCCTGCGCTTTGACGGTGTTTACAGTTACGCCCGGATTTGGGTGAATGGGAGGTTTGTGAGAGACCACCATGGCGGCTTTACCTCTTGGGATTGCGACATTAGCGAGTGTGTAAGGCCCGGCCAAACCGCCTGGCTCACGGTGGGAGTAACCGATCGTTCCGATGAGATCTCCTATGCCAGCAACTATGCCAAGCACTCCATTGCGGGTATTTTGCGAAGTCTGAAGCTGGTGATTCTCCCTCCCGATTACGTGGCGCGGTTGCACGTCGAAACCGACTTCGATTCGTCCTACCAGGACGCGCGCCTGAAAGTCATGGCTATGGTGTCGATCCATGCGGGGCGCGGGGTGAAGTTGAACCTGCATTTAGCGGACCCGCAGGGGAAAAGCCTCCCTTTGAACCCGGCTTCGGTGGCTTTTTCTCCAGACCGGCCGGAAGCGTCCCTGGAGATTCCGGTCGCTTCGCCCATGAAATGGGACGCCGAACATCCGCACCTCTACACCCTCGGAGCGGAGTTGATTGTTCATGCGTCCAGCGTGGAGAAGTTGGAAAGAAGGATCGGGTTCCGGAAAGTGGAGCGGCGGAGGAGCCAGCTTTACGTCAACGGGGACGCTGTGAAGCTACGCGGGGTGTGCCGGCACGATACTCACCCCTTGCTCGGGAGGGCAACCAAGCCGGAGCTTGATGAGGAGGATGCCGTTCTGCTGCGCGATGCCAATGTCAATTTTGTCAGGACCTCGCACTATCCTCCTACGGAAAGCTTTCTGGAAGCCTGCGACCGTCACGGGATTTACGTGGAAGAAGAATCGGCGGTGTGCTTCGTCGGGGAGCAATGGTCGGTAACGGGCGGTGGAACCGAATCGGATGCGGAATTCACTTCCCGCTACATGAACCAATTCGCCGAAATGATCGAACGAGACCGAAGTCATCCCTCGGTCATCTTTTGGTCATTGGGAAACGAGAGCCCGTGGGGATCGAACTTCCAAAAGGAACATGACTACGCCAAGCAGGAAGACACCTCGCGGCCTGTTATTTTCAGTTATCCTCGGACAGTGCCCCAAGGCGTGGATTGCTACGACCTTTTCAGCGAGCACTACCCAAAGTTTGATGGGGACTTAACCAGCAAAGATATCCCGAAGCTCAACGACGAATCCTTGCACATTTCCTGTTACAACACCGAAACCTTGAAGCGCGACCCGGGGGTGAGGAACTTTTGGGGACAAAGCCTGAAGCGCTTCTGGGAAAACTGTTATACCGCTGAGGGTTGTCTTGGTGGAGCGATTTGGGCCGGGTTTGAAGAGGTGTTCATGCTGCCGGGATCACCCGTGGGTTATGGCGAATGGGGAATCGTAGATGGATGGCGCAGGCCAAAACCCGAGTATTGGCTTACCAAGAAGGCATATTCGCCCGTGCGCGTTCTAGAAGGGGAAATTGCTGGTCCGGGCTCGTGCAAACCGTTGGAGATTCCTATAAAGAACTGGTTTAACCACACAAACTTGAATGAGATCAAGATTGTCTGGCACGTCGGAAGTGACTCTGGGGAGATCAACAACTTATACCTAGTTCCTGGCGCGCAAGGGACAATTAGGATTCCCGCGCGTACTTGGCATAACGGGGACATTCTGAACCTGAAGTTCTACCGGGCAGGGGGAATTCTTGTTGACGAATTCAATCTGAGTAACGGGAAGCGAAAGAGGGTTTTTCCTGATGTGAAGGGTCCCGCACCGAAGGTAACTGAAGATTCGCAATTTATTACTGTTCAACGCCCGGAGTTCAGGGTCGCTCTCAGCAAGAGAACGGGGCTTATAGCCGAAGGAGTGCTCCGAGGCAGCAAGATTATTGAAGGCGGGCCGTTCTTGAACTTCGGCTCATTAGCCTTGTTCCCCTGGTGGCCCACCAGTATTCGTCACTCCGCGACCGCCGACGAGGCCGTGATAACTCTGGTTGGAGCTTACATCGCTCGTCGCGGGGCGACAGAAGAGCGTATGGCCGCCGAGTTTGAGATCAGAATTGACGGCCAAGGGTTGATCACCACACAGTACACAATTCACGACCGGCCCAAGGGAATTAGTGAAGTTGGGGTTGCTTATACACTCTCGAGCTCGGTCGACCGGCTGACGTGGGATCGAGAATCTTTATGGTCCAGTTATCCTTCTGATCATATTGGCCGGCCCCAAGGAACGGCTTTAAGGAATGTGGGAGGTCCAGTTGAAGCATACCGTACCACACCGATAAGGCCTTGGTCCCAAGACTCAAAGGATTTCTTCCTTTACGGGCCGGACGATCTTGGCGGCCGGGGCACGAACGACTTTAGGAGCCTGAAAGAGAACATTTGGCACGTCTCTTGTCTTTTGGCGGGAACAGATCTGCGAGTCCGAGCGGAATCTGACGGCTCGGCGGCCGTTCGAGTTGCAGTTTTACCAGACGGCAGGGTTCAGCTCAACATTAACAATCTGTGGGGGTATCCGGACCTGGACTGGGGGAACTACGAGCAACCCATTGCCTTAGAGCGGGGCTATAAGAATAGTGTGCGTATGCGTCTTACAAACACCGATGCAGGCTAGTTTGTCTATTTCCAACACAGCTACCACACGACGTTTTCCCTGCTCGACCCTTGGGTGCGCATGCGGTTGCGCAGTATCCTCCGCAAGCGCCGGGGCGGGGAAGGCCGAGGACGAGGCCGGGATCATCAGCTCTGGCCGAACGCTTCCTTTGCCAAACGTGGGTTGTTCTCCTTGCTTACGGCCCATAATTTGGCCTGTCAATCCTCTCGCAGGTAACACCATCGACTGGAGAGCCGGATTCGGGAGAACCGCCTGTCCGGTTGTGTGTCCAGAAAAAGCTGGTGTGTTCAGTGGGAGGTAAACCCACCGAGGCAAAAGTCAGAACCTCGTAGCTTGGATAGCGGAGGGTAGGGAAACCGAATCTCTGAAACCTATCGACAAAGCCATCTTCAGGATGGTGAGCGAGTCATCGGGCCGTAACAAAAGTCAACGCAGATATGGCCTCGAAAATGCGAAGCCCCAGAAGCAGAGCCCGTAACCGGAGGGTGAAGGCAGCAGGGATCGTCGCAACCTGGCTGACGCGGCGGTTTCATTCTGGCGGGGTTGAAGCGACAGCACGATGACCAGGGCATGCTGAGCAACTGGAGAGACCCTCCTCGTCCCGGGGAGAAATCCGCGGAGCAGGAAGCCGTATAACCGGAGACACCGGGAAGTCGGCGGAAGACGAGAGGGAGTTGGAGGGGGCCATATTAGCGATGAAGCGGAGCAACGTCCGTGGAGCCAAGGGACCCTGCTGATTGCAGTGGCTCTGACAACAAGGGAGGCAAGGGTGGGATGACAACGACACCTGGCGTTTTGCAGGACCTGAGGAAGAGCCTATACATCAAGGCGAAGGCGGAACCGACCTGGCGATTCTGGGGACTATACGTTCATGTTTGCAAAGAAGAGACCCTTCGGGAAGCCTACGCGATGGCGAAGAAAAACGAGGGGGCACCGGGCATTGATGGTGTCACCTTCGAGGCCATCGAAGCGGGTGGAGTGGAGAGTTTTCTTCAGCAGATTAGGGACGAACTGGTCACCAACACGTATCAACCCATGCGCGTGCGGAAGAAGGAAATACCGAAAGAAGGCGGAACAAAGGTCCGAATCCTCTCGATACCCTCGATCCGTGATCGTGTGGTGCAAGGAGCACTCAAGCTGATCCTGGAACCGATTTTCGAAGCTGATTTTCAATCGGAATCGTACGGATACCGACCGAAGCGAACGGCCCATGAAGCGGTACGCCGCGTGGCCGAGGCGATCGTTGAGGAGAAGACCCGCATCATCGATCTTGATTTGCGCGCCTACTTTGACAGCGTCCAGCATTATCTGCTGCTCTCGAAGGTAGCGAAGCGAATCCGAGACGATCAAGTGATGAGGCTTCTCAAGATGATCCTCAAGGCGACCGGGAAGAAAGGAGTTCCGCAAGGAGGTGTGATCTCGCCGCTGCTCAGTAATCTCTACCTCAATGAGGTAGAGAAGATGCTGGAAAAGGCGAGCGAGGCCACCCGCTACCAACGATACACCGCCGTCCAATATGCACGATTTGCGGACGATCTGGTGATCCTGGTGGACTTTCATCCGCGCCATGACTGGCTCGTGAAGGCGGTAGTCAAGCGATTACGGGAAGAGTTCGGGAAACTCCGTGCGGAGATCAACGAAGAGAAGAGTCGAATCGTGGATCTGAGGAAGGGAGGGAGCTTCGGCTTCCTGGGCTTCGAGTTACGCCGCGTGCGGAGTTTGCAGGGCAGGTGGCGACCGCAGTATACGCCCAAGCTGAAGAAGCGGACGGCGTTGCTGGCGAAGCTGCGGGACCTGTTCCGAAGATTCGCGAGCCAGCCGGTGGGGGGGGTGATCGAGCTGATCAACCCGATCCTGCGCGGCTGGGTTAACTACTTTGCCGTAGGGCACTCGAGTCGGTGCTTTGCGTTTATCCAAGACTGGGTAGAAAAGAAGACCCGACGCCACCTGATGCGTGCCCGGAAACGACGGGGCTTCGGCTGGAAGCGATGGAGTAGGGAGTGGCTCTATAACGTGCTCGGCCTGTTCCACGGGTATCGAGTACGCCCATATGGGTCTCTGCCGAAAGTCGCACCTGCGCGATAAGTCTCATAACCCTTGATGGGAAGCAGGCGGGAAAGCCCAGTGCCCGAAATGGGCACGCTGGGTTTGACGTGGCGGGGGCTGGAAACCGGCTTACGATGCGGCTAGTGTGGTACTCCCCAGAGGAAACGGGGAGCAACAGATAGGCCCAACCTACGGAGCATGGCGCCAGTCCTCGACCCTACCGGAGGGAGGGGGACCCTAATCGGTTCTCCCTACCCCTATCATCAAACTGACCGACCACCCGCGAGATGACAATCCAAGAAAGGATGGAAGACAACCATGATGAGACACAGAGATAGAGTTCTCACGGCCCTTAGCCACGAAGAACCCGACCGGTGTCCCATGCAGATCAGCTTTACTCCTGAGTTCGCTTCCAGGCTCCACATGGATTTACTTCACAAGACCGGCTCCTCGCACAACCCTCACGGTGGCGGCAACACCTATGAGCTTGAACAGGCCCTAGGTGAAGATATGCTGTTGACCTCAGTGGGTTGGGCCAACTCGTACTACCTGGAAGCAGGTGATTATACTGACGAATGGGGCATTGGGTGGAAGCAGTGCGAGTACACCACAAGATTCGGCAAAGGCAGTTATACGGAGATTTCCGGCCATCCTCTCGCCAACGATGAGGCGCTTGAAAGTTACCGGCCCCCGGCCCCCGGCTGCCCGGAGCTATACCAGGAGGCCGCACGCACCATCCAGGCGTTCAAGGAGGAATACTGGATTGTGGGTGTTACAGTCACCACGATCTTTGAAACCGCTTGGGCCTTGCGAGGGCTGGAACGACTGCTGATGGACTTCGTTTTCAATCCCGAAATCGCGGAGAGGATCCTCGACATTCCTTATCAATACCATCTGACCGCGGCCAAGAAACTCGTGCAAATGGGCGTGGATATGATCTGGGTGGGTGACGATGTCGGCGCGCAGAGCGCGATGATGATCTCTCCACAATGCTGGCAGAGGTTTCTCAAACCCCGGATGGCCACTTTCATTTCTGAGATCAAAGCTATAAACCCGCAGCTCAAAGTCGCCTATCACTCCGACGGAATGATTAGCCCCATCATTCCCGATCTGATTGAAATCGGCGTGGATATCCTAAACCCGATTCAGCCTGCTTGCATGGATCCCGCACAAATCAAGCGCCAGTTCGGGGACAAGCTCTGCTTCTGGGGATCCATTGACGAGCAGCACACACTGCCTTTCGGTACGCCTGCCGAGGTCCGAGGGGAGATTTTCGAACGGCTCAATACCATTGGGAAAAACGGCGGTCTTATTCTCGCCCCAACGCATCATATTCAGTTGGACACGCCACTGGAGAACTTCTGGGCCTTGCATAAGACCATCATTGAAACGCCGTACTCGAGACTGAGAGGGGAGCAAGGAGGAATGCTGCGAAGGGGAAGCCGGATGTGCCGGAGGGGTTACCACCTTTAAACTTGAATGCGGCGGGGATTGACATGGGCAATGCGGAGCACACGGTGGCTGTGCCGCCGGCAAGGTTTGCTGGAAGTCCACCGCTTCTGGCCAAACGAGCGATTGCTTGACACCGTTAGGAGGCTTGCGGATTTGCGTCTAAAGACTTTTGGGCAGGGAGGCAAAAGTCTTGCTGGCATGAGAGAGTGCGAGGGTAGCTCCGCGACTGTGCTCTTGGATCCGATCATGGAACTCTTTAAAGCAACCAACGACTCCTGGTATTTGAACTTCGCAGAGACTATTGTTGATCAAATGGGGGACAGGCGAACTTTGGACATAGTCCACAACAGCCTAAAACGGCTCGACCTCGCTGAGTTCGCGGATGGCAAGATATACCAGCTAATCTGGAAGCATGTTGGTATTCTAAAACTGCATCAAGTTACTGGAAACCCGGACTATTTGCAGGCGGTCCTTAACGGGTGGGATGAGATTGTGCGATATCACCTCACGATAGGTGGAGGCCCTTGGGGCGGCTTCGGCGGCAAATGGCACGAGTGCTTCAACACGAGGGGTTTTTGGACGCCATATGGCATTGTCGAGACCTGCAGCACGATGTCATGGATACAGCTTAACCGCGAACTACTGCGTATGTTCGGGGACGCAAAGTATGCCGATGAAGTCGAGCGGGCTGCATACAACTCACTGCTGGGTGCTCAGTTCCCGAACGGTGAGGACTGGAGCTATTATACTTTACCGAATGGGTTTAGAGAACTCACGGGAACGTGGGCATGCTGCGCATCGAGCGGGCCAATGGCCTTGGAAGAACTTGGTCCCATAATGTATGGCGTTACACCACGCGGTGTCTCGATAAATCTTTATGGCGACAACCATGGAAGCTTCATTCTTCCAGGTAATACGAAACTCAAAGTCACTCAGCGGACCGACTATCCGTTCGCCGGACGGGTGATCCTTCGGCTTGAACCAGAGCATCCCGTCGAGTTGGCTCTTTCGGTCAGGATCCCGAGTTGGGCTGATGAAGTGGGCCTTACGGTCAACGGCTCGCCGATCCGAACAACTAGAGACAATCAGGGTTATGCAACTGTCGAAGCTACCTGGAGAGAGGGAGACAAGGTCGGCCTTGAGTTCCCGATGAAATTGGTGATGCACAGGAGCGTGGAACAGGAAAGTGTCGGCAAACGCAGTATTTATTCCAACCGTTGGAGTGCGTTCACGCGTGGTCCCTTGGTCTACGCGGTCAGCGGCCTAATTGAGGGTGAAGGCCGTGAGGACAGATTGCGCTTGCCGTATGTACCTGGCGATAAGGTGCTAGCGCCGTGTCCGTCGCCTTCCGAGTCTAAGGCACCGGCGTTCAGGATGCCGCTACCTAACGAACGGGAGATCGTCTTCTTGACATACTTCGAGGCAGACAAAAGAGTCCGCGACGAGTGGCGGCTGACCTGGATCAAGACGAGTTAGGTTTTCGATGCTCTAGTTCGCAACCTTGGTCCAAGCCTCTAGAGGCGATCGCGTGTATCTTACCAGACCGGAAAATGAAAATGAAATCCGTGCCAACGACCCCGGTCCTTGGCACAACAAACTCTCGGGAGGTGAAATTATGGGTAAGCAAATTCGTGTGCTTCAGTACGGGGTGGGGCCAATCGGCGCGGGAATAGTGCGCCTGATGCTGGAGAAGCCGCAACTGAAGATCGTTGGGGCCGTCGATGTGGACCCCGCGAAGGCAGGAAAAGACTTGGGACACGTAGCAGGTGCAGGACGGGACGTCGGTGTGGTGGTTGCTCACGATCTTAAGGCGTTATTGCAATCCCCAGCCGATGTAGTCGTGCATACCACCTCATCGTACTTGACGAACGTGGCGGATCAATTGATCGAGTGCTTAGAGGCGGGCATGCACGTGGTCTCCACGTGCGAGGAGCTTTCCTATCCGTTCCGCAAGCATCCGGCCTTGAGTGAAAAACTCGACCGCTGCGCACGCGAGCATAACGTGGCTCTGCTTGGGACGGGTGTTAACCCGGGCTTTGCCATGGACAAGCTGGTTCTAACTCTGGCTACGGTTTGCCACAAGGTGACCAAAGTGCAAGTCCAGCGGGTAGTCGACGCTTCGCGTCGCCGTCTGCCGTTACAGAAGAAAGTGGGGGCGGGAATGACAGTGGAGGAATTCCGTGCCGAGGTGGCTGCCGGGACGATCAAGCACCATGGATTGCCGGAGTCGGTAGCGATGATTGGGGATTCCCTGGGGTTGCCCGTGGAGCGAATTGAAGAGACCATCGACCCGGTGGTCGCGGCCGAGACCGTTCGCAGCGAATACTTGGAAGTACCTGCGGGCCGCGTGGTGGGCGTGCACCAAGTAGCACAGGCGCTGGCAGAAGGTGGGACGAATGTCCGCTTGGAACTGCAGATGTATCTCGGTGCGCGCGATCCCGTGGACGCGATCACCGTCAGCGGAGTTCCCGACTTGAGTCTGCGCATTGTCGGAGGCATCCACGGGGACCTCGCCACTACGGCCATTGCGGTCAATTGCATTCCCGCCATCCTGGAAGTCAAACCGGGGCTTCGCACCTCGCGAGACATCCCAATGTGCTTTTTGCCGGGAGCCTAATGCCGCCTCAACGTAGCTGGCTAATCGTGCCAGTGACTTATCTTTCGGGTCGTGCAAATGTGGGCGTCGCGATTGGATGAATTACGTTGGCAAAGCACTAGCTGGCGAAATAAGCTCGTGGTATTATTCGAGAAGGGAGCAGCGTCGCCCGACTCTGCTCCGCTGCAGTAGTTACTTGACAATGAACACTCTTCCAAGAGGTTCCGGCCCTCGTCGCGTGAGTTGTCTGCCGGAGGAAAATCTTCGCTCCATGCTGGGTCTTCAACCAGCCTGGACGATTTGAGGGGATCATGAGCGAAAACCTGGTTAACCCGAGATCAAGAATAGTCGAGGAGTATGTCCGGAAGACCCCCACCTCGGGACAGTTGTATCAGAAGGCGCAAGATCTGTTTCCGAGTGGCGTGACCCATGACGTGAGGTACCTTCTACCGCATCCCATATTCGTTTCGCGCGCCGATGGCGCCCGCAAGTGGGACGTTGACGGCAACGAGTACGTGGACTACTTCGGTGGGCACGGAGCTCTCCTTTTGGGTCACAATCATCCCGCAGTTTTGGAGGTGGTTCGAGAGCAACTTTCGCGCGGGGTCCACTACGGCGCTTCGCATGAATTGGAACTTGAATGGGCGACTCTGATCCAGAAGCTTATTCCCTGTGCCGAGCGGGTACGGTTCACGGTTACAGGGACAGAGGCTACGCTCCTCGCCCTCAGGGTGGCCAGGGCTTATACGGGCAAGAATATTGTGGTTCGATTCGTCGGGCACTTTCATGGGTGGCACGATCATGTGGCTTTTAGTGATGCTAGCGGCGCACCGGGTATCGTGAAAGGCATCGTGGACAGTGTGGTGATCTGTCCGCCCGGGGACCTCGAGTTCGTCAAGCACGTGTGTGAGACTCGCGACGACGTGGCGGCCATCATCCTCGAACCCACAGGGGCGACGTTTGGCAAGGTTCCGATCGATCCGCAATTTCTCATGGATTTAAGGAGCCTGACGGCGCGCCTGGGGATCGTACTCATTTTTGATGAGGTGATTACCGGCTTTCGCTGCTCGCCGGGCGGCGCCCAGGGCTTTTACCACGTGACACCGGACCTTACCACCCTGGCCAAAACCGTTGCTGGAGGATATCCGGGCGGCGCGCTCGTGGGCCGAGCTGAAATCATGAGGGTCATGGATTTCAGACGGGAAAACGGCATCTTGCCGCCGAAAGTACCCCATCAGGGAACTTACAATGCCGAGCCTGTTTCCGCCAGCGCAGGGATTGCTACTCTCAAGATAATTTCCACCTCTGACGCCATCGCAACTGCCAACCGCACAGCGGCGCGCCTACGAGAAGAGCTGAATGCGATCCTCCGACGGCTTGGCTCAAGTTGGTGCGTCTATGGGGACTTTTCCAATTTCCATATTTTTGCGAATCCTGATAACGAGCCTGTGGGACCTGAGGACATCATGGCCGGCAAGGTACCTTGGCAAAAGCTCAAGACGTTATCAGGGGGCGGTGACCTCCCGCACGTGATGCGAACAGGGCTCATTTGCGGAGGAGTGGATATAGCCAGCTGGCCAGGGGGTCTCTTGTCTTGCCGCCACACCCTCCAGGATGTTGAGCGGACGGCGGGCGCATTCGAAAAGCTGCTCAAAATGCTCGCTGAAGAAGGCCGGCTTCCGTAGGGTTATGTTAGTCATTACGTAATATTGCTAGTGAGTCTGATCGAGGCGCGGTCGGTCCGGAAGACCACCGCCACCCGAGAAACTCAAATTGCAAATCCCGCTGTGGAGAATTCAATGAAAAACGCTCCCAACCGCAGAGAGTTCATCAAGGAGGCACTGGTTGGCGTATCTCTCACGCCTCTCCGAATAGAGTCGTCTGATGCAATCTCCCTGGCTCAAATAGTGGAGAGTGCTCCCGAGACCAGCGTTACGAAGGTACTGCCTGCAGTGGATCTGTTTCCACTGTCAGCAGTACGCTTGGGGGATGGACGCTTCAAGCATCACCAGGAATTGGACCGAATATACCTGCTCAAGCTCGATCCGGACCGGTTGCTCTCATGGTGCCGCGTTGAGGCAGGTCTGGAGCCAAAGGCGCCACCTTACGGAGGATGGGAGTCGGAGCGTCAGTATGGTCACCCACTGCCTGGCGCGATACTCGGTTTTTATCTTTCCTCTGCCTCGATGATGTATCAGTCCACCGGCGATGAGACTCTGCATCAGAGGATTGATTACATCGTTAAGGAATTGGGGGAAGTACAGCAGGCCAACGGCAACGGCTACCTGCTCCCCACGGAGAACGGCAAGAGACTGTTTAAAGAAGTGGCAGGCGGTCGAATTGAAATCGGATACGACCCCTACACGCTTGCCTTTATCAATGGGTTGTTTGAGCCGACTTACGTACTGAACAAAGTGATGCTTGGACTTTATGCAGCCCATCGCTTGGCCGGCAACCTCCAGGCCCGCGAGGTCCTTATTCGTACTGCGGACTGGTTTGGTTGCGAAGTTTTGGATAAGTTGAACGAGGAACAGACACAGAAGCTGCTGGATTGTGAGCACGGCTCCCTCAATGAGTCCTTCGGAGATGTGTATGAACTAACAGGTGATCCGAAGTATCTGGCATGGGGACGACGGCTGTGCCATCGCGTGATGTTGGATCCAATGTCTGAGGGCGAGGATATCCTGAGTCGCTGGCATTCGAACACCCAGATTCCGAAATTCACGGGATTCCAGCGTATTCACACCTTCACGGGCGAGCAGAAACTCGCTAATGCCGCCAACTTTTTCTGGAAGACTGTGGTGAATAATCGGTCCTGGGCGAATGGCGGCAACGGCGCGGATGAGCATTTCTTCGATCCCATGAAGTCTGGCGAAGCCCTCTTGACTTTGACTGGGCCTGAAACCTGCTGCTCGGTAAACATGCTCCGCCTGACCGAAGCGCTGTACCGCGCCCAAGGTTCGGCCGCTATGGTTGATTATTACGAACGCACTCTGTATAACCACATTCTGCCCGCGCACGATCCTGAGAGGGGAATGTTTGTGTATTACACATCGATGAGGCCGGGGCATTATCGTGTCTATTCCGATGAGTATGATTCGATGTGGTGCTGCGTCGGTACGGGGATGGAAAGCCCCGCGAAGTATGGGCGGATGATATACGCCTCCGATTCTGAAAGCATTTACGTTAACCTCTTTATCCCTTCGGAATTGAAGTACACCGAAAAAGCCCTAACATTGAGGCAGGAGACTCGCTTCCCCGACGAGGCGAGAACGAGGATAAGATTCTCCTGCCAGGAACCCGTGAAGCTCGCTTTGAAAATCCGCCACCCGTGGTGGCTGGCGCCGGGAGCAATGAACGTTTGGATCAATGGCCACAAACAGCCTGTTGTCTCACAACCTCGTACCTATGCAGCTTTTGTGCGCGAATGGAGAAGGGGGGATACGGTGGAAGTTGAATTGCCCATGCGGTTGACCGTAGAGACGCTACCCAACGATGAGAGCTACGTGGCGGTGCTTTATGGTCCTATCCTCCTAGTTGGGGAACTCACCACAGAAGGATTGAGCAAGGAGAACTTCTGGAGCACAGCCGAAGAGGTTGCTCGGGTTGTGCTGCCGGAAGACAGGGTACCCGTTTTGGTAGGTACTCGAGATGAAATCTTGAGACGAATCGAACGAATCCCTGGACAGACGTTGGCATTCCGGACAGTCGGATTGGCTAAACCTAGCGACATGAAAGTTGTGCCTTTCTATGACCTGCATTACGAACGACACGTGATCTACTGGCGGTTGATGACGCAGGAGGAATGGGGTGAAGAACTTACCCGGCGCGAAGAGGTGTGGCGTCGTGCTGTAGAGCTTGATGCCCGCACCGTAGACAGTGTACTGATTGGCGACAAGAATTCGGAAAGGGCCCACGCAATCAACATGAGAAACGCCGTGATTGGCAACGCACCCGCCTCCTGCTATCGAACTTGGCGGCAGATTACCAATGGCGGTTTCCTTAGCTATCAGATGAAGGTTCTGCCGGACGTTCCTCTCGCCATCTATTGCGAGTACGCGGATGCAGAAAGAGGATCGCCGATATTCGATGTTCTTGTGGACGATCATGCCACGGCCACGCAGCCCCGCCTCCAGGCAGAAGAGAGAAAACCTGATCGTGCTGTGACCTATAGGATTCCGCCCGAACTGACTCGCGGAAAGAGCTCAATAACTGTGAAATTCCAAGTGCCTACGGGCGATGCTGCGGGAGGAGTATTCAGCTGTAAGATCGTTCGAGTTTGATCGCGAGGTTGCAACCAGGGTGGTGCTTCACCAAAAGCTAACCCCGTATAGTCAAAAAACTCGAACAAACTGAAATTGCACAGATAATCAGTCCCGAAGACAATCCAAAGTTTTTTCGTCTCCACTCCAATGCCTTCAACACATCGGAAACAACATGTGACCAATCTACACGACGGGCTAGCGATGACCGGCCAGGAGGTGGGCCGCTGGGTAAATTGCTGATTCTGCGAGCGGATCAGATTTTGGCGACGCACAGCTATTTGCTGGGCTTGAAACGGCGGAATCGCAAAGACACGTGGGCGTACCTCCAGCAGGCGGAAGCGCAGCGGGACTGGCAGGAATGTCCAGCGGGGATCGCTTCCGCCGAGAAGGCGGTAGTGCCGAGGACTCGCGTGGTCGAGGTGGCCGGTAAAGAACCGGGCGTGCGCGTGTTCGTGGTTCACAGTAAAGAGCGCGAACGGTATGAGCGCAGCCTGCGGGAACTCTCGATGGAGCGAGTGCGTAAGGAGCTGGAGGCCCTCGAGGCGCGAGTTGAGAAAGGCGAACTGAAAAAGCCGGACAAGATCGCGGCTGCCGCCGCCACCGTCCTACGCCGCCATCACGGTCACCGTTATTTTGACTGGGAGTGGCGCCAAGGGAAGTTTCGCTTCTTCGAGCACACGGTGAATGGGGCGCGGGAGAAGGCTCTGGAAGGCAAGTACGTCATCCAGAGCGAGGAGCGGAATTTGTTGCTGCCTCGGAAGGATGGCCTGGCATGGGAATGTGTCCGATATCACAGCCCTTCCCCAACCGACGCCGATAAGCCAGCGGGGTATCGCCCACCAGCTTCCGACATCATGCCGAAGTAGCTCTGGTTGCAGAAGCCTGTCTCCTGGTTGATGCTGTCCAAGGGTTTGTCGGTGGTGGTCAATAAGACTTGCGCCTTGGCAATGCGGAACTGGTTAAGATACGAATGGAAGGACTGCCCGGTCGTCCTCTTGAAGAAACTCATGAAGTGGGAGCTGCTGATGGCGCAAAGGCGTGCCGCATACTCCACCTGGACCGGCAAGTGGCCGTGCTTCTCTAGCGGGTGTTCACCGCTGAGCCGGAGTGACGTTTTACGTGCAAGTTGCTGCTTGCTAACGAGGTCTGCGACGCTCGGGCAGTTTCTTGCGCGTGACTACAACAATCTTCCGGTGCGGTAGCGCCTCCGGCAGGCGAAGGTCGGCGGTTTTGAGCAGCGCCCGGCAGGCAGCGCTGGGCTGGGGAATCCGCAAGCAACTGCCGCCTCCGTCGATCTGCATTTCCATCGAGCACAACGTCTGTAATTGATGCAGCCCCTCTTCCACGGTTATATCCAAATCCGCCCAGGCCCGGCTCAGTTCCCGGCGGACCAGGTAGGCCAGCATCACCACCAGCACTTGAGCGCGCGTATGTTCGGCCGTGCGCACGTGAATCGGACGGGTCTCCAGGTGCACCGTTTTACAGGTGCGGAAGGCCTGCTCGACTTGCGCCAGATCCTTGTAACGGTCATGCACGACCTGCTTGGAAGCCACGCTCTTGGCCAAGTCCGTCTTGATCACGTAACACCCATCCAACCGTGCGGCTTCTTCCCGCGCGGCGGAGTTAACCGCTACTTGCACGCTGCGCTCTTGCGCCTTGACCTCCAGCCAAGGCGCAATTTTCAACTGGGCGATTTTGACCCGCCCCCGCTTTTCCGCCGTCCCAACCCGGGCGCGGGGATGCTCACGCAGGTAGCGGTTCCGCTCCTCGCACAGACGCTCGACGCACGCTTGTTTGTCCGCCCGCGCAGCGGCCAATTGTTCGGCCCGCAGAGGATTCCGCCGCAGCACATAACGTACGCCTTCCTGCTGGACCTCGCAGATCTCGGCCGCAAACAACTCCATCTGCAACACGCCCGCCGCCAGCAAGGTCTCGATCTGGGGCTTGGTGATCGCCGTAATGTAGTGGAAGCCTGCGGCGGAGAGATCCTTCACTTGGCCGCTTTTAATCATCCCCCGGTCACCCACAAACGTCACCTGCTCACAACCGAAACGCACGCTGGCTTTCTTCACTTGTGCGGCGAAGGTCTTCGGGTCTTGCGTGTTACCCAGGAAGACTTCGGTGGATAGCGTCACACCTTGCTCGTCGCACAACAACCCGATGACAATCTGCTGCTTCCCCTTCTTGCCGTCCCGGGGGTAGCCATAGGCCCCGTAGGCATTCCTTTCACCTTCCAGGTAACTGCTCGTCACATCGTAGAGAAACAAGTCCGGTTTCTGCTGGCCGTGCCGGCTGGCGAACAGCCGGTCCTCGATCCGCTGCTGGTGCTCGCTGAGCCAAGTCAGGTTGGCGTAGAGGTCGTTCTCATCGAAGCCGCGCTCCAAGCCCAGCACATCGCCGGCGGCATGGACTTGCGCCAGCCGCACCGCGGACAAGCGCGAGCCCTGGTCGAGCACGCGAGCCAGAACTTGCCACAGGGCCAGTTGTGCCTGGAAGCCGGTACCGAGGGCTTTGAGGATGCCGAGCCGCCGGGCCATCTCCGCGACGGTCCACACGGCGCCGAGCGAAAGCCCCTGCGCAAGGTAGATCTGGCCGAGCGAGCGGAGGGCGGCCAGATCGCCCTTATGCTTCAGCGCCAGTTCGATAGCGGCAATCTCCTGGGGGTCAACATGGGTGAGGTTGGCGATGTTGCGCTTGCGGACGTGGGGGCCCTCGCGGTAGGACTCGCGGAGGTAGATGGACTCATAAACTTTGCCGTTGGAGGACAACCAGGAAGCACGCGATATATACATGACCACATAATTTATCAAAACGACCATATTGTCAAGGGTAAATTCGACCTATAACGTAATATGCGTGTCTACATAATTAGGGCCAAAATCGCACTTAACCCCACGAGGCAACACAAGTTATCTCAAAAATTCAGAGGTGAACATCGGCTGGAAACCGGCTTACGGTGCGGCTAGTGAGGCACTCCCCAGAGGAAACGGGGAGCAACAGATAGGCCCAACCTACGGAGCATGGTGCCAGTCCTCGACCCTACTGACGAGGGGAGAGGAAGTCGTGCTTTGGCATTGCTTACTCTCCTACTCTGCCGCCACCTTCATTTTCAACGTTGTGCCGCCAGGTGGGGGTGGGACCCCAAACTTTAGCCTCCAGAAGGTCCAATTCGAACCACTGGCAAATGCGTGCGCATGAAAGCGGAGCACACAATCTTGTAAGACAAGTCGCATCCCCAGACTTCCACCCGACCAAAGTCTCTGGGCCGCCATCCCTTTTCGCCATAGAGTTGCCCGTAGTGGGTCAATTTGGTGTAGCGGCCGCTTCGCGCCGCCATTTGGCGAGGTAAACTCGCCTCTACAGCATCAAATTGCCTCACTACCCTGTTGGGTTTGCAATGGCCATAGGAGCGTGCCGAGTAATGCTAAAACTGGCTTCTCTCGAATTCGGACACACTCCTCGCATTTCTTATAAGCCGCCAAAACATCTCCCCTCTTTTCGATGTACTCCGGGTTCAGTTCCGCCACGCACCACTCTTCTTTCCAGCCACGGCTTAGGGCAAAAGGTTACCTGCTTGTGCGATGTCCCCGATGAAGCCGTCTGCCTTGAGGGCCACGTTTCGCACTCTCCGCAGGTCATTGGCGAGAAGTGCGATATCCGCACTCGTAGCACCTTCCACGCGCAAGAAGCTTTCTACACTTCCCAGCGTCCGGCAATTCTGTATTACCGCGCCACGTGTATTACGCAAGCGGATCAGGGGCTCATCGCCGTTGCCTGGCGCTTTGAAGCCGGTCAGTTCGAGATCTTCGACGTCATCGCAAATGAGCGCTGGCCGTAGGTCCGGCTTCTCGAGTTCCAACCGCACATTGTGGAGCGCTACCCCTTTGGCATGCCGGAGATAGAAGCCGTACGCCGGAAGAACCCCGAACATCGTGTTCTCCGGGTAGGCCTTTTCTTGCTCCGGAACATCCCTCCGCTGCGCTTCTGCCAAAGTGCCGCTCCCCGGATAGGTCATATAGACGTTATCGATCATCACCCCCTCGACCGGATGTCCCGGGATACCAGCGATCAGACACGTATTTCCGGTCCGCCACCGGTCATTCCTACTTGCCACCGTAGCGCGAATCCCGCTGACCACGACATTTCGCAATCTCGCCACCGAACCTGGCCGTTCCACCTTTTTGAACCCATAGTCCTGGCCACGATTGCCTAGAACGATAGTAATTGGAGCGGAGACGTTGTGCATACTGATGTTACTCACAGTGATATCTTCGAGATCCCCTCCGTCGACAGTCAAGAACTTGAGGCCCCCAAGCGGGCACTCGTAACAGGCACAGTTTGAAATGCTCACATTTTGGAACCCGCCCAGCGATTGCGTTCCAAATTTGATCGCCGCACAGGTGGTCGTCAACACACAGTTGGTAATCGCGATGTTCTTGCACACGCGCGGGAACGAGGCCTTTACAACTATCGCGTCGTCCGAGGTATCGACGAAGCAACCGCTCACAAACGAGTCCTGGCAACTGTCCAGAAGAATGCCGTCTTCGTTATAAAAAAAGCTGCTATAGACGCAAATCCCCTGGACAAAGACCTTGTCGCACAATGCAAAATGTGCGGTCCAACACCCCGAGTCACACAGCGTGACATCTGTGATCCTTACATTCTGGCAGCCTTTCAGGAAGAGCAGCCTTGGGCGCGCACCGGTCGAAATATCCCGGTTTCCTACAGGCGTCCGAGGCGGGAAGGGTTTTCCGTTCCCATTGATGGTGCCCGGGCCCTCAATGCCGATGTTCTTCGCCCCGTCCGCATACACCAACGCCCATATATCGAATCCCCCGACATCCAGATCACGAGCGGGGAAGGGCTTGGGCGGATAGTCGCTGATGCTTTGACTGCCTAGCAGCGTCGCCCCGGGAGATAAGTGCAGGGTCACACCATCCTTCAAGGTGAGCGTGCCGGACAAAAAGCTCCCCTTCGGGAAGAACACTACACCGCCGCCTTGAGAACAGGCGTCGATAGCCGCTTGGAGTGCAACGGTATCCAGGGTCTTGCCATCACCCTGTGCGCGAAAATCGCGGACGTTCCACGCCGGGCCCGGCGTGCGCCCGCCGCTCTGCGCCATTGCCCCTTGCTGCGTGGCGAGCGCCGCCAAACCTATACCGGGAAAAGCTTTAGTAATCAGTCGCCTTCGATCCATCATCGGGTTCCTCATCCCTTCGCTTTGATTTAAGCACCTATTATTATTTTGTTACGTTCTGTCGGCCTGAGATCCACGAATGTCAACGGAACCGGCTCTGTCAGTGCAATCGGAGTCCGTCCAGAAGCCGGTGTCGTCCAAGTCGTTCAGACGCGCATTTCAAGGGACTCTGGCCATGAACCTAACAAAGTAATACTATTGAGCTGGGGGCTTTGCCTTCATCCCAGCGGCTCAGCACTTGCCACTGCCAAGTATCCTTGAAGTGTTTCTCTTGGTCAATCTCCACCGCTAAGTCGCATGACCCTTGCCCCGAAGCGAACAGGAGAGCGCAGTGCAGGAAATCTGCATGCTCCGTTCGATGTGGCGGGGACTGGAAACGGAGTCGTCAGACCACCGCGCCAGTTCCCGACCCTACCAATCTGCTCTGCGCACGCCTGCGGCCCTCGAATCTCGACGCGGCGGCAGGGTGTGTGAAGGAACTGGAGCGGATCATAGCGTAGATTCGCGCCGCCTGGCGGAGATGCACATCGTCGTGCACGGCGGTTCGTAATATCCCCGTTTGCCGGGCATTCGAATCTCACGTCATTTCTCTCTTCGGACTGGACTTTTGAGGCAGTGAAGCTGGGAAGAGGCACCGCAAGCGCTCCTCAGTTGAGCGTTGACCAAGAAAGCCCGCTCCGGGTCGGTAGCAGACTTTCAAAGCAGCCCGGTTATGCTCAAGACGAACAAGGCCAGCACCAGGATGCCCAACCCGAGCTGCATGCGGCGAAAGGTCGCGGGACGCGCGCCGCGCCACTCGCCGGTTATAATTCCCAGCGAGGATGACCAAAGGATGAGCGTGATCATAAAAACGGCGAAGCCGATCGAAGTCCCGAAGCGGCCGATCACAGCCGCGCCCACGCCGTAGAGCTGAACACCGCTAAGCCAGAACACCGCCATTCCCAACGAGAGGAGCCCCTCGCGAAACGGAGAGCGCGCGAACGCCGCCACCGTGTGGTTGCGCCGCAACAGGAACACCGTGTATAAGAGGTTGGGAATAAAGCCGGCCGTGAGGACAAACGGCCAGATCACGTATGTGGCCCGAATCGGAGTCAGGCCGAAGGCCACAGCCTGAGCCGCAATCTTGCCACTGAATGCAAACCCAAGGTTCAGCATGCCTCCTAGCATTCCGGCGATAATGCAAATCCAAAGTCCCACCCGGAAATCAGCGACACGTCTTGCGGCGGTGTCAGCGCCTGCGTCTCGTTCCCGCTGCGAGCCGGCTTTCCCGTATACGGTCAGGCCCGCCGCAAGGATAGCGGCACTCACCAGGAGCAACAATCCGCGCACCTGGAAGATGACCTCTGGCTGCATAACCACCAGGGGAATCAGACTGCCCAGCACCGACGACATGCCGATCACGATGGCAAAAGCCACTGCAGTACCGACTCTGTCAATCCCCAATCCAAAAGCGGCCTGACCGATACCCCACAAAAAGCCGAAACCGACAGCGGGTAGAAAGTCAATGGGCGGGAGAGCGGAGAGCAGGCGGAATAGTCCTGGCGCCGCCCGGAGGGCCACCAGCCATGGAAACACTAAAAGCGCCAGGATGCAGAACAAGAGCCACGTATTTTCCCACCTCCACGTCCGGCTGTATTTCATCGGTACTCCAAAGGTGGCAGCTAGTATTCCACTAAGGAAGGTCAAAAAAAGGCCCAACCAGAAATGTGTAGTCACGTAAGCACCTAACCCGGCGTAGCCGGAACCAAACAGTTCGGAGTGCCGGGTGCTATGATCCCTCCGAGGAGGTCGAATCTCGGATGGGGTTACAAATGTTGACCGAACGCCGGAGCTGCCAGATCGCGAGCGTGCTGTCCTGTTACGACCGCCTGTTGATTCAAGGCACCCTGCCCGGCTTGTGTTATGCCGACGGCATGACGGGCTATCTTTGCGCCCACCACGTTCGCATCTTTGACTACGCCCAGTGGGCGCAGCCGTTGCGCGAAACGCTGCGCAAGAACGCCGAACGTCTGGCAGCCGAGAATGGTCTGGAGATGGAGTTTATTCACCGCCCCAAGAGCTTCCGCAAGGATGAGAAGATTCATCAAGTGTTGAAGAACCGCGACCGATCCCAGCCTGGCGTGGATTTTCTCGGCCCTGGAGCCGTACTCCACTTATTCCCCCTGGCATGACAAGACCACGGGCGAGAACTACTTGCGCCCCGGTGACGGCAAGCGCTTGCATTACTACTTTTACTTCATCGATGAGGAGCTGGGACTGTGCTATGTCCGCGTCCCCACATGGTGTCCTTTCCGGTTGCAGGTTTATCTCAACGGGCATCACCCTCTGGGCTGCCGTCCGAAGCGCAAATCGATCGCGGACACCCGGCTCGACAACGACTTCGTCGCGATCGCGGACTTCGAGCGCACGCAGAAAATCGCTGACGACTGGCCGGTGGAGAAGCTGCATGGCAAGCTGGACGAGTGGGCCGGGCGCTATTGCCCGGTGATCGGCCAGTTTGATCCGGAATTTCCTTTTTAGCTCCTAACAGCCCCATATTATACACTCCTCAAGGGATTCCAGTGCTGATTTTTTCATTGTCTGGGTCCAGGGGCTCGGGACGGGGCCCCGTCTGACCCATCGCGAGTCCTGAACCTGCCCGGCCTCGGCCTTTCCATCCGGTTTTGTCAGACACCTCTCCGCACCTGGAGGACTCTGGATCGTTTTTCACTGGCATCAGGCTGAGCTATCCCGACGGAAGCGGCAGTTCGGCTATTCGCCCCAGCATACTGGCAAACAGACGCCGAGTCAGATGACTCTCCGCCAGGAGCACCCTTCCGCGGCGGCTTGCCCCTCTGGCCCTGCAGAACAACAAGGTCATCTACGATCTCTTGTTCCGGATCTGCGCCCAGACCCTGCTCGAAATCGCCCGTGATCCCCGCCATCTGGGCGCCGACATCGGCTTCTTCGGGGTGCTCCACAGTTGGAATCAGAAGTTGGAACATCATCCCCATGTCCATTGCGTGGTCCCGGCCGGTGGCCTCTCCCCCGATCACCAGCGCTGGATCCACCCCCGCTATCGCTTCTTCCTCCCCAGAAAGGTGCTGGGTCGTGTTTTCCGCGGCAAGTTTGTCGCCGCTCTCAAACGGGCCTTCGACGACGGCCAACTCGGCTTCTACGGGAATCTCAAGCTTCTGGCGGAAGCGAAGGCTTTCGCTGCTTTCCTCCGCCCCCTCTTCCGTCACGACTGGGTGGTCTACTGCAAACCGCCCTTCGGTGGCCCCCAACACGTTCTCCGTTATCTCGGCCGCTACACCCACCGCGTGGCGATCTCCAATCACCGCTTGGTCTCCCTGGAGGGCAATGAAGTCACCTTTCGCTGGAGAGACTCCGCGCACGGCAACCAGCAGCGCCTGATGACCCTGGCGGTCGAGGAATTCTTACGCCGCTTCCTTCTCCACGTGCTTCCCCCCGGCTTCGTGCGCATCCGCCACTTCGGCTTTCTGGCTCACCGACGGCGCGGGGCTCTCTTGCCACTTTGCTTCCAGTTCCTGGGACGACCGACCGACTTGCCACCCGCCCCAGAACTGCCGCCAGGCGATGAGGAAGGCTCGTCGATCACGTTGCCTTCTACCTCCTCGTGGCCCTGTCCCCAGTGCGGCGGGCCCATGATTATCCTGGAGCGACTAACCGCAGCGGAAATGTGCCTGCGCTCTCCACCGCTCACCCTCACGAGGCTCTCATGAAATACGGCATCCTTACTCAACTCCAGCGCGTCTGCCCACCACGCCCGCGCTCTCGTGTGCCCGGTCACATGCTGGCAACCCATCCCTCCTCACCCTATCCCTTGACATCATCCCCAAAGAAACTCCGGTCGACGGGTAGCACTCGCTTTCTGGCCCGCAGACAGCCATTCCACTTATCTCTCCATCCACCCGCGGGGCCGCTGAACCCCATTCAAAACCCATAGTTTGCCCGCGTCCGCCACAAACACGGGCGGCTCCGTTCAAGTCGCTGTATCGGAAGCGCGCCGAACGGCGTGTCTGCTACTCCGGAAACTGGTCCAGCCGGCGCGCTTCCGATACGCATTATAAAAGGGCGCCCCTTTTGGTGTAGGTTCTGAGCGCGACCTCATTCCCTACGAAAAGGAGCACCCCAATGGATAAAACGAAGTATATCGGCATGGACGTTCACAAAGAAACGATTTCAATTGCCGTGCTGGATTCTGTCGGCAAGCAGGTGATGGAGTCAATCGTCGAAACGAAGGCAGCGACCATTCTGGAGTTTATTGAAGGGCTACGCGGAAGTTTACATGTCACGTTTGAAGAAGGAACCTGGGGCGCTTGGTTATACGACTTGCTAAAACCTCGCGTCACGAAGGTCGTGGTGTGCAATCCGCGGAAGAATGCCTTGCTGAAAGACGGCAACAAGAGTGACCGGATTGATGCGCGAAAGCTGGCCGAGTTGTTGCGCGCCGGACTGCTGTCGGCGGTCTACCATGGAGAAACTGGCATACGAACCTTGAAGGAGCTGTCCCGCAGTTATCTGACGATCAGCAAGGATCTCACGCGGGTCATGAATCGGTTGAAGGCGCTGTATCGAAGCTGGGCCATCCCCTGCGCCGGTACATCTGTCTACGCACCGCGTCATCGTTCGGAATGGTTGGGCAAGATCACAGAAGCCGGCGTGCGCCGTCGGGCCGAGTTCTTCTATCAACAGCTCGATGTGCTGCAGGCTTTGCGCCGAGAAGTACGACGCGATCTTTTGGCCGAGAGCCGGAAACATAGGGCGACGAAATTGCTAGGTCAGATTCCTTGCATCGGCGCGATCCGAGCCGCTCTCTTGATCGCGCTGATCCAAACACCTCATCGGTTCCGCACCAAGCGGCAACTGTGGGCCTATAGCGGGCTTGCTCTCGAGACGCACAGCAGTGCGGAATACCACTACGTGGGAGGTCAGTTACAACATTCCAAGAAACAGCCGGCGCTTCGTGGTCTCAATGACAACCACAACCATGATCTCAAAAACATCTTCAAGGGCACAGCCGCGAAGGCCAGCAGTTGTGCCGGGCCCTTCCACGATTTCTACCAGGCTTTGCTGGCCAAGGGCATGAAGCCTTCGATGGCTCGTCTCACCTTGGCACGCAAGATTGCGGCGATCACTTTAATCCTCTGGAAGAAAGGAGCACGTTTCGACGCTGAAGAACTGAAACAGCAAGCGGCTTGAGCGTCTCGGGTAGAGAGTCCGCTCCATCCCCTGGGATCAACCTGGCGGTGGGCCAATCGGGTTCTGGAGACGTTCGGGTTCGAGGGCAAGTATCTCTAGTGCTGTTAGGCCCCGTGCACCTTTGCACATGAGTCTCTACCGATACCCTATGCTCCCTCGGATAACCCAAGAAAGCTATAGGCCACGAGTCTCAGATAGAACCATGGGTTGCCAGTTGGCAACCGCTTCGCTTGTCAAGTTTCAGGAGCCGAGTGGCGTCGTCACGACAGGAAGATGCAACTGAGGGGACGGAAAAGCCAGGCAGCCTCGTCGCTGCTCGGGACGAGCCGAGTTGATAGGTCAGAGAGCCAGAGCAAAACCAAAAGGCTCCTAGTAGGCTACAGGGTCTCGATGCCGAGGTCAATATTCCCTCGGCCTCCAGTCGAGGGGGAATTATTTCTCTTGACATCGCCTTTTATAGAACAGCCCTAAGACTTTTCAGGCCGAATCCCGCGCTTGAGGAGAAAGTGTGCTTTCGGCAAGGCTGCATGACTTGGCCTGAGGGAAGTTGCTAACGTCTGTCTTTTGCCCCAAGGGGGGCAAGGGGGACAGACAATGACCAGCGAGTTTCCCGTTATTCCCCCTAACATGCGGAAGGTTTACCGACGTCTCAAACGCTGGCGGAATGCGCACACGGGCCGCTTGCCGATTCTGGGACCTTTGTGGGCCGCGGAGGTCGAACTGGCTCGGGAGGATGGGATCTTCCCCACCGCGAAGGTTTTGCGCTTGGAGTATGGCAAACTGAAGCATTGGGTGGAAGCGGCAGATCCGGTGGCAAGGAAGGGTCGGGTGGCCAAGCTGGATTTGCACTCCGGGGAGCTGTTCCCGCGAGTCGGACTCATCGTGACTAACCTGGTGATGGACAGTCGGGCCGTGGGGCCTTTCTACAACCAGGGGGGGCACGGCGAAGCAGTGGATCAGAGAAGGCAAACAGGCGGTTAAGATGACGCGGCTGAGTTGCCATCGGTTCCGGTCAAATGAAGTGCGGTTGTGGCTGAGCGTGATCGCCTACAATTTGGGGAACCTGTGGCGGCGGCTGGCTCTGCCCAGACGGATCGAGAACTGGTCGCTGACGAGTCTGCAGCAGCGTCTGGTCAAGACCAGGGGGCGGCTGGTGAAACATGCACGCTACTACTGGCTTTTTCTGGCGGAAGGTCATCTCAACCGGCGGCGGTTCGGAGCCATGCTGGGCCGGATCGCGCTGCTACCGATACCGACGGGATAGGTGGATGGTGGTCCAGTCAGCAGCGGAATCCGTCTACAGCGGGTTGGGGTAAGGAGAGTTGTTGCAAAAGCAGGCCACAAATGGGGCAATTTTAGGCCGTGCTGGTGTGGATGGCCGACCGTCGGGAGTGCTCCCGATGAAAATCGCGTTACAGTATCGCGAACAAGCGAGACGGGTGTATCATGGCGCTGTTTTCGAAGCCAAAAAGGAAATCCTGGCTTAACCGGTTGTCTCAAAAATGGGGACAAGTTCAACGCGTCGCCAGATATGTGCAACAAAATGCACAATCAAGCACGAACCTAAGAGTTAAGCTGTTGGAAACAAAGTGGATGTAGCTTATTTCCTTTGGTTCTGCAATTGCCTGCAAGTATCCCGGCGTAGACTGGAAAGGAACAAGCAGACAACACGGAGGAATTTAAGATGCGTACGATCAGGGAGAAGGCACGTGTCTGGCGTGCGGTTGCGGTTGCGGGAGCAGTCTTCCTGACGGGCTTGTCCCTGGTCCCGTACGCTTCGGCGGATGGCATTGTCGACCCCGAGGTGAATCTCATCACTGCGCCAGATCTTCAGCCACCGTCAGGCGACCTGAGCGCTGGCACCAACAACATTCTCGACATTTTCACGTCGTCGTTGCCAAGTGGCTTCATGCTCATGCCTCCGGGCGGGATTCTGGAGCTTCAAAACGACACGGGCTCGCCGATCACAACCTTTAGCTTCATGCTCGTGGGCACGCCCGATTCCGCCGACGCCAACGGGGTCTTGACGTGTGCGTTCAACCAAAGCAACTACACTGGTTGCAGCGCATCGAGCAGCGCGGGGACTGGCAATCCCCTAATGATGCCGGGGCAGCCGCCTTGGACGTGGAGTTTCACCGGCGGCAGCGTCGCTGCGGGGGCAGACTTCGAGCTCCAGTTCGGCTCTTTTAATAACAAAGATACCCTTAGCGTATCCCCAGTACCCGAACCTGCCACGCTGACGTTATTTGGAGCCGGGCTTTTGGCCTTGGCGGGTGCTGCCAAGCGCCGTCTGTGGTCTGGGATCGGCAAAGGCGAGTAACCGCGATAAGTAGAAAGCCACTGCGGGCACGTCCCGATAACTCGCGCTGATGCGCCCAAGCGGGGGTCCTGACGGTGAGCCGCCAGGCCTCACAAGCCACCCCCCAGTCGACCCCTCCAATCAAGCAAGCGTAGCCCGGACCTCTCTTGTAGGTCCGCGGCTTGGGGGTTCAAATCCTCGCGTTGCCATCGACTGGCAAACGCACTCTTCCCAATTTAGATCAGTTAGGAGTGCTTGCGCGGCAGCGGGGGTCAGGCCGGCATCCACAACCATCACGTCGCGGTCGTTGACTATAATCGGGTGGTTGCCGCCGGCACTCGGCCCATTTCTAGTGGCATTGGCGGCCGTGGCATAATAAATCCCCTCGGCGATCTTATCGAACTTGTACATCTTGCCAGTGACGGTGCCCGAGGGAGGACTTCCCGCTTTCTGTTGGGCGTCTGCCTGGACCGAGAAGCATCCGGTGATCAGTACGGCTAAATCTAAAGCAAGTGCTCGTAATTTTATCATCTCGCAAGCCCCCCTAATAATTAGCCTTCGTTGCACCGCAGGTTGGTGGGTCAGAAGACAACCTTCAGCCCAAACAGGCTCTGCCCGCTTGGCGGGTGTGCTACTCGTAATATAAGGGTGACTTCTTCAGCTTATGGTGGAACGCGTAATCGTGCTCAATCCACATTTGCGCTCCCATGCTCTTGACGTAGTCTTCGATCCTGGCTCTCGACGCGAGGTCTTCCTCTTTGTTGTAATCGAAACTGGGAGTGGGGGTTCTCGCGGCCCGCTCTTCCGGGTAGTGGTAGAGATCTCCCACCAGCGCAACCCAGCCAGTCCTCTCCAGCTTTACCATGAGGATCTGGCTTCCTTCGGTATGCCCGTATGCAGGCTTTATGAGGATTGTGCCGTCGCCGAACACATCGTATGGATCGACCTTCAGAAGGATGATCGTTTTGGAGTCTTTCAGCTTGTTATACCCAGGCATAGCCTGGAGTATCATTGGTGGTGGTGTATCGGAAAACATCGCGTCGCGCTCAGGTTTCTGCACGATCCAGATCGACGACGCAAAGGCATTGGCATTGGCTGAGTGGTCGCCATGATAATGGGACAATGCAAGGTACGTAATGCTGCTCTCCGAATATCCGATCTCTGCGAGTTGATCCTTAAGGGTACGTTTGCCCGCGCGGTCAGCACCCTTAGCATCGGTGCCAACCTGCTCGTCGGGCACGACCCCTGTATCCCAGATGAGTGTGCCTTTAGGATGGACGATGAGGTAACCAATGACAGACATCCTTGCCTCTCCTAGTTGCTCTGGTTTCAAACCGTAAGTCTTATAGGGATCAGCTGGCGCCGCTAACGTACCGAGATCGAAGACATACAATCTTGTAGACCTGACCGTCTCTGCCTCTTTCGGCGCCGCAGCGGGACACTCCATAGACGGCCACAGCGCGCCCAAAATCACCCCGGCGGACGCTCTCAGCACCGTCCGGCGTGGCACAAATTGTTTCGCGTCAGTCTTCGGCACGACATACCTCCTTGGCTAGCAACGCGATTTCGGTACCCAGGGATGCGGCGATTACACACCGAACCGATTCTGCTGGCTCCTTTTTCATCAGTCCTATCTCAACTTTCATATTATTTGCAATTTCTGTTTCCGACAAGGAAAAAGCCAAAGGCTCCGAATCCCCCTACTACAAGGCGCTCCTGGCCGTTGGGGTGAAGCCGGAGGAGGTTGAGGTGGTCTCGCCCTCCCACCCTTCCATCCCCGACATCAAAGGCTACGATGGGGTGCTATTTACCGGCGGGAAGGACATCAACCCCAAGTATTATGAGGAAGCGGTCAAATATCCAGGCCTCGTTCAGATTGACGCGAAACGGGATGCCTTTGAATTTGAGCTATTTGATCGGGCACACCGCCACGGGCTCCCGATCCTGGGCATCTGCCGCGGCCTCCAGATGATCAACGTGAAGTTCGGCGGAACGCTCTACCAGGACTTGAACTCGGAAGCTCCGGTCGAGCATGAACACATGCAGTCCGCACCACGCCCCGAGCCGACTCACGCCGTCACCCTGACTGACCCCGAATCGCGGCTGGCGGAGACGTTCAAGGGGAGTTGCCGTGTGAACAGCCTGCACCGCCAGGCCATCAAGCGTCTGGGGCGGGGGCTCAAAGTGACGGCTCATTCCGAGGATGGACTGGTGGAGGCGGTGGAATCCGCCGATGCCTATCCGTTCCTGATCGCCGTGCAGTGGCATCCGGAAGAGATGGTTGACCAGCCCGAGCCGCGCAAGCTATTTGAGAAGTTCGTGGCCAAGTGCCGCGAGTTGGCCGCGCAACGCAGCTAGGGGCGGCCGCGTACGGCCTGAGGCCGCGACAGCAGAAGGGTAGAGCCTCCCTACAAGACTTACCGCCTTTCAGTCTTTTGCTTTTCTCGTCCTTTCTCTATCGTTGTTCTTGTTTTTTTGTTCTCTTTGGAGTTGTTGTCGTGGTCGAATCAGGTGGTTGGTCCCGGCCTCCGAACCTTGCGAGCACGCCCCACAAGGACTAGAGGAGATCGAAGTACATGCGATAAGGAAATCCTTGGCCCACCTCATAGAAGGGCACGAAGGCTCCCCACTCGGGCCTGAAGATGCTCTTCGGCTGGGCTGCTACCCGGAAATGCAGCCGGTCCCCAACGCGGGTAATTCCGAGATCTCCCCCGCCGGGCACGCTGGTGAGTCGCTGGGTGTAGCGTCCATCCTGGACCAAGACCACGGGGCCGCACATCAAGGCAACTCGTTGCGGATGCTGTTTGTCAATTGGCACCAAGCGGAGTCGCATCGGAATCTGGATCGCGACGCGATCACCCGCATTCCACGCCCGCTCGATAGTGGCCCACGATCCGGGGTTGGCAGGCACGTCGAGCTTGTTGCCGTTTACACTCACCGTCGCCCCCTGCGACCATTCGGGTACTCTGAATCCAAGCTTAAACGAGACGCTCTTTTGTGGCCGAACGGTCAGCGTGACGGTATCCGATTCCGGGTAGGCCGTCTCCTGTTCGATCTGGATCTCGTTTCCGTCGAGGTTCCAGGTTGCTGTGGAGGGCACAAACAAGTTGACGCACAAACTGCGCTCGCCCTGGAAATAGATGATGTTGTGATAGTCCGCCACCGCCTGAATGTACGTGCCGGAGCAGCAAGGGTAGGGGTCCCAGTAGTAGTCTTTGCGCGCTGAAGCGATATGCGTGTCGGAGCCGAGCAGGTAATCCGAATAGTAGAAGGTCCTCCCTCCGGAGGCCATGGGCAGCGCCGCCCCGATCCCGTTGTAGAGTAGCTTCTCCATCCAGTCTCCATACCGGGCTTCGCCGGTGAACTCGATCAAGTAGCGCCCCAGCTTGAAGACCGCCCACGCCCCACAGGGGGTCTCAAACGTGTTCGCCTCGCGTTCGAGTGACCTGCCCAGTTCGCCGTCCGGCGCTACCAGCCTTTCCGCCGGACCGTAACCGCCTGTGGCGTAGCATTGCACCTTTTGAAAGTGGTCGTAGGCGTGTACGATGGTCTCGAGATACTCGGGCTTGCCGGTAAGGGCGTAAGTCATAGCAGCGCTGCTCAGGGTGTTGACGTGGCTGTAAGCATGGAAGTGGGCCGGGTCAAGTGGGACCTCTCCATTGAACATACCCCAGTAGTGGTCGTAGCGCCACAGGTCACCGAAGGTTTTGTAAGTGCTGTTTCCGGTCGAGCGGTAGGCGCGATAAAGATTCTCGGATAACGTGTACCACTCCGGAGAGATGCCCTGAGCGTCGTCCACGGTGGCCGCCTTTCGAGTGCGGTCGAGGTTCCGCATAGCCCAATCAGTGATTCTCTCCAGCACCGGGAGTGAATCCTTCTCGCCGCCGTACTCATAAAGATCCACCAACCCACATACCAGCTTGTCCCAGGCGTAGTGAGAGAATCTCAGCTCCTGCGCCAAGGTCGGAGAGTAGGGCGTGCCGTCCGGCTCGATCGTCTTCGCCCACTCGCGCATCAGACGGACAGCCTTGGCGCGCATTGCCGTGTCGCCGGTGGCTTTGTACATTCGCGCCATGCCGCTCAGCCATTGGCCAAAGACCATCCCGGTGTCTTCCGAACCCCAGGCGCCCATGTCGTTCCCCGGGGCCAGCATGCCGACTCTCTTGCGGAAGCCTTTAAGGATGTCATCGTCCGGGAGATTGTAGAAGTAATCTCGCGTGGCATCATATTGTTTCTTCAACATGCCATCCCCGAGACGCACTCCCTGGTAATTGAACGTCGCCAGGTACACTTGCGGTTCCGAAGCGCTGGATGGAAGCGCGGTTGGGGGCTCAAAGGCGCGCAGCGCATAGGGAGCCAGGGGAGCCCCCACCAAGAGGTTCAGGAACTGTCTTCTGCTGGAAATGTGGTCCATGGGTAACCTCCCATTCGTAAATCGAATCACCCGCGCCGGTCTCGCGGTGTTCATCCGGAATTTCCATTATGGGCTTTCTGCCCGGCCGATAATATACACCTGACCACCGCTGAACGCAATTGTCAGTCGGATTTGCAGTGCCAGGTGCTTCCACAGGCCACGGAACGGCCAGCTTTGTTCCTCCGGACAACCCCAAGGCCTTACTTCGACCCTTGCCTCCTACACTTTTCCCACCCCACCCTCCCTGCTCACTGAAACCTGCTCGTTCGGCAGCTCACCTACCCTGCTGGCACGGACAGCGAGCCGATCCGCCGCACCATGGCCCCGAAGAGTCGCCGGGTCAGATGGCTCTCAGCTAGTAGTAACCAGTAATAGCGGGCGTGTTTCAGCAGTCGGCCGCCCCTTTTCACCAACCGCTGCTGCAAACTGGTCAGCGACCAGTTGCCAATCCGGTTTGGCAACACCAGCCGCCGCCACAGGTTCCCCAAATTGTACGCAATCACGCTCAGCCACAGCCGCACTTCATTTGACCGGAACCGATGGCAACTCAGCCGCGTCATCTTCACCGCCTGCTTGCCTTCCTTGATCCACTGCTCCGCCGTGCCGCGCTTGTTGTAGAACCGCACCACGGCCCGGCTGTCAGCCTCCAGGTTGGTCACGATGAATCCGACCCGAGGGAATAACTCTCCAACGTGGAACTCCACCTTCGCCACCACCCGCCGTGGTATCCTCCAGCTCGCTGCCTGATAGAGAAAGCTCTTGTACCAAACCACCGGCTTATGCCTTGGACATCCCACTGGACGAGTCAACAACCCCTCGATGTCCCGCTGCAGGCTGTCGTTGGCCGGGATGCGAATCGCATACTTCACGCCACGCTCTTCCAGCGCCTCGTACACCTCCGGCTTGGCGAAGGCCGCGTCGGCCCGGAACACAACGTCCTTGCCCAGCTTCTGCTGCCGCTCGATCTCTGGCAGCAGCAGTTCTCCCCACTCTTCAGCACTGTGCACATTGCCGGGCCTCAGCTTTGCCGCCAGGCAGTCGCCTTCACGATTGAACAGCCGCAGCGGGTGATAGCAGGTGGACTGGAAGTGGCCGTTGTACGCGCTGTTCTCCTGCTGGCCGTACACTGGAATCTCGGTGCTGTCCATGTCCAGCACTATGTCCAGCACTATCCGCGGTGGCGTATCGATGGCCTCGGCCTTGGCGATGAGTTCGCGGTTGATGCGGGCCAAGCTACGGAAGTTGTCCTCCTCGGCCAGCATCTCGGTCTCAAAAGTCTGCAAGCGGGAGGTCAGCGCCGCGCCTCGGTCCCAGATCCTCTGCGAACTGACCAAGCGGAACGTCGGGTCGGCGGCCAATCGTTCGGCGTCGTTGAGGTCCTCATAACCTGCCAAGCGGCTGTAAACCGACTGCCGCACCAGATCGGTCACCGTAAATTGTTTATTCAAGCCCTGTCGCGAGTCGCTCAAGTGTTCGTCGATGAGCTTCTCCAGACCCAGTCGCTCATCCAACTCGCGAATCAGAATCAGGCCACCATCGGAAGTCACTCGCGATCCCTGGAAATCGACCTTCAAGGAAGCATTGAACGAGAGCTAAAAGGGCTGATTTTGTTTCTCACCCATAGGGTGTGTACCTCCGAGACGTCTTCAGTGCGTTTAGACCCGCATAAATACTGATGAAAGATATCACCCGCAGGCTCGCTGGAATGCCTTCATTTCGGAAATGTCCTTTGGTTTGTATTTGTCTCATAGCGGTGGCGTGGATCAGGTGCAGGTTTCCGTCGTGCCGTGAAACTGCTTGGACTCATTTGTGTTGGGGGTTTAACGTGAAAGGGGTATAATCCCATATTTCCATTTTGAACTCCACCTGTGAATCTTCGGATGTTGGCCGTCATCAATATTGATGCGGGTTTGAACGTGATGAAGACATGCCGGAGGTCAACACCCAATGGGTTCTATAAGGGGGGAAGTCAAGAGAAACAGTTCCCCCACGGCTGGACGTTCTCTTCCTTCCAGCCCCACGTGATTAAACAGGGTCGGTTCTGACCGACCGCGCCATCCACGCGAAGGCTGGACACTGCGGCCCAGCAGTTCCGGTTTTCTCTCCCAGCGGTTTTCATCGCCTCTTCGCGACGAAGCCAGTGCGCTCTGAAACCAACAAGCAGAACGGTTGTCAGGTGGCAACCATGGTTCTATTAGGGACTCGGGTAGTGGCGTCATTTGAAATTCACTGAAAAAGGGAGTGGCAAAAGATGGAGGGATTGTATCAGTTGGCGGTTGATTTCGAACGGAAACCGCCGTACCCTGTAAAACCTACCGAGAGGAAGATAATTGTGACAGCGGTCGTGGGGATGCGGTGTAGCGATGGCATAGTGATTTGCGCCGACCAGCAGGTTTCGGCACCGGATTACCACAAATACTACGAGTGCAAGATTTTCGTTGAGTGTGGGGAGAAGTGAGTAGTTGTCATGGCCTACGCCGGGCTGCCTCAACTTGCCAAGGAAGCCAAGGATAAGATTGCCAGGGCGCTGGAAGACATCAACATCGGACTCACCAAGGGGCGAGTGGATGCAGACACGGTTTATAAGATCGCAGACGAGGTTCTTACCGGGATGGGCCGTCACTACGCTGACCTCAATCTTCAGATGCTCATCGCTGTTTCCTCTCTCTCTGATATATTCACGCCATTGCAGATGTTTGTTTTCGACAGCAAAGGACTTTATCCAGCGGATACTCTTCAGCTTCTAGGGCTCGGAGATTCTTCTTTGCTGCGTTACCTCTACGATACGGCGTACCCCCCAAAAATGGATACTAGGTTGGGCGCTCGCTTAGCAATCTATATGGTTGAAAACGCAAAGAAGTACATTGACCACTGCGGCGGTAAGACAGACCTAATCATTATCAAGGAAGGACGCAAGTGGTACTCCGCTGACGATTTCGCAATCGAGGCCATTTCTGAAGCCGCATCCCGAAGTCAAGGTGAGGCCCTACGGAAGATGATAGAGAATCTCCACCTTCCCCACGGATACCCAGACCCGTTTCAGAAATTACCTTGACATCAGCAAGCGGATGCTGTAATATAACACTATGAAAAAGAACCCTGCCGCTGTCGCCCTCGGGAAAATGGGTGGTAACGCAACTGCGAAGCGCGGCCCTGAATACTTTCGCAAGATTGCCGCCATGCGCAAAACCTATGCTGGCGGAAGACCTCCAAAGAAGAAATAGGTTCGATCATGTCGTCGGGCTTGGACACAAAATTAGTGCTTGACAAACAGCAAGCGGTTCCTGTATTCTAGGTCTGAAAGAGAAAGCCCCGCCCTCAGCGCTAACTGAGAACGGGGCCAAATCAGCACGCGGAGTGAGCCGCAATGCCGACCTCAAAAACATTATCGGCTCGCCTCGCGGGAAAGGCAAGCCGAAATGAATGTCCTTCCAGTAGAAAAACAAATCCAGATCATCAACGGACTCATCGAGGGTTGCTCGATGAGAGCCACGGCCCGAATGGTTGGAGTGGAGCGCAATACTGTTGCGCGGACACTGCTGAAAATCGGCGAACGGTGCGCGGCGCTGCTGGACACCAAAATCCGGCGCGTTCCTGCTCGTCGCGTCCAAGTGGACGAAATCTAGACTTACATCTTCAAGAAGCAAGCCCTCATTACCGACGACGATCCGCCGGAGCGCGGCGACCAATACGTGTTCATCGGCATGGACGCTGACACGAAGCTCGTGATCTCGCACCTGATTGGCAAGCGAGACGCGGCGACGGCATTCCATCTAATCTCCGACCTCAAAGAGCGGTTGGCGTACCGCGTCCAACTCACAACGGATGGATTCCGCCCGTACCTTAATGCCGTCGAAGATAACTTCGGAGCGGACATTGACTACGCCATGCTGGTGAAGGTGTACGGAACCGAGGAGCGAGAGGCAGGGGCGCCCGAGTGGTACGGACCTCCTAGAGTCATCGCAGCGATGCCGACACCCATCACGGGGAAGCCTCACCCGCGTTACATTTCAACCTCGTACATCGAGCGCCAGAACCTCACCATTAGGATGCAAGCGCGAAGGTTCACGCGACTGACGAACGCCTTCAGCAAGAAATTGGCGAACTTGAAGGCCCAGGTTGCGCTACACTTTGCCCATTACAACTTTGTGAGAATTCACCAGACCTTGAGGGTCACACCAGCAATGCAAGCTGGAATTACCGAGCATGTGTGGGAACTTGGTGAACTTCTGACGGCGAACACAGAGCCGAGTGCCGCATAAAATCGCTTTCCACGGGCGGGGGTACGCGATACAATCCCCGCCCGTAATGGAGGACTACTCGAAGAACCCGATCAAGGCCGGATTCCAAATCATCGGCGATATGCTCTACCTCGCGTTATACCATGTAGAGGCCAGCATTCGCTATGTGGGGGACTGGCTCTCAATGAAGATTCGCAAATACAAGCTAACTCTCGCGTGCATCATCGGTTTCGTTCTCTTCTGTGTTTTTGTGTGGCCGACCGCCTATCGCTTCGACCATATCCAGGTGTCGGTTGGTCGAACCTTTCCGGTTAGGATCAATCGCTTCACGGGATCTACCGAGATTCTGTATCCGAGTGGTTGGACTAGGGTAAAAGAACCTCAGTCGGAAAAGGCCTACAGTCCTTTTCTGCCGACAGAAGATGAACTTAGCTCAGACGAATTGGCCAAGCTGGAGATTCGCGGTGCCCTGGAGGACTGGGTGGAAAGGGAAGGAAGCTGGGGCATGATCCGTTTCGACGTTTACAACGGCTTGCCCAATGTCACCGTGAAAGAGATAACCGTAGAAATCAGCGTGGTTAACTCAAAACAGAACAAGTTGGTTGAACGTAGACAGTATCGAATAAGAGGATATTACCCAGTAAGCCAAGAAGCGCCGATTTCCCCATTACAGACTGGTGCTTTCGCCACTCAGTTGGGGTTTGATGTCGCGCACGACGATCCCTGGTCTTTTCGGGTTCTCAGTGCGAAAGGTGTGAAGCGCTAGCGCGTTCTTCTGCGCCGCTTGCTCCGGTCCCGGACAATTCTTTGCGTTTCTCCTGGCCTTATCCACGCTGGTTCCAAGTGTGTCCCTCGTATGGGACGCTCGGGTTCTGCTGTCCCAACTTCACCGGGTCGAATTGGTCTCGTCTGTTTGAATGATTTTTGTTCTGGCATCGGGCACACTCCTATGCTACCCTTGGAATTGCGCTCGAAGAGTTATCATATGCCCCGACTGCAATCGGGGCATTACATTCTTCCCATTATATCAGATTAGACAAACCAAAGGACTATGCCACAAGGATGCTTCTGGCCAGAGGAGTAATTATGACGTACGATCTATGCAATGAAAACGTGTACATTGCCAAGATTTCAAAAACTCCCGATGGGAAATTCACTATCTCGACGGCATTGGGCAGTGCCTTTTCGCAGGCTGAACTTCGCCAAGAGCTGATGGCAAAACACCCGGCCGCACTTGTCTCCGACCTCATGTATCGAGTGAGCCGATTGATCTAGCAAGAGCCTGGGAAAACCATTGACGCAACTTTCGCCCACTACCCCAGGTCAAGAAAGGAAAAATCGAAATGATCTGCAAAAATTGCGGCAGGGAACATGAAAATACCCGAGGTAAATGCCCGTTCTGCCAACCTCACCGTTTGAGGAAAAGGCGTAAACAGGATTCTGCCGAACGGGACGAAGCTGAAAGGATTTCTCGGTTAACGGAAGAAATTGACAGGAACTGGCGTGCTGCAAAACAGGAACATCGAGGTTAAAATTCCCGGAGCAACATGGCACGTCATACCGAGCGAAAACAGCGTCGCAATGATGCTCCAGCATTTTTCCTTCCACTCGACTAAGAATTCCAAATGACGCCACTACCGGGACTCGTGGCCCATTGCTTTTTCGGGTTATGCGAGGGGGCCTAGAGTGAGATTGAGACTGGGTGCCCGAGGCACGCCGAGCCTACCTATTGGGTTGAGACTCACCCTCGAACCCAAGTGTCCCAGAAGCGGACTCGCCACCGTCAGGAAAGATCCCCAGGGATGGAACGAATTCGGGGCAGAAACACTCAAGCTGTTTGGGGCTTCAGATATTTGGCGTCAAACGCGACTCCTTTCCTCCAAACGGTCAACGTGATCGCGGCAATCTTACGCGCCAGAGTGAGACGGGCCATCTCGGGTCTCATGCCTTTCGCCACGAGAGCCTCGTAGAACTCCCAGAGAGGACCCTCCCGGGTGGCGGCCTGGATCGCCGCACCCTTGAACAAATCCTTGAGATGGTGATTGTGATTGGGGTCGAGCCCGCGAACCGATACCGGTTTCTTGGATCGTTCCAGCTGCCCGTCGACATACCGGTGATCGGCACTGGTGTGCGTCACCACCCCAAACCCGCTGTATCTCCAGAGCGGCCGCTTGCTGCGGAACCGGTGGGGCGTCTGGACAATGCCCATCAGCAGGGCCACGCGAATCGGACCCAGGGCCGGAATCGAGCGGAGCAATTTCCAGGCACGGTGCTTCCGGCTCTCGGCCAGGAGTTTTCGCCGCGCTTGCTGGCGCAAGGAAGCCAGCGCATCGAGCTGCGCGTAGTAAAGCTCCGCCCGGCGGCGCACGCCAACTTCCGCGATCTTGCTCAGCCACTCGTCACGATGGCGCGGGTTGTAGACACTCTTGCCGCCACAGGGAATGCCCCAGCTGCGAAAGATCGCCTTCACCCGGTTCATGACCCGCGTGAGATCTTTGCCGAAGGTCAGGTAGCTGCGGACCAATTCTTTCACCGTACGCAGGCTCTTCTCTCCGTGATAGACCGAGCGGAGAAGATTGGCACGCAACAGCTCGGCCAGCTTCCGCGCATCGATCCGGTCGCTCTTATTGCCTTCTTTGAGCAGGGGGTTGCGGCGCGGATCGCACACCACGATCTTCGTGACGTAGAGCTTGAGCAGGTCATACAGCCAGGCCGCCCAGGTGCCTTCTTCGAACGTGACGTGCAGGTCCCCGCGCAATCCCTGGATCAACTGGAGAATCGTGCTGGCCTTGGTCTCGATGACCGATTCCATGATCAGCTTCCCGGCGACATCGAGCACGGCGACGGAAATCGTTGCCGTGTGAACATCCATGCCGATGTATTTGACACTATTCATGGAGGGCACTCCTTTCTAGGTGAAGTGAGACAACGCTCAAACCTTACTCCAAAGGGGCGCCCCCTTATAATGCGTGAGACATAAAATCAGCCATTTCAGCTCTCCTTCAACGCTTCTCTCAAGATCGATTTCCAAGGCTCCCGGGTCACGTCCGACGGCGGCCTGATTCTGGTTCGTGAGTTGGACGAACGTCTGGGCTTCGGTGATCTCGTCGCCCAGCATCTGGCCGACTCACGACGCGGGAAGAACACGCAGCTTCCGCTGGCGGACCTGTTCCGCCAGTCCGTCTACAGCCGTATCGCGGGCTATGAGGATGTCAATGATGCCGAGCGAGTCTCGCAGGATCCGACGTTCCGGTTGCTCGGTTCCGAGAAAACTTGGGATCGGGGTGCGGCGCTGACCTCCCGCTTGCAGACTTTTGAGACCGAGATGCTGGCCGAGGAGGACAACTTCCGTAGCTTGGCCCGCATCAATCGCGAACTCATCGCCAAGGCCGAGGCCATCGATACGCCACCGCGGAAAGTGCTGGACATGGACAGCACCGAGATTCCAGTGTACGGCCAGCAGGAGAACAGCGCGTACAACGGCCACTTCCAGTCCACCTGCTATCACCCGCTGCGGCTGTTCAATCGTGAAGGCGACTGCCTGGCGGCAAAGCTGAGGCCCGGCAATGTGCACAGTGCTGAAGAGTGGGGAGAACTGCTGCTGCCAGAGATCGAGCGGCAACAGAAGCCGGGCAAAGAGGTGGTTTTTCGGGCCGATGCCGCCTTCGCCAAACCGGAGATCTACGAGGCGCTGGAGGAACGGGGTGTGAAGTAAGCCATCCGCATCCCGGCCAACGACAGCCTGGAGCGGGACATCGCGGAGTTGTTGACGCGGCGGGTGGTGGCGAAGGTGGAGTTCCACTTCGGGGAACTGTTCCCGCGATTCGGACTCATCGTGACTAACCTGGTGATGGACAGTCGGGCCGTGGGGCCTTTCTACAACCAGCGGGGGCACGGCGGAGCAGTGGATCAGAGAAGGCAAACAGGCGGTAAAGATAACACGTCTGTCCTGTCATCGTTTTCGGTCGAACGAAGTGCGACTCTGGCTGAGTGTGATCGCCTACAACCTGGGCAACCTGTGGCGGCGCTTGGTGCTGCCCAGCAGAATCGATAAGTCGTTGACGAGTTTGCAGCAGCGGCAAGACGGGAGAGGTGTCCGGGAAATCGCTTCGAGATGAGGCAGTGGCCGGTGGCAAGGAACATTGAGCACCGTCTCAGAGACCCTTGGGGGCCAGTTGTATGGAGCCTAAGAAGACTCGATTGGACTTGCCTTCAAGGGCGGTCGGGTGTACGTTAGCGGTGCGCTGGAAAATGGAAACGCAAATCCCCATCAAAGGCTTTGGGGTGGCCGTCTGCGAAATTCCCAGCTTTGGGACAATGTGCTCATCCAAGACCCTTGGTCTTGCTTGATTGTATCTTGGGTAAAGGGCCATTTTTCTGTCTGCCACGAATGAACGCCTTGCGCAAAGTTCTGTTTTTACAGAGGTTTTAAATGGATCTGAAATCCCTGACCGAAGTTAATCCAGGCCGCCGCGTATTGATGGGGCCCGGCCCAAGCGATGTTTCTCCCCGCGTTCTTCAGGCAATGGCTTCTCCCTGTATCGGACATCTCGATCCCTATTTTCTTTTGATGATGGACCAGACGCAAGAGCTTCTGCGCTATGTTTTTCAGACAAGAAACACCTTCACCATCCCGGTGTCGGGCACGGGCAGCGCAGGGATGGAGACCTGTTTTGTTAACATGCTGGAGCCGGGCGACGAGGTGGTGGTCTGCGTCAACGGCGTCTTCGGAACCCGCATGTGCGACATTGTTAAGCGGCTCGGCGGTAAACTCACCATGGTCGAAGCGCCGTGGGGGCGCGCCATCGATCCCGACGTGGTCCGTAGGGCCGTGGCCAAGAAGAAGCCCAAAATCGTGGCGCTCGTCCACGCCGAGACCTCGACCGGCGCCTGCACGCCGCTGGCCGACATCGCCAAGATCGCGCACGAAGCCGGCGCGCTCCTGCTGGCCGATATGGTCACCTCTCTTGCTGGCATGGAAGTCAACATTGACGATAACGGAGTCGATGTCGTTTACAGTGGCACGCAGAAATGCATCTCCTGCCCTCCGGGCCTCGCCCCGGTCTCGTTCAACGACGCAGCGGTGAAGATTTTCACCAGCCGCAAAACACCGGTGGTCAGCTGGTACCTGGACATGAGCATGGTGCTAAATTACTGGAGCGCGGCGCGCAAATACCATCACACCGCACCCATCAACATGATTTACGGCCTTCGCGAAGCGCTGCGCATCGTCGCCGAGGAAGGGCTGGAGGCGCGTTTTGCTCGGCACCGGCTCAACCACCGCGCGTTGGTCGCCGGCGTCGAGGCCATGGGGCTCTCGATGCTGGTCCCGCCCACGGAACGGTTGCCCATGCTGAATTCGATCGTCATCCCCTCAGGGGCGGACGATAAGATAGTGCGCGGGGCCTTGCTTGACAAATTTGGCATCGAGATCGGCGGGGGACTGGGCAATCTGGCGGGCAAAATATGGCGGGTGGGCCTCATGGGCCACGCCTGCTGCCAAAGCAATGTGTTCCTTTTCCTTTCGGCGCTGGAAACTATTTTGAAGACCGAAGGGATCAAGGTCAAACCCGGGGCGCTCTCTGCCGCGGCCGAGGTTTACAACGAAAAATGATTGAACGCGGCCTGCTCAAGGAATTGGGGCGCATCGTCGGGGCCGGGTATATCACGACCGGCGCGGTCTCGGTCGAGGTTTATTCGTACGACGCATCGCTTGGCGTTTCGCGGCCCGGCGCGGTGGTTTTCCCCGGCAATACCGCCGAAACCGCGGCGGTCGTCAAAACGCTGACCCGGGCCGGAGTTCCCTACGTTCCGCGCGGTTTCGGAACTAACCTGTCCGGCGGAAGCATCGCCCTGCAAAACGGGGCCGTAATCGCCCTCTCGCGACTCAACCGCATCGTTGACATAACGCTCAAACGTCGGATCGCGCGCGTTCAGTGCGGCGTCACCAACCTCGAGGTTCAAAACGCCCTTTCGCCGCTCGGTTATTATTATGCGCCCGACCCGGCCAGCCAGAAGGTTTCGACGCTCGGCGGAAACATCGCCGAAAATGCGGGCGGGCCCCATTGCCTTAAATACGGCGTGACGACCAACCACGTCATTGGCCTCGAAGCGGTTCTGCCGGACGGCGAAATCCGCCATTTCGGCGGACCATGCTTTGATTCGCCGGGCTACGATGTCCGTGGGCTCCTGGTGGGGAGCGAGGGAACCTTCGGCATCGTCACCGAGGCCACGCTTCGAATCATGCCCAAACCGGAATCGGTGATCACCATGCTCGCGGTGTACGAGCAGCTTGAAGATGCGGCCCGTTCAGTGTCCGCGATCATTTCGCAGGGAATCGTTCCGGCCACGCTCGAGATGATGGACACGGTGGTCATTGGCGCGGTAGAGGACAGCATCACCTGCGGTTACCCACGCGACGCCGCGGCAGTGCTCATCATCGAGGTGGAGGGCCCGGTCGTCGGACTCAAAGCCCAGGCAGATCGCATCAAGGGTATCTGCATGGCCCAGGGCGCGCGCACCATCCGCGAGGCGAAAGACGATGCCGAGCGCAACCAGCTTTGGGCCGGACGCCGCGGGGCCTTTGGCGCCATCGCGCGGGTCGCCCCCAATTACATGGTCGCGGACTGCACGGTCCCGCGCACGCGCCTGCCTGAAGCGTTAAGGGAAGTCACTGCACTTTCGCAAAAGCACGGGTTCAAATGCGGAAACGTTTTACACGCGGGCGATGGCAATCTCCATCCGCTGCTTCTGTTCGACGCGCGGGATCAGGGACAGGTCAAAAAGGTCCATGCGGCGTCGTTTGAAATCACCCAGGCGTGTGTGCGCCTTGGCGGCACCATTACGGGGGAGCACGGAATTGGCACGGAAAAAATGGAGGCCATGCGGCTTGTTTTTTCGGACGATGATTTGGAATTTCAACGGCAGGTCAAAAAGGTATTTGACCCGTACGATAAGCTGAATCCCGGAAAGGTTGTCCCGCCGAATGGATCGGACCACGCCCCGCTTGCCGCACCGGCGAAATGGGAGCGCGAATGGATTCCCGCAAGCCCGGCCGAGGCGTGCGAAGCCGTGCGCGCGGCGATTGCCGCGGGTCAAGCGCTTTTGCCGCTGGGGAGCGGGAACCTGGCCAGCTTCGGCAATCTGCCGGTGCGGCCGGAAACAAATTTGCGAAGCGATAAACTTTCCCAGGTTATTGAATACGATCCGGCCAACCAGGTCGCTGTTTTCGGCGCCGGCGCAAAATGGCCGATGGCCCAGGCAATCCTGGCCGAAAACCGCCAGTGGATTCCCATCCGTCCTCCCTTGGCCGACGCCTGCACTCTGGGCGGCATGGTGGCCCTGGGGGCGTGCGGCCCGGAGCGCGCCTATTACGGCGCGCCGCGAGATCGGCTGCTTGGCCTCAAATTCGTGTCAGGTTTAGGCCGTCACATTTCAGCTGGCGGCAAGGTGATGAAAAACGTGGCCGGGTACGACATCACGCGCCTGCTTTCCGGCTCGGCCGGAACCCTCGGCTTTCTGACAGAACTGAACTTCTGCATCGCCTCGGTTCCGGAAACCTGCCGCGTTGTTCGCGCCAGGGGTTCGCTGGCGCAATGTGCCCAGGCGGCCGCTCTGCTATTGGATTCGGGCTTGGATCCGGTTTTTGTAACGGCCGTGTTCTTTGCATCCGGAAGGGAATGGGAATTCAAGGCCGGCTTCGAAGGGTTTCACGATACGGTTCTGGCACAGGTTCAACGCGGCAAGGAGAAGATGGAGCAAAGCGGGCTTCGGAGCCAGGGCGAATTCGATTATCCGCTGCTGCCAGGCGCTCATGCGGATGATTTCGGCCGGTTGTGCGGGGCCGATTTTTGTTTGTGCACCAACCTGCGGATCGATGCTATCGAGAGCTTCTTGAGCAAAAGCGAATCGAATCTCCCCGACGCGTTTATTTTGGCGGATTTCGCCTGCGGTCGCGTGTCGGCTGGGATGCCAGCGCTTGGGCCGGAAAACTGGCGTGCGCTTTTGGCGTCATCAAATGAATCGGGAGGAAGCGTTGTCTTGGAAAAAGCGCCCTCGGAATTCAAAAAAGGCTTCGATGTTTTCGGTCCGCCGCGGCCCGAATGGCAGCTCTTTCACCGCCTGAAGGCCACGCTCGATCCGCACGCTGTTTTTTGCCCGGGCCGTCTGCCGGGCAGGAAGTAATCATGCCGATACGCGAGCAATACGATGAAATCGCCCGCTGCAACCATTGCGGCTTCTGCCAGGTGGCGTGTCCCATTTTCCGCGCCACGGGCCACGAGGCGGGAGTCGCGCGCGGACGGATTGCCATGCTACGGGCGCTGATTGAAGGACGCGCGACATGGTCCAAGGAGCTCGAAGATCCGCTTTTCGCCTGCCTATTATGCGGGGCGTGCACGGCCAATTGCTTTCCGGGCGTGGCCACGGCCGATCTCATTACCGCAGCTCGGACCGAATATCTGGAGAAGGTGGGGCGCAACCCTCTGCATAAGATGCTTTTTGATTACATGCTTCCCTATCCCGGCCGTATTAGGCTGGCCGGGCACGCGGCCGGGCTTGGCAAGAAAACAAAGGCGTCAAAAGCGGCCAAGGCGTTGGGGCTGTTGCGCTGTTTCGGACGCGACCTCGAACAATCCGAGGAAATCGTCGAGCATTTTCCGTCAAAGGCCTTCCGGGAAATCACAAAACCGGGGGAACTTCCGGGCGAAGGCGATTCGCTCTGCATCGGTTACTTCGTCGGCTGCGGCACGGATGTCATGTGCCCCAAGGCGGGAGATGCGGCGCTACGTCTTCTGCGGCAGATCGGCAAAACGGTAACCGTGCTTGACAACTGCTGCTGCGGGTTTCCGCCACTGTGCTACGGCGAGCAGTCCTCCGCGCAAAGGATGGCGGGAGAAAACATTGCCCTGCTTTCGTCAAGTCAGTTTGACCTCATTGTGACCGACTGCTCCAGCTGCGCTGCTTTTCTTAAAAAATATCCCACGCTCTTTCCGCCAAACGACCCCAGAGGCAAGGCGGCCGGGTTTCTTGCGTCCAAAGTACGCGATCTTCTGGAGGTGGCCACTCTTCCGGCCCAACCTCTTTTCAAAAAAGGGGATCACGTAACGGTCACCTACCACGACTCCTGCCACGCCGTTCGGGGACAGGGGCTCACTTCGCACCCGCGGAAAATTCTAAAATCCCTCAAGGGTGTCGAATACCGCGAACTTCCGGAAGCGGATTGGTGCTGCGGCGGCGCCGGCTCCTATGCGCTTTCGCATTACGATTTATCGCGCCACGTCCTTGATCGCAAAATGGAGAACGTGGCCAAAACCGGCGCGCAAATTCTTGCCACTTCGTGTCCGGCCTGCATCATTCAACTTTCGTACGGCGTGCGTCTGCACAAGCTTCCGGTCCGCGTCTGCCATTTTTCTGAGCTGCTGACCTCCGCCATCGAATAGCCTCCAACCGTTGCTGGCCTGATTCGACCTCTTTCCATGTTCGCAACATGTTTTCCCACTTCGACCCTTATATTTATCCTTGTTCACCGATCCCTTATAGCCCAGTGCAGAAGCAAATGTCCCCCCGCCAACGCTCCGGGGCACACTCGACGGGTTGCCCAACTTGGAAACTTGCCCGGCGCCTTGCGTTTGCTCCTCATGGGCAATCCGAAGTTCTGGGCGAACCAAGGCGAACTCGGAAAGTATGCTGAGTGGGTACTTCACCGGATTAGGCCCGAAAAACGTTAGTGCTGTTCTATAAAAGGCGATGTCAAGAGAAATAATCCCCCCTCGACTGGAGGCCGAGGGAATATTGACCTCGGCATCGAGACCCTGTAGCCTACTAGGAGCCTTTTGGTTTTGCTCTGGCTC
>JBEKIZ010000032.1:0-52048 GCA_050011515.1 Terriglobia bacterium | reverse complement strand
AAAAGTGACCGGCTTGAAATCGGAATCCGCGCCCGGCTTCATCCCGGAATCGTGCCCGAGTTCATTTCGGAATGCTGCCCGGGATGATTTCGGAATCGTGCCCACCTTGCCCCGGAATCCGCACTTTCGGAATCGACTCGAACTCGGAACGGTCGGGGCCGTAGTTCCGGTCACTTGTTCGCCCGGTGTATATTGCGGCGGTAAGGAGGCTTGCGATCCGAAAACAGGGCCGAGAGTCAAGTTGAACCCATGTATCGGCTCGAGCGAGCCACCCACAAAGTAATGGTTCAATGGGTAGACAGAAGCACCCAGAAATGGTTCTGTCGGTAGATATCTCTGCCACCACGGTGCTTTGACTCCCGGAAACATGTCCTCCCTCTTGATAAAGATACTGACGCCGACCACCACCGCAGCTTGTGGGCTATTCGATTGGAGGAGTTGGTAGCTTGTCGGTGGTGTCGGATTTGATGTTGCTGGCGCTTGCGAGTAACAAGCCCCTGATGGTCCACTCCCTGAGGACGGAGGGGACGGACAAGCGACCCAAGAGTAGGAACGATTACCTATCGAATCATAAGCCAAACCGCTCACTAGCGCGCCACGCACGAAGTGGTGGACTTCAAACCTCCCATAGAAATCAGCCGGCGGGCTTGGAGGTGTTGTCGCGGAAGCAGTGGTTGCGGGAGCTGCCGGCGCCGTCGCAGCGCTCGTGGTCGCTGTAGAGGTCGCCGTTCCAGAGGCTGCGGTTGTGCAATTCGGAGTGCCCGGTGTACTTCCGTTGCCAGCGGCGAGCGTTTGAACGCAGGCCGACTGAGGCTGTAGGGTTTCGTTCGTAACCCGGTACCTCTGAAATTGCTCAGTCCCTGTGATCGAGTAAAAGACCATCAAGTTCCCTGAATTGCTTTGTAGATCAACGTTTAAAGGTATAAGCGGGGCCCGATAAGTGTCGTAGACAGCATTGATTGCGGCAAACGTTTGAGCTTCGGCCGAATTGAGATCGACAATTGCATGGCGCAACGTGTCGAGCTTAGCGTTAGCAGCAGGGATTTCGACTAGCTGTAATGAGTCTCCTGTTCCCCAATCAGGAAAACCGTCATTCTCAACGCACGGCAGAGCCGTGTTTCCGGGGAGGCACGGCTCCGCCTGGTACGGGATGCGGCAGTCCTCCGTGCCCGTCTTCGTCAGGACCGTGCACTTTGGCATTTGCAGCGCGCTTCGGGTCTCAATGGAAAACTGCTGCATGTCCTGGCGGAGTCCACACAGCCGGTCCTCTAGGCTATCTCGTCCTTTCCGATCGATGTATGAGCTTGGCTCCTTCCCCTGGTTCATATAGAGGTCCACGATACGGGCAATCGTGGGGGCATCCAACACCGGGGTCGAGCCAGCATATCTCTGGGTAAGAAGCACCCGAATCTCTGCGGCATTCCTCTGCCGCAAATACTCTTTCGCTATCTGCCTCAGGTCATGCAGTATGGTGATAGCCGCGTTGATGTTTTGATACTCATGGTTGAGCAATCTCACGCTATCTTCATAAGTATCCACCTGACTCCGCAGATTAACCAATACATCGACGACCGGGTAATTTTGAATCTTCGCGTTGATTCGCTGGACGTCGGCTACGATTTGGTTGATCTGACCTGTGAGTTGATCAAACTCGGACTCTGCTTGTTCGAGAGGAACGCCGTGGTGGGGTGGGGTGGGAAAAAAGCTTGCGTTAATTGAGGCGGTTTCCCACACAAAGTTCGTCGTCGTGCCTCCCAAGGTTGCTTCACCTTGGAGCGGCGCTGGTGGTACAGGCGGTGGCAATGGTGGTTTGGGGGGGGGTGGTGCAGACGGTATTGTGGCTGGAGTGATTCCTCCAGTGAGGCTGTCCAGTTTGCTGTTGTATTGGTCGAAGAGACCCTTGAGAAAGCGACGCAACTCCTTGACAGTTGCTGCATCATCCTGGAGCCTTTGGAAGGGGCGATCAAAGGTCTCCTCGTTCAACAGATAACCCACAACCGCGTCCGTCGTCAGCGTCGTCGGCCCGGCAAGACCACCCTTGGCGGCGGGGCTTGGTGCCGCCGCTGGCGCGGCGGTTGGCTGCGCAACGGCTGGTGCACTGGGCATCCCGCGCAGTTCGGGGAGGCCACTCGAAAGTACGAAGACAGAAGTTGTGGTGACACTAAATACCTGCTTAAGGCGGCGGTTGGCGATCCATACCTCTGCCGGCCTTCCGTCGCAAAGGAATCGCGGCGGGGGCTGTGGAAGTGCGGCCAAGGGAAATACCCCATATGCATCCGGAGCACGTCGCACATCGCCTTTGAAGACAATTCTTGCGGTTCTCGTATTGGCATCATACAGGAGCACGGGTCTGCCAAAATCGTTTTCGCGGCATGGGTCCAAAGCCGTTGCCGCTCGGCGATCTTCTTCTTTGCTGGCCGGTTCGCGCGCAGAAAGGGCCGTTGAGCACATCGCCAAACACAAGATCACTTTGCCCAATCCTAGGAATGACGCATTAAATCGCATAGGAGGGATCTCCTAACAACTGAAATTCGAGTAAGGTCTTCCGCAGGTACGCGTCAAGTGTGGGCGCCGACTGCCGCAAACTCAACCTCGCAGCCTGTAGGCACGATCCCAGGGTGGCTTTCGGCTGGAGTGACTGGTTAAAAAACCCCCGTGCCAAGGCATCCGCGTCGATCAACGTCTGAGGCTGTGGCGTAGACGACCCGAAGGCCAGACCGGTGGAGCCGACCACGGCAGCGCCGGCGGCGAGGAGCGACAGGGCACAGGAAGAAGACGTATTCCTCCCTTGCGTTTGCAGGCCATAGCAAGCCTCACTAAAGACAATCGATCCTTGCAGGTATTGCGCCGCAAAAGCGTCGGGGGTGAGAGCCGGCACGTATGAGCCGGTCCCCGGATCGAATCCCTGCCAAGCCGACTGGTTTAGGAACCCGTGCAAATTGCAATAAAGAAACTTGCAATCCAGATTGCTTGCATTAGGCGCGGCGATTCTATCGTCTGGCGAGACATATACCCGCTTCGGGGACGCGAGCGCGGACATCACAAACGCGCTGGTGTTCTGCCACTGCCGGCTTGTAACCTCGACATAGCCTGCGCGGATCGGGCGAGTCTTCCTGAGCGAAATCTGAACGTCGAGCAATTTGCAGAAATCCTGAGCCGAATCTGAAACTCCGGCAGCGATCCTGCCGACGGGTAGTAGGTCAGGTCGCAACCAATCGCCCGGATTCTGCGAGCCGCCCGAGCCGTAAGGATTGTCGGTCAAAACATTCGGATCCGGGTCAATGCGGTCCTGGACAGGATTCGGAACTTCGAAATACGGGAAAATCCGGTGATCGCCGAGGATCAAGATGCTGCGCTCGCTGTTGTTAGGTGCAGGTGGTATACGTGTAAGCTGGCCCAGCGCAGCACTGAGCGACGGCGCTGTGTTATCTTTCGCCGCAGCGAGTTGTCCCATCAAGAAACCATCATCAAGGGCATAGAATTTGGCGTGCGGAACGGAGCTTGCCAGTTCACGTGACTTTGCCAGAATCAACTGATATCCCGATGCGCCGTAAACACTCTGCATCCCAGCGGACGAAGTGACAATGAAGAGAGCCATCAGCCATTGTCTCCTGACGTTGTCTACGAACTGTCGCCTGGATCATTCGACGGAGTGCCCGCCGTGTCCAGATTCTTGCCTCCGGTAGCCGTAGGGGGGTCTGCCTGCGATTTAGGTTTCCCCGAAGCATTTGCTTCTGCCAGATGGGCTTTGTATTGTTCAACGAACTTACTAAGTACGCCAATGTTTTGCATAGTTTCGCCCAGACTGTCCTGCAAGGCACCAAGCGACTCGTCATGGGTAATCAAGTCAACCATCTTCTGCTGGGTGCTCTCCTGTAGCCTGAGGATATTACCTGCAATGCGGGCTTGGAGTTCGGAATAGAACTTGTGTAGACGGTCGAGGCCTGCAACCCAGAGCGGTATAAGAAAAACACTCGGCAACGCAATGATCGGCAAAACATCCAATCCAAGAACATCATCATTCGCCAGTATTAGCAAGACCGAGGCCAGTAGCAGCAAAATCCCCAATAAGACAATCCGGTTCCGGCGATCTCTGCCGGATTTCCCTTCGCTGCCTGTGTTGTTCTTCGATTGATCGGCAGCTTCTTTTTTGTCGCTGGGTTTGATGATTTTGAAAAAATCAATAAAGACGCGTTCGATGTCCGCCAAAAAGTCTAATGGCCTGTAAATTTTGGCGTACTCGCTGGACCCGATGGACGACACAAAATGAGACCCCAGTAGACCTGACAGAATCCCGATATAAATGGCCCCGCAAACCGCGAAAATGAGCCACCATGAACCCGGACCCACCACAGAAACCCTTGCGCAGCAGATAAATCGCATGCCGATACAGACGGAGAGGATGAGCATCGGCAGAATCAAGCCAGAGGTCATCTGGCTCTGGGTGAAGAACTCATTATAGATGCTGTTGAACTCGCTCTGCGAAATGTACCCCGCGCCGATGGCGTAGTTCTGGTCGTAAATGTTCATATTCCGGCGGAAGGCAAAATCAGCAGGACTATAGCGCAAAGCCTCTCGCTCTTCCATCTCTTCCTGGGTTAAAACCCGCTTTGGAGTCTCTGGCAATAGCAGAAACTTCTTATCAGTGGTCCATGGTGGGAGCCGGCGATCACCGTACCTAATCTCACCATCACCCTTCTGACCGTAGACCCTGTTGAAAACACTGAAAACATCTCGGCGTGGACCTACGTACGACAACAAGGCACGCTGGATAGGATCGAAAATAGCCCCGATAATCAGCGAAAAGAGGAGGAACTTGAGAAAGTTCTGTTGAATCGTCAAGAAAACATCCGCTACTACACTTGTCTTCGAGGCGTCTTGCGCCGCAGGCGCAGGAGTGGCTTGGCTGTATGCGGCGTTACGAGTCGCCGTCACTTGGCTTATCAAGGTTGCCACATAGGAGTCCGCCTGCGAGAGTGATTTGGAATATTCCTGCTCTTTCTGCAGATCATCTTTTTTCTGCGCTACCTTACCCTGAAGATCACGCTCAACGAGCCGGTTTGCGTTATTCTGGGCGGCAACCAGGGAACTAGAGAGCGCAGTGAGGTCGGTCGTGTCCTGAGCGATGATAGTCTGTTTCTTCGCAAACATCGCCTGCAAGCTCTCATCAAGCTTCGTAAGACTTGCATTGCATTCGTCGCAAATAGACAGGACATCCTCGACGCTCGTTGTAGTCTCTCCCGCATATTGCGGGGTTCCAGGTTTATTCTTGCCGCCATCGGTGGTCTTCTCATCCGATTTGTCGCTGGTAGGGCGTGAGTTCGGCACTACATACAGAGGCAGATATTTGCATGAGTTCTTTATGGATTTAATTTCATCTTTGAACAGTTCAGGATGTACCAGAAGGTGCTCGAGGTTTTCTAGAAGTATTCCCCTGTCGGCAGCCACCGTAGAATCGGACCCGCTGTTCAGCCAAGTAGCCTTAGAGGTGATGACTGTATTTCCGATTTGTTTAACGTTGCTTGCTTCAGAGGGGGAAGCAGATTCGGGACTGGCTGCTAACGATGCGGTTGCTTTCACCGGTTGGTCAGAACCCGATGACTTGTCTACAGCTGAGACAGAAAGAATCGCGGCAAACGTTACCGCGGACGAGGGTCGCAGCGGATCAAGCGGTCGGTACGGATCAAACGTGCGCCGTGTATAACGAACGGTGATGATGCAATTGCTTGCAGGCGGTAGTGGGTTTGCGTTACTACAAAGCGTCTCATCAAGCCGGAAGCGGCTCTGGTCAGTCCCCGAGATGGATGCTTTAATGCTCGAAAGGTCCGACTTGCCCGTGTTGGTAAGTGTCAGTACCTGCTGTGCAACGGCCTTCCCATCACTTCCAGTGACAAAATTGAGACTCGTGGGAGAAAGCGTCAACGGAGCGGTGGTGTTCCCTTGAGCCGTGGAGGTTTTTCCGCTCGCGTCCGTCACCGTCAATGTAATGGTATTGCTCGGCGTACTGAAGGGGTAGGTACAAGATGGAAAATTGCTGCAAATCTGCGTGCCATTGCTCTTCCAGACATAACCTGTAATGAGCGCCGAGCCCTGTGTGCTTGTGCTGACGAACTTTACCGGCACGCTGGCGTCTGTAGCAAGGTTCAGAGTAAGTGTGCCTGGGTCGCTTACGGTCTGGGTCTGCCCGTTCATCGTGAAATGTGCCGTCGGACCCGTCGCTGGCTCGGTGTTCCCAGTATCCACCGACTTATTCCCCGCACTCGGGGCCGTCGGACCCATCGCTTGCTGAGGTTTCCCCGTATCCGACAACTTTTTCCCTCCAACCGCTACCGGCTTTAGCGTGTCAGAGCAGAATGGGCAACTCTTGGAGTTGTCGCGGCAGGGTATCGGCCCGAGCACCAGAATGAGCGCGAAGGCGACGACCATGCCCGGCACTGTCACCGCAGTGAGTTTTGACAGGTTTAGAAACGAAGTAAGCGATTGAATCAGGGTGTCCATAATTTAGCCCATCCAAAGCCTTAGAGTAAAATCAACCATTCGCCCTGTGTCCGTCTTCCCCATGGGAGGACGCACACATCATTCCCCTGGATGTCTGCGAGATTGCGAGGCCGCCCGGCTGCATGCTCTCTCTTGCTGCTCACGGTGGCTGGCGCAGGTCCTTTCGGTTGTGCGATTCCCTTCAACATCAATGCTCCCGCGCAGGCCAAACGGCCTGGGCCGGAACAGTAGTCCGTCGTGTAATGAACCGGGGGTCTTGCCCTTGTGAAATAGGCGCAGGGCTTCTCTATTCGTTACTCAAATCAGTTGTAAGAGCGAACAAGTTGTACCTGAACGCGACTATTTAATGCGCAGTCATTATGCTTGTCAATACCTTTTTTTGGCTAAAATCTTATTTTTTGACTACGTGACAAGTAGATAACTATTTTGACGAGACTCAGGAAAAAGCCTGACATCGGGCATACAAAGTCCCTTGCTGGCGACAGAGAATCGCCGCTACAAGTTTTTCGCTGGCAGGCAGGATGGCAAATGATCGGCATAGGAAGGGCGGTCGCCTGGCCACTCTACAAATTCACACCGACGAAAGGAGGAGAAGCAAGAAATTCGGCCAAATGCAAGTCACTCGGGTTCTTCAACCCGAGTTCGTGAGTTGAACGACGTTCCTAACTTCATGGAATGGAGAAACCCCTCACCCGCCCTCCTCCGTCGGGCACCCTCTCCCCGGGGAGAGGGCTGTCATTTCTAGGGCGCGTTGAAGTTAGGAAAACCGCCCTCTCCCGAGGGGAGAGGGTGGCCCGCTGTCGGCGCTTTCACCAGCCGGAGCGGGCCGGGTGAGGGGTTAGTTGGGAGGGGCTCGGAGCCTAGAGTGAAGCAATTGTCAGGCGCACTCTTCTGTTGCTGCGCAGGATTGGTGGAAGCGACTTCAATCTAGCGTGGGGGAACGGAACAGGGCCCCTCAATTTGCGAATTCGGGTTCAATTGAGCAAACTAGAAACAGTGGAGGAAGCCGTTGCCAAGCTGGACTTGCCTTCTCGGGTCGCCCGTGCAATGGATGGTCACACCCGGCCAGCGGCCAACAGTTCTCGGAAGGCTTCCGGCCTGAGGACAGTTCCCGCCGCCAGGGTGGGGGATGCACACGGCGGGGATTCTCCCTAGGAAGAGGCCGAGTCACAGCCGGTAGGCTTGGCTGGGGCATTGTCGCGTACAGAAAAGGAGGATTGCCATGATCATCGGCGCGCATTCGATCATCTACAGCAAGAGTCCGGAGCTCGACCGCGCTTTCCTGCGTGACGTGCTCAAGCTGCCGCACGTCGATCTCGGCGGCGGATGGCTGATCTTCGCATTGCCGCCGGCGGAAGTTGCGCTGCATCCGTCCAGCAAGAATGACGTGCACGAGTTCTACCTGATGTGTGACGACGTGGAAGCACTGATCGGGGAGATGAAGAAACGTAGCATTCCTTGCGACCCGCTACAGAACCAGGTGTGGGGGTTGCTCACGCGCGTTACGCTGCCGGGTGGCGGGAAGCTCGGCATCTATCAGCCGCGACACGCACGACCGAAGGCGATGGGCGCGAAGCGCAGGCTGAAGAAGCTTGTAAAACGGGCGACTAAGAAGCGTCGAGCCACACCCAAATGAAAGAGGCCACCCCTGTGCCTCCACAAGCGCCTTGTCTCATTCATATCGCAGCGCAATGATGGGGTCCACTTTCGTCCCACGCCGCGCGGGAACGAAGGCGGCGACGAGCGCGCAGATGGCGAGAGCAACCGCCCCCAAGCCCAGAGTCAGCAGGTCCCACGCTTTAACCCCATAAAGCAGGCTTGCCAGCACACGCCCGCCGGCAAGGGCAGCCGGAATGCCGATCGCCAGACCCAGGACAATCAATCCAAGCGCCCCGCGCAGCACCAGCGCGAGAACGCTCTTGCGGTCAGCCCCGAGGGCCATGCGGATGCCGATCTCGTTCGTTCGGCGCGCGACGGAATAGGCGGTAACACCGTAAAGTCCGACGCAGGCGAGGACGAGGGCGAGCGCGCCAAAAAGTTCGGTGAGCCGCGCCACCAGCCGCTCCTGATTGAAATTTTGGGCGACCTGCTCGCTCAAACTCTTCATGTCGAGGACGGTGAGGTTGGGATCAATGTCGGCGAGCGTTCGTCGCACTTCTGCGTTCAAATTCTCCGGCCTTCCGGCCACGCGCAGCTCGATATCGCCCATGTACTGGGAGCGCTCCAGCCAATACAGCTTAGGATCTTTCGCCTTCTGTAGGAACGGCAGGAAGAAAGTGGGATATGCAGGCCCGCGCGCATCCATATATTTCGCGTCTTCGACAACGCCAACGATCTCAAACTCACTTGGCTTTAGGAAGCCAAGGTGTTTTCCGATGGGGTCTTGATTGGGTAAGTATTTGCGGGCGAAGGTTTGATTGATTACGGCGACTTGGGGCGAAGCCGGAGTGTCCTCTTCGGTAATCACGCGGCCACGCATCAGGCGGGTGCCGATGGTTTCGAAATAGCGCGGGCTGACGCGGTCAAACGAGGCATTATCCCATTCATCGAACGGGCGGCCTTCGATGGGAATGTCAGTGGACCAGTTTTCGTCTTGCATCGGACTATAGAGCGAGTAGGCGGCGCTCAGCACGCCGGGTATCTGCGTGAGGCGCTGCCGGAGCTGCTGGTAGAGGGCGTGGAGCTGCTCAGGCTTGTATCCGGCGAGAGTCGGATCCACCCTGGCGATGATGCGGCCCTGGGTTTCAAAACCAAACTTTTGGTTCTCGAGGTTGCGAAGAGTTTGAGTGAGCAAGCCGGCCCCGATGAGCAGCACCTCCGAAAGGGCAACTTGGAGCACCACCAAAGACTTGCGCGGCAGGGAGGAGCGGTCATGGGTGGAGCGGCCGGCGCCCCGGAGGGCCTCGGCGGGGTCGCAACGCGAGGCGACCCAGGCGGGGGCCACGCCGAAGATAATGCCGGTCACGAGGGACACGGCAAAGGCGAAGCCGAGGACGGGCAAGGAGGGATTGGGACTGATCGGAACATAGCTCGCGCCGCGGAAGGCGATCTGGAGGATCGCGCGCGCTCCGCTCCAGGCGACGAGCAGCCCGGCGGCTCCGCCCAGCACCGCGAGCAAGATGCTTTCCGTGAGCATCTGCCGGATCAAGCGTCTGCGAGGCGCGCCCAGCGCGGTTCGGATCGCGGTTTCAGTGCGGCGCGCCGCGCCGCGCGCCAGCATCAAATTGGCGATGTTGGCGCAGGCAATCAGCAGCACCAGGCCGGAGATGGCCATGAGCAGGCGAAGACCCGTGGCGGAATCGGTTTGGAGGCGGCGGGCCACACCGCCCCCGGCGGGCGCAAGGACAATGTGCTGCTTGCCGAGTTCCGAGCGGTTTTGGGCCGTAAGGTCCGGTTGGGCGCCTTGCCAATGTTGCACCTCAGCCGTTAATTCGGATTGCACGCTTGCCGGTTGCGCGCCGGGTTTCAGCCGGCCGATGATGTAGAGCCAGTGCATGTCGGCGTGGTTCAAAACGGAATATTGGCCGTTCAGAGCCGGTTCGGTGGAGAGTGAAAGCCAGAAATCCGGTGGGTCGGACCGCAGCGTATCTCCGAAGAAGCCGGGCGGCGCGATACCGGCCACGGTGAAGGGCATAGTATTGATAATAAAAGTTGCGCCGATCACGGAGGGGTCAAATCCGAAGTGTTGCTGCCAGGCGCGGTAGCTCATCACGGCCACAGGTGGAGCGCCGGGCCTGTCGTCAGCGGGCGCGATAAGGCGTCCGGCGGAGGCTGAGACGCCGAACATGGTGAAGTAATTTCCGGACACGAACTCGCCCGCATACGCTTCCGCCGGTCGGGAGGCGCCGCCGCGACGGACGCTCAAGTCTCCCAGTCCGCCCTGGAAGGCGGCCATCTGGCTGAATTCGGGGGTGTGGTCGCGAAACTGCTGGTAAAGGGAGTAAGAGTAAATCCCCCAGTTACCCTGAAATCCGCCGATCACGCAGCAATTGTCGTCGTTGCCGACGCGATAGAGCTCCTGCGGATTCGCTACCGGCAGCGACTTGAGCATCACCGCGTTGACCAGGGTGAAGATGGCGGTGTTGGCGCCAATGCCCAGCGCCAAAGTCAGAACAGCCACGGCGGTGAAGGCAGGGTTCTTGGCCAGCATCCGCAAGCCGTAACGCACGTCCTGGACGAGAGTTTGGATGAAGTTCACGCCGCGCGCGTCGCGACATTCCTCTTTCACCTGCTCGAGACCGCCGAATTCCAGGCGCGCGCGCCGCGCGGCTTCCTCACGCGTCAGCCCCGATTGGATATATTTTTCGACTTGACGCGCGACGTGAGCGCGCAGTTCTTCATCCAATTCCGCTTCCATTGACTTGCGCCTAAACAAAGCCCGCAAACGATACAGAAGGTCGCTGAGCATGATGCACCCCTACGCCGTTTCCAGCACTTGCCCGACCGCGGCGATCAGTTTCCGCCAGGCGGTCTCTTCCGCTTCGAGCTGTTTGCGCCCGCTTTTCGTGAGCTCATAGTACTTGGCGCGGCGGTTGTTCTCGGACGCTCCCCACTTTGCCTTAATCCAGCCGCGCCGCTCCAGGCGGTGCAAAGCCGGGTACAGCGACCCTTGCTGAATGCGCAGCACCTCGCTCGAAATCTGCTGGATGCGCTCGGATATCGCCCAGCCGTGCTGTGGCTCCAAGGCCGCCGTCTTAAGGATCAGCAGGTCCAGCGTCCCCTGCGGCAGATCGATCCGTTCGTTACTCATGTCCCTCCCCTTCTGCTTCTACATGGCAACCCTACACCTTCCCTTGTCGAAGTGCAAGGGGAAAGTGAACTTTCGGGGCAATCTCTGAAACGACGGCCACAGCCGTGAAGCCGGGGTTCTTGGAAAGCACGCGGAGGCGGTAACGAATGTCGCTTAGCAGGCTCGTCATTGTGCGCTTGCAATAGTTTCACCGGGAAGATCTCGAAGCCAAGAATCAGCGGCCCAGAACGGGCGAGATCCTTCTTCCAGTCACCCTCTTGGCTCTGTGGCTTCGTCTGTACCTTTTGCCGCGTGCGTCATAGCTCGTAGAGCAGGTAGAGGGACGCCAACAGCAGAAAAGGAGATGAATAGAATCCGGGCATCGGCCGGGGAAAACGAACGGACGCGACTGTGCGGCCCAAAATTGTTCCCACGATATGGACCAAGCCGTTCCCGAACATGATGAAGGCGAAGACGTAACCGATGGGCCGCACCCAGCGACCGCCGTGCAACACAAAGACGGAGACGCAGAGGAGCAGGACAACTGCCACCACTAAACCAGCCAGCCAAACACCGAACGTGAAAACCGGAAATGGAAGCCAAGGCCATCTTTGGCGCAGAGCCATCATGGTGGGGTTGTAGACCGAGAGGAACCCGGTGCTGGCTTCGTCGATGACGTGCAGAGCCAGCGCCAGGCAGAGCGAAATCCAGGCCCAGAAGAGTTGGGCATGGGGGATCGCGGCCAATCCGATCACCATCAGGATATGCTGTGGAATTGTCATGGGCTTATCCCTTCGTTTTCTTTTGTTTTACGGGGGCGCCGATTCCTCGCAAGTTGAATCCCGCAATGGCTTCGGCGAGATGTTCCGCCGGGGGACGCTCTTCCGGAGCTCGGCCCAGCCAGCGGTATACGGCTTCGTAGACCGCGCCGGCCCAGCAACTTGCCACTACGGCAGCGTCCAGCGGAGGCAGTCGATTTGCCAGCGCGCGCAGCGCCCGTTCCACACCCCTCGTATGGCTTTCGATAACCTGCCGCCGCACCGCTTCCAGGTGCTTGCCAAGCCCGGAAGATTCGACAATCAAAATCCGCGCCGCTTGCGGGTTTTCCGCCAAAAACCGCACCAGCGCTTTCACCGCCGCTCTCATCTGCGCAAGCACGTCGGGGCCGGCGGCTCGAATGGCTTGGTTGAGCGCCGAAGAGATTCGCTCGCCCAGGGCTTCCATCGCCGCCGCAAAGATGTCTTCCTTATTCCGAAAATAGAAATAGAAGCTGCCGATGGAACTGTCCGCCGCCCGAACGATCATCGGCACCGTGGTGGCGTGATATCCCTTCCGCCCGAAGGTGCGTATTGCCACACTCAGCAACTTCTTGCGTCGGGCTTCTTTTCGCTCAACCATTTTCCGAGTCGTGCGATAGACCATCCCGAGCCTCCCTTAAGCTCGCATCCAAGGAGATCTTGAAGGCACTGACTCCCCGGAGCAAGAATAGAATGACGTATCATTCTATTCTTGTCAAGAGGACTTTTTCGACTCGACGGTTAAACGGTAGCGGGCGAGGACAAGAATAAACGGAGGTGCTGAAAGGGAGGATTGATGGCACCGTGGCAGGCCCCGGCAGGGGGCAACCGTGAGTAGCCGCAGGTTTCAACCTGCGGATAGCAAAGCCCCCCGACCGCCCAACCCCGACGGGGTTGACCCTACGAAGGTTCGGCCCCTCCAGGGCCGGAACGATCTCGCGGCTTCCCTTTCCGTAGGTTTCACCTACGGCTACTCACGGTATGCCGCTTCGCGGCACTCGCGATGCGGCGACTGAACGACGGGCTCAAGGGGCGTTCGAGGTGCCCCAAGGCACGAAAAGACGCCAGGCGTTCCACGAAGCTAACTTGTCTAAACAAAACGAGTAAGTCATCGAGTTTCTGGAGAGCGGAGCGAAGAATCTGCTTTTGGTTGCGGCCAAGGGCCGCGGTGTGTGACTATTCCCGCACGTCCGCTTCCTGCTCCTCGACCACCTTCGCCGTATCTTCCCACTCGCGCATCACCCGGGCGATCTCTTGGCGTCCCTGCTCGATCAACTTGGCAAGCCGCACGGAATCCGCCGCGCTCCTGAAATGCGTCAGTTCCTGGGCATAGCCTTCGATCTCGGCCTCCAGGCGCGCCACCTGCTCTTCGATCTCGCGGCAGCGATCCTTCATCTGCTGCAGGCGAATGGGATTGAGCCGCTTCGCTTTAACGGAGGAGGGAGTTGCCGGCGCCGTTGGGTGCGGGCCGGTGTCGTGTCCTTGGCGCGCAAGCGCACGCTCTGCAACGAGATCCGGCAGCCCTGGCAGGGTGAGATCGATTTCCTTCCCCTGCTTACGCCACAAGTAATCCTCGTAGTTGCCTGGGAAGGCATTCACTTCGCCGCCGCCAATCTCGAACACCCGCGTGGCCAGCTTGTCGATGAAGTAGCGGTCGTGGGAGACGAACACTACCGTGCCGGTGTACTCCGCCAACGCTTCCAGCAGCACGTCCTTGGCGCGCAGGTCGAGGTGGTTGGTAGGTTCGTCGAGGAGCAGGAAATTTGAGGGGCGCAGCAGCATTCGCGCCAGCGCGTAGCGATTGCGCTCGCCGCCCGAAAGTACGCCGATGCGCTTGAAGACATCATCGGCGCTGAACAGGAAGCAGCCCAGGAGACTGCGCAGCTCCGTCTGGGTGCTGAGCGACATGGGGGCGGCGCGCGTCAGGTCGTCGAGCAGACGCGCGTCCGCATCCAGCGCCTTGTACTGGTCCTGGGCGAAATAATCCACCTCCACCTGGTGGCCTCGCTTATACTCTCCCTCGCTCAGCGGCTCGATACCGGCCAGCAGCTTGAGCAGGGTTGATTTCCCCGCTCCGTTCACGCCCACCAGGGCCACGCGCTCGCCTCGCTGTAGGGTGAAGCTCACCTCGCGGAACACCCGCTTGGCGCCGTAGCTCTTGGCCACCTGCTTGAACTCCGCCACCGTCCGGCCGCTGGGCTTGGGCTGGGGGAAGCTGAAGTGGATGGCCTTCTCTTCGAGCGGGATCTCGATGCGCTGCATGCGGTCGAGTTCCTTGATGCGGCTCTGCACCTGCTTGGCCTTGGTGGCCGTGTAGCGGAAGCGGTTGATGAACACTTCGAGCTGCTGGATACGCTCCTGCTGGTTCTTGTAAGCCGCTTCGATCTGGGTTCGCCGCGCGGTCTTCTCCCCCAGGTACTTCTCGTAATTGCCGCTGTAAAAGTGGACGCGCTGGTTCCAGATCTCGGCCATCTTATCGACGGTGACGTCGAGGAAAAAGCGGTCGTGCGAGATCAGCAGGTATGCGTGCGGATAATCGTTCAGGTACTCTTCCAGCCAGTTGCGGGCTTCGAGGTCGAGGTGATTGGTGGGCTCGTCGAGCAGCAGCAAGTTGGGCTTTTCCAGCAACAGCTTGGCCAAGGCAATCCGCATCTGCCAGCCGCCCGAGAATTCCTCCGTGCGGCGGTGCCAATCGGATTGCGGGAATCCCAGACCGGCCAGCACCATCCCGGCCTGTGCCTCGAGCGAATACCCGTCGCGGTGCCGGAACTCGGTGTCGAGGGCATGAAAGCGCTCGCTCACCCGCTGGTACTCGTCGCCTTCGGGGTCCAGCTCGGCAATCTTCCCCATGAGACGCTCCATCTCCTGCTCCATCGCGAGCAGATCACCGAACACCGACATGCACTCGGCGAGCACGGTGCGTCCCGAAAGTGTCAGACCGTCCTGCGGCAGGTAACTGGAGGTGATTCCCTTGGCGAAGGTGATTTCGCCGTAATCGAGCGGCTCGAGGCGCGCCAGCACCTTGAGCAAGGTGGTCTTACCCGTGCCGTTCGCACCCACCAGGCCCACGCGATCGCGCGGCGTGATGAGCCAATCGAGATCTTCAAACAGCAACTTGGGGCCGAAACGCTTTCCGGCCGAAGATAGTTGGATCATATCGGCTTGGGCGCCTCACCAGCCGCAGTCCTGGCGCCGGGCTTCGGCGCGGGATTTGGCGTACCCGATCACCAGCGGTGCTGGGGGAGAAACGTTACATCGGAGGCTGAGCACCACCCACCAGTTTAGCAAATTTGGCGAAGAGCGCGGGGAACGGGCAGGCAGCAAGAGGTCGTGGCTCATCAGTTTCCGGACCATGCGTGTTGACTCGAAGGTATTAAACGAGACGGATACGGGAGAAGCCGTGAATCCCGATGAAAGAAGATGGTTCTCGTCCCTTGAGGCGGCGCATGGGACGAAAGCAATCGTCTGCGAAAAGAAAAACACTTGTTTTACACGGCGACTAAGCGTATGGTTGGAGACGTCCACAGTAAAATAGAATATTCTGATCAGGAGGGTTGAACCCATGAACAAACTCAGCCGGTCCCTGTTGGGAATGTCTCTGGTCGTTGCGTGCAGTTGCATCGCCGCGGCGCAGGAGAACTCACAGGGAAACGTGTCCATACCGAAGGTGTTGCAGATCACGCGTGAATATACCAAGCCCGGCAAATCTGGCATGGCGCATGAGAAAACGGAAAGCGCATTCGTCCAGGCCATGACCCGTGCCAAGTGGCCGACGCACTACCTGGGCATGACGTCGCTCTCGGGCAAGAGCCGCGCCTTGTTCCTGACCCGGTATGCTTCATTTGAAGCCTGGGAAAAAGACAACGCAGCAACCGAGAAGAATACCGCTCTCTCTGCCGCACTGGATCGTGCCTCCATGGCCGATGGCGAGCTGCTGGATTCGGAGGACCAGGGCGTGTTCGTTTTCCGTGACGATCTGAGCCTCCGGCCGAGGGCGGACCTCTCGCATATGCGTTACCTGGAAATCGACGTCCGCCATGTGCGCCCGGGGCATGTCAGGGAATGGATCGAGCTGGTCAAGATGGTCAATGCTACCTATGAGAAGGCCGTGCCCGATGCTCACTGGGGCACGTTCCAGGAAGTGTATGGGGGCGATGGCGGAACGTTTCTTGTGCTCACCGCGCACAAAACGCTTGCCGAGGTCGACCGTAGCTTCCAAGAAGACGAGCTATTCGAGGCGGCCATGGGCGAAGACGGCATGAACAAGCTCCGTGAGCTTTTCCGCGAGTCGGTTGAATCGTCCCAACATCAGTTGTTTGCCTTCAACCCACGCATGAGCTACGTTGGCGACGAGTGGATCAAAAGCGACCCGGATTTCTGGAAGCCCAAGACAGCCACGGCGCCTGCCGCCAAGCCCACCACGGAGGAGAAGAAAGCCAAGCCATAGCTTTCAGCTCCTCGCTCAACCATCGGCATTTTGGGAGCGGCTCCGACATCGTCGGAGCCACTCCCTTGACTCTTCTGGTGCTTAGTTGCAGAAGTTAGCGATCTTAATTTGTCAGAGGATGGAAGGGCGGGGCTTTAGCCCCGCCGCAGAGCTCGGGCGGGATTTTGGGGGCTTTAGCCCCTGAAGCGCCGCGGCTTCAGGGCCTAAAGGCCCATTCCACTCTCCGCCTGGAGGCGGCGGGGCTAAAGCCCCGCCCTTCCGAGGGTCATAAATAATATCGGTTATTAATGCAACTAAGCACTAGGCCGTGGAAAACGCCGGCCCGCCAGTATTTCCAGCCGTTAGAAAACCGTTCGACCTCATACTTGGAGCGGCAAAAACTGAGGAATGGTACGCCTGGCAGGATTCGAACCTGCGACCTGTTGCTCCGGAGGCAACCGCTCTATCCATCTGAGCTACAGGCGCATATTGTTTAAAGTCTATCTCTAGCCAGATGGGAAAGTCAAACCGGAGGTTGCAGTTTGGGTGCGTGACGCAAAAGTGAGGCTTCGGCAATTTCGTCGTCTGGAGCGTGTTACCGAGCGTATTAGGTGCGCTAAGGAAAGGCCCGGAGGGCCGATCCCGCCTTGCGGGATAGCCCAGGGCGCCAGCCCTGGGTCCAGAAGGCCGTCCAATTCGCGGGAGCCCCAGCGGGGCGAAAGAATAAGGTTTCGACGCGGGAACTCTCCCTGGTTCTGCCGCCCCTTGCGGGGCTTGACCGGCGCTGGGGCTTGGTTTCCCAGGGCTCGCGCCCTGGGCTAAGTCCTATCGCCCGCTAGGCGGGCTCCGGACCACCAGGCTGCTGCCGCCGTGAGCTTTCGCAGATATGTCATGCAGCAGCGGCAGGACTCCCACTTTTATGTCGCACACCCCTTGCAGTTTCCAGTGGTTTTTTGGCTCCGTTTACCAGCTAGACACATCGCAGGTGCTCGGGACCGACCATCGAAAAAGCTGCGCGTCCTCCTCAAAAGGAAAGCGGATCGCCACGGTCAATCGTACTCTGATTGACCGTGGGTTTCTTCCCTGGGTTTACGGACCCACCGCAAATCTGAAAAACGGATTCGCCGTGGCTACCGCTGGCGGGCGCTGGCGGGCGTGAAAAGCTGCTGACCTCGCACCGCGGAGGTCCGCGCTACGGTTGCTTCGTGAGGAAAGGCCGCTTGCTATCCAAGCAGATCGCAAGAGGGCAATGGGGAGTACAATCGTCAAACAGTGGGAGGTCAGAATGGAAATCCCCATACAAGAAGATCCGACGCGCAAATCTAAGGCCATCCGGACCCTGGCCAAGTTTGTCACGGCTCTGAAGCATGCGGCTGTGATAGCAGTGCTGTTCTCGCTCCCCATACCGTGGCACGAGATCGCCGGCCACGGTCTTGTTGGGGTCCTCTGCGGCGGAAGGATCACGAGGTTTGAGTTGTTCGGGTGGCAGTTGTTCCCCAAGATCAAATGGGCGGGAACTAGCGAGGGGCTCGGTGTCTGTGACCATACCGGGATTGTGAGTCAATGGGGCGTACACCTGACTGACTTGGCAGGGTCAATGAGTACATTCGTAGTAGCGGTGATAGCTGCGTATCTGCTGTGGCGATATCGCCCCCGTGGGGTGAAATTCACGGCATTAATTTGCCTCACCGTGTGGGCTCTAGACCTTCTGACCTTTACCCTGCCGTCTTTTGGACTAAGGCGTGGCATCTGGATCGGCACTCATTACAGCGAGCCCTACACGGCCGCAGTTGCTCTTGGCATCCCAGGCCCACTCTTTCAGGTTTTCGTATTGGCCGGCTTCTCCGCGGTCGTACTTCTGGTCGCACTCGCGCTTGCGCCAAGCTCCAAGCACGTGCCTCGCAAGCACCCCAATGGGTGACCCTTCACACAACAGCTTAGTTCTTCTTTAGGAAAAGCCGGCGTAGCGGCAGGACCCAGGGGCGGACCGCATGCACAAACCTTCGCAAAAAAACGGAACTTTCCACACCTATCAAGCGTCCATATGAACGGGCATCCGACCAACCGATGCAGGTTCTTCCTTCGCGGGTCTGCGAACCAGGGCGCGAAGAGATCAGAGCGCCCGGGGCAGAACCCGGGCGAAGAATAGGAGCTTAACCATGAGACGACGCGCTGTAGCAGTGGGAATGGTCGTGGCGCTGGGGCTTATCGCGACTTGGCAGGTGGCTTGGACGCGTCCGGCCCAGGCCGCGAACGTGGACGATACGGTCCTGAACCTTGTCCAGACGTGGCTTAATGCGGAATCCCAGGGTGACTCGGCCACTTTGGATAGGTTGATCGCCGACGACTTCATGGGCACGGCGCCCGGAGGCAATATCTTGAACAAACGCGACATCGTCCCTCCTGCCGGGGAGGAGAGGCCACGCATGCCCGCATCCCATGTGAAAGACTCGGTGGTGCGCCTGTACGGCGAAACGGCTGTAGTGATGGGAAGCGCGGCATACGCGACTCTGGACCAGCCCGGCTTCAGGTTCACTCTGGTTTTCCTGAATCGGGGGCAAGGCTGGCAGATGATTGCCGCGCACCTGGTCAGCGCGCAACCCGCGAAGTAAGTTCCGCGTCAAGCTACTCGAAGGCCGATGAACGCGCTCGGCGAATCCGCGCGGACAGGCGGGTCCGCCCCTACGACCGCCCACAGTGATCGCAAACATCGCCACCCACGCGGTGAACCTGTCCCGACCTGTCTGGATGCGCCGTGGCGGGGCCACAGACTGCGGAGGTCTTGACAAATGCGCGGCCCCATGGTAGGCTACTAACATGGACCCTGACGAAGAGGCCGTCCGGACCTTGCGAGGTTGCAGACGTCACCGGCCCTGCGAAGCCATGGAGGTGGGACTGATTTTCATTAGCGAAGATCGTCGGCTGGTCAGGGCGATGGCAATTCCGGTGACCGAGTGCTCGAGCAAGGCCGCGCCCAATGTTCCAGAGACGGGCAGGAAGTCCACAAAAGATGTTAATATCAACGGAACGAACCGAAGAAGTCCTTTAGAATCAATAAAAGTGCCCAAAAAACGAACCCAAAAAGCGTGCAAAAGAGACCGAAAAATGTGCCAAGAGTACGCCAAAAAGCTCAAACAAAGCGAAAGAGCGACCCCAAAAGGCCAAATTCTACAAGCAATGAAAAAGGACCATCGACAGTCCGCTGAGGAGGTAAAGAGATTGCCACAGCGAAGGAGAAGGCATCATAGGGCAAAGCTCGGCGGAGAAGGCTGGCTGAGGGGTAGCCGGTGGCTGCAAGTCCCGGTGATGCTGCTCCTGGCTCTTGCCAACTTGCCCGTGCCCGGATTGGCCTGGGGCGAGCGCGGCCACAAGTTGATCAATGCTGCCGCCGTTGAGAATCTGCCCGAGCCGCTTCGCTCCTATTTCCTGGCGCGCAAAGAATACCTGGTAGAGCACGCCATTGATCCTGATCTCCTGGCGTCCGATGATGCCTCGGAGCGCCCGCATCATTACACCGACCTTGACGCCGATGACTCTTTCCCGTTTCTCAACCTCCGGCGGCAATTCGTAGTGGAAAGGGCAGGGCCCACGCCCCGGCAGCTACTGCATGGAGACTCGATTTGGCAGATTGAGCGCTTCACGGTGCGACTGGCCGATTCCCTTCAGCGCCGGCGTTGGGAGGAAGCGGACCGCGACGCGGTTTTCGCCGCGCATTACGCCGCCGATCTCACTCAGCCTCTCCACACGGTCAAGAACTACGACGGCCAGTTGACCGGCCAAAAAGGCGTTCACGCGCGCTTCGAGACCGACTTGGTGAATGCGCTCGCGGATGGGTGGCGACTCAGGCCCCGGCCTGCGATTTTCGAGCCGGACCTGCGGGCGCGCATCTTCCGAGAGATGACGGCAAGCTTTTCTTGCAGGAATGTAGTTTTGGCATCCGATCGCATCGCGGTTTCAGGCCGGAACTACCTCGATCCCCAGTACTCCGCGACGTTCTACAAACTTGCAGGGCCGCTGGCAGAGAAGCGGCTGGAAGCCGGGGCTTCGTTCGTCAGCAGTCTCTGGTATACTGCCTGGGTTCGAGCGGGGAAGCCCGTGCTCCCAGACGGGCCTGCCCATGTGAAATTGTTTTCCAAGGTCTCGAGATGAGGCGAAAGCAGATACTCGTGGCTGTGATTGTTCTGGTAGTTTTCTGCCTGGGAGTTTTCGTGGGTCGTCGCGCCGGCCGCTCTCCCTCAACCACATCTTCCTCTCCTTCGCGTTCTTCTTCCCCAGGAGAGATGGCAGGATGCGTGGACTTCCACGACGCGGGTCCGCACGCGGGCGAGACGGGCTGCGTTTCCGGACGCGTGGTGAGGATTTTCGCGTCGCGGGGAGGCAATACTTTCCTCGATTTTTGCGAGGACTATCGTGACTGTCCATTCACCAGCGTGATTTTTTCCTCCGACAAGAACAAGTTTGGAGATCTCGCATCCCTGGCAGGGAGGCAAATTGAAATCCGCGGGCCCATTACCGTGTATCAGGGAAGACCCGAAATCATTATCCATGATCCCGAGCAGATTCGATTGGCTCCCTGACGCTTCCCAAAGCCCGGAGTCTGCCGGATTGAAAGGCCCTATGCGTTGCGGCGCGGGAGTTATTTTGGTCCTGGCTGGTTGGCTTTCTTCCCTAAGTGGCTTGCAGCCTGCCCGGGCGTCCGCGATGTGGCGCCAGACCGCCTTACCGGCCGCCACTCAGCCCTTGCCGGAAGTCGCCGAGGCGGTAAACAAGGGTTTCGACCTGCTTTCACGAAATGACGCGGCAGGCGCAGAAGCCGCGTTCCGTAAGGCCATCGACCTGCAACCGGAACTCGAGATGGCGCACCGCGGCCTGGGCTTGGCTCTGCGGGCTCGCGGCCAGGATGAGGCTGCATTGCGCGAACTGCAAGCGGCCACGCAACTCGACCCTTCGGACGCGGATGCGCATTATGCGCTGGCCATGACCGCCTGGGCCTTGAGCAACCAGTCTTCAGCTTCCGAGCGCGCCAGGGGGGCGCCGCTCCAGGACTATGGCGCGTTGGCCGCCGGGGAGTTTAGAAAGCTGGCTGCGCTTAGGCCTCAAGATGCCGCGGTTCGGCAAATCCTGGCCCAGATCGACTTGGAGATGGGGCGGAAAGAGGACGCTCTTAGTGAGGCGCAAGAGGCTGTCCGACTGGCGCCGGATAATCCCCGAGCGCACGTGGCCCTCGGCCGGGCCTACTTCGCCGGAGCAGAAGAAGACAAGGCCGCGGCAGAATACGAAAAGGCATTGAAGCTCGACCCAAAGGAAGGCGAAGCGTATCTCGCGCTCGGCCAAATCCGATTCTTCGAGCGGCGATATGCGCAGGCGGCAGAGAATTTTCAGCAAGCCATCCAGGTTTCTCCTAACCTCGCCCCGGCGTATGCGGGCATGGCGCAGATTTTCATTCAACAGGGTCGGTCCGCTGGAGCGCGAAACATGCTGGAAAAAGTCGTGGCGCTGGATCCGCAAGATTGGCAGAGCCAGTATCAGCTTGCGGTATTGCTGAATGAGGCCGGGGAAGCCGGGGCCGCGACGGACCTGCTGGGGAAAGTCACGCGCCTGCACCCGGATTTTCTGCCCGCACAAGAGCAGTTGGTTATGGGACTGGTCCGTCGAGGGGATTTGAAGCAAGCCAGTGCAAAGGCGGGTGCGCTGATTGCAGAGCAGCCTCAGGCGGCCGAGGGGCACCGCCTGATGGCGCTTATCCTCCGGAAGCAGCATGACCTCGAGGGGGCGCTTGCAGAAGCCGCCATGGCGCTGGGGCCCGACCCGGACTCCGCCTCCATGTTGGCGCTTCAGGCTATCTCCCTGTGGCAGCTCAAGCGCAAGAGGGATACCCTGGCCGCTTTCCGCCAGGCTGCGAAGGTCGAGCCCAAGGTGGGGACGGCAGAGGTTTTTTGCCGCCTGGTGTTGTGCGACGCACCGGATATCGGCATGGTGAGTGATTTCCTGCATCGTAACCGTTGGGTGATTGCCCCCACGCCCGAGCCCTAGCCAAGGGCTGGGGCAATTTGGACCTTACATCGAAGGCGGTTTTTCATGCCTCTCTATATTGTCGAAAAGCTGGTGGGCGGAATAATCCTGCTCGGCTTGCGCGGACGTATCACTCTGGGGCGCGAGACCGAGACTTTCCGCCATAAGATCAGACAACTGATCGATGCCGGCTGCAAGCGTCTGATCCTCGACCTCGGGGAGATCACCTATGTTGACAGTGTGGGCCTTTCTATCTTGGTAGCGAGTTTCGCCTCCGTGCGCAAACAGGGAGGGGATCTGAAGCTCGTGCGCTTGCCCCAAGGCGTGCATCAATTGCTGCAAATCACACGTCTCGTTACCGTCTTCGAGATTCACAACAGCGTGGAATCGGCCCTCCAAGCGTTCGAGCGCGAAGCGGTCTGAGGAACAGTGCTGAGCGCAGAAGGCTGGCTACCTACCCGCGCTGGCGAGATCGCTGGCAGGGAAGTGGGACACCGCAGGTTGGCCTTTGACAAGGCGCTTGGGTGTTGGTACAGTTGCGCCAATGCGTACGTGAGGTGACTTCACGCGCAGGCTGGCTTGTTCTTTTTCGACCCGGCGCGAAGATCCCCATACGCTGTCCGAGGTGCCCATGCAAGGGACTATCAAGCGAATTATCCGTGACCGTGGGTTTGGGTTTATCCGCACTGCTGAGGGCCAGGAGGTTTTCTTCCACCGCAGCAGCCTTCAGGGTCTTAACTTCGACGTTTTGAAGGAGGGGGAAAGCGTCGAACTCGAAGTGGAGAGAGGGGACAAAGGACCCCGGGCTACGAACGTACGTCCGAGCGAGGCCTAGCGCTGCCGGAGATTGCAAAACTCCCCCAGCAATCACGTTCTTTTGGAGCAGGGGGTGGAGGTGCGCGAAATCAGGGCATAACTCCGCCCCAAGTTCCGTCGAGGCAGTCCTCGCTGGGGGGAGTGTGTGCGAGAAGCCGTTTCTTGCTCTTTTTCCACAACGTCAGCGATTGAATCTTGGTTCACAGGATGCACCAGAGGTCATAATCACCGGCCAGGGCGACCTTTGCGCCCAAGCTCTCAGGAGGATGGGGATTGGTCATTCTGTACACGGGCCTGAGGCCGGACCACCCCGAATATCGCTTGGTCCTCGACCAAGTTGCTTGCGTCCGACCCGTTCTCGAGAGCTGTCCGGAGCAAAGCGCGCTGGCCTTCCAGTTGGGCTTTCCGGCGCAGGACGATTAGACGATGACTTGAATCGAGCGCGGGCATTGGTGCCGTTCAAAGCCAGATCGGGAAAAGAGGAGGTCATTGCAAAATGGCGGATGTGGTTTGTCTGGGAATCTTAGTTGCCGACATCTTCGGGAACCCCATCGCTTCCCTTCCAGCCGCTGGCGAACTGGCACTCCTCGACCGCTATCTGCTTAGTGTGGGAGGATGTGCTGCCAACACCGCGGCTGATTTGGGGCGTCTGGGCCGCAGCACGAGTGTACTCGGCAAAGTCGGCAATGATCTTTTCGGGGAGTTTGTTCTGCGAGATTTGAAACGATTGGGCATCGCCACTTCTTTCATTCGACGCAGCCAGACTCATCCCACATCTTGTACTTTCATTGTTAACGTGCGGGGCCAGGACCGCCGGTACTTCCACTGTTTTGGCGCCAACGCCGATTTTTCGATCACCGACATTGATGCACGGGCCCTTAATGGCGCACGTGCACTCTACGTGGGAGGGTACCTCGCCATGCCGGCTTTTCGACCCGAACATCTCGTGGAACTTTTCCGGAAGGCCAAGCTGCGCAGGTTGATTACAGCTCTGGATGTCGTGATTCCTGCGGGGTCCCCATCCCCCTTAGAAAATATCCGGCAGGCTCTTCTTTATACAGATCTGTTTTTGCCCAATAAAGACGAGGCCCGCGCCTTGACGGGTCGTAGTGACCCGCTCGAGCAGGCAGAAATCTTGGCCCGCTTCAATCCTGACGGAACCATCGTGATTACTCAGGGTAGTGCAGGAGCGCTGGCCAGGCGGGGGAGCGAGAAGCTGCGCGCGGGTGCTTTCCAGGTTGACTCCATTGACGAATCGGGAAGTGGAGACGCTTTTGACGCTGGCTTCCTGGTTGGGATGCTCGAGGGTTGGTCGCTCGAAGACTCGCTGCGCTTTGCAAGTGCTGTGGGCGCCTCCTGCACGCGGGCCTTGGGATGCCACGATGGGGTTTTCCACTTCGCGGAGGCCCTGGCTTTTGTGGCGCAAAATCACCTCGAGATCGCGAGAGTTACCTGACTCTTCACCCAGGCGGCAAGCGGCCATTGTTGATCCGGGGTTCATTCAACCCGCAGGAAATGCGTCTTCTCTTGGATTCGCTGGAACCACGGCGGCTCTTTGTCAATATTATGGTCAATACTAAGGAAGAGGTTGAGGCCCTAAGAACGCCACCCAAGATATGAGCTAGTGTTGTGTCGCCCTTGTGAACAATTAAGTGTGGCACAACGCCAGGTTCGACGCTCGAAAGGGAATGGCTATTGCCCGGCCTTGCCATTCCAGTCTTTGCAGGCTGAGCTCTGCCAAACCTGAACGGCTGAGGCATAAAGACGGCAACGAAAGGAGGAGTCTAATGGCAATGCAGAGGATTCTAGTAGAGATTTGCTGCGGCTCGCTCGAGGATGCGCTTGAAGCGGAACGGGGCGGGGCAGACCGCGTCGAACTCTGCTCTGCGCTGTTCCTGGGAGGATTGACGCCCTCGCTCGGTACGATTATCGAAGCGAAAGCCCGGCTAAAGATCCCCATCATGGTTATGATTCGACCGCGCGGAGGAGGATTCTGCTACACGAAGTCGGAAATGACAGTCATGGAACGCGATACCGTGCTTGCTGCCGAGCAGGGCGCCGAGGGGATGGTGTTCGGGATACTGAATGCCGACGGCGGCATCGACGAGGAACGGTGTACACGCATGCGGAAACTCATCGGTGATCGGCAGGCTGTCTTCCATCGCGCTTTCGACGTCACCCCCGACCCTTTCCGGTCTCTGGACCAACTAGTCTCCTTGGGGTTTACTCGGGTCCTGACAAGCGGCCAGGAAGATACCGTTCCGGAGGGCGCACACCTTATCAAGCGGCTGATTGAATATGCCGGCGGCCGCATCGAGATACTCCCTGGCGGCGGCATAAAGCCACTCAGCCTCCGCCAAGTCGTGGAGTCGACGGGCTGCAAACAGGTCCATCTCACTGCCTTCAAGACTCAATCTGATACCTCCGTTCGGGGCCGGCCCTTTGTGACTTTTGGAGGCGCTCTCTACCCGCCGGAGGACCAATACCAAGTGGCGGACCGATACCTCGTCGAACGGGTCGTCCGCACGTTGAAAGAATAAGCTGAAGCGGGTAGGGAAAGAGTAGGAGTCAGGAGTCAGAATGAAGACCATCTGGTCCCTACTTTCTGTTCTCTTCTTCGTGCTTTCCGCTTTCTGCTCACCCCCTGGATCTTCCTGCTCGATCCCGCCGCGCCGGGGCCTGCGATCATATTCCCCTGTTTCCCAGTCACCATCTCGCGTGTAATGGAATCGATCAAGGCGGGGTCGACGCTTCGCATCAATGCGGGCAGAGGAGAGGGACGTTCTTCTTTGGACTTCACGCGTATCCCGCGCAGCAGGGTCTTGGCCATCTTGCCAAAGAACGATTCGATCAGGTTCAGCCAGGAACCATGGGTGGGCGTGAGGATGAAATCAAATCCGTTTGGTTAGAACTAAAAAGATTGAGACCCCGAAATTGCGCAAGGGCGTGTCTTCGAGTCGCCGGGCCAATCGCCGATAGGTCTCCTTGAGAGGCAAGGGGAAAGAATCCAGCGGGGGAAAGATGTATCCGACCTTACACACTTCGAAGCCAGCCGCGCGAGCCATGCCTATGATCCTTCGACGGCTATAAATCTTCGCGGAGGAAATTCGGGCGTGAAAGGCGCCAGGTAACCATGAGACGAAAGGAACGTTCGTGCCGAGGGTTAGCCCGGCGAGGTGGCTTGGATGAGTTTCGAAGGGATAAAGCTTGTTGGGGACAAACAGCACCAATTTCCCCCCGCTCCTCAGCACGCGACGGCATTCGTCCAAGACGCGAGTGTCGGAATAGGTGTGTTCGAGGACTTCAATCATGGTTATGCAATCAAAGCTCTGGTTCTTGAAGGGAAGACTCTCGCCGGCTCCCTGGACGCGAGGAATGCTGGCGGGAACTGATTTCAAAAGATTGAACTGCACGTCTAAGCCGCAGGTCCAGGCGGCTCGGCGCGAAAGCTCCAGCGTATAACTTCCGTTTCCGCAACCCAGGTCCAGTAGTCGCATCCCGGCCAGGGAAAAGGCTTGGTCGATTTTTTCCAGGCGCTTGGTAACGCCATAAGAGCCGTATTCTGCGGGCCTGCCGAAGCGTGCCCAGGGGTATCGTTTTTCTGGTCCAGACATGTTAGCTCTCAGCTATCAGCCGTCAGCTTTCAACACTCACCGGGGTGGCTTCACTGCTTAACGCTGATTGCGCTTCGCTTGCGAAGAGCCGCAGGTCCAGAATACGGGACCTGCGCTACGCTTGCTGAGGACGGGAGCTTTTCTTCTGACTTCTGCCTTCTGACTTCTGGCTTCTGATTTCATCCAGCTAGCTGGCGCCTCGGCCCAGCAGGATTATGGGAACGGTTTTGAGCAGGATTTTCCAGTCGAGTGCCAGCGACCAGTGGTCGATGTAATCGAGGTCGAGCTCCATCCAACGGCGGAAACTGAGGCGGCTGCGGCCTTCGAGCGCCCACAGGCAGGTCAGGCCGGGAGGCATGCGCAGGCGGCGGCGTTGCCAGCGCTCGTACTTCTCCACTTCCTCCGGCAAGGGCGGCCGCGGACCTACAAAAGACATATCGCCCTTGACGATGTTGAGCAACTGCGGGAGTTCATCGAGGCTGAATTTGCGCATGAACCGCCCCATGGGCGTGCAACGGGGGTCATGGGTGATTTTGAAAACCGGCCCATCCACTTCATTCAGAGCTTCCAGTTCCTCGCGGCGCAGGTCGGCATCCGGACGCATGGAACGGAATTTATAAAGGGTGAACGTTCTGCCGCCCAGCCCGCAGCGCGTCTGCCGGTAAAGGACCGGACCCTGAGAGGTCAACCGGATGAGCAAGGCCAACAGGGCTATCAGAGGAGACAGGACCACGAGCAGGGTAACCGCCATCACAAAATCCAGGGCGCGTTTCAATAGGAGCAGGTATTCGTTTTCGGGCGTGGTGGCGAAGGTGAGCAGCGGTTTCTCGCCCAGGCGTTCCAAATAAACCTTGGAGATCACATGAGGGAAAAAGGTGAGAAGCACCCGCGTCTTCACGCCTTCCACTTCACAGGCCAGAAATGACTCCCCCAACCTTTCCAAATCGTCTTTGGATATGGCAAAAATCACTTCGTCAATTACCTGCTTGCGGAGGAGTTCCTGAAGCTGCGGCAAGTCGAAGACGGGGTAAGAACCCCGCAACAGGGACTGGTCAAGCAAGAAGGGGGGAGCAGAGCCGGTTCGAACAAATCCCAAGAGCCGCATGCCGCGAGTTTCATGGGCTTCGATGGTGCGCGCAATTTCAATCACCTCCGGCCCCTCCCCCACGAGCAGAAAACTGCGCAGCCCCGCCAGACTTCGCCGCAAAGGTCCGGCGAAGCGCCGTGCCACGAGCCGGAAAAGCGTCATGGCCACCAGGTCCGTGGCCGCGTACAGCACCAGCAGCAAGCGACTGAGATACTGAAATTTAATCGCGAAGGTAACGGCAAAAAGCAGCACCGTCGCCACGAGCCCAACCTTGAGAGGGTCCGCGAAAGCGCGACGCAAATCTTCTTCCTTGATCTCGCGGTAAATCCCTGCCAGCAGGCCCACGACGATCCAAATCCCCACCGACAGAGGAACTATCCAGGGATAGTTAGAAAGCGAATAAAGCGGCCGGGGAATGATGAGATAGGAGCGAACCTCCCGCGCCACCCAAAAACTGATTAAGGCCAGCAGCGTGTCGGCGCACAAATAAAAGGCACCGATCATGCGATTATGGCGGGAAAACATTCGACGCTCCCTCGTGTCCGGCCAAGCCGCAACACCGTTAATAGTACCAGAAAGCGCGAATATCCAAGTCTGAGTTCGTCTGATCGAAGTGGAAATCTTGATTGGGCAGACTAATCCGCGACATACGAGTCCGTGGATCCCGCCGGAGCGGTTGTATTCATGCGGATGATATGCGTTTCGTCTTCGTAGTAGAAGTCGACGCCTGATATGCCGACTTGTGTGGGGTTGGCCAAAATCGTGTACCCGTTATACCGACCGGTGGCATCAAGCAAGGTAGGACTGTAGGTGAAAGTATAGCCACTCTTGGATCCACTTACCAAAAGCTCGTCAACCAGGCCGGCGGCGGAGGCGCTGGGAATGGCCCCGGCTGGAGGTGAGCCCAGTTGGGCGAGGGTGGAGGAATACCCATTCCCGTAAATCGCGGCGTAAGTGACCTCCGAGGTTCCTAGCACGCGTAGGCTCTCGATGGCCGATGCTTGGTTAGCAGCTATGCGGCTCCTGATCAGGCTCGGTATAGCTATGGCAGCAATAATCAAGATGATGGCTACAACGATAAGGAGCTCTATAAGAGAGAATCCTTCTTCATGGCGAGCCATGGAACTCATTCCTTCCCCCCGGCACACCAGAGGAAAACACTGGCGCCTCAAAGCACTTCACACGTTGCCACACACTATAGCACGTTTCATGCCGGGACCGCCCCGCTTCACACAGACTCCTCTGCCTGAAAACACAGAACTTATCGTCCTTTTAGCAACAAATCCCACGAGAGGCAGACGTGCCGCGCACGCGCTCTGGACAAAAATTGTCAAGCAGGACCGCAGTCGGGCAGTATTGAAGCCCCGCAAGCTCTGACCCCCAAAAACGGTACGAACAGAGTCTCAAGGTGATGGAAAGCCCTACTTTCCAGAACCACGGAAACTACGATGCATGCCTCGTATGGCAATTACTCAGGGCGTCTTCTCCGGGGGGACCTCGACTTCCATTCCACGCCGCTCCGCGGACACGTAGGCACTGTAAAGTACAGCGATGGTGTCGCGCGCCAAGTCTCCACTAGAGAGGGGTTCTCGGTTGTGGGCAAGGCATTGGACAAAATCCTGAAACTCGTGGGGGTACCCATGCTGCCAATCCTCATCCGGGGCGGGGTGGCTCCACCCCTGCTTGGTGCCCGTCTTCTCCACCACGTAGACATCCCTGAGAAGCTCCTCCTTGGGACTGTAGGTTTCAAGGGCATTTACCGGACTCAGATTGCAGCGTGTACGGTGATTGTTGGCAAATACCTCCAGCCAGTTGTGAACCCCGCCCAGCACGAGCTCCGAAGAGAAGATATCGGCCACTGTGCCGTCCTCAAAGGTAACGTGTATCTGGCCATAGTCTTCGATGTCCTGGTAATTCGTGCGGAGGAACCCTGCGTCGCGAAAGGTCTTGAGGCGTGTTATTTCGTGCGTGCGAGCGGAAACTGTCGCAGCACGTATGGGCTTGCGGTCGCGCGCTTCGCCCTCGGCGCGCTTCAGGTGAAGGACTGCCGTTAGAGGATGGCATCCCTTGCCCACCAGCGCCCCGCCCCCGGAAAACTTCCAGATACCGTAATAGGGGGAATGTGAGCCGCTGTGTGATTCATCGCCGATGACCCACAGAATCTGGCCACCGCTCTTCACCAGGATCTCACGCTCCTTTTGGACGGCGGGAGCATACACCCAATTCTCCGCATAGCAGATGCGTCTTCCAGCATCACGGGCAGCAGCCAGGATGCGGTCGCAACTGGCCATCGCGTCCCGCAACATGACCTCCTTACTGAAGGCGTCTCCCCGGAAATCAGGCGTGCCCGGACCGTAATATCCCGTAAACGGTTTTTCGATCACTACGTGTTTGCCCCGGCGGAGGGCCTGGACAGCAAGCGGTTCATGGGTCGAACCTGGGGTGCAGAGATCAACAACTTCAACAGCCTCACAAAGTTCCTCGAATGAAGCAAAGGCCTTGATCCCGTGCTGGCGCGCAAACGCCTGCCGCGATTCTGCGGATTGTGAAGTTACCCCCACCACTTGAACCGGCGTCCCATAAACGCGCTGGTATCCTTCCCAGTGGAAACGGGCAGCAAAACGCGCTCCCACGATCCCAATCCGGATTGGTTCCGACATAGGAAACTCCTTTGTCCGCCAAGCTGCAGCGCAAGGTTACGCTGCTCCTGCTTGACGTTGATTAACCATAGAACGAATCTAACCATCCTGCCGGCAGAGATGAACGCCAAGCTCAACAACCCTACGCGATGCAGGACCCAACCAGGTCCTGCGAGGTTCTCCCCGACGAATTCATCGCGGGGCGTTTTTCAGTGTCAGCCCCCGGAAACGGCAGGGCCTACTGGACTCCCACCGGACGACGTTCTGGAGTATTATATAAGAAGGGAGCGGTTGATTTCGTCAAACCGCTGAATGCTTAACACCCGCAGCCGCCAGGCCCGGTGAAAGAAGGAAACATGGCCGAAGAAAGACTCAAGCTAGCTATCTTTATCGACTTTGACAATATTCAGATCGGAGTGAAGGATACACTCGGAAAGGATTTCGACGTCTCCGTCGTCCTTGAGGCGCTCAAAGAACGCGGCGAAGTGGTCAGCAAGACTGCCTACGGTGACTGGTCCCGCGCTGGTGATTACGGTCGCGATATGACGCAGCATGCGGTGCAAATGGTGCAACGGAACGTTACGCCCCGCGGTGACAAGAATGGGGCGGACATCACCTTGGCTCTCGACGCGCTCGAGATGGCCTTCACCCGCGACCACATCAACGCTTTCGCGATTGTGGGGGGCGACAGCGACTTCATCGCGCTGGTGGAGAAGCTCAAGCAGTACGACAAGCGGGTTTTCGTGGTGGGGGGCCGCCAATTTACCAGCGGAATCTTGCAGCGCAACTGTCACGAATTCATTGCCTACGAGAACTTGCTGCAAGCCGCGACGGGCGGAGACGGTCCACGCGCGGCACGGGCGGCACGGAGCTCGGGCCGGGGCTCGAGCGAAATTAAACCGCTCCCCAGCGCCCTTCCGAACATCCAGCGCGCACTTAAGATCCTCGCGGAGCGGGAAGTGGCCCCCCAACTTGGCCTGCTCAAGAGCACGCTGCTCCAGTTGGATCCCACTTTCACGGAGCGGGACTATGGCGCGGGATCGTTCTTAGAATTCATTCGGAAGCTCGAGAAAGATAACCTGGTTCAGGCGCGCAAGACGGACCGGGGCTACCTGGTCGAGATTGTGGAAGCGGAAGGCTCGAAAGAACCCACGCCGGAGACTGTGGAACCCGCCCGCGAGACGATCCCCGAGTCGACCGCGCCGGCCGAATTGGCCCCATCGCCATCTCCGGAAGGCGCTCCTGAATCGGGCCTGAACGCGGAGGAGACGCTTGCTCTGCTGAAGAAAGCCCTTTCATCACTCGTCGAGAAGGCGCCTTCCCGTCCCATTTACCTGCGCCAGGTTCGCCAAGCCATGCGCAGTGCAGATGGGCGTTTTGATGAGCGGCGGGCTGGTTTTCGCGGGTTGCTCGACCTTCTCCACCAAGCGCAACGCGAAGGTTGGTTGCGTCTGCACCGAGATCGCAAAGGAATCTGGAGAATCTTCCCCACCTCGACGGAAGCCGTACCCACACCCGTGGCAGCCGAAGCGGTTCCCGAACTCGCTGTTGTAGCCGATATTGAAACCGCACCCCCGGAAACCGACGTCCTCTGGGAGGCGGTGGAGAGTCCAGAAGAAACCACCGTGATGGAGGCGCTCGAGGCCGCGCCACCCCCGAGCGAACCGCCCGCTCCGGTGGAAGCGGCTCCAGAGAAGAGGATGCGAAAGCTCCGTCCTGCGAAGCACTCCCCAAGAAGGCCTCAGCGCAAGGCGACTTCGCGACGCAAACCCAAAGAAACCGCTGAACCATGAGGATTGTCTAACTGATTACCGAGTGGGGCAGAGTAAACTGTTTTACGACAACCTTCAAAAAGCTGGGCATGCGGGGTTGTCGTTATGCTTTCTGCTTGCCCCCCGAAGTAGGCTGAATTTGCGAAACCTAGTTGCTGCGTTTCTGTGTGTAAGTCTGAGTGGGGCTGCGCTGGCTGCTGAGGGAGGCCGGGAAGCCGAGCGCCTGGAGAAGGCCGCCGAGGTGATCAGCGAAATCATGGGAACGCCGGAAAAAGGAATTCCCAGGGACCTGCTCAATAAAGCGGTTTGCGTGGGCGTGATTCCTTCCGAAAAGAAGCTGGCGTTCGGAGTGGGTGGCAGCTTTGGCCGAGGAGTGCTGGTTTGTCGCCCAGGAGGGACCGGCGCCTGGGCCGCGCCTTCAATGTTTACCGTAGGGGGCGCGAATTTTGGATTTCAACTGGGGGGGCAAGCTACTGACTTCGTTCTCGTGGTAATGAACGCCAAAGGGGCGCAAAAGCTGCTGCAAAGCAGAGCGAAGCTGGGCGCGGACGCTTCCGTGGCAGGAGGCCCGGTAGGCCGAACGGCGGAAGGCGCCACCGACGTGCAATTGCAGGCGGAGATCCTGACCTACTCGCGCGCACGCGGGCTCTTCGCGGGACTCTCACTCGAGGGGCAGATCGTGAAGCAGGACAACGACGCCAACGAGCGCCTGTACGGTCGCAAGGTGGATCCGAAGGATATTCTCTTCAGGGATACTGTACCCGCTCCAGCAGCGGCCAGCGCCCTGGACGCCACATTGACGAAGTACTCGCCGCACGGGGGTGAGAAGATTCTGCTGAAGTAGTCTCGGGCCCCCCTTGAAGATGCCACAAGCCGCGCTAAGCCACTTCCCCAGCGTAAATCTTCATGATCATCTGGAGGAGTTTCAGGGCTTGTTCCATCGGACGCTGGAAGGAGTTGCGGCCGATAATGGAGCCGAAGCCGCCGCCGTCGCGGATGGCGCGAGCCTCATCGAACACCGCTTCGTCGTCATCCTTCTTGGCGCCGCGGAGAAGATCACGATGCGGTGACCATCAAAGGCGCTCTGGACAACGTGACGGACGCGCTCGGCGAGCGTTCCGATCGGGATACCCACCTTCTCGTAAACTTTCTTGGCTTCCGGCTGCTCGAGGTGGGCGCTGGACGGCTTCACCTTGATCTTCTGCCCTTGCACATTGTTCTCCCTGAATCCTGAATCCCGAATCCTAGACTTATGCAGAGAGCGTTATAATGGACGCTCGCTTTAGAAACGCTTTGGAGGAGTCACCATGCCTGATGAGATTAATCGTCGTGAATTCTTAAAGACCAGCGCCCGGAAAGGAGCAGGACTGGCCGCGCTTGGCGGCATCACTTTCCTGGCCCATCCGGAGCGGGTGTTGGGCGCCAACGAGCGCGTGCGCGTGGCCGTGGTTGGCCTGAACGGGCAGGGTTGGTCGCATGTGCGTGAGTACGGCGAAATGAAGGACGTGGAACTCGCCGCCTTCTGCGACGTGGATGAGAACGTCCTCGACCGACGACTGGCGGAGGCCGAGAAGATGGGGATCAAAAGGCCGGCACGATTCATCGACCTGCGCAAGCTGCTGGAGGACAAATCCATTGACGCCATTTCCATCGCCACGCCCAACCACTGGCATTCGCTGCAGGCCATCTGGGCATGCCAAGCGGGCAAGGACGTTTATGTTGAAAAGCCTCTCTCCCATAACTGGTGGGAAGGTCGCCAACTGCTGCGCGCGGCACAGAAGTATGACCGCATCGTGCAGCACGGAACGAACAGCCGCTCCGGCAAGGCTATCATGGAGGGGATGCAGAAGATGCGCGATGGCTTGATCGGGGAGGTCTATCTCTCCCGCGGGCTTTGCTACAAGTGGCGGAACACCATCGGGCACGCCCAAGAAGAGCCCGTGCCGTTGGGCGTTCACTACGACCTTTGGACTGGCCCGGCGCCCCTGAAGCCCTTCACCAAAAACCGCTTCCATTACAACTGGCATTGGATCTGGGACACGGGGAACGGGGACATCGGCAACCAGGGCATACACGAGATCGACGTGGCGCGCTGGGGGCTGGGCGTTAAGTTCCCCAACAAAGTCTCGGCCCTCGGCGGGCATTTCATGTTCGAGGATGACCAGCAGACACCCAACACGCTCAGCGTCGCCTGCCAGTTCGATATGCCGGACGGCAAGCGCCGCTTGCTGGAGTTTGAAGTCCGCCACTGGATCTCGAATCATGAGGCAGAAATCGGCGCGCCGGGATTTGGCGGAGGTGAGGTGCCTGCCGCCTTGGGCAACGCTGCCGAGACACGCAAGAGCAAGGGACCACTGAACACCATCGGCAACATTTTCTACGGCTCCAAGGGCTACCTCGCGATGAACGGGTACGATTCCTACAAATGCTGGCTTGGCGAGGAGCAGGAACCCGGACCTCACGCTCGGGCCGAAGGCAACAACTGGCGGAACTTCATCGACTGCGTCCGCAGCCGCAAAAAGGAAGACCTGAACGCGCCGGTTGAAGAAGGCTATATCTCCTGCGCGCTTTTGCACCTGGCAAACGCCTCCTACCGCCTGGGCCGTACGCTGAACTTTGATCCTGAAAAGGAGGCGGTGATCGGCGACGACGAGGCCAATCAGCTTTTGCGTGATGGCGACCGCGGCTACCGTGATCCCTACGTGGTGCCCCAGGAGGTGTAGCCCCTGCGTCTCAACGCCCGTGCTGCGAACTCCGCGGTCGGGGTGGGGGACCTGCCGCTACTTCACCTTCGTCGCGGTCACTTCAATTTCATAACGCCGATTGGTTACGACGTCGTCCATGCTGGCGACAAGTGTGGGCTTGCCGGGTCTCACGATGGACTCAACTTCGGTCCTCTCCGTCCGAAACACGGGGTTGAAGAGCGGGGCCGTCTCTGTCTGTGGTGCAAGACTGGAGAATTCCACAACGATAGCAAGGGCTAAGCTGTCCTCTCGTTCACGAGGCCGGCAGTCGATGTTCATGCCGACGTTTTGGTACTGAAATTGCTTTTCGGCTGATTGGTACGGCACCCTGTTTCCAACTCGAATTTTGGCCCAATCACTATCTTCAACCACCATCATGTAGTTTCGGGAATTCAATCGCTTCCCGTCCTCGATCTCTCGCACGTTAAATTCGATACGGTATGCCACGAGGGGTTTCTGCTCTGTCGTGGCCGCCTCTTTGCCTTTTTCTTGCTGAGCCGATGCTGAGTTCGGAATCAGGGGCAGGCAGAAAGCCATTACCGCGATTGCCAATCTCGTTGATATGGCCCTTTTCATAAGTTCCTCCTCACTTTCCCTGTTTGGATTGAGAGTCATCGAGCGGTTCTATTTGCAAGGCGGCAACAATGATTCTCGGGATTTCTAAGCCGCCAGCGCTATTCTCACCTGTTCCTGGAATTGAATCAGGCTTGGCTGTTTTGTTGAAGTAAGCCAGCAAAAGCTTTTCTTGCTCCGTGAGCGGCAAGGGAGTGGGAAATTGCTCCGGACGTGAGCGGCGCGTCGCCACCCTGCGGACCCCATCTGCAGGCCTGCGAGGGCTCAACAACAGTTGCTGTCGAGAAACCATCGGCAGCGCAGGCTGCGTTGTGGCCGGCTGCGGCAGCGAGGCGCTGGGTGTTGGTTGTCGAACCGGAGCGCGGGCAAAATGCAGCGTCAAAGCGATCACAGCCAATATTCCTGCGCATACCGCCACGGCCCAACCCAACCAGCGAAGCCGCGCAGCGCCCTCTTGGGTCCGAACCCCCGCCAGGATTCGCATCTCGAGCCCTGACCGTGGCTCTTCGCCTCGGTATTGCTTCAGCGAGGCCTCGAGCAATTCGTTCACGAATGGGTCTGGTTCGTCATCGTGCATGTTTATGCTCCAACAGGGCCGCCAGTTTCTCGCGCAAGATTTCGCGTGCCCGCAGCAATCGGGTCCGGACTGAACCTTCCGGGATTCCCAGCACCTGTGAGATTTCCGCCGACGTGAGCTCTTCTGTCGCCGAGAGAATCAACGCCTCGCGGAGATCCCGGGGAAGTGAGTTGACAAGCCGCTCCAGCAGCGACATCATCTGACGGCTGGCGGCGATTTCATCCACCGGAGCGCCGTCTTCCCGCAGTTTGCCCACAACCTCAGCCGCCTCCTCGAGCGCGACCTCGGCCGGCATTCTCTTTCGATCCAGCGCCACCCGCCACGCCACGGTCGCCAGCCATGCTCGCCGGTCGCGTATCTCCGCCCAGCGTTTGCGGTGTCGCAGGAAACGCAGAAAGGTTTCTTGCGCGACGTCCTCCGCATCGTGATGGTTCCGCAACACCGAGTACGCGATTTTGTAAACGCGCCGGGCCTGTTCCCGAACTGTAGCCTCGAGCTCGTCCCCGCTGGCATCGGTTGTCGAAACGGACTCGCTCAAAATCACCTGCCCGGCATCGATCATCGCGGCCCTCTTATAGAAAGACGGCGTTACCCACTGAAGCGTTCAGATAAATTTGCGAGAATGCTAGCCAAACGAATTTGAAATCCTCCGGCCTCCTGAGGCAGTCGAGCATCCATCCTTGCCTCAGGGCTCGTGGCGGTGTATACTCCTGATGTATATCAATAAGGGGATCCGTCATGTCGAATACCGGCATTGCCAAGATTTTCATGCACGGCCGCAGCCAAGCCGTGCGTCTGCCGTTGGCGTTTCGCTTGCCCGGCGACCGCGCCCGCGTGCGCCGCGTCGAAAGCGGTATCCTGCTTGAACCCATGGTGGCGGATATCGATGGCTGGTTCGCCGAGTTGGACCGCTTCGCCGAGGTGCCATTCATGGAAGACGGTCGCCATCAACCGCGGATGCCAGGGGCGGGAGACCTATTCGAGTGAATTATCTCCTCGACACTAACGCCGTCATCGCACTGCTCAAGAACCAGCCTGCTGGTATGCGCAGTCGGCTGCGCCGCATCATGTCCAGGGGCGCATCGATCGGTGTCTCCTCGGTCGTACTGTACGAGCTTTGGTATGGCGTGGCGCGGAGCGGACGCCGCCGTGAAAACGCCGAGCGGCTGCACGTCTTCCTTTCGGGCAACATCAACGTCGTTCCCTTCGACGAGGAGGACGCCGTGGCTGCCGGCGGTCTGCGCGCCGCGCTGGAGACAGCGGGAACGCCAATCGGTCCTTACGACCTGCTGATCGCTGCCCAAGCACTCAGGATCAGGGCGACGCTGGTGACTGCGAACGTCTCGGAGTTCGCCCGGGTGCCCGGTCTCGTCTGGCAGGACTGGACCTCCAAAGTTTGACGTGGTGCTGGCCGATACACTCGACCGGATCGTCGGCCCCGGACGAAGCATGCTGCTACAGCGTGGCCAGCAAAGCAGCAAGCAATGCTGCCCGCCGGGGCAGCTCGGGGATGAGAATGTGCTCGTGGCGCGCGTGGGCGCCATCGCCGACCGCGCCCAGACCGTCGAGCGTTGGGACGCCCAGCGCCGCCGTGAAATTGCCGTCTGAGCCGCCACCGGTTGAGGCTTCGGTTAGATCCATGCCCATTGCCCGCCCCAACACGCGCGCCTTTCGGAAGAGCGCGGCGGCCATCTTCCTCTCCATAGGCGGACGGTTGATGCCGCCTTCGATCTCCAGTCGCGCTTCCGGATGGCATGGCTTAAGTCTGCGAACCTGATGCTCGATTACCGCTCGGTCTCGCAGCCGCGGGATGCGCACGTCTATCCACGCCGTAGCGCGCTCAGGAACAACGTTGGACCGCGTGCCGCCTTCGATTCTGCCAACGTTGATCGTCAGCCCTTGCCGCGGGCGTGCCATCGCTTCAACGCGCCACAGTTGCCGGGTCAATTCCGAGATGGCGTTCACGCCAGCCACCGGATTCACCCCCGCGTGCGCCGAGCGGCCGTGAACGGTAATCTTGAACTCGCCCACCCCCTTTCGGGCAGTCTTGAGCGCGCCACCGGCCGCGGCCGGCTCCAACACTAGCACGGCGCGCGCGCGCCGCGCCTCCGCCAGAATCTCCTTGCGAAAAGCTACACTGGACACTTCCTCGTCAGAGTTCATAAAGAAGTGAATGGGACCAGTTGGCGAAATCTTCAGCGCTTGCAGGGCTCGAATCGCCCAGAGACCGATGACGATCCCGGACTTCATATCGAAAATTCCAGGCCCGAATGCCCGCTCGCCGCGCACTCTGAAAGGCATCTGCGCTAGAGTCCCGATCTCCCATACCGTATCCAAATGGCCGAGTAGCAGAATCGGCTTCTGGTTGCGTTTGCCTGCCCAAAACTCAGCCGAAACAGCGGATCCCGCCACCGGATGTTTAAGGAGGTGAGTCTTTCCTGCGCACTGCCTGCATTCCTCAGCGATGAAGCGTGCAAGCCGGTCTACCCCAGGCTTTGAGCTGCTCGGCGATTCGATCTCTACTGTTTGCCGGAGGCACTGAAGCATTGGCCGCAGTTCTGATTGACAAGAGTCGAGCAAAGACTTCACATCCATCGTTCCCCCTCCGGCAAAAGATGGCGTCAGCCCTCCCGCCGCGGCGGGTCAGCTCTCAGCTCTCAGGTGTCAGCCCGCTGAAAGCTGATAGCTGATTGCTGTACTACGTTTCTTACTGACAATCTCCCAAGCTTCATCTTATTCTAAATAGTCAGGAAACCACAGTGGGCACGTGGGAAGATTGGGGCGTCACAGGAAGGAATCCTAACCTTGAACAAAGTTTCGTTCGCTCTGGTAATCCATTCCCACCAGCCCGTGGGGAACTTCGACCACGTCATTGAAGAAGCTTACCAGAGGGCTTACGCGCCCTTCGTGCAAATCCTCCTCCAGCATCCGGGCGTCCGGCTCAGCCTCCATTACTCCGGGATTTTGCTCGAATGGTTGGAAAAACGCCACCCGGAGTTTTTCGATCAGCTTCGCGAGTTGTCCGGGCGCGGACAGGTGGAGCTTCTGGGGGGCGGCTACTATGAGCCGATACTGCCGTCCATTCCTGACGCCGATAAGATTTCGCAGGTCCGCAAGCTGGCGGATTACCTTCAACAGCATTGGGGAGCAGCGCCCCGAGGCGCATGGGTTGCGGAGCGGGTCTGGGAGCCGGGTCTGGCGTGTCCGCTGGCCAAAGCCGGCGTCGAGTACGTGGTGCTTGATGACACGCATTTTCTGGCAGCGGGACTGGAGCCGGCGGGCTTGCACGGGATCTACATCACAGAAGACCAGGGGGAGCCACTCCGCCTGGTGCCCAGCTTGAAGTCCTTCCGCTACACGATCCCCTTCCAGGAACCGGAAGAAACTCTGCGGATACTCCGTAAAGGCAGGAACCACCCTGGCCAGCTTTTCGCCATGGGAGATGATTGCGAAAAATTTGGTGTCTGGCCAGGAACTTACGACCATGTGTACCGGAACGGGTGGCTTAAGAGATTCCTCGAAGCACTTGAAGGGGCCGACGAATGGCTGGAAACGACCACCGTTTCGGATTACATTGCTTCTCATGCTCCGCTAGGACGGGTCTATCTTCCCACCGCTGCTTACGCGGAGATGATGGAGTGGGCTTTACCCACCGCAGCCTCCGCTGAATTGAGGGCCTGCCTGGATGAAACCGAGAAGATGCCTTCCGGAGAACGCTTCCGGCGCTTCCTTCAGGGTGGATTCTGGCGCAACTTCCTGAGCAAGTATCCCGAGTCCAACCAAATCCAAAAACTCATGTTCGCTCTGAGCCGGCGCTGGCATGAACTAAGCGGGGCTCGGGCTACAGACGAAGAGAAAGCGCGCCTCCTGACCGAGGCGCAGAGCCACGTGCTTGCTTCGCAGTGCAACGACGCCTATTGGCATGGAGTTTTCGGCGGCCTTTATGCCCCCCACCTCCGCAGCGCCTTGTTTCGCAACCTGATTCAGGCCGAGGTTTTGTTAGACAAGGTCGAAGGCATCACCAGCAATCCTTCCATGCGTGTCAAGCGGGAAGACTTTGACGTGGATGGGCATGAAGAGGTGCTGCTCGATCATCCCACCGTGGGGATGGTAGTTCGTCCCGCGGACGGCGGGACAGTCTCCAGCCTGCGTTTCAAACCCGCGCACGTCGAGCTGGTGAATTCTCTGATGCGCCGCCCGGAAGCCTATCATGCCCTGGTGCGGAAGCACGTAGGATCAAAGGAACCCCCCAAAGAAGGGCCTGCTTCCATTCACGATATGGTCTTGAGCAAAGAGGCCAACCTTGAGGCCTTGCTGCGCTACGATCGCTACGCACGACACATGTTCCGGACCTACGTTTTCTCCGCCACGAAAGGGTGGCGTGATTTCAGTTTGCTGCGCCTGGAGGAAAATGAAGTCCTGGCCTGTGGACCCTGGAAACAGTCTGCTGGCCGCACTCTTCCCGGCGTCCTCCGGCTTGAGAACTCAGCGCCTATCCAGCTCGGCGATTGCGTGACGCAAATTGAGGCGCGAAAAACTTTGACCACCAAGGCGCAGGGCGCCACGTGCTGGATCGAATGCAAATCCTCGCTTTCTGCAGACCAGCCCTGCCCTGCCAAAACGGCGCTGGGCATGGAACTGGTCATCAACCTTCTGGCCCCGGCTGCTCCCGACCGTTATTTCACCGCCAACGGAGTGCGGCGGCCACTCGATTTCCGCGGCGAAATTGATTCCTCCAACCTGACATTCGTGGATGAATGGCAAGGCGTGAAAATCTCCCTGGACGCCCAGCCAAGACCCCGCTGGTGGATTGTCCCCATTGAGACCATTTCCCAATCGGAACTGGGTTTTGAGCGGGTTTACCAGGGCTCTGCCATTCTCGCGGTATGGAAGATCGACCCAGCTTCGTGGCGAGACGTCACGGGCGTGCTGCGGGCGGAGGTGACTCCTTGGGCCGAACCTGCTCAGGAGGACGACAATGGAGCATGAAAGCTTGAAATTCCCGCGCCAGCCTGATAAATTGCATCCCCTCGGAGGCTGATAATGGCCATCGCGAAAGAGCTGCTGGATATTCTAGTCTGCCCGTTGTGTAAGTCGCCGGTTAAACTCACACCCGACGGTCAAGGTCTCAAGTGCGGCCAATGCCGGCGCGTCTACCCCATAAAGGAAGACATCCCGGTAATGCTTATCGATGAAGCCAAGATCGAAGCGGAGTGAAACCAGCGAGGCGCCCTCTTGGGTTTAAAAGTTATGACGCCTGCTTCCCTCCTCCCCGACCTTCCTGCCCATTCCCGAATTCTGGTCATCCGGCTCCGCTCGATTGGTGACATCGTTCTTCTTACGCCTGCCTTGCATCTGCTTAAAGCTTGGCGGCCCGACCTATTCGCCTCCGTGCTTGTCGAGCCGCGCTTTCGGGAACTTCTGGAAGGCAATCCGGACGTAGACGAGATTCTCTCCCCTGGCGAAGGTTCCATCAAAGCAGCCTCGCACCTGAGCGCGGCGCTGGGGCTCCGCCGGAAAAGGTTTGCGGTTTGTATTAACCTCCACGGCGGCCCCACCAGCAGGTTCCTGACCAGGATGTGCGGAGCCCGCATTAAGGTCGGCTTCGAGCACTTCCGCTCGCCGGGTCACTATCAAATCTTAGTCCCCGACGCCCGCATCATCCTGGACCAGCCCACCATCCACACTGCCGAACATCAAGCTTGTGCATTCTTTTGCCTCGGCTTGCCCCGCCAGGAAATCCCGCGCGCCCGAATCTTTGCGAGCGCCGAGCACAAAGCATGGTGGAAACACAGGCGCGCCAGCCTTGGTCTCGCCGCTGGCGATGGATACGTCATGATTCACCCCACAGCGCTTTATGCGACCAAGCAATGGGCGGCGGAGAAGTTTGCGCAACTCGCCGCCGCCCTGGAGCGAGAAATGGGCCTGAAGCCTGTTTTTTCTTGTGGCCCTGGTGAAGGTGCAGCCCTCGACGCTATCCAGAATGCTTCAGGTTCTCCTATCAGGCGGCTGGAAGGTATGCGCCTGGGTCAATTCGCTGCTGCCTTGGCTGACACGCGTCTATTCGTTGGCAATGACAGCGGACCCGCGCATATGGCCGCGGCCCTTTCGCGGCCCCTGGTAGTTATCTTCGGTTCCTCGAGTTCGACCATTTGGGGGCCTTGGCCGCGACACACCTCAAATCCTCCGGCGCAGGTGGTTCAGAACTCTTATGAATGTAACCCTTGCCCCGGCGACAAGTGCTACCGCTTTGATCGCCCGGAGTGTATCCTTTCAGTAAGTCTTGAGCAGGTCAAGTCAGCCGTGGAGGCCGTGCTGGCCCAGTCAGCAGGGGCTGGTACGGAATAGTGAATAGTAAATTGTGAATGGTGAATTCTAAATTGAATACAGCAATCAGGGCCCCTGGGCGGGACGCACAAAGCAAACGCCGCGTCCGCAATTTACCATTTACTATTCACTATTTATAATTCTGCTTGTGACTCGTCACCAGGCAAACGCCGTCTTGAGATTAGAGGCACTATGAACAAAAAGCAAATCCGCCTTTCGCGCATTGTTCGAGGATTCCAGGGACGAAGGGTCGCCGTCTTAGGCGACTACGTACTGGATGAATTGCTGCGTGGGGAAGTCACGCGCATCTCTCCGGAAGCGCCGGTGCCGGTGGTCCTCATTCAGGATCCCAGCATGGGAAGAGACTATCCGGGGGGCGCAGGGAACGTGGCAGCAAATATCGCCTCATTGGGCGGCAGGCCGATACCCTACGGGGTCGTCGGCAATGATCAAAGCGGCAAGCGACTGCGGGCGTTGCTCGAGAGTCACCACATCCCCACCGGCACACTCCTTTTCGAACGCCGGCGGATGACACCGCACAAAGTCCGCATCGCTGCCATTCAGCATCAACTCCTCCGCCTGGATTTCGAGAGACCGGAGGCCATAGCAAGGAAGACGGCAGAAAAGCTCGCCCGCAGTTTCGCGCTTCAGGCGGGACGGCTGGATGCGCTGATTATTTCTGATTATCGCAAAGGAACAGTAACTACCGAACTCTGCAACCAGGTGAAAGCCCTGGCTCGCCAGCGCCGCATCCCGGTGTTTGTGGACCCCAAGCCCGAGCACCCGGAGATTTGTCGCCACGCTACCGTGGTCACCCCAAATCTGCACGAGGCGGAATTAATGGCCCACGCACCCCTACGCAATCGGCATGACCTCGAAATCGGTGGGCAACGGTTGCGCGCGGAACTCGACTGCTCCTGCCTACTCATTACCCGAGGCAGCGAGGGAATGGTGCTCTTTGAGCCGAATAAGGAAGGGCAGGAAATCAAGAGCCTGCCTCGGCCGGTTTACGATGTAACCGGTGCGGGTGATACCGTCCTCGCCGCCCTGGCGCTGGCCTTCATTTCCGGAGCCTCTGTGAGGGAAGCCGCAGAACTGGCGAACCTTGCCGGCGGCCGCGTCGTGCTGAAATTCGGCACCGCTCAGATCACTCAAGAAGAATTGCTCGGGGCGGTGGCCGAAGAACCGTGACGAGTGACAAGTAGAATTATGAATAGTGAATGGTGAGTAGTAAATGGTGAATTGCGGACGCAGAGTTTGCTTTGCGCGCCGTGCCTAGCGCCTCCGGCCGCTGCCCTTCCTCAGTTTATAGGCGGAGCTTTTCCCTCTCCCTTGGGGAGAGGGAGGACCGCGATCCCGATGCACTTCATCGGGACGCGGGCCGGGTGAGAGGTCACTTTCGCTGCCCGGCTAAGGACGAACCGCGGACCTCAAAAGCGGAGGTCCGCGCTACCTGCTTCCTCAAGTCAGAATTCGCATTCATAATTTACTATTCACTCTTCAGAAGACTGAATAGGACAGTGCTTTCGTCTTGCGGTCCACGACAATGTCGAGGGGCGGATCAACGTTGTTTACCTTTATGGTGACGATTACAAGGGACGACCCCATGGATTTCGTGCCCAGAATCTGAAATTCGCGAATCTTTCCGTAGTCTCCTTGTATCCCCCAACCGTGAAGAAAATCCTGGAAGGAGTAGGAGGGGCTCGGCTGCCAAAGCCGGTAGGCCTCCTGGAACTTTCCTTGCTCGAGGGTTGTTAGGAAGCGTGTCACCGCGCGCTCCTCGGGATAATTTCGAAAAGAGTAGTAAAGACCTTCGGCAATCAGAAGAATCAAGATGCCAAGGACTATGTACCTCCAGATATGGATGGGAGGTTTGGGAGGTGGTGCATCCAACAGCGTCATGGGCTTTGCCCTCTTTGATGATTTACTCGGCTCAGTCTACCAAGATGCCGGACAAAGGTGGGTGGTATGTGGTTGGTGGCAGGTGGGGAAAAACCTCGCCCCCACATACCACCTACTACCTACCACCTACCGTTCTATTGTATTCGATGCGGGGGAATTCGGAAGAGCAGTTTGAGCAGGCGCGAGAAATGGACCTCGCGAACCTTCCCCAGCAGAACCGTAAGAGGTCAAAGCGTGCGGGGGAAAAGCCAGGTGGCGAAGAGCATGGAAAAAACGGCGAATAGGGCGAGATATGTCAGGTCGCCCGCGATCGCGAACAGCGGGGTATTCTTGAGCAACAGGGCCTTGAATGCGTGCACGGCGTAGGTGAACGGATCGACACCGGAAATGACCTTCATCCACTTGGGGAAACCATTGATGGGGTAGACAGCGCCGCTGGGGAAGAAGAGCAAGGTGTTGAGCACTCCGAAAATCGCGCGAGGCACCAAGGGATCGCTTACCCTCACCATGAAAAGGAACATCATGCTGATCAGGGCGATGGACGTAATCGCGATAAGCAGAAGGAGCTTCATCATGCGGACGGGATCCAGGGGATGCGGGATGCCCGCGATGATCGATCCCAGAGTCGCCAGGACCAACCCCGCCAGCGAGGCCTTGATTGCCCCTGACAAGTTGAAGCCCAGAATCAATTCCGATTTGCTGATCGGCGTCAGAAGATAGCCCTCGTGAAGCCCGCGCGCCTTATCGTCAATATAGATGATCCCGCCGCCGATCATCGCCGAAATATAAATCGCAATAACAATCGAACCCGAAAGCAGGTATTGGATGTAGGGAACGTAAGGGTAAAGCTCCACCACGGAAAGCGTGATTCCGCTGGGCACGCGTGGGTTGAGGCCGCGCTGATTGTAGGCGCCGAGTAAATCGGAGAATACCCCTTCCAGGGCCCCGACGGCGAAATTATCCGTGTTGTCTTCAATGAGCGCCACCTGCGGCGCGTCCTGCGCAAGAAAACGCCGGGAGAACTCAGGCGGAATGTTGAGGACCGCGTTGATTCTCCCCTCCCGCAAGTCGGTGTTGGCCTTCGTGAGGTCCGTGTAATCGACCGTGGTGAAGGTTTGCGCATTGGCGGCAATGGCTCCAAACATCTCACGCAACTTCACCGTGGGGATGCCGCGATCCTGATCGACAATTCCCACTTTCAAATCCTTGATCTTCCCGCCGAAGGCGTAACCCAGGACCACCAACTGCACCAGCGGAAAGAACATGGAGACGACAATCAGGGTGGGACTTCGCGCGAACTTGCGCAAATCGCGTTCGATGATAGCCAGAATACGGTTCATAAGATTCCGTCCTTAGCGCGTGAAGCCCGTGGTACGCACGAAGCCGAGATCGAGGCCGGGCGCGTCGTGCAAGGTATCGCGTAATTGCCTGCCGGTGTAATGCATGAAGACGTCATCCAGGGTCGTGCTCTGCACCGAGAGCGAGGTAATTTCCACATTCGCCAGGCGAGTTGCTTCCATCAAAGCCACGGTTGTTCTGGGCCCGTTGTTCGATCCGATGCGGTAAACATGGTCTTCCGCCTTCACACTCTGCACTTCCGGAAGGTTCTTGAGGGTTTCAGGCCATCCCTCGGGAACTCTTGAGAAGCTGATTTCCAGAATGTTGTTTCCCGGAATCGATGCCTTGAGTTTCAGCGGCGAGTCGAGCGCCACAAGCTTTCCGTGATCCACAATCGCGATGCGGTCGCAAAGCTTGTCGGCCTCATCCATGTAATGCGTGGTTAGCAGGATCGTGAGGTCACGGCCCTTCTTGAGTTTCATCAGCATTTCCCAAACGCCGATACGCGAAGCGGGGTCGAGGCCGGTGGTCGGTTCATCGAGAAAGAAGATGTTGGGCTCATGGACAAGCCCCCGCGCGATTTCCAGCCTACGCCGCATGCCGCCGGAGAAGTTCTTGACTGGTTTATCAGCCCATTGCTCTAAGTCCACGGCATCCAGCAGTTCTTTCACCACGCGCCGGCGTCGCTCCCGCGAAACTCCGTAAAGCTTGGCAAAGATGTTCATGTTCTCGTTCGCGGAAAGGTCCAGGTCGGAAGTCATGGCTTGGGGGATTACTCCGATCGACCTGCGCACTTCATCAGGCGAGCGCACCACATCAAAACCATTGATGATCGCGGTGCCGGAGGTGGGAGGAATCAGCGTGGTGAGCATGCGGATCAGGGTTGACTTGCCCGCTCCGTTGGGACCGAGCAAACCAAAGATTTCCTCGCGCTGCACGTTGAAGCTCAGGGTGTCAACCGCGCAAAACGTGCCAAAACATTTCCTGATTTCCAGAACTTCAACCGCTGGCACGAGCTTGTTCCTTTCCAGACCGATTAAACAGTGGTCAGTCGTCAGTGGTCAGTCGTCAGTTGAAAAAACGGTGTCAGGGGCTAGGGCAATTCTGAATTGTGAATTGAAGGAGTGCAGCGGTCAGAGGCCCTGGGCGCGGCGCGCAAAGCAAGTTCTGCATCCCCAATTCACCATTCACCATTCACTATTCATAATTCTGCTCCTTACTCTTCTCCTGACTCCTGAATCCTGACTCCTGAATCCTGCTCATCACTTCGCCTCCGGCAGCGGGACATTCACGTAGGCCGTCAACCCCGGCCAGAGGCTGCGGTCGCTGTTATCTACCCGCAGACGGAATTCAAAGGTCTTAATGTCGCGCTTGGTCCGGCTCACGTCACGCTGTGTCGCATAGTCAGCGTCCACGCCGCGATAGAAAACTGTGCCCTCGCGCTCGGCGCCTGAAGGCAAGCGCACCGTCATCTTCTCTCCCAAGTGTACGCGGTCAATGTAAGTCTCTTCAACATCGACCCGCACCCAGAGATCGTCGGGATTGATGATTTCCAGGATGGGCTGGGCGATGTTCACCACCTCGCCCTGGCGAGCCGGCAGGCTGGCGACGAAGCCCGGGATGGGAGCGCGGATTTCCGTGTAATTGAGACGGACTTGGGCTTTCGACTTCTGCGACCCCGCCGCCGCCAACTGCCGCTGCATCGAGAGGAGTTCATTTCGCCGCACCGTGATCTGGTCTTCGCTGGAATGGGCCAATGCTACTGCGGCGCGCTGCACATCCACTTGCTTACGGAGAGATTCCACATGGGCCTTCTGCGCCTCATAGGTCGCTCGCGCCTGATCGAGGGATTGAGCTGAAACGATGCTCTGCTTGAACAGTCCCTCGGCTCGTTCCAGGTTGACCCGGTCCAGTTCAAGGTCAGCCTCTGCCTCGGCTTGCTGTGCCTGCGTCGATGCTAGCGCTGCCTCTGCCTGCTGAATCTGATCCCGGGTCTGCTTCTCCTGATATTGAAGCGTTGCTTCTGCCTGTTGAACCTGAGCCGCCGTGCCTTGCTCCGTATGCGCATAGAAGGCTTTGTCGGCGCGCAATTCCTCGGGTTCAATGACTGCCACAAGCTGCCCGGCCTGCACCGTGTCGCCCTCTTTAACAAGCAGTTGTGCCAGTTGGCCCTGAATCTGCGCGCTTACGATGACGTCGTTGGTGGTGACGATACCCGTAATGACCATGCTGTGCGGCTTGGTCGTGGCTGTATAGTAGGCCACGGTGGCGGCAAGCACCAGCAGAATGAGCGCCAGAAATAGTATTTTGCGCTTCATTGCACCTCGCTCTCCGGATTCTTGAACAGCGCGTAGCGGACAAACTTCAGCACTTCTTCCTTTCGCCGCGCCAGATTGGCTTTGGCATATGCGTCTATGCCGCTGACCGCCCGCAACACGGGCGCTGAACTGAAATAGAACACAATCAGAGAGAGCAGCGAAATGGCAGCGTGGGTGCTATCCATGCGCCGGAACTCCCCAGTCCGCATTCCTCGCTCAATGACCCTGAGAAGCGCTTTCGACCGCGGCAGGAAGTACTCCCGCGCCAGCCGCGCGAGGGATTTTTGATCCGCCATCAGCATCCGTTGGAACAACGGCCCGTGGTGGCGGTGGGCTCCAATGAAATCGAAATGGAGATTGATATAGCGTAGCAGGAGCGAGCGGGCCGAACCCTTTGAAGAAAGGAGTTCCAAAGCTTGACGGTTAAAATCCGCCAGGTAACCTTCCAGGACGGCTCGGTAAAGCCGGTCTTTGCTTCCAAAGTAGTAGTAAAGCAGCGCCTTGTTGACGCCTGCTGCGGCGGCAATGGCCTCCGTGCGGGCGCCTTCCAGCCCTTCATCCCCAAACATACGCTCCGCGGCTTCCAATATGGCTTCACGGGTCTCCGCGCTGTTGTGATGGCGCGAGTTGCGAGTTACGAGCCTATGCGGACTCCGCTTTTGCATTTAACTAACCAGATAGTTAAATTACAATATGGCTTTGCAATTGTCAAGTGCAGCCACTTTTTGGTAGTGGGTCAGTTCGAGCAATCACTCCAGCTAAACGCTGCGCCGTTTTACTGGATCTGTCCTGGCCGAAGGCCATTTTCCGGGAGGCCGACTTTTCGGGCCGAATCCCCACCACCGCCGGAACTATCTGCGCGACCACGACTTGCACTGAGAAGAGCGAATAGATTCTTCTGCGACCACATGAGAGTATTTTCCGAGTGGGCGACCATCCGATCGGAATGCGGTGGAAACCAGGCCCCGTCGGAGTTCAATCGCGACGCGGGTTCGACAAAGGCTGGCCTGACCAATTTGCCGTTATCACTCGAGATTGAGACGGATGGCGTGCACGCTAATCGTGGGCGGCATCGGATTGGATGATGCGTAGCGGCGGAGCCGTTCCAGCCGCCCCATCCCAACCGTCGGGGAGGTCGCCGTTGTCCTCCCGCAGGTATTTCCAGTGCTGCGGCTTAATTGATGCCAGCAATTCCTTCCGGCTCTTCACTGCGAGCGCCCGGCCACGGTAAATCTTGCCCATCTTCTCCATCAGCCGTTCCGGGAAGGTGCTGGTGAACATCAGCAACGGCCAGGTGAAAGCCGGCCCATTGGTTTTTCGCAACTTCCACAGCCAGAGGAGAAACGCGCCCAAGCGCCATGCGGGCGGCCCCCACCAGCTCTGCAGGGCCGCATTCATGGTCATCTTCCAGCACTTCATCAGGATCTGCCACTGCAGCGGAGTCATTTCGTGGCTTTCGATCACCCCTTTTTGCGTAGCCAGCCGGGTATCGTGCAACGGTGTGAAGATCGACGGGACCAAGAAGGCGAAAAGCCCGCGTTGCTCCACCTCGTAGATCAGATCGAGCGTGGCCATCGAGTCGGCGTCGGTCTCCCCCGGGTTCCCGATCATCAGGGTCAGCACAGGGAACCAGTTGTTGCGGTTGAGAATGGTTAGACCCTGGATGACCACGCTGGGCCATTCCTCGATGGGGAACGGCGCCGACTTGCCCGGCATGATCTGTTTTGCCATGCGAACCGAGCCCGTCTCCAGGCCGATCAGCGGCGAGAGGATTCGCCCTTCTGGATGGGTACTCAGACGCGGCAGCTTGACGGGACTCTTGTCGAGCAACACCGCCGATAACTGCTCGATCAGTTTCGGGTCCACCACCGCCGGCGCCATGGTGCTGTGGCTGAGCAGGTGGTGATTGACCCCCGGCACGTTGACCACATCCGTGAAAAGGTCGACGAGCGCTTCGCGATGGGGGAAATAGAACGGTGTGCCCGTGCGCACCTGCCCCCATATAAACATGTCCTCGGTGGCGAGCGAGATCAGGTCATTGCCTTCGCGCACGTTAGCACGCACGCCTTCCATAATCTTGTCCTTCGGGAAATCAATCTGCGGGTTGAGATCCGGCAGGCAGAACTGACAACGCCGACCGCATCCGGTGGTCATCTCGACCACCCCGAAGGTGGTGCGCCTTGCAGGGGTCAACAACTCCTCGCGGGTCTTCGGATGGCGCACTTCCACGAAGCGGGGCAGTGCCTCGCCCCGGATCGCCTGGTGAAACAATTCCAGCGTCTGCTCCGATTCGCTGCGGCCTTCCACAACGCAATCGACCCCGAGGTCTTGGTAGCTGTCGGTTTGGGGAATCTGCCAGCCCCCGGACCCACCGACGATCACCTGGAAGGTAGAGCGGTACCGGTTTTCTCGCAGCGCACGAAATAACTGTTTCGCGTAATGCGCATTGATCGGCTCCCGTGAGGAACCAAAGACCGAGGCGTACACACCGGCCGCGAATGTCACTCCCAGGGGATTGTGTGTGGAGACCCCTACAACGCGGGTCCGGGGGCCGATGAACTGGGAGAGGTCATCGGGGTAACAGCAGCCCACGTCTTCAGCGGGGAATTCCCGAAGGAGCGATGCCTCCAACTCTCTGACGCCCGCCGGCATGTACCGGGCCGACCCGTCCGGGTTGCGCTCGACTTCGCGCCACTTGGGATACTTCTGATCGATGGCGGCTTCCATGCGCTTCGGCATCGATGCCAAGGCCATCTGGATGAAGTAGCCAGCGTGGTCAATGGTCTCGGTGAGCGGCGCGGTCAGCACAATGAGCTTGCCGCCGTCATGAGGCGGCCCGCAACTTCGGAATGCAGCAGAGTCGCTGTCCCGTCGAGGGCGTCCATTCCCGCCACTCGATTTCTGGTCCCGCGTGAAAGAGTGCCCCCTCATGAAGCCATCCTTTTGAGCCAGGTTTTGGGATCCGAAGTCCCGACAAAAAGGCCGAGTATCTTATGTGGATTCCCCTACGTGTTAACTCGAATCGTTGTGCTGGCTCACGGTTGCAGGCAAATCACTCACCGCGGCTGGCACACTCACACCGCGGAAGTCAGTCTGCTCGGCGCCGGCAACGAGCACAATCTTTATCGACAGTGGCGCTCTCGCGCTGGGTTAGACTCTTTGAATGGAGAGGAAATGTTGAAGACTCTTGCCCGTTCTGTTTGCTGAAACGGAGATACTAGCGAGGGGGTCATGCATCTTCAGGGTCGCTGAAGCCAACCACGCGACGGCGGGAGCTTGGATTCTTTCCTGTGGGAGGATGCGACGTTGAATCAGCTTGGGAAGCGGATCTGCAGCACTCACCGGCGTCCCGTCGTTCGACCAGTCGTCGGTAAGACTCAAGATTTCGGGGGCCTCGCGAACCGCCACTCCGAATATCAAAAATAACATCACTAGACAAAGATGGAGCTTGCCGCGTCTCACGTCGGGAAAGTCCTTTAGATTCGTTGCCGCACGATCTGAGTGAAGGCACATCCTAGCACATCTTTCGATCGCCGGTCAAGTTGCAGTGATAGCGGTTGCAGTGATAGCGGGTGGTGTCTGAAAAGTGCGTTGATGGAAATTGTGTTGCTCGCGGTAGAAGGCTTTAATCAGCGTCCTGGCTGTTTTGATCAGGAGAATCGTGTATCCGCCCTCTCACCTTGGCGATTGTGCCTGGATCACGGCGCACTCGGAAACTACGCCGAGTGGGGACTTGGCTGGATTAGGAATGATAAACCACAGGTTTCTATCGGGAGTGCTCGGGCGGCACGAAAGCCGAGGTGCAAACGGATCCTGATCGCCCGAGCATTCCCGATAGAAGCGTTTGTACTAAGCCGCTGCGCTGAGGCTATGGCGATT
>JBEKIZ010000031.1:0-52515 GCA_050011515.1 Terriglobia bacterium | reverse complement strand
ACCGCAGGTCCATCGACCTGCAGCCCGAGCAAGACCAGTTGATCAAGGATGTCTACAAGGCCAATCCGCGGACCATTGTGGTGATCAAGGCCAGCTTCCCGTTCACCATCAACTGGGCGCAGGAAAACGTGCCCGCCATCGTTCACATGGCCCACAACAGCCAGGAGGAGGGCAACGCTCTGGCCGACGTTCTGTTCGGCGACTACAACCCCGCCGGGCGTCTGGTCCAGACCTGGGTGAAGTCGATCGACGATTTGCCGCCCATGATGGACTACAACATCCGCCACGGCCGCACGTACATGTACTTCAAGGGTGAGCCGCTGTACCCGTTCGGCTACGGATTGAGTTACACGACGTTCGCTTACTCGAAGCTCCGCGCCAATACTGCGCGTCTGGCCAAGGACGGCCAGGTCACCGTCAGCGTGAAGGTCCGCAATACGGGCAAGCGGGACGGGCAGGAGGTTGTCCAGTTGTACGTAAAGCATATGGGCTCCAGGGTCGATCGGCCGGTCAAGGAGCTCAAAGGCTTCCAGCGCGTCGCCCTGAAAGCGGGCGAGACGAAGACCGTCCAACTCACGCTTAAGGCAAAGGACCTTGCCTACTGGGATGCGGCGAAGAAACAGTGGGTGGTGGAGGACGAGAAAGTCAACCTGATGGTGGGCGCCTCCTCGGCCGACGTCAAGCTGCAAAAGACGATCAGCGTAGGATTGTAGCTGCCTGAGTCAAGAGGTTATCTATTTAGACTAGACTAGGGGATTGTCACTTTGATTTACTCCACTCTCACGTGTAGATGCGGCAGACAGTCCCCAGCCGCTCTCCTTCAATGCTTCCTTAAAGGTCGATTACACGGCAGCGAGCGGGGCTTGTCAAACGGGCAAGAACGAGCCGTCGGAACTCCGCTGATCTCGCTGGGACCTGGTCTGGTGGCCGGATTCGTTGTTTTCAGGGAAGGAAAAGCGTACGATGCACATGCCAGAGGTCTAGATCGGAAATCCCGGTTAAGAATAGTCTTCTTGACTGGCACTTCTGGCGCATGAAATGAGACTCTCGTTGAGAACTCCTGCGAGCCGAACTATGAAAACCGAATCGAGGAAAAATGCTGAAGCGATCTGTGCGAGCCGCAGCCGGAATCGCGGCGTTGGCTGTTGGTTTTCTCTCATTTGTACCGAGTCTTCTATTCACAGTAGTAGCCCCATCGTCGTTCGAGGCCGCACAGGGTATGCAGTCCTCCCCGTCGTCAAACCAGCAGACTGAATCGAAAGCGAACCAGATTCCCATAACGCCGCCGCCCATGGGTTGGTCCTCATGGAACAGTTTTTCCAATACCGTGGATTCGAACGTAATCATGCAACAAACGAAAGCCCTCGTGTCCTCGGGAATGAAGAAAGCGGGCTATCAATACGTCAATATCGATGAGGGTTGGTGGCTCGGGGAACGAGATCAAAGTGGCAATATCCTGGTCGATGCCAAACAGTGGCCGGCTTTGCAACCCGGTGAACAGCCAGGTGACATGTCCAACATTGTGAGGTTCATCCACGGCCTTGGACTAAAAGCAGGTATCTATACGGACGCTGGAGAAGCGGGGTGCAGCTTCTATGGACCCGACCTTGGTCCGCCAATACTGCATACGGGCAGCGAGGGACATTACGATCAGGATTTCTTAAAGTTCGCGCAATGGGGTTTCGATTACGTCAAGGTAGATTGGTGCGGCGGGAATAAGGAGAACCTGGACCCCGCGGCGCAATACGCGGAGATCGCACACGCCATCCACAGGGCGGAGAAGATCACGGGACATCGGCTCTACTTTTCCATTTGCGATTGGGGTAACAATAGCCCATGGACGTGGGCGCCGGGAGTCGGTGGCATCGCGGCTGATATATGGCGCACGAGTGGAGACATCGTCGCCCCTATCGTCGCCAATACTCCCAACAGCTCTCGCAGCGCAAGCTTCGCGGGAGTCCTCTCCAACTTCGATCAGGGCATACACCCCCAGGCGCAACACACCGGCTTTTACAATGACCCGGACATGATGGTGGTGGGAATGCAGGGGTTGTCGGACGCACAAAATCGCGTTCACATGAGCCTCTGGGCCATCTCCGGGGCTCCGCTGATTGTGGGAGCGGATCTGTCGAAGCTAAGCAAAGCGACCATTGAGATTTTGACAAACCCGGACGTCATAGCCGTAGATCAGAACCTCCTTGGCATTCAGGCGATCAAGGTGGATGAACCTCTGCCGGGCCTTCAAGTGTGGAGCAAGCCTTTGGCGACTCCTGGTGGACATGCCGTGTTGCTGCTCAACAGGACTTCTGCTCCCGCCAAAATTGAGGTGAGTTGGAACGAGATCGGCTTGGATTCATCCGCGTCGGCGACAGTGCGGAATCTGTGGGCCGGCAAGGAGTTGGGATCGTACTCTTCGACCTACACGGCGACGATTCCCGCCAGTGATGCTGCGCTATTGGTTATCCACGGTACTGACGCAAAAGCAACCCGATACGAAGCCGCGTCCTCCGCCAATGAGTTGAGTGGAGGAGCGACGCCGGAACCCTGCGAAACCTGCCCCAGCGGTCGGAGCATCACCATCGGCGGCGAGAGGTCGCTCACTTTCAAAATTGCGCCGCTAAAGAGATCCACCTTCGTTCAAATCCACTACATCAATCGCAGTACGAGTCCCCACACCACGCAGTTGAGCGTGGACGGGCAGATGCCGACGGATATTTTGTTTCCTCCCACGGGAGGTGGAGACGAAGTTGGTTCTATCACTATCGAAGTGGAATCCAAACAAGCGGGCTCGGAAAGCACTCTTGCGTTTTCCTCTCCGGGTGTTACGGGCCCAGCTTTCGAATCCATCTCTCTATTAGCCGGGGCACACTAACGGCGTATCGCTTTCTTGTGATCGGCTCCAAGGGGCGTGCGCACCAGTCTCCACTTTGTAGTACGTTCTGCGGATCACTCCCGCCGCCTTGGTTGCTGAGCTGCGAGTTGCCTTCCGCCTCAGACAACTGTCTTTCCAGCCCGAGCGGCAAGAGCGCCGGTTCCACGCACCCTTGTGAAACTTTGACTTTTACGATGACCGTGCCATCTACCGCGATGTCCGGAGGAAACTCGATGTCACACTCGACCAATCAACCATGCCGATCAGATGGGACGCGACCTGGAACCGGTGGAGACACCTATTGGGGACCAAGATCGAGTTGCAGGGAACGCTCGTCCAGACGGGCAAGTACCGTCACCGGAATGATCAGTGGGAACTAGTCAAGTGGGAGACCGCTTTGCCGAGCCGCATCCACGTGAAGGTTCCGGCCAACATCGCTGAGCAAATTGAGGCAGCCCGCAGGAGCTACCATCGGTTTGGCGAGTTTTCCGACGCCCTTGGCCAAATTCGTTCCCGCATAGAACGTGAGCCTTTGGAAAGGGAGCAGCTGCGCAGCCTCTGTTGGGACCTCGGTATCCCTGGGGACTTTGATATCGCCCAAATCACCTGGAAGCCGGATTACGACCAGTCATACTACCGCCAGCTCTGCCGGCGGGCGCGACGCCTGTTCCTATACCGTGATGAGTACATCTTCGATACCTCGGGAGGGATCGCCGTCGAGACACCGCAACTGGGTCACGCGACATACCTGTTTTCCAAGCCCCAGAGTCTCGAAACCTTCCTTGCTGTTTACACCGCCACCACGAAGGAGGCCATCCGGCAGAATCGAGCCAACGTGTCGGAAAGGCTGGGATTCCTGGGGCGCGTCGTTCACGGATCCAACCCACGCATCTGGCTTCGTACCCTAACCGCCCGCCTGGGCGAGGCAGCCGATCACGCTGAGGCAGCATCCGAGGGAGGGTGAATATGCAAAACGAAACGACCAAGAAGTCTGAAGTCATTGCCCTTCTCGAAGGCCGTACGCAGGCGAGCCTAGAGAACATTCGTCAGTTCATCCTGGACCTGGACGAACGGGATTACATGGATTTCCTGTATCCTTCCGACCCTGATTTCGCCCAAGAACTTGAGGGGCGCGCTGCTGAAGCCAAGGGAATGCTTGAGACCCAGATGGACATCGAGGTAACTCTTCGCGGGCTGGCCCTCGGCAAGATCAAGGTCCAATGATGACGGCTTAGTAGGGGCCGGGGGCGCCCTCGACGTTCACCCCCTTACCGCTGCTGTTGCCTACAATCCACAAAACGTTTGATATTTGTGAGGGGCAAGAGACAGAATCTTCTCCAGCCGTCAGAAGAGTTGTATTTGCTCTCGTGATCGGCCGCGACTTGCAATGTACCCACACGGGTCTGGAATCACTGCTCATGATGACGAAGAAGCCGAAAAAACCAGAAAAGGTTGACACTATCGTTGGCCAGATGAAGGGCGTCCCGTCGTCCACCTCCGAACAACTTTTCCCGCCCGCTCTATTGAAAGACATAAAGCAGCTTATCGATAGTGCGCGTGCCCGTGCGGCTGCGGCCGTGAACTCCGAGATGGTCAGGCTTTACTGGTCGATCGGCGAGAGGATCCGCAAGGACATTCTCGCGTACGAGCGAGCTGCTTACGGTGAGCAGATTGTCCACGCATTGAGTGGACAATTGAGCGAAGATTACGGTCCCGGTTTCGGCCGCACCAATCTGTTTTACATGATCCGATTTGCTGAGACCTTTCCAGACGTCCGAATTGTCCACGCGCTGAGTGAACAATTGTCTTGGACTCACTTAAGGCAAATCATTTACCTTGACGACCCTCTCCAGCGTGAGTTCTACACCCACATGTGCCGGATTGAACGCTGGAGCACCCGGACGCTCCAGGAAAAAATTCAGGGAGTGCTTTACGAGAGAACGGCGATCAGCAGAAAACCCGGCCACCTGGCCCGCAAGGAGCTCGATGCCCTGCGCGATGAGGATCGCGTAAGCCCGGATTTGGTCTTCCGGGATCCCTACCTCCTGGACTTTCTCGGATTGAAAGACACCTACAGCGAGAAGGACCTTGAAACCGCGATCCTGTGTGACCTGGAGCAGTTTCTGCTGGAGTTGGGCTCAGACTTCAGTTTCGTCGCCCGCCAGAAGCGAATTACGGTGGACAACGAGGATTACTACCTGGATTTGCTTTTCTTCCATCGCCGTTTACGTCGGCTGCTCGCTGTGGAACTCAAATTGGGCCGCTTCCGCGCCGCCGACAAGGGGCAGATGGAACTCTACCTCCGCTGGCTCGAAAAGCACGAATGCCAGCCGGGAGAAGAATCACCTTTGGGCCTGATCCTGTGTGCCGGGAAGTCTGCCGAGCATGTCGAACTGCTGGAGCTTGAGAGAAGCGGCATTCGAGTCGCGGAGTATTTGACGGAACTGCCGCCCCGAGAGGTCTTGGAACGCAGGCTGCACGAAGCCCTTCGAGCGGCTCGAGAACGCTTCAAGCCGGCTCTGGAGGGGAGCGACGAACCGAGATCATCAGGCTACCGGTCGCGCCTTGCCACGCTCGTCAGGTGTCCCGTTCTTCGGGCATTAGAGATGAAAGAGTCGCGGTACAAGGACGGTACAAGGTAAGCATGTTCCGTAGCATGCTCACCGGTTCCTTACAGGGCATTGCAGAGCGACCGCTGCCTTGTATTTACAACGAGATCCGACTGAACGTCGCCCTTTCACGGCGGTAACGCGGGTTCAAATCCCGCCGGGGACGCCAAACCTTTTCAAGCATTTACAGCGATTTCCTCACCCTCGCAAATTTCCTTGGTAGCGCTGGGGTAGCGCGTGGCGTCGAAAACCGCGTCCAGAGCCGCGACCGCACCCTGCACCTGGGTGTCGGTAAGGTAGGCGTAACGGGCGGTCATTCTCAGGTCACGGTGGAATGGATTTCTGACGATATACCTAACGACCAGTCTGGAGGCACGGTCGGGGGTCTGGTTTCCAGAGAGGACCTTGAGATCGAAGGTTCTGGGCCGCCTCCACAAAGGAACGGTCACTGAGGGCTACCAGCGGGATTGTGACCACTGGCCGGCCCACAGAAATATTGTCACGTGAAAAAATGTCTCTGGCTGTTCAATACTTGTGGTAGGATGTTGACTGGGCAGGAGGAAACCAAAACCACTTCTCGTCTCAGCGGTAGGTGGCTGATTTTTCTCTAAGCCTCGCACGTTCTCAGGGCCCCTCGAGAAAGCGGATAAGCTACCTAGCGGAAGGCGGATGACCTTCATGCGCGAAGTGGTGGCCACCGAGAACCGTGATGGGGGCTACCGGAGAATACAGTGAGCTCTCGCAAAACTGGGCCGTGAGATCGCGCGGCGCACCATCGCCAACATTCTTAAGGAGCAAGCAGATCGGGCGTTCGTCTTCAGCATCAGAACAGTGCTGTAGCATGGCGGACCAGGAAACGTCCCTTAAAGTGCGGGTGAAGCTGAAAGCAGTCGGGGTGGCTCCATGAACCTCCTTCAGAACATCTGGGATTGGGTCCAGGGACAGTTTGTCGGCTGGGTTCCTGAGGATGATGCCCTCTGTGAGTTCGACTGCCGCAAACCGCAGTGCATGGAAAGCGAATGGGAAAACTGTACGCGCCGCTTGCAGCGTGCGGCAGGGGAATTGATGCCTGCGAAGGAGCCAGCTTCAGAGGCGGTGGCGGAATCGACGCCTGCGAAGGAACCAGCTTCAGCGACGGTGGCGGAATCGACGCCTGCGAATAATGTCATTTGCCACAATTCCGACCGGCTTTGAAATCAACAATATTGAAGCGGAGACGAGAATTCCATCTGCCATAACTTTGCCAGCCTGATCGACCCGTACCGACTCTAGTTCGGAGCACTTCCTCGCATCTTCCGCACCCGCAGAGGCTTGCTGGTGGAGAACCTGGCTCTTCGCCAGCAACATAAGTAATCTGAAAGTCTCCAGGATCGTACGGCAACGCCGATCCTCATTCCCGCGCCCAACAGAACCATCACGAGCGCGCGCGGCGCAAGCGGGACATGAAGCCGGATTATACGCCCGATTCCACACGCGCTCAGCGTAAGCGGCTTTAGCGTTACAGTCCGAGTTTCTTCGCTGCCAATTCGGTGCCGGTCACTCGAGCACGGATCTTTTCGAACGCTGTCTCGCGCGCCGTCGATATGTCGTCGCTGAAGGGAGCGAATCCGCAGTCATCCGTGGTCCCAAGTTGCTCTACAGGCACGAACTCAGCAGCCTCCAAAACTCGATCCCGCACCTCTTCCGGCGATTCGATCCGGGGATTGATGGGATCGATGACGCCGACGAAGATCTTCTGATCCGGTCGCGCGTACTCCCTGATCAGCCTCAGAACCCGGCGACGATCTTTCTCGCTCGCTAACTGGATGTAGAAGTTCCCAGCGTCTAGCGTGAATAGATCGGGCAATAAACCGGCATAATCAACGTCCGCGCTGTGAGTGGAATCCTGGTCGCCACCCGGGCAAGTATGCACCCCGATACGCCGCCTCTCCTCTGGGGAGAAGCGACTCAGTACCCGATTGTTGAGGCTGATGAACTGCCGTAAGAACTGGCAGGAAGGATCGATCTTTACAGACAGGCGGCCCTCGGTAAAGTCGATCTGCACTTTGTGGGCGCCTTGCTCCAAGCAGGGACGGATGTCGGCCTCGGCTTCATGAACAAGGTCATCCAGAAACTCCTCTCTGGAATACCCCTCAATTCCTTCTCGGGGGTACAAAAGACTAAGAGCTGAGGCGGAAATGACCGCCTGTTTCAGAGGGGTCCGAGTGTATCGTTTGGCCACCTCCAGATAGGAGGCGGCATGAGTCTTGTAATGGAAAGGGCCTGAGACCAACCGGGGCAGTTGGCGCACATGGCCATCGGCAAAAGGAATTGAGATACCGTCCGGCGCCAGGTTCGTGAGGCCATGAATGGGATAGGTAGCAAAGCTCGGCTTGGTCTGCTCCCCGTCGGTGATCACCGGCGACCCGGTGGCCTCGAACCTCTGGATCGTATCGCGGAGCGCCTCCGCATAGAGCGAGTCGAGCCTCTCTCGCGTGGCGCGACCCTCCTGAAAACCCCTGATCGCTTCGATCAGGTAACTTGGCCTGGGAATGCTACCAATCGGTTCAGTGGGAATTGTCATAGGCCAAGTTTATCTGACTAATTGTCCCTTGTCAAAAGTCCGCGTCATAATGACCAGGAACTGTTATCCTCGGAGAGGTTATCTGGTGGGCGCTTGGCTTTCGCGAGGAGAGGAACTGCAGCTTGAATTGAGAACTTCAAATCTGCTCGAACAGAGGTGAAACGAGAATGACCAAGATACAGGTACGGTTCACGGACTACTTTGCCCAGACGATCCAACGCATGCGGGAGGATGGATTGTTGCTGGCCAGCGTGGGCGCGGACGGAAAACCAAACGTCATGACTATTGGCTGGGGAACGATGGGCTGCATTTGGTCGCGCCCTGTCTTCATCGTGCTCGTGAGGCCCTCGCGCCACACCTACGGCCGACTCGAGCAAGTCAGTGATTTCACCGTCAATGTGCCTCCTCGAGAACTATCAGCAGCCCTGAGCCATTGCGGGACGGTTTCCGGGAGAGATCACGACAAGTTTCACGAGGCGCAATTGACGCCGATTCCAAGCCGAGAGGTGCGCTCACCCATTATCAAGGAGTGTGTCGTGCACTACGAGTGCCGGACGCTGCATCGTAATGATCTGGCGCCCGAGGCGCTGGCGCAGGCGGTGCGCGAGGAATTCTATCCCAGTGGAGATTTTCACCGCGTCTTCTTTGGGGAGATCGTAGCTGCCTATGCCGACGAAGATGCTGGCACACGCTTGAGCGCCCCAAAAGAAGGCGCCGGCAAGTCTCTCCGGTAGGCGCCCAAGATAGCCCTTTCGATGCGTTCACGGCTTAGGGTTGTGGCCGCCTTGCTTACCGGGTCTGGCTTCCGGGAATGGAGCATGAGTGGGAGTTGGAGGAGGCGGCTAGCCGACGCTTAACGAAAAATTTGAAGGCCTTTTAGTGCGGCCTCGAATTCAAGATCCGATTAGCATGGTGAGGATCGCGGGCGATCAGGGTCAGATAGGCCCGCGTAGGCTGGTCTGGTTCTGCGCGGCCCTGCTCCCAATCCCGCAGCGTGCCCAGCGGGATGTGATAACGGGCGGCAAATTCCTCTTGGGTCAGTTCCAAGGCACGGCGGATGATTTTCGCCTGTGGCGTCCGCTTCATCCGCTTGAGGTCGGCTTCGGTTAGTGGCTGCGCGTCGCGATCGGCGCGCGCGGCCTTCTCGATGGCTTCCGCAGTCATCGGTCTAGGCGTTTTGTCGGTAGTAGTCATCTTGCTCATGTTGCGTTACCCTGCGGGCTGAAATGATACAAATGCGGTCCTCGCGTTCCGTATAGGCTACGAACAGCAGGACATGGCCTTCTGCCATGCCGATAATTACAAAGCGTTCCTCACCGTAGTCTTCACGATCATCGAGACGCTCGATGGCAAACGGGTCTTTGAAGACCGTCTTCGCCAACTCGAAGCTCACGCCGTGGGTTTGTAAGTTGGCCTCGGCCTTGGCTTCGTGCCATTCAAATTCCAATTTCATGATCCTACGGGATACCAGTAGTTTTGTCAACTGTCCAGAGAAAACTTACACTCTTGGGGGCCAACTGCGCGCGCAATGCGGCGGGGACAGAGGAGAGCCTGAGGGAACTGCTGCGGATAAAGGCGGTTCTTCTTCGGGAAGGGCCGCAAATCTCAAAGACGGAGCTCTGCGCTTGCTCCGGCCGTCGGCGCTCGCATACGGCGAATCTGCGAATCGTCGCGAGGCCCAGTCATTTTCTTTCGAATGGCGTTTTCAGTCGCTCCTCGACCCACTGTTTATTGATGACAAGGTTGTACTGGCTGTGCTCCATACTCTGCTCGCCCGGCACCTTGAGCGCTTCCTGGTAGCGCGCCACCGCTTCGGCTCGACGCCCCAGCAGATCCAGCAGATGCCCCTGCCACACGAGGGCAACGAAGCGCCAATCGGAATCGCCTTCTGCCGCCCGCGTCATCATCTCGAGCGCTTCCGGATAATATCGACCGTCGTAGAGCAACAATCCCAACTTCGCCCAGAACTGCGCATCCTGGATCTTCATCTCGCGCGCCTGTCGATAGGCTTCCCGGGCTGCTTCTCCCACGCCCGTCCAGGGCATTTGGTTGACTTTCGCCATCAATTCTCGCTGGGCCGGAGGAGGAGCCTCGGCCAAAGCCACCGTGCCATCCGGCTCGATCACAACTTCCTTTAGCGGCGATTTGGCCGGGAACTTTAGCTCCTCCAAGTTGGCCAAGCGATCTGTTTGGACGCGTTGCTCTGAGCCGTCTTCGAATCGGGCAGCGACGGTCACGGGCATTCGCATTGCGCCCAATCGCTCTACGCGCACGGTGCAGTCGAACTCATTGCCGGCCGGCGAGCACCCCTGCCCCGCCACGCGGTAGGCTGCATTGGCGGACGAGCGCACCCACTCTTCGAAGAACCAGCCGAGATCCTGCCCGCTCTCGATTTCCGAGACCCGCTGGAATTCCCGCCAGCCGAGTTGCTTTCCGGCGTAGTCCTTCAAACATCGGCGATAAACCTCGGCGAAGGTTTCCGTGCCGATGACCGACTCCAAGGCATTGAGGAATGCCGCGCTCTTGCCGTGCTCCACGATATTGTTGAAGTCCCACTGAATGGCGGCCTCCTGCTCTTCGGTCAGGTCCATGGTCGTGTCCAGTCCCTGCTTCACACCGCTCACGTAACCCTGCTCCAACGCGCCGACGCCGCCTTTGATGTCGCGCGCCCGCCTATACTCGCGATCCGCATGAAGACCCAGCCCGACCAGTAGCCACGTAAGCGAATCGGGACCCTGTGCCAGGACATAGTTGGACCAGTACATGTGGCCGATCTCATGGGCCGTGATCCAGCGCCAGAAGGGCTCCGGGCGCTCGGTGAGGCGCTCTTGTCCGTGAATGACGACCAGGCCTGTTGCGGGGGGATACCCTCCCGCCGGGTAATCCATGCCCGGGACGATCGAGAGCGAGCGCTGCGGATAAAAACCGAACTGTTGGCGGTAGAAGCCAATCACATCGACCGCCGTTTTCAGCAGCAACTCAGCACAGGGGCGCCCTGCCGCGGTGAAGACGGCGCGAACGTGCACGTCACCGGCATCTGCTTCCGCGCTCTCATATCCTTTCCCGATGAACAGGCCGAACGCGCGAACGCCCTCAGCCCGGTACGCACCCGCCCGGGGGTCGTACCTGCCGCTTGTGGCCACCGCGTAGCCGTTCGGGACCTGGAGACGGACCTCGTAGTCGTCGAGCGTCCCGAAGCCCCACCAAAGGTGCGGACTCAGGAAGGAAGTGATGGCGCTTCCATTGTGCGGATCGAGCTTCCAAGGGGCGGCAAAAGCGATGGAGAGTTCCACCTCGCCGCCGGGCCTGACATCTTGCGGCAGGTCGAATAGCGCCACGCTGTATTTTCCCGGCGAGGGCTCGGCGGGAACGCCGTTGGCCTTCACACGCAAGACATCCCCAGACCATCGCAGTGCGATACGACCGATGGGCCTCCGCGTGTCATTGCGAAATCCAATGGTCTCCGTACCTTCGAGGCGCGAAGGGTCAGCGATGAATTTCACATCGATGGAGTAGTGGGCCCGCGGCGGGGCCACGGGGGCCCAGAACTCCGTGCGAGCCGAACCCAGAGTTGTGAACAGAAGAATGAATCCGAATGTCCGCATCATGCCCTCCTAGAACTTGCTCGCGGCGCCGGGCGTCAGAGCAGCGTTGGTCGGCAGGATAACTGTGGGACTGAACTGTTGCGTTCCCAGGCGATCCTCCGTGGATTCTCCGCCCATTCCGTTGAGGAGTCAACGCGTATGTGCTCAGGTTATTCGTACTTGTGCTTGTTGGAAATCCAACGAAGACAACCAGGCAAAGGGTCGTTTGAAGGTTCTGAGCGAGGGCCTCTGGCCTGAAACTGCAGCCAAGCTTAAGTGCTGCTACTTCCCCCAAGCAGCGCACCGCCCCTGCCGCCAGCCCAGCGGGCGGACCTTTGTCTGGCTCAACCGATTTCGCCACCAGCACTTTCGTTGCGAAAAGCGAGGCGACATCCACGAGGGACTGTTGCTCCTCGGCTGTTCGCTCATCTGCCGGAACTTTCTACCGGCCACCCCTCTGGCGAAATACACTGGAATCATTCAGCTTGGGCTCCGGCCTGCGTGCTCCGAGGGCGAGCCTGTGATACGAGGGCCCATTCGTGCATGCCGGCGGCTCCGGAGTCCAATTGGCGAGTGTCTGGGAGGGCCTACGGGTTCCACACAAAGCCATGATTCAGACCATCTGCGTCAATGTACCAGCCGGCGACAGTCCCTTGCAGGTTGTTGGTCGAGGGGCGTGTACCCTCTTGAAAAGGCTGGGTTGCGACTGTGCCCGCGTCCGGAGCATCGAAAGTGGCGAAAGTGCCGCGGGGAGAACGGGAGAAGCCGTGCATCACATTGTTCGCGTCAGCGAACACTCCCGCGACTGTCCCGAGCAAGTTGATCGACATACCGGCGCTGCCTTGCCCGGGGCCCGTGGCCGCGCTCGGAACATCGAACGTGGTGAGGTGGCTGTCGCGAGTGCGCAGGAAGCCGTGCGGCACGATGTTCGTGTCTGTGTAGTAGCCCACGATCTCTCCCAGGTTGTCGTTCGCGTAAGCGGTAGTACCACAAAACGGCGCGCACACGGGCGAAGATACTGTGCCTGCGGCCGGAGCATCGAACTCAATGAGTTTGGGGTCGTGAGTGCAGCCGTGCTGGTCTTGTTCCTCCTGCACGGACGACCACACTGAGGTTGTGAGCGCAGCCAGTGCGCACAATCAAAAGACGAGCGTGATAATCCTGAACTCGGATTACTGCGAGCTGCGCGAGAGTCGGTAGGCACGATAGCAAAACTGACGCTACGAATTGCGGGAAGGCGTTTCAAGGCGGTCCCCCGCTGCCGCTGCCTCCAAGGCGCCGCACGGCATTGGAGACGGCGGCAATTCGAACAGCGCTCTACTAGGGGGTGGGGGTGGCCGAGTAATAGCTGGTGATGCTTGCGCTTGCCAAGATATGGCCGTCCCGTCCAGCCGCGACCAACGCGCGAAACAGCGTAAGGGCGGTTGTGGGGAAATTCGCATACGAGGGCAATGTGAGGTCCGTGTCGAGTGCGTAGACCGTGAAAACGTATTCGTGGTCATTTGGGGGAGTAGAAGCGGGGGGACATGGCCCATCGTAGCTAAGATCGCCGTAGGCGTTGACGACTTGTGGTCCGTAGCTGCTTCCGGCAATACCGGCATTCTCGGGAAGCTCGGTGGTCTTGGAAGGGATGTTGTACATGCCCCAGTGCATAAAACCTCCCGTGACGTCGAACGCTATTAAGACGAAACTGCGCGTACGGCGCGGGGCGTTCCTCCACGATAGCTGTGGTGATTCATCTAAACCGGGGCTCCCATCAGGGGAACAGACGTTCTGTCCACTGACCTGATAGTTGTAAATCGTGCTTGGCGGCAGCGTTGCGCCGTTCTCGAATGTCGTGCTGCTCAGTACGAAATGATCGTTTTGCGGATCCTGGGCGGACGCGAAATTCGCCAAGGCCAGAAATGCAAATGCTGTGATTGCGATAATGCTCAGCGTTTTCATAGCAGTCTCCTTTCCGGACGTTGCTTGGTTCTCATGGCAACTGAGTTTCATGTTTCTCCTCCCTTTGTCAGTCTTGAAAATGTGGCTGAGAGCCCTCAGAGCAGCATGCACAATCGTTGGGGGGGGGCTGGCAGCCGAGCGACTCTAGCTGCCCGATTCGCGAACGTCAATGATAGGAAGGCTTAGATTCTTCTGAGAGACATGTTAGAGCCCATCTGCCTGAATCTTCGTTGGTTATACTGCCGCGGCTGGATTCTTGCCGCCTGCGGGTCAAAGAGGTGGTAGAATTGTCACCGGGGTGTTTATGGCTTCACCGCCCCATCCGTCCTCGGTGATACGTTTCGGCCCATTCGAGTTGAACGCCGCAGGCGGTGAGTTGCGCAAAGCCGGACTCCCGCTGAAGATACATCCCCAGCCCTTCCGTGTCCTCCTGCTGCTTGCAGAACGGCCCGGACAAATCGTGACCCGAGAAGAGATTCAGCGCTGCCTCTGGGGCGATAACACGTTTGTGGACTTCGAGGGGGGCATCAACTTCTGCATGAGGCAAATCCGCGCCGCGCTCGCAGACGATGCGGAAAATCCTCGGTACATTCAGACGCTTCCGCGTCGCGGATATCGTTTTATCGCTCCCATCACTCTTATCGGCCTAACGAAGCAGGCTATTCCTTTTGTTCCTGCGCCCGGATCTGGCGCTGAGTCGAAGGTGGCCGCCAGCGACGGCGCAGAATTCGGTTCCATTCACGAGATTCGCGTTCCGACCTCACCTCTTCCTCCGACTCTTGTAGCTCGCTGGCACACAAAGACCGCCGGGGCCAAGATCATCGTGTTCTCTGCAATCGCTATTCTCGTTGCCGCAGCCATCTCTTATTTCCACCGCCCGCCGAAGCTCACGGAAAAAGATTCCATCGTCCTCGCGGATTTCACGAACACCACTGGCGATGCCGTCTTTGACGATGCGCTGAAGCAGGGACTGGCGGTGGAGTTGGGGCAATCTCCTTTCCTGAACGTGCTGTCAGATACAAAAGCGAGCGAGACCTTGAAGATGATGGGGCGTCCTGCTAACGAGCGTGTGACGGCGGGCGTAGGCCGGGAACTTTGTCTGCGCACGGGGAGCAAGGCCCTGCTGGCAGGAGCGATCTCAAACTTGGGCAGCCATTACCTGGTGGACGTGAACGCGGTCGCGTGCAGCACTGGAGAGACCTTGGCCAAAGAGCAGTTCGAGGCCACGGGCAAAGAGGATGTTCTGAAGGCCTTAAGCCGAGCCGCCTCCCATCTTCGTGCGAAGCTGGGCGAATCGCTCCCCTCGGTGCAAAAATTCGATACTCCCATTGAGGCAACGACGACCTCGCTCGAAGCGCTGAAGAACTACAGCATGAGTGCCAAAGTGATAAGCGAACAGGGGGATGCACCCGGCATTCCGTTTCTGAAGCGAGCCATTGAACTGGATCCCAATTTCCCCATGGCGTATGCCGCGTTGGCTGCTCGCTACAGCAATCTCAATGAACCGTCGCTCGCCTTTGAATATGCGACCAGGGCATACGAGCTACGCGACCGGGTGACTGAGCGGGAGAAGTTGCGTATTTCTGCCTACTACTTTCGTGTAACGGGGGAACTGGAGAGACAGGCGCAGGTACTCGAACTCTGGATGGCAAATTATCCTCGCGATTTCGCTCCGCATGTCAGCTTGGGCGCGAATTTCGTTTTTATGGGGCAGGACGAGAAAGCTCTGGCCGAATTGCAGGAGGCATTGCAGCTTGCGCCGGGCGACCCCTATGTTTGTCAAAGTCTGGGCGAGGTTTACCTCGCTCTAGACCGTCTGGATGCAGCCAAAGCTATCCTAAATCAAGCGCAAACGAGGAAGCTGAATAGCGCCGAGCTGCACTGGACGATTTATTACCTTGCTTTTCTGCAGAGAGATTTCGCGCAGATGGAGCAGCAAGTTGCATGGGCCGCAGGCAAGCCCGGTACCGAAGACATTCTGCTATCGGCCCAGTCTGATACCGAGGCCTACTACGGGCGGCTGAGCAGTGCGCGGGAGTTCTCGCGCCGAGCTGTGGACTCAGCCGTCCGCGCCGATGCCAAGGAGGCGGCAGCACTGTGGCAAGTGACTGCGGCACTGCGCGAAGCAGAATTCGGTGAAACTGCAGAAGCAAAGAACGAGGTCAGGGAAGCGTTGGCGATGGCTCCGGGTCGAAATGTGAAGGTTTTTGCAGCCCTCGCGCTCGCCCGCGCCGGGGAAACTGCTGAAGCCAAGGCGATGGCCAACGAATTGGAGAAAAACTACTCCTCCAATACTGTGCTGAAGGTCTACCGGCTTCCGACCGTCAACGCCGCCATAGCACTGAGAAAAGGTAACCCATCGCAAGCACTTGACCTGCTGGAAATCGTCAAACCCTACGAACTTGGACAGCCCACCCCATCGCCATTGGGAACGCTCTATCCCCCCTACCTGCGCGGTCAAGCCTACCTCTTGCTGCACAACGGCGCCGCCGCAGCCGCCGAGTTCCAAAAGCTGCTTGACCATCCTGGGATTGCGCTCAATTTCCCACTCGGGGCTCTCGCGCGTCTCCAGCTCGCCAAAGCCTACGCGGTGGCCAGCGACACTCCGAAAGCGAGGAGCGCGTACCAAGATTTCCTGAGTCTCTGGAAGAATGCCGACCCGGACATCCCGATCCTGAAGAAGGCCAGAGCGGAGTACGTGAAGCTACAGTGAGACCTATTTGGGTCCGTCCATAAGAGCCGTCCATAGTGAAGGTTTTGTTAGCCCGACTTCGTAATCGGAGCTGAGGCCCGGCGACCGAGGCCGCGAAGCGGACGGAGTGTGTTGATTCGGCTACGTGGGTTTTGGGAGCGATCGCTTGAGCGACCAAGTGCTCCTTGCTCGCGATAAGTTCGCTCGTTCCGGGGGCTATGTGTTGATGAGGGAGGGCCGGGACGAGAGCCCGGCCTCCGCCCAGTGCTGTGCTTGATTCGAGACCCTCTTCTCCCGAAGCTTAGCGGGTGGAAAACTTATAAAGCGTCGTGGAGTTGTAGGTCTGGCCCGGTCTCAGAATCGTTGACGGGAAACTCGGCTCGTTGGGCGAATCCGGATAATGCTGGGTCTCCAGGCAGAAGCCGTAGCGAAACTTGTAGACATGGCCCTGCTTGCCGGTGAGGGTGCCGTCCAGGAAATTGCCCGAATAGAATTGCACGCCCGGCTCCGTCGTGTAGACCTCCATGAGGCGACCGGTCGTCGGCTCATAGACCCGCGCTGCGAGTGTCAAACCTTTGTCTTTTCGGTTCAGCACGAAGTTGTGATCGTAACCGTGCCCGAAAATCAGTTGCTCATCTTTCTGGTCGATCCGGGCTCCGATCACCGCAAGCTTGGTGAAATCGAGGGGCGTCCCTTTCACGCTGACGATTTTGCCCGTGGGGATGAGCGTCTTGTTCACCGGGGTGAAGGTGTCGGCGTTCAGCAGGAGCTCGTGGCCGAGGATGTCGCGCTGCCCATCTCCTGCCAAGTTGAAATAAGTGTGGTTCGTGAGGTTGACCGGGGTGGCCTTGTCCGTCGTGGCGTGATACTCGAAGATGAGTTCGTCCTTCTCGTTCAGCGTATAGGTGACCGTCACCTTCAGGTTGCCGGGGTAACCTTCGTCCCCGTCCGAGCTCGTGTGCTTGAAGATCACCCCCACCTCATCCGGTTTCTCAAAGGGTTCGGCTTCCCACACGATTTTGTCGAAGCCCTTGTTGCCCCCATGCAAGCTGTTGGGGCCATCGTTTGTCGGCAGCGTGTATTCCTTGCCGTCGAGGGTGAACTTACCCTTGGCGATCCGGTTCCCGTAACGACCGATGATGGCCCCGAAATAGGGAACCTTGGCGGTGTAGTCGTCCGCTTTGTCGAATCCAAGGACCACATCATCAAAGTGGCCTTTCCTATCAGGGACTCGTATTGAAACGATAGCGCCGCCATAGGTCATGGCGCGGACTTCCATGCCGTGCTTGTTCTTCAGAGTGTACAAGTCGACGGGTTTGCCGTCGGGTGTTTTTCCAAAGGCTTCTTTTTTGATCATGTCTTTCACCTGTGGAGAAGATGGGACCCCCAAGCCGGTCCAGAAGGGAAATAACGTTAGGCACAACGAGAGCAGAATAGAAATGCGGTGAATCATGGTCGCTCCGTAGAGGTTTGAGTCACGAGGGATGGGTTGGCGAGAATGCCTTGTCATGTCTCTGCGGGTTCGGTAGTGCTCAACACAACCAGCGCAAAGAATTGTTACAGGACTGTGGGCCAGAGTCAAGTGTCCTGCTCGTGAGGTGTCGAGAGGGAAATATTGTCATGTTGTTAGCACATCAAATGTCCGGGTCAATTACGTCCCGGTCGCCATCTCGGATTTGGGACCGATCCGGGAACGCGAACCGACATGGAAATCATCGGGGTGGTAAAGGATGTCAAGTACACGAATGTGCGCGACGAAATCCCGGAGCAGGCATATATTCCGTATCTCGGGAGTCACTTCGTCGCTGGCATGACGGTATACTTGCGAACGACCTTCGATCCAAAGCAGGTGATGACCAGCGTGCGGGCGAAGGTTCGGGAACTGGATCCGACCCTCCCCATCTATGACACGCGGACCACGGAGGCGCAGATCAGCAACTCGCTCACCACCGAACGCATGATCGCCAGCTTGTCTACGGTCTTCGGCTTCCTGGCCACGCTGTTGGCGGCCATCGGGCTGTACGGCGTGATGGCTTACACCGTCGCACAGAGGAGACGCGAGATCGGCATCCGGATGGCGCTGGGGGCGGAGCCGAGAAAGGTGATCTGGATGGTCATCCGCGATGTGTTGTTGCTGGTCGCGATCGGAGTCGGAGCGGGCGTGCCCGCTTCCTTGGCGCTCATGCGGGCGGTCGAGAGCCAGCTCTACGGCCTGACGGCGCATGACCCATCAACGCTGGCGCTGGCCACGGTCGGACTGGCGCTGGTTGCCTGCGCGGCGGGGTACCTTCCTGCCCTTCGCGCCAGCCGCCTGGATCCCATGGTCGCGTTGCGGCACGAATAGTTGCTAATGCACCAGAACGGTAGTGCAACTTTTCCCAAATCGCCTTCTCACCATCGGCCCAGAGCTCGTCCGCTGGATGGCTCTCAATTCCGCCTCTGAAGTCGGCCGAACGTCGAATTGACTGTTGACCCAACTGTGGAGTATACTCCACAGTATGGAAACCATCCAAGTCGTGTTGGATTCGGAATTGCTTCGGGCCGCGAATGGAGCTGCCAAACGGGCGCGAGTAAACCGTTCTGCTCTGATACGCGAGGCCCTTCGCGAACACTTGAAGCGCCTCCGCACGCGCGAGGTCGAGGCTCGCGACTGGCGGGGCTACCGAGAGCATCCGCAGGCCGCGGGCGACGTTGCGGCCTGGGAGCGAGTGGCATCATGGCCGGAGCAATAGCGCGCGGAGAAGTCCGCTTGTACCAGTTCTCTTATCCCAACAAGCAAAGACCGGTGGTAGTGCTTACCAGGGAGAGCGCCATCGGCTACTTATCAGCCGTCACCGTGGCGCCCATAACTTCCACCATCCGTGGTGTGCCGTCCGAGGTCCTGCTGACCGAGGCGGACGGAATGAAAGGTACCTGCGCCGTCAATCTCCACAACGTCGTCACAGTGTCCAAGGCCCATCTTGGGCGCCGGGTGGCGGTGCTCAGTTCCGAGCGATTAAGGGAGATTTGCGGGGCACTAGCCTTCGCTCTCGGTTGTACATGAACAGATACGGCGGCTCCTAACCTCAAAGAATCTCCTAGGAAGCACTGTGTGCGCCACCTGTGGGCAATGAAAGTGGGGAGCCTGGGCTGGGGTCAGGATGTTGTGACGCCAAAATGAAGTCGGGGAGCCAATTCTGGCCCCCCGCTTCGTTAATTCACTTTTTTCTCAGCCGTGGCAGCGTCCGCGGAACGTCGCCAGCGGTACGCACCGCAAGAGCGGTGTGATCATTGGACTTTCATATGCGTGCCCGGTGGAGACATATCTCCTCCCGTCAGCATGCTTTCTTCTTACTCCTCTGCACGATGAATTGCAAGACTTTTCTCTTCTCCACCCGTCGGTCCGCTCGGAGGCCGTATGCGGCGTAGCGCCGGGGCCTGCCCCGGCCTGGCCGCCCCAAGGCGGCCCAACATTCTAATTGGGACACCACTTTGGCAGCCGCTGGCTTGCCGAAGGGAATGGGTTCGATGTATACTGAGCTTAATCAGGGCAACAATATGGAAATTTCAGCTCAGTGGGGGGAAACATGAGTGCTTCCAGTCAATCTCAGATTACGCCCGAGCGGATCAAGCAGTTAGTGTGGGGCTACGCGCCGCCGCTCATTCTGGAGGCTGCGATTCGCCACCGCGTTTTCGACGTATTGGAAGGCGGCCCGAAAACCGCCGATGAAGTCGAGGACGCGACCGGAGCCTCAGCCCGCGGATTGAGCGCGGTCATGAACGCGCTGGTGGGACTGAACTTCCTCGCCAAAGACCCGCAGGGCCGTTACGCACTCACTCCGGAAAGCGCCGCATTTCTGGTCAGCACCAAGCCAGGTTTCCAGGGCGGCCTGATTCTCCACTGCAGCGAGCAACTGATTCCGAAGTGGCTGCGCCTCAACGAAATTGTCGCCACCGGCAGGCCGGCGGAGGCGGTCAATCAGGAGGGGCTGGGAGGCGATTTCTTCCATAAGTTCGTCGAGGACATCTTCCCCATGAGTTACGCCTCGGCGCAGAAGCTGGCCGCAGCGCTCCACCTGGACGGCTCCGGGCAACCGCTCAGCGTGCTCGACCTGGCGGCGGGTTCCGGGGTGTGGGGCATCGCCTTGGCCGAGAGCTCGCAGCTCGTCCGCGTCACGGCCGTGGACTGGCCCGAGGTGATCCCGGTCACCCGCAAAACCGTGGCCCGCTTCGGACTGATGAAGCGCTTTCAGTTCGTCGCCGGCGACCTGCTCGCGGTCGATTTCGGGCGCAACCACGCCGTCGCCACCCTGGGCCACATTCTTCACAGCGAAGGCGAGCAGCGCAGCCGCGCCTTGCTACGCAAGACCTTCGCGGCGCTGGCCTCCGGCGGCACCATCGCCGTCGCCGAGTTCCTGGTGAATGACGAAAGAACGGAACCGCTTGTTGGCCTGCTCTTCGCGGTGAACATGTTGGTGAATACGGATTGCGGAGACACCTATTCGTTTGGCGAAATCAGCGCTTGGCTCGCCGAGGCGGGCTTTGTAAACCCGCGCACCCTCGAAATCCCCGGCCCTTCGCCTCTGATCCTGGCGACGAAGCCTTAGCGTTTTCAGCAACCTGACTAAGTCGGGCGGGCTTCGCTGGCCTGCCGCTTGTAGCCGTATTCCTTTTTCAGCTTGTAAGTGATGCTGTCCACAAGGGCCCGCCAGCTTGCCTCGATGAGGTTTTCGGAAACCCCCACCGTTCCCCAGGTCTCGTGGCCGTCGGTGGTTTCGATCAGCACCCGAACCTTGGCGTCCGTGGCAGCTTTGGCATCCAGCACGCGGACCTTATAGTCGGTCAAGCGAATGTTGCGGATGCACGGGAAAAAAGTGGTGAGCGATTTCCTCAGCGCCCGGTCCAAGGCGCTCACCGGGCCAACCCCTTCCGCGGCGGTGTGTTCTTCCGTGCCGTCCACGCGCAACTTAATGACCGCCTCCGAGTAAGGCTGGTTGGCTCCTTTCTTCTCGGTGATGACGCGGAAGCCATCCAACTCGAAAAACTCCTTGGCGTGGTGCACCAGTTTGTCGAACAGGATCTCAAAAGAGCCTTCGGCTCCTTCAAACTGATAGCCGTAGTGCTCCATCTCCTTGAGTTTGTCCACCACAAGCTTGGCGTCGGGAGAGGACTTGTCGATCTCCAGACCCAGCTCCGCCGCCTTGTAGATCACGTTGCTCTTTCCGGAAAGTTCCGAGACCAAGACCCGGCGTTCGTTGCCCACCACCGCCGGATCCACGTGCTCATAGGAAGATGCCTCTTTCACCACCGCGCTCACATGAATGCCACCTTTGTGGGCAAAGGCGCTTTTGCCGACATAGGGCAGATCCTGGCGATGATGCAGGTTGGCCAACTCGCTTACGTAGTGGGACACCTCCGTGAGGCGCTTGAGGCTTTCCCGGCCGATGCAGCGCAGGCCCAACTTCAGCTCGACATTGGGAATCACCGAACAAAGGTTGGCATTGCCGCAGCGTTCTCCATACCCGTTGATCGTGCCCTGCACCTGCACCGCCCCCTGCTGCACGGCGGCAATGGAGTTGGCCACCGCCATTTCGCAATCGTTGTGGGTGTGAATCCCCAGGGGTGTCTTAACATGTTTCGAAGCCCTCTGGAAGCGCTCGCTAATGTCGGCAGTCAGAGTGCCGCCGTTGGTGTCGCATAACACGATGGTGTCGGCGCCTGCCTCCTCGGCAACCTTGAGCGTAGCCAACGCATAATTCGAGTTGGCTTTGAATCCGTCAAAGAAATGCTCGGAGTCGTAGATCACTTCCTTCCCTTTGGATTTCAGGAATGCAACAGACTCGCGAATCAGCTCCAGGTTTTCCTCCAGCGAGATGCCCAAAGCCACTCTCACATGCAAATCCCAAGTCTTCCCAAAGATGGTCACAACCGGGGTGTTGGCTTCCAGAAGCGCGTGAAGGTTTCGGTCGTGGGCCAGGCTGTGGCGCGGGTGGCGAGTGCTGCCAAACGCCGCCAGCTTGGCATGTCTCAGCTTCAGTTCCTGGGCTCGGCGGAAGAAAGCAATGTCCTTGCTGTTCGACCCGGGCCAGCCTCCTTCTACGTAGTCCACCCCCAGCTCGTCCAGCTTCTTCACAATGTGAAGCTTGTCTTCTAAAGAGAATGAGATGTCCTCGCCTTGCGAACCGTCTCGCAACGTCGTGTCGTAAATCTGGATCTTTTTCATATTTTCACTTCAACCGTGTTTGTGAATTCGACTTGTAGCATGGCCGAGGTAGGACAAAAAATCAACCTAACCCAACGTGGGTAACGCGTCCTTTTGATTTCTGTAGCGGCGGTCTATGACCGCCGGTCCTCTATTCTCAGTGAATTCCGGCCCTCATAGAACGCCGCCACCGCAAACTGACCCACTACTCCGGCGTGGGTAGTGCGCCAGTTTATAGTCGCAACGGCGAGCTTACTCCCCACTCTCATATTCTCGCCCTCTGGGGGCCACTATTAGAGTTCGTTTTGGCCTTTTTGCGTATTTTCAGCGACGTTTTTCCGCTTCGTTTCGACTTCGTTTGGGTTCGTTTTTCCGGCACTTTTGTTGATGCTAAAGGACTTGTTGGGTTCGTTCCGTATAATTTAACATCTTTTTTGGAGTGCGGCAGCTCGCTGCCGCACTTGCGTCTCGAGCTTGCTCCAGGCGCTGCCGGAAGCAAGCTTCCGGCCAAGGAAAGCGGCAGCAAGCTGCCGCACTCCAAACCGAATCGTGCCAGCCACATTTTCTGGCTGAAGTCTCGGAAAATGAGTAGAACATTCGCTGCGGCCCCGCGGGAAAATTCTGTGGCGGGAATTGCCCTTGCCCTGAGCAACCGGGGGTCACCATTAACGTGCATCACTCCTGCCTCCGTGTCTTTCGAGGGCCGGAGAGGGCCGCAACCTCGCAAGATCGAGCAGCCTCTCCCCCAAGGTCCATTTCGCTAGGCTATCATTGCGCGGCGCGTTTGTCAAGCCCTCGGCACTAGTACTGCCCTGCTACATTCGCTCAGGTTAGAGCGGGGTAGCGCGGACCACCGCTTTTGTGGTCCGCGTCTTTTCGGCCCCGTGATGGAGCCATCAAATTCGTGCGCGCGGGTCGGAGGGCATTCTCACGCGGTCGACGATCAAACCGTCCGTCGGCTGACGGATTCGTCGGCGCTCATGCCGGCGTAATCGTTGTAACCTGATCGTCGCCAATCTTCCGGTCGGGTGACCAAACCGGCTCTCACCGGGTTTAGGTGAATGTATTCGACCTTTTCGTTGTATTCCTTGACGGTGCGCAGGGCGGGGTCGAAGAACCTGGGTTGCCAGAGTTCGCCCTCGGCACCCCGGTACTGGTTGACCGCGCTCGTCGAGGAAAAGACGCGGACCGCAAAATCGGCGGTCCGCGCTACCTGCTTGCTCCTGAAAATCGCCCCATGCGCGTCATTCCCGCGAAAGCGGGAATCCACCCCCTTCCTGGCGACGTGGACCCCCGCTTACGCGGGGGTGACGAGGTGATTTTCATGTCCTCGGACGGGCCACAGGCCCATGGAAACTCCGTTGAAGGCTCGCGCCAACAGGGCGAAATCAGGCTCGGTGAATTTCTCTCGCCGCCTGAGCAGGCGCACGACGATAAAGAAATATCGATGGGAAAGAAAAGGACGCCGGAGTTTCGATAGCGCGATAAAATATGGCACGGTGGCGATCATAGGTACGGAAAAGACGCGGGCCGCAGAATCGGCGGTCCGCGCTACTTGCTTGCTTTCCAAGGTGACCCAACGTGAATGGTTATCGACCAAGTATTAGGTATGGTTTTGTTAGGGCACGGCAGCTCGAGGGAACCTTTCCGGGGGACAAGCAAACGGGGGTTTGGCCCATTACCGGCTTACGAGTTTCTTACGGCTGGGGCGCTCCTCCTGAGGAATCCTGGCCCTATGGAAACGATTGGCCACCAGTCGAGCCGGTCGGCATTGATCTCCTCGCTAAGAATCATCGTGTTGGCCCTTATGGACGGGTTCGTACTGTCGCCGAATGTACGGAGTCCGTCATTTCCGATGGTCCGGGGTTGCTTGTCAGTCTGGACATTACTGAAAGGTGGGCGAGCCCTCCGGCGGGAAGAATCCCTGCCCCATCTGCGAAAGATGTCTACCTTGGAACCCACGCGATCTCGCTCGACGCCTATGATTCTGCGCGTCGTGAATTCAAATTTTGGAATAATTGGGGAGATGCGTGGGGTGATCAGGGATACGGATATATTTCCGATGAAGTGTTGGAGGCGACGTGGTGGGAAGGTTGGAGGAACATTCCCTGTCGGTTCGTGAATACCGCACCAACTGGGGTGTTTCCGTATCCAAGGGCCTGGCCAATTAAAAAGAGCGACGGCTCAACCGCCCATTGGTTGGAGCTCATAGGCGAAGAGGATGAGCGAGTGGCTTGGGTGTCAGGGGTGGAGCATGGTGCAAACCTAGAGATCGAAGAGCTTTTTGTGCGGCCCAAATGTCGCGGAGTTGGGCACGGCAAGAGATTGATGGGAACCATGTACAACTTCGCAAAAGACCGCCATCTGTCGTTCAGATTGTGGATTTCCACTGCGGATACGGCACCCCACAATTTAGCCGTCATTCAGAAAATGGCTAAGCCTGCCGGACTCAGCATTCAGGCCAGTGGCGTACGGTGGGCTCCCCTTGTTGTGGCCCCGGTGAGCGAGCGCAGAACGGAACCGGCCCCAACGTCTCCGCCAACGTTTCCGTACCCCGAAAGGCCACCTTCGGTCTTCCCCGGTTTAGCAATGTTCGCGAGCACGGTTCTTACTGGCTTAGGGACTAGCCTACTCGCCACGGTTATTTACGAAATTATCAAGAGCTGGTTTGACGCAAAAAGTGGCAACAGAATCAGGGTCAAGCTGGGCGATGTGGAAATTGAGACTTCCGAGGTCTCGCCCGACGAATTCCTGAAACTTCTCAAGGAACTGCAGCACGTAAAAGACGAAGCCGAGATTAGGGCGAAAATTCTGGGAGCGGGGCTCACAATCACGATTATCAATTGATAAGCCCTACTCTGGGGGTGGCTTTGGCCCCCGGCGCGAGGCCAACCCGCGAGGGTAACGGGTAGTGCGGACCACCGCCCTGCGGACTGCCCGCGCGAACGCTTCGGAAGGCGGGCCCATAGCCTTCGGCCTGCCTGCCGTATGACTCCAGGAGGCAGGGCGACGGGCCTCTTTTGTGGTCCGCGTCTTTTCGGCCCCGTGGTCGAGCGATCAAATTCCTGCGCGCGGATCGGGCGGGTGGCGCATACGTCCGGACGGTTTTTGCCCGGATGTATGCGCCCCAAATAGGGGTATAATCCGCGCGTGTCCAAGCTAAAGCACTATTACGGCCTCAATCACCTGCATTATCTGACCACCAGCACCTATCGGCGTGCGCGCTTATTTGATTCTGAGCGGTTCAGGAACCAATGGGTTGCGACCTTAGGAGAGCTGCGGCGGGAATTGGGATTCAAGATCGTAGGGTACGTGCTTATGCCAGAGCATTTCCACGCGCTCCTCTGGCCCTCGACGGAGGCTAACCCGTCCCAGATCATGCAAAAGCTCGAGGACCGCACCGCGCTGTTTATCCTGAGGAACCTCCGGGAAAATCTTGGCTTTCCCTGGTGCCAGAAGATGCTGGCGCGGGTCACTCTGCCTGTCACGGTCCACCATCACGCACACTTTCGGGTGTGGCAACGAAAGTTCTACGACATGAACATCTGGACCGCAAAGAAGCGGGAAGAGAAATTGAATTACATGCACAACAATCCGGTGAAGCGAGGCTTGGTGAGGCAGCCGGGCGATTGGCCGTGGTCGAGTTGGAGGTTTTATTTTCTGAATGACATATCTCTATTGCCGATGGACAGAGTGCCGTGAAGGGTTAATGGGGGGCGCTCCCCGCACGAGGGGCGCATACATCCCGACAAAAAACGTCGGGACGTATGCGCCACCCGCCGAATTCGGGTTAAAATGGCGCTTGCCTAGGTGCTAATTCCCTTCCCCGCTGGGGTGTGCCGCTACCTGAAGCCAGCACCTGGTCGGAGGACAAACAGCCATGGACGCGATTGAGGTGTTGAAGACACGGCGCTCGGTCCGCGCGTATATTGACGCACCGGTGCCCAGAGAGATCATCGAAGACGTGATTGATTGCGGGCGCTTGGCAGCCACAGCCGTCAACATACAGCCTTGGGAATTCGTCGTTGTGACGGACCCCGAGATGCTGCGCAGCATTGCTCAGACCACCGACCATGGGAAGTTCATTTCCGACGCTCCGGTGTGCGTGGTCGTTCTGTGCGAAGACACGAAGTATTACCTTGAAGACGGCAGCGCCGCCACAGAGAATATCCTGCTGGCTGCCCGCGCGCACGGCCTGGGCTCGTGCTGGGTCGCCGGGGACAAGAAGCCCTATGCTTCGGATATCTGCCACCTGGTAGGAGCGCCCCGAGGCTACAAGTTGGTCAGCCTCATTCCCATGGGCTATCCGGCGGAAAGCTCGGAAAAGCCCAAGCGGCCCCTTTCAGACGTTCTGCACTGGGAAAAGTACTGAACCTCGTGTCGCTGCATGTCATTCCGAGCGGAGCGAGGAATCTCGCTCTGGAAACCCCGATCTGATCAGGGCGAGATTCCTCGTCGTCCCGATCAGATCGGGACTCCTCGGAATGACGGGCTAGACGGGTCCTTCAGCATCCTGTTAAATCTTACCGCGGATTTTTCCCCACGCCAGGCCCAAATACTCGTAAACCGCTCTTTCCGAGCCGCTGAGGTCCCCGGCGCCAGGGAAAACCTCGTCCGGCGATATTGCTTGGCTGTGGCTGGTTCGAAAGTCCACGGGATCTGCAATCGGGTGTGTTACATGTTTTCTGAACAGGGCCATGGCGCGAGGCATGTGCGAAGCTTCAGTCACCAGGATGAACGGCTGTTGTCCTACGATGGGCGCGACAAGCCTCGCCTCATCATCCGTGTCTCGCGATTGTGTCTCCAGAATCATATCCTGACGACCAACACCAAGGTCCTGGGCGAGTTGGGCCATGGCTTGAGCAACAGATGAGAAGCGGTCGGCCCCCGGCCCCCCGGAAAGGACGAGCTTGCAACCGTTCAACACTTTGCTCATCCTGACGCCTTCGACAAGGCGCGGGATCGAACTCTCATCGAGTTGGATGGCAATGGGTCGGCCGGCCTCATGGGAAAAACCACCCCCAAGGACAACAATGAACTTCACCGCGCTCAATCCCACGGGGGCACGCGCTTCCGGCGCCGTGAAAAGCGCCGGATATCTGCTCTCCAACGGTGTTAGAAGCATGATGGAAAAAAAGTGGCTGCTGAAAAGGAAGAGCAGCACTCCGGCGAGTGTAACCACTATTCTCCCGGTCTTCTGTTTTCTCGTGAACCAAAGCAGCAGCAAACCGACCAAGAGGAGTTCAATGCACAAGGGGATGGGGAAAAGAAGGCGGGAGAATATCTTTTTGAGTACAAACATTCGTTTTCCAACTCCGCTGATTCAGGTTTAAGAACCAGCCTATCCTATCATTCGCCCTTGTAGATGGCCAACGGTCGAGGAAGTGTGGACCAGGCGTGTGCGGGAAAGGACGCAGAAAGACCTGCGATCCTCTCCGCCGGGAGGGCGGGGCTTCAGCCCCGCCGAAAAAGCCAGCTCCAATTTTCTGTCCGTCTCGCGCCCCGCGCAGTCCCGCGCCTGCGGGACTGCGCGGGGCGCGAGAGGCTGCAATAATCAGGAAGGTCACGTAACGGCGGGGCTAAAGCCCCGCCCTTCCCTTCCGTGGTGAGAAATCCCCGCTAGCGGCATGCAACACACTATTGTTGACAATGGTTCCGTTTCGCCGTTTGTAGGGCTGGGGCAAGCCCTGGCCCTACGTCCATATTAGGACACAGCCTGTCGCCGCTTCCGCTTCACTCTGAGCCGCGCGTCGAATAGAATAGCGGATGGGCCGGGCAGTGCGGCCTTCGGTCGGAACCGAAGACCAGCTTTTGATTGTCCCGCCGCGGCGGGGCAATCGAAAACCGGCAATTCGAAAATCCGCGAGATGCTGTCCTTAGCCAGATCCAAGTCAGGGTGCGGCGCTCGATGCTGCTACCGACTCCGAAGCGGGGAGATCCTATAGGGAATAACACTCGCAATGGCTCTGTGCAACGCTAGTTCACGGTTGGCGATATTGATGTTGGCGCTCGCGGCGGCCAAAGCAACAGCGGCTGTTCAAGTGAAGGGCAGTATCATCGACGAAAATGGAGTCCCGGTAAGTGGCGTTGAGATTGTGGTGAAGTCTCCAGACGGAAGCGCTCAACACGCCTATTCGGACGACACCGGCCATTTTGAGGTTCTAGTTCCCACGCCGGGCGAGTACCTTGTAAGCCTCAGCAAGCCTGATTATTTCCGCCTTACTGACCAGCCTGTGCCATTGCAGGAAGGAAGCAACGAAGTCTCCTTTACCCTCAGCCACGAATTTGAGGTACACGAAAGTGTCGAGGTCCGTTCCTCGACGAAGCAAATCGAACCCTTGCAGACCGAGCACCGGGAGACTTTGGATGCCCAAGACATTCTGGATATTCCCGCCTACAGCACGCATAATCTGGCAGCTTACTTACCAGCCATTGCAGGGGTAGTGCAGGACAACTCCGGGGCAATGCACGTGGCCGGAGGACGATCAGGGGATGCCGAGTATTTGCTGGACGGTTTCGAAATCGGTGATCCGGCAACGGGCCAACTGACCAGCCGGTTAGATGTAGACAGCGTGCGCGAAGTGCAGGTGGCGAGCGGGCGCTATGGCGCGCAGTATGCCCACGCCGCCGGTGCAGTGATGGAACTCAACACGTATGTCGGCGACGACCGATGGAGATTCGGAACCACCGACTTCTTTCCGGCCGTCAATCTCCAGCAAGGTCTGCATCTTGGAAATTGGTACCCGCGATTCAACTTCTCGGGTCCGTTGCACAAGGGCCGGGCCTGGTTCTCCGACGGCATCAGCATTCAGCACAACTTCTCCCTGATTCAAGGACTGCCCCGCAACGCCAACACGCAACAGCAGTGGTCAGGGGACAATCTCTTCCGGGTCCAAATGAACCTGACGCCAACCAACATTCTTCAAGGGAACTTCCTGTACAACGTGACGGCAGATTCCCATCTTGGTCTCAGCCTGTTTACTCCCCTTTCCACGACCACCGATTGGCACGCCCAGCGCACCTTTGTCTCCGCCAAGGACCAAGTTTTCTTTGGCAGGAACATGTTTGAACTGGGTGCGGCCATGGACGATAACACGGGCCATCTCGCGCCGCTCGGCTCCGAGCCGTACATCATCCAGCCTCTCACGGCTTCAGGCAATTACTTCGAGGGATTGCAACAGCGCAGCCACCGCCTGCAGTCCATCGGTCAACTGAGTCTTTCCTCCCTTCGCTGGCACGGCACCCACGAGGTGAAAGCGGGCTTCAACGCCGATGGGCTGGCTTTTTCGCAAGGGGCGGTGCGCAATCCGATCGAGACGCTCCGCGCCGACAACACTTTGCTGCTTCGCACCACATTTAGCGGGACGCCCTATTATCGCGTCACCAATACGCAGTTGGGTTTTTACCTGCAAGATACCTGGCGAGTCCTTCGCCCTCTGGTCGTGGCGATCGGAGGGAGAGCGGATTGGGATACCTTAGTGGGAAAGACGGTGCTCGGCCCGCGGCTGGCAGCCAATCTCCTGCCCTTCCGTGATGATCGGACCAAAATCTCAGTAGGCTGGGGAACCTACTACCGGCCGATCAACATGGCCCTTTGGGGTGAGGGGCTCGATCAAGAGCGAAGTGACACCCTTTATGACCAAACCGGGACGACGCCGGTCCTGGGCCCTGCGATTACGCAATTCTTGTTGCCCTCCAGCGGCCTTCGGCAGCCGCGCTTCAACACAAGCAGTGTCGAGTGGGAACAAAAGCTGGGGTCCAATACCTTCACGGGCATTACTCTCCTGCGCCGTGTGGAAGGCGATGGATTCACTTATGAAGACATCCAACCCGCTCCCCCGGGAGGGCTGGGAGGGGTGTTTCTGTTTCAGGACCACCGGAGCGACCGCTATCGTTCCGGTGAGGTTTGGGCTCGCCACGTCTTTAAAAACAAGGCCGAGATCTATGGGGATTATACCCGCTCCAGCGCCCGCAGCAACGAAGCCCTGGATTACTCTCTCACAACTCCCTATTTTGTTCCCCAGGCCCCAGGCCCTCTCTTGTGGGATGCGCCGAATCGCTTGATCTCCTGGGGGCGGTCTCCTGTTCCGGTTTGGGGCTTGTTCCTGACTTATCGGCTGGAATACCGGTCGGGTTTCCCGTTCGATGACGTAAATGAACAGCAGCAACTCATCGGCGCGCCAGGCCAATTCCGCTTCCCCAACTATTTCGAGCTGGACGTTGGCCTGGAAAAGCGCTTCCGGTTCCACGGCAAGACGTGGGCTCTCCGCGCAAGCGCCATCAATGCCACCAACCACGACAATCCCAATGTGGTCAACACCCTTGTCAGTCCGTTCGCTTTCGCAGGGGGCCAGGGCAGAGCTTTCACAGGACGCCTTCGCTTGGTGGGAAGCAAATAGAGGCGGCTTTATGCCGCCATTTGGCGAGATAAACTCGCCGCTACAGTGCCCGGCAAACTTGTCCCGCGCATTAAATCATGTTCCAGTATAATTGCCAGGGCGCGATGAGTTGGTTTGCACTGCCCCGCAGGCCGGAACTCGAAGTCCAGAACGATTCCGACGGGGGGAGGGCGACACCTCGACATCAGCCCGGCTTAGGGCGTCCCGTCTCGTGGACTCCGGGGTTTTCTCATATGAGCGCATGTATCGGGTTTTCATTCGGGTTCGGCGGGCTACGGCGCTGGCAGCACCGCGCCAAGCCTCACTCGCCTATCGCGATGACCGTCGCCATTCTTACCCTCGCTTGCCTCGCCGGAGCCGTATGCCTCGTCGCCAAGGAGAAACCGCCCACTACCTACCAAATCCCCCTGCCGCCGAAGCCGGACTTCTCCGAAGTGGACTGGCTGGTGGGGGAATGGATCGGAAGCACCACTGACCGGACAGCCCCAGGTGAAATCCGGTTGTCCGTCAGCTATGAACTGGATAACCGAGTCATGCTCCTACGCGGGAAAGCATCTTTCCAGGCGACCAAAACTTCCCCGGCCATGAAAGAATCGTGGCTGGGCGTCCTCACCTCGGACCGGGGAGCAGCCGGCTTCTTGCTGCGCACGTTTTCCAGCACCGGTTTCATCACGCGATACCGGGTAACTGTTGAAGGGCCGGAAACACACATCAATCCAGAGGGAGGCGAGCAGCCTCCGCCGGGATGGCTCTTTCGCACGGTCATCAAGCGCACAGCCCCTAAGGAGTTTGTGGAGACAGTTCAGGCAGCACCACCCAACAAATCCTTTTTTGATTATTACACCGCCAAGTTGAGCCGCGTAACGTTGGAGGAGAAGGCGAAAACATCTCCAGCCACACCCCAATAGAGAGGCTTGGTGCAGAATTACAGGCCGCTGTATCCATTTCCAACGCCAGGCGAGGAGTGATTTCGGGCTCTCATCGAGATTGAAGAGGGCCCAGGAGGCACATTCGCCTTGGCAAATACAGGGGGAGTTCCATGTCTACACGCAAGAAGGTCATCCTTGGCATCCTGATCTTCCTGGCCGTCACACTTGTTGCCCTTGTGGTCATAGTTCCCCTGCTCTTTGATGTGGACCGCTATCGCCCGCAGGTCGCATCGCTAATCGAAGAGCAGACGGGCAAGCCCGCTGAGATTGGGCATCTCGCTCTCACCGTCTTTCCAAGCCTTTCCATCCGCGTGGATGATTTCGCTCTCAAGAACCCCTCGGGATTCCCTCAGGGCTATTTCGTGAAGGCTCAACGGATTTACGCCGTGGTTGACGCCGGTGGGCTTTGGGACCACCAAGTGGTCATCAAGTCGCTGGACCTGGACACGCCTGCAATCAGCCTGCTTTCCGACGCCAAGGGTAACTGGAACTTCCAGAGTAAGCCTTCTCCAGCCAGAGCCGACCCTGACCCGCCGGGGCAAAAGCCCTTGTTTACGCTGGGAGCCATCTCCAACGTCAATATCACCAAGGGCAAGCTAAGTGTCGCGAACCTTTTGCCCTCCGGGGGTTCGGGCCCGGTTTTCATCGAAGCGGACGGCGTTTCGAGCCAACTGCGGCAGGTCGACCTCAATGCCTTCACTGAATCTGCCTCAGTCCACCCCCATGCTGTCCCTGGTAAACCCGCAGCGGTTTCTGAAGCTGGTTGGCTTACGTCTGTCGCCTACGCCACCGACCAGAGTGGCAAGCTCGCGGCGGAGGGAACGCTCAAGATGGACTCTTTGCATGTCATGAATCTGGTCATGACCAATGTTAAATCCAAACTCCGTCTTTTCCCCAAACATGTCTTCTTGGACGGCCTGGACTTTAAATGGTATGACGGCCACGCCGCCGGGAACCTTTCCTTTTCGTTGGCGGGCCAGAACCCCCATTACAACACCGATGCGAAACTGGACGGCGTCAACCTGGCGAAGTTGCTGGATGCATTTCCGGATGCCCGTGGGAAAATGACCGGCACGCTCGAGGGAACTGTGAAACTTGATGGCGAAGTGAGCCACTCGCCCGACCCACTGGCGGGAATTCGCGGCTCCGGGCAAATGACCATCCGCCATGGGAAGTTGCCCAGTTTGCAGTTGGACAAGAATCTGCTGCAACTGGCCCAGCTCGCGAAGATGGGTCCGGCGTCCGGCGATCCTGGTTCCTTCTCCTCCATCGCCATGGATTTCACCATCGCAAACAACCGGATTAACACCACCAAAGCCACTATCGTTGGCAACGGAGTTGACGTGGACGCCTCCGGGAGCCTTGCTCTGGCCGGGGAGGGCAGCCTCCATTACCAAGGCGTGGCGAAAGTCGCCGCCAGCCAGAACGCCCTCACCAGTATTCTAGGAGGCATTTCAGGCGCAACTGTTGCCGGCGGCAAGATGGCTTTCCCCTTCAATCTAGTTGGGACATTGCGAAATCCCAAGTTCACACTGAAGTCAGGCGGCGCCGGCAGCGGGTTGGGCGCGATCACGGGACCGGCGGCGGGCCAAAAGGGTGCTACGGGTCAACAACAGCAGCCTGCGAACGCTGTGCAAGGCATAACCGGGCTCCTTAAGAAGAAGAAAAACCCGTAGACCTTGATGAGCAGTGCTGTTTCGCAAGGCATGACCGGGTATCTGTATGCAAGGAGGAGGAGGACCCAATGACAACCACTCGACCCCTGGGGCTGGTGACGGGGGCTTCGGCCGGTATTGGAGCTGCTTATGCGCGCCGGCTGGCCGCGCAAGGATACGACCTGCTCCTGGTGGCCCGGCGCGTGGCTCGCCTGGAGGAATTGGCCGAAGAACTCACAAGCCGCCACCACGTGCGGGCCGAGCCTTTGCCCGCCGACCTCACGAGCGACGCCGACCTGAAAGCGGTCGAAGACCGAATCGCGCGCGAAGAGCATCTCGAATTTCTGCTCAACAACGCCGGGTTTGGCGCCAGCGGACGGTTCTACGAATCCCCGGTAGAAGTTCAGGACGCCATGCACCGGCTGCACGTGTTGGCCACCCTGCGCCTCTCCCACGCGGCGCTCCGCAAGATGACGGCGCGCGGCAAGGGCGCGGTGGTCAACGTGTCCTCGGTGGCGGCGTTCATCTGCCGGCCTGGCAGCCTCAGCTACTACGCCACCAAGGCGTGGGTCAACTGCTTCACCGAGGGGCTCTACCTGGAATTGAAGCAGGCCCGCTCGCCGGTGCGCGTGCAGGCGCTCTGCCCCGGATATACGGTGACGGAGTTTCACGACGTCATGGGATTCGACCGCAAACGTGTTCCCGCAAGCTGGTGGACTCCCGTCGAGCAGGTCGTGGACGCTTCCCTCGAGGGCCTCCAGCACGGCAAGCTGTTCGTGGTGCCCGGCTGGCGCTACAAGTTCTTCGTATGGCTGCTCCGGCTCATGCCACGTCCCCTGCTCCATGCCACAAGTTCGTGGGGTGGCGCGTAGATCGGGAGACGGAAGCGAGGCGAGACCGGGCGACTTTGGATTTCGGATGTGCGATTTTGGATTAGAGCGACGGTCTTTCTAACCACCTTTGTTTTCAACAGCATTCCCGCTTTAAGCTGCTAAGTACCTTTGTTTTCAAGAACATTCCAGCTTCGGCCGCCAGTTTTCCACAGCGGTCCTTTGTTTTCATAGACATTCACGCTTTGTTCGTTCAGATTTAAGTAACCTTTCTCAGTGGGCGACGGACAATTTGGGCCAGTGCAGTCGGCACCTCCACTCGGACATCAGGTCCCGCCCTGCGAAGTAAAAGAAGGGAGTGTAGTACATCAGTGTCGTTGCTCATAACTGTAGGCTATCTTGACTTTCAAGTTTTGTCAACTGACAGGATGTCCGGTGAAAAAGTCTGCCAAGGCAGAGTTAGGAGTTCCTGTTTTTAGCAAGGTTAGAGCTCCCAACGGAAAAGGATCGACAAGAGACAACCGGGTGCACACTCCTGTGGTGAAGTATGGCTGGGTGGCGGCGACATTGTTTCCCCACGTCGTCGCCTCGTAGGGTGTTGCGCTCCCGATGCAAAAAGCGGGGCGCATACATGCAAGACAATGGATGCGCCACGTGCCTGCTGCTTTCTGCCTTCTACTTTCTGCTTTCTGCCTTCGAGACCCGCTACCACCCGCCGCGTGTTTCCAGCCGCGCGGTTTCTTCGCGAATCCGTTCCCAGGCTCGTTCCACGTGACGAAATTCGGTGTAGGTCTGGCCGACGCAGAAGCGGATGATATAACGCCCATCCAGCTTGGTGTGGGTCAAATAGAGATCGCCGCTTCGATTGAGGGAATCCAGCAACGCTTCGTTGAAGGCATCCCCCGCGCGGTGGCGAAAGCACACCAGGTTTAATGGAGCAGGGGCGGCCAGCTCAAATCGCCCGTCCTGTTGCACCCAGGAGGCAAACTCCTGGGCCAAGGCCACGTGGCGGCGAACGTGGTGACGCAAGCCCTCCACGCCGTAGTGCCGAATCACGAACCAGAGCTTCAACGACCGAAAGCGTCTCCCCAGCGGCACCTGCCAGTCTCGATAGTCGATGACCGCGCCCGACTCTGTGGCCTTGTTGCGGAGGTAATCCGGCAGAATGGATAAGGCCTCGATCAGCGCTTTCCGGTTGGCCACGTAGAAGCAGTCGCAATCGAAATTCGTGAACATCCACTTGTGAGGATTGAAGCAGTAGCTATCCGCCAGCTCCAGGCCCTCGTTGATGTACCGGAATTCAGGGCAGAGCGCCGCCGTGCCGGACATGGCAGAATCAACGTGAAGCCAAATGCCTTGCTCCTTCGAGATCCGCCCGATTTCCGGCAAAGGGTCGAGGGCATTCGAGGAGGTGGTCCCCACGGTGGCGCAGACGATGCAGGGAATCTTCCCGGCTCGCCGGTCTTCGACGATTTGCCGCGCCAGAGCATCCGGGCGCATGGCCAATCGAGCGTCAGCATCAATGAGGCGCAGGTTCTCGTCGCCGAGTCCGGCGATCCTCACGGCTTTTTCGATGGAAGAGTGAGCCTGGGGAGAGGCATAGGCGACCAGTTTGCCTTGACAACCTCGCTTATTGCTGGTGTAGCCTGTGGAGCGCTCGCGGGCAGCCAAAATCGCGCAGAGCGAGGCGCTGGAAGCGCTGTCCTGAATAACGCCTCCGCCGGTTGATGTGGAAAGGAATTTCTCCGGCAAGCCCAGCATCTGGACAAGCCAGTCGAGCACGTGTGTTTCGAGTTCGGTGCAGGCCGGACTGGTAGCCCACAGCATGCCCTGAATTCCAAGCCCGGATGACAGCAGGTCGCCGAGGATCGCGGGAGCTGAAGCGTTGCAGGGAAAGAAGGCAAAAAAATTGGGCGACTGCCAGTGCGTTATGCCCGGCAGGATCAACTTTTCAACATCTCCCAGTAGGGCTGCGAAAGACTCGCCGCTCGCCGGAGGTTCCTGCGGGAGCAAGGCACGGATTTCACCCGGCTGTAATTGAGCCAACACCGGGAATGACTCGATGCGCTCATAATAATCAGCGATCCAGTCAATGACCGCCCGGCCATTCCGGCGGAATTCCTCAGTGGTCATGTGGTAGCTTTTCTCGTTCGACATCCCTGTCTCCTCTTCGGCGCGGGAAGAATAGCTGTCCCTAGTCCCTGGTCCGTGGTCCGTAGTCATTTGACTTCTTCCTTGAAAGTCGCCGCCGCGTCGGCTGTCAACTTGCCGCTCAATCGCACTACCGTGGCGCATTCCGTGGTGTGGACATCCAGCTTCAAGCGGGAAGCAGGAACCTTAGAGGGATTCGGCGCCATAGAAACTCCTGTTCAGATTCAGATCGCCACCTGTTGATTGTACCGCAGGTGGCGCGCCCACGCCGCTTTGGCATGTGAGTACCAGGAACCCCCCAGCGATTAACGCCTGCCACCTCCAATCAGCAATCTTCAATCGTCAATCCCGCTGGACCCTTTTGCTTTTCACCCTTTCTTCGGGCGATAATCGCTGCTGCCATGAAAACCACGCGCTATTTCGAAGAGCAGGTCCTGCGCAAGCGGCCGTAGATCCACCGCGTAGTGCGAAAGGATCGTGGCGAATCCTCTGCGGCGTGAAACCCAGCCCGATGGCAGGATTCGTTACTGGGGAGTCGTGCCCGAACTGGGAGGGCGCGCGCTTCGCGTGGTGACGTTGGAAGACGGGGAGACGATTCACAACGCTTTCGCGGACCGCGATTTCAAGCTACCATAGGGGAGTGGGAGGATAAACGGATGAAGCTGCACTACTATGCGGAAACCGATTCCCTCTACATCGACCTCAACTCAAGGCCCAGCGCCGATTCGCGCGAAATCGCCGACGGCTTGGTCATCGACTTCGACGCCCAAGGCAACATCGTCGGCATCGACATTGACCACGCCTCACAGAAACTCGACCTCAAGACACTCGAAACCGTCTCCTTACACCCGCTGACCGCGCGGCTTTCCTGACTGCTGGTTCTGTATTCGCCGGACCTTCAATCGTCAATCATCAATCGGCAATCCTACGGGCCCCCAGCCCCGAGTCCCGTGCCCCCAGGCCCGACCCGGGCCGGGGCTGGTGGAGGCGAAGAGGGAGATGGCGCGCATAGCGCTCAAAATCCTTATCCATCGTGAAGACCGTCCAGTTGCGGCGCAGGGCGACCGAGCAGATGAGGAAATCAACAGTGGAGCCGCTCACGCCCGCGGCTCGGCAATGATTGCTTGCGAGAGCCGCTTCTTCGTAGTCCTCAACGCCCAACCGGGGGTCCTCAAAGGCTCTAAGGTCCTGCCGCAAGTGCTCGTACTGACTTCGGCTGCGAATTCCCGACAGCACCTCCTGCCGCACGGGACCGATCATCTGGGCGCGGCCTTCGCGGATCAGCTCCGCCAATTCGTCCCGGACAAGTTCTTCTTCCGCGCTGAGGCTCCGGGAGCGCCTGCGCAAAGCTAGCGACCACACGGAGGTGTCCACCAAGACCGTCATGCGCGCCGCCGCTCAGCCTTGTAGTCGTACCGGGGGTCGTAGTTAATGGTGCCGAAGCGTGCCAACAGCCGCAACTGCCGCCGACGTCTTATGTATTCATCGAGCGCGGCCGTTACGGCTTCTTTCTTCGTCTTGTGACGACCCACTCGGCGCGCCCTTTCGATCAAGCGGTCATCAAGAGCGAGATTTGTAGGCATGATGAAACCTCATTGCTCTCTTTAAATATCACACACAGTGACGTGTAAAGGCAAGTGTGAGCAAACGCAGACATAGTTGGCTGCAACTTCCTTCCCTTGATGCGGGTGTCCTTAGGACAAGTGACGAGCAAGCGTAGCGCAAACGTGTTTTCTTACGTCTGCGGCTCTTCGGTGGGGATTCTTGAACGAACCGCGGACTTACAAATCAGGTCCGTACTACCTTGCTCGATCAACCCTCCATTCATGGTCGGTCGCAAAGAATTGAGTGTGACGCGCCACTACTCTCCTTTCGCCGACGCGGCCGACGGGTACCATACGGGACCCACTTCTCGCAAAAAAATCCGGGCGGTTACTGGACCAATAAACTTGAACTCCTGTAAGTTGGCGGAAAGTTCTGCGGGCGTTTTTGACTGGGCAAGAAGACTGGTGAGCGAGCCATAGCGCTCCTTGAGCTCCTTGCAGACGTGGAGGAGTTTAGTGGCCGTGGAGAAGTCATAGCGGACATAGCGCGCCTCATCCAAGAGCCGCACTAGTTCATCCCACCCGGCGCGGAGGATGGCGTCGGGACTCAGTAGTCGAGCTGCGGCTAATGCCACAAAAGCTCGCTCGGCAACCTGCCGCTGAATCGGCTTGCCGAAGAGTAGACAAACCAAAAACCATTTAAATAGCTCTTGCTCCTTTTTCGAGGACAGATGGATGCCTAGCTCTTCCGCAGAATATGTTCGCTTCATCTTCGTCTCTCGCTAGAGGCCAGCTACTCGATTGCTCCGGCAGCGAACAAGGCACTCACCCGCTGCAGGTCGGCCTCGGTGTCTACGCCGATGGTGTCATGCGGTGTCTCGGCTACCATGATCGGCACGCCATTCTGCAAAAAGCGCAGTTGGTCCAGCTTCTCAGCTAACTCCAACGAGGATTGCGGTAAGGAGTGAAACAGGGACAGCGCCGCCCGCGTGTAAGCGTAAATGCCCAGGTGCTTGTAGTACTGAATCCCGCCTTGACCATCACGGTCGTAAGGAATGGGGTAGCGAGAGAAGTAAAGCGCGCGGCCTGAGTTGTCGGTCAGGACTTTGACATTGTTCGGATCCAGCGCTGCAACCGGGTCCATGGCGACCTTGAGGGTTGTGACCTGGACGTCTCCCTGCAAGAACGGCGTGAGCAGCAATTCGAAATGCGCCGGCCGCAGCATCGGCTCATCTCCCTGGATGTTCGCATAGACGTCCGCATCCGTCCGCGTCATTACTTCGTGCACACGGTCGGTTGGGGAGGGGTGGCGGCCGGTCAGGGTGACTGGAATGCCCTGCCCTTCACAGAACTGCTTCACTTCTTCGTTCTCCGTTGCCACCACCAGATCGGCAAGCAGCGCCGAACGTCGGGAATGGTGATAAACCCAGTAAAGCATCGGCTGGCCCGCAATTTCTCGAAGTACTTTTCCGGGCAGCCGAGTTGACCCCAGCCTTGCCGGGATGACTCCCAGTATCTTCGGACGAGCGCTCATGGTCTGTCCTCAGCTATGGTCATTATCCATATCATAATACCGGAAATTTGCATGAGGAGAGTAACCTCTGAAAATAGAAGACCTTCTGGGTATCTATAATCCGCGGCAGGGATAGCTCCCACCTCTCCGAGTTCGGCTGCGGGCAGGTTTGAATTTCTTTCGCCTTGACTAGCACCAGAGCTGTGTCATACTGAGTATGCATGAGTATGCGCGAGTATGCCTGAGTGTGATGTGGCTCACCACCCAGGCTACAGCGGTGAAGATATGCCCAACCGAAAAAAGAAGATCTCAAAAGCGGAGTTCGTACGCAAGTTCACTGGCGAAGCCATGAAGTACTTGGAATCCCTGCCCCCGGGCGAGCGCGATGCCAGGATCGAAGCCTTCGGGAAGAGTGTTCTCAGCTCCTGCGCCCCCGAAACTGAAGCCAGATGTTCCACAGCCTCTGAAACTCGGGCGATTCCTCTTGCGGCCCGAGTTCGCGAATCGCGTTAACAACCTCTCTGTCGTCGCAATTTCCGTTAGCAATCATCCTAACGAACTGACGCATTTTCCGCTCTTGAATTATTGTCGAGGCCCTCTTGGGATGGCGCTTACCCCTTGTTGATTCCTCTTTCATGATATCGGCTAGCTCTTCGGACTTATCATCCTTTTGGACCATGGTGGGCTACCTCTGCGCCGCAGTATACGTGCCGGGTCCCGGCGTCCTAATCAATCCCAGAAAGCACATTCGCTGAGAGGAGAGCGTCAATCGAACTGAGCGATATTCCGAGCAAAACTGCTGCGCTCTTTTTCGAGACCAGCATCGGCCTTACAGGTTCGGCACTCATACGGACATCATGTGAAATATCCGCACATAAAAACAAGACCTTTTATTTGCTCGTTCTTGCGCTACAATGGCGCACATGACCAAGAAAATGCACGAAGCTGGCATCAAGGCCGCAGAGACGAAACGCATCAACGAAGCATGGGGCAAGGCGCATGCCGCAGAACGTGCGAGCAAGAAAGCATTATTGAAGTATTGCGAAGCGCACGGGTGGCGTGTGGCCTTCTTTGAAGGCAAGACTGGAGCACCACGCACAGGAATCATTGACGCCATCGCTTACCAGCTCGGCAGGCAGAACCCCGATGAAATGGAGTTGCGCTTGATTCAGTTGAAGGGCGGTAAGGCTGGCGTGACCGGGGAAGAAATTAGACGGCTCAAGGAAGCGGCGAACGCTCTTAGGGTTAGGTATCTGATTGCTGAGTTAGACGCAAAGACAGGAAACCTTCAAATGCTGCCGGATGACCTAGAGGCAGGTTAGGACTCGGCACGCCGGATAGTTTCTTGCACCGCTCGGAAGGCCACCTGATTGAAGTCCTCTCCCTCGATTACAGGATGCCGCAATTTGGCCTCACGTGCGTTTGGAGATTCCTTGCGCGTGGCTGGGTTCCGCTTCCGTCCTGACTTTAGCTTAGTTTTCTTTGGCATGGCCGGAGTGTGGCAAAGGCTGAGACCGAGCGCAAGAGCCAGAAAATTCAAACCGTACCACTACCCCGACTTCCGGTTTCTTGACACCCCTGAAAAGGGCATGCTAAATTTCCTTTCTTTGAGGATGCGGCAGAAAGCTCTCTGTGAGGGTGCCCTTTAATCATGGGCCAGACTCTTTCCCAGCTCGCGCAACTCTTTATCCAGACGATTCCAACGGTTATTTTCGTATTCGTCCTCTATGTCATTCTCCGCAGGTTCTTTTTTGGGCCGCTGACCGCAGTGTTGAAGAAGCGTGAGGAAGAAACCCAGGGCGCGGTGGCGCGTGCCCACGAGCAAGCGGCTGCGGCGGAGGAGAAAGCGCGTCAATACGAAGCTGCTTTCCAGGCTGCGCGGCAGGAAACATATCGCCACCGGGAGGCGGTTGGGCGCTCCATCCTTGAAGACCGGAAAGCAACCCTGAAGCGGGCGCACCAGCAGTCGGAAGCATTGCTCAGCGAAGCGCAGGCCAGCCTGGCAGCGGAGGTAGCTCAGCGCAAGAAGGAATTAGAGAGCACCTGCCAGTCTCTAGGCCAGGAGATAGCCGAGACGATCCTGGGAGGCGCCGCTCGGGATGGCGCAGGAAGGATTCAGCCTTGAGGGTTTGCTTGCGCCGCGCCTTGACTCGATGGCTTTTCGCCGCCTGCCTAGTGGGCCTGGCTGGCTCGCTGGGTTTCGCTCGGACCTTTACCCAGGACCGCAGCCTTGCCTCCGCCCGCGCGGCAGAGAGTGAAGAGGCAGGCAAAAAGGCGGGACGCGAGTTACTTTACAAGTTTATTAACCTCGCGCTGCTCGTGGGAACCCTCGGATTCTTCTTGCGGAAACCCCTGGCTGGTTTCTTTGCCGAACGCTCTGCCTCCATCCGAAAGGGCCTGGAGGAAGGACGAAAGGCCCTGGAAGTATCCCAAGCCCAACTCAAGATCGTGGAGCAGAAGTTGCAGCATCTGGAGGAGGAGATTGCAGCCTTCAGGGCTTCCGCCGAGCGGGAAATGGAGGCGGAACGCCAGCGTTTGAAACTGGCGGCGGCCGAAGAGGCGGAGAAAATCCTCCAGTCCGCACGCGCCCAGACCGAAGTCGCGGTTCGGGCCGCCAAGCTGGAATTGAAGAGCTACGCGGCCGAGCAGGCGGTCGAGTTGGCCGAGGAGATTATTCGCCGGCGCCTGGACGAGGCGGGCCGGAAACAACTGGTCAGTGATTTTCTGGCACGAGTCGAATCCAGGGCGCGGCAGAACTGAGAAGAAGTCGAGAAGTCGAGAGTCGAGGGTCGAAAGGAAGAGGACCGAAATCGAAAGTAGATAACGCGCTAGGAAGGTGTTCTTACTTTCAACTTTCGACTTTCGACCCTCGACTCTCGACTCCTCGACTCAGGTGATTCCCTTGCCCATGGTGGTTGCAAATCGGTATGCACGCGCGCTCGCCGAAGTGGTGGCGGCGAGCGGCGATTACCGTAGGGTCCTCCAGGAGCTTCAGGACTTCGCGAGCGCTTACCGCGAAAGCCCCGAGCTGCAGGAAGTGTTCGTTTCGCCCGCCGTGGCGCTGCCGCAGAAGATGAACGTGCTTGTGGCGATCGGGCAAAAACTGGGCGAATCCCCGGTGACGCTGAATTTCTTGCGCGTGCTCCTGGCCAACTACCGGATGCCTTTACTCGAAGAAGCGGTCCAGGCTTATCGGAAGATAGCAAACGACCGATTGGGAGTAGTGCGAGTTACCGTCTCTTCGGCCTCGGACCTCTCGGAAACCGAGCGGGAAAGCGTGGCCGCGCGATTCAGGGAGTTGACTGGCAAGCAGGTAGAACTCGAGTTCCGAATCGACAGCGAATTGCTGGGTGGAATCCTGGCGCAGATTGGAAGCACGGTTTACGACGGGTCTGTGCGGGGCAACTTGGCGCGGATCCGGGAGCAGTTGACGGCGCGATAAGGGGAATGAATGGCGGCGTGGGCCCCTTCTCGAGCGCCGTCCCGAGGTTTCGTGAAGTCGCGAAAACGCCGGCTGTGCAGCAGGGCGCTGAAAACTCGTTTAGCCTGTCATTCCGAGGAGCCGCAGGCGACGAGGAATCTCGTACGTGCTTTGTTTCCAGAGCGAGATTCCTCGCTTCGCTCGGAATGACAACGATCACAAACGTTTTTCAGCACCCTGCTAGACTGGGCCGGAAGGGGCAGAGCGGAGCTAGAAAGGCTGAAGCTGGTAGGGAGATGCAAGAGCATGCCACAGATTAGAGCAGACGAAATCACCAAGATCATTCGCGAGCAGATTGAACACTTCGACCGCGGTGTCTCGGTCACTGAAGTGGGCACGGTCATTTCCGTCGGTGACGGTGTGGCGCGTATCCATGGCCTGGACAACGTCATGGCGGGCGAACTGGTCGAGCTGCCCCACGACGTGGCCGGCTTGGCGTTGAACCTGGAAGAAGACCGAGTGAGCGCCGTGCTCTTCGGTGACTACGTTAAGATTCAGGAAGGCGACACCGTCAAGCGCACCAAGCGCATCATGTCCGTGCCTGTGGGCGAGGCCTTGGTGGGGCGCGTGGTGGATGCGCTGGGGCGGCCGACCGACGACAAAGGGCCCATTCTGACTGACAAGTACATTCCCATTGAGAGACTGGCACCTGGCGTGATTGACCGCCAAAAGGTGCGCGAGCCATTACAGACCGGAATCAAAGCCATTGACGCCATGATCCCCATTGGTCGCGGCCAGCGCGAATTGATCATCGGTGACCGCCAAACCGGCAAGACCGCCATCATGCTCGACACCATTTTGAACCAGCGCGGCGGGGACGTGATTTGCATTTACGTGGCCATCGGCCAGAAGCGTTCGACCATCGCGCAGGTCATCAAGACCCTGGAAGAACATGAGGCGATGAGGTACAGCATCGTAGTGGAGGCGAGTTCCTCGGACCCGGCCCCCATGCAGTACATCGCCCCTTATGCGGGATGCGCCATGGGGGAGTACTTCCGAGACAGCGGCAGGCACGCGCTGTGTCTTTACGATGATCTTTCCAAGCACGCAGTGGCTTATCGCGAAATCTCGCTGCTGCTGCGCCGGCCTCCCGGCCGTGAGGCTTACCCCGGTGACGTTTTCTACTTGCACTCGCGGTTGCTGGAGCGCGCCGCCAAGCTGAGCGATGCCCTGGGCGGCGGATCGCTCACGGCGCTCCCCGTCATCGAAACGCAGGCGGGCGACATTTCCGCCTATATTCCGACCAATGTAATTTCGATAACCGACGGCCAGATCTATCTGCTGACCGACTTGTTCAACAGCGGCGTCCGACCCGCCGTGGACGCAGGCCTTTCGGTCTCGCGGGTGGGCGGCAACGCGCAGATCAAGGCCATGAAGCAAGTGGCCGGCACGCTGCGCCTGGACTTGGCCCAGTACCGTGATGTGGCCGCCTTCGCCCAGTTCGGGAGCGACCTGGACAAAGCCACCCAGGCACAGCTCAACCGCGGGCAGCGCTTGACGGAAATCCTCAAGCAGGGGCAGTACAGTCCGCTTCCGGTTGAAAAACAAATCCTCATCATCTTCGCGGGCACCAACGGCTACCTCGACAACCTGGAGATCGAAGATTGCCAGCCCTTCGAGCTGGGGCTCTACGAATTCATGGATGCTTCCTACCCTTCGGTGGGGAGCCAGCTCATCCAGAAAAAACAGATCGACGAACCTTTGCGAGCGGAGATTGGCAAGATGCTGGATGAGTTCAAAGCCAAATTCCTGGCGGAGCGGAAGGCCAAGGTGGCCTGATAAAGCGGTGTTTGCACGTGGTGACCTGAGTTAGAAGTTCGCTAGTCCAGTCAGCCCCGACTTGTCGGGGCGAAAGAATGTAGCCCACGTCGTAAGACGTGGGTCAAATGGCCGACCCCTCACCCCCGTCCCCTCTCCCGCCGAGGCGACCGGGAGAGGGGTGTCCCGCTCTGCGGGACGGGGTGAGGGCTTTCCACCCAGGGCTCACGCCCTGGGCTAAGATCTTGCGCCCCTACGGGGCTGCGGAACGACGGCCCGAAGGTGATCTGACCCAATTCGAAGCTAGTCCGCGAAAGACTGCGAAGTTATGGCAACTTTACTTGATATTCGGCGTCGCATTCGCTCGGTCAAGAGCACGCAGCAGCTCACCCGTGCAATGAAGATGGTTGCAGCGGCCCGGCTGCGGCGCGCCCAAGACAGCATCTTTAATGCGCGGCCTTACGCCAACCAGATGCTGACGTTGCTTGCCAGCCTTGCCGCGCGCACCGAGCAGCGCGCCCATCCGCTGCTCGCCGAGCGGCCTATCGAGAAGGTCCTGCTGGTGCTCATCACGGCGGACCGAGGCCTTTGCGGGGCGTTCAACGCCAACCTGATCCGGGCCGCCCAGGATTACCTGGAGAGAAGTGGCGACAAGGAGGTCTCAATTATTGCGGTCGGCCGCAAGGGTCGAGATGCCTTCCGCAAGCGGCCCCTTAAGATGGTTTCGGAGCACATTAACTTGTTTGGGCGTCTACAGTTTTCGCATGCCCAGCAGGTTGCAAAGGAGATCGTCGACCTCTACACGGAGCAAAAGGTGGACGCGGTTGACTTCCTCTATAACGAGTTCAAGTCTATTCTGATGCAGCGCGTGATGGTGGAGCGGTACCTGCCTGTCAAGCCGGTGCAGCCTGCGACGGGTGAGGCGCTGATCGACTACATCTACGAGCAGCCCGCGCTGGAAATATTCAACGCCTTGCTTCCGCGCTACGTGGAGATCGAGGTTTACCGCGCCCTGCTCGAATCGCAAGCCGCGGAACTGGCCGCCAAAATGACGGCGATGGATGCAGCCACCAACAACGCCTCCGAATTGATCGACTCGCTCACGCTCCATTTGAATCGCGTGCGGCAGGCGGCCATCACGCGCGAGATCATTGAAGTGGTGAGCGGAGGGGCGGCGACGTAGGAGATCGGGAGATCGGGTGATCGGGTGATCGGTAGATCGGATGATCGGGAGATCGGATGATCGGGTGAACAATGAGCTATTCTACCGATCATCCCATGGCCCGATTTACTGATCCGTTCTGTTATATCGAGAGACCGGGAAGTAATCGAGCTGTTCTCCCGATCACCCGATCTACCGATCACCCGATCTCCCGATCCCAGAAGGAATTCTCATGACTACAGAGCAGCACATTGGCAAAGTGGTGGAAATCACGGGCCCGGTAGTGGTGGTGGCATTCGAGGGCGAGCAGCTTCCGCCCATTTACAACGCCCTGCGGATTACTTCCGAGGGCTTTGATGTTCCGCAACCCATTAAGGTCATCGCGGAGGTCGAACAGCACCTGGGCGAAGGGCGCGTGAAATGCGTTGCTATGGAGCCTACAGAGGGCATGGTGCGGGGCATGAAAGCCATCGACCTCGGCGAGCCGATTACCATTCCGGTGGGCAAAGCGACACTCGGCCGCATCATGAACGTCATCGGCGAACCCGTGGACAACCTCGGGCCGATTGTGGCGGAAACGCGCTATCCCATCCACCGCAATCCCCCGGCGCTCGAAGAGCAGAATACCAACCTGGAAATGTTCGAGACGGGGCTCAAGGTGGTGGACTTGCTCGAGCCCTATCTGAAAGGCGGCAAGACGGGATTGTTCGGCGGCGCCGGCGTGGGCAAGACCGTCATCATTATGGAGCTGATCAATAACGTCGCCATGAAGCACGGCGGCGTTTCCGTGTTCTCCGGTGTGGGCGAGCGCACCCGCGAGGGTAATGACCTGTGGCTGGAAATGCAGGAGTCCGGTGTTATAGTGCCCGGCGACTCGAACAAATCCAAGGCAGCCTTGATCTACGGGCAAATGACCGAGCCTCCGGGGGCCCGACTGCGCGTGGGCTTGACCGGCCTCACGGTGGCTGAATACTTCCGCGACGTGGCGGGCCAGGACGTGCTCCTGTTTATCGACAATATCTTCCGTTTCACCCAGGCAGGCTCGGAAGTCTCGGCCCTGCTGGGGCGCATGCCTTCCGCCGTCGGCTACCAACCGAATCTCTCCACGGAAATGGGCGAGCTGGAGGAGCGCATCACGTCCACCAAGAAGGGCTCCATCACCTCCGTGCAGGCTATTTATGTGCCCGCGGATGACTTGACGGACCCCGCTCCCGCCACGACTTTCTCGCACCTGGACGCAACCACGGTGCTCTCGCGGCAATTGGTCGAAATCGGGATCTATCCGGCCGTGGACCCGTTGGCCTCTACGTCGACCATTCTGGATCCCCGCATCGTGGGCCAGGAGCATTACCGCGTGGCCCGGGCCGTGAAAGCGATCCTCCAGAAATACAAGGACCTGCAGGACATCATCGCCATCCTCGGCATCGATGAGCTTTCGGAGGAAGATAAATTGACGGTGGCGCGGGCGCGCAAAATCCAGCGCTTCCTTTCCCAGCCCTTCCATGTGGCGCAACAGTTCACGGGCCTCGAGGGTCGTTACGTGAAGCTTGAGGATACAATCCGCGGCTTCAAAGAGCTGGTCGAAGGCAAGTACGATGATATTCCCGAGCAGGCCTTTTACATGATGGGTAACATCGAGGAGGCGCTCGAGAGGGCTGAAAAACTTAAGGCGGCAGCATGAGAAAAAATTGATTCATTGATCCATTGATTCATTGACTCATTTTCGCACTGATCGGCGCTTGATTTGGCCAACTCAAGCAGTGAGTCAATGAACCAATGAATCAATGAGTCAATGATTCAATGAAGCAATGAATCAATCCCATGAGTGACCCTCTTCCCACCGAACTACAACTGAACATCGTGAGCCCGGACCGCCTGCTGGTGCGCGACTCCGTAAGCGCGGTGACCGTGCCCGGTAAGAATGGATATATTGGGGTGTTGCCCGGCCACGCTCCCCTGCTCACCGAGCTCGTGCCCGGCGAGCTCACCTACACGCGCCAAGGTGTGAAGCACTACCTTTGCGTAAATTGGGGGTTCGCCGAGGTGCTTCCCGATCGCGTCATCGTCTTGGTCCAGAGCGCCGAGCGCGCCGAAGAGATTGACCTTGAGCGCGCGCAAAAAGCCAAGCAACGAGCGGAGGAACGCCTGAAAAGGTTCTCAGATCCCGAGACTGACATGGAGCGCGCCCGAGAAGCCCTGCGCCGGGCAATGGCAAGGCTCGAGGCGGCACACCACATTCAGACGTGAACATCCGCATCTATACTGCAAGCTGGTGCCCGGACTGCCGCCAAGCCAAGCGGTTTCTGGAAGAACACCAGTTGTCCTACGAGGAGTTTAATATCGAGACGGACCTGCGGGCTGCCAAGTTCGTTAAACACGCCAACGACGGCAAGCGGAAAGTTCCGACCTTCGACGTTGACGGTCGCGTCTTCCCTTGTTCACCTTTTAGCGCTCAAGAGCTGAAGCAAAGGCTGGGGTTGTAGTTCGTGGGGGCTCGCTTCCCGATGCCGGTCGGGCGAGTTCAAGCCTTTGAAAGCAAAGGATTTGCTCAGCTCAGGCGGTCAGCCGTCAGCTTACAGGGAACAGGGAATAGGGAACAGGGAATAGGAACCCGAAACCTGTTCCCCGCTCCCTGTTGCCTGTTCACTGTGACCTGTTCCCTGTTCGCTGTTCCCTGTTCCCTATAACCTGACACCTGAGACCCGACACCTGTCCTTCCGCCCCCTCGGTGCGAGTCTTTGCGCAAGCTTCGCCACGCCGACGACGGGTCGCTCGGGGTTGTTACCTATCAGGTGTGTATGACTTTATTTGGCTATCGGTGGTGGGGTCATAATCCCGTGGTAGAACCAGAACACGACCATCACCAACAGCATTATCACCCAGACTGCCCCCAGAGCGCGGATGGGAAGGTCGAGCTTATGGCTCTTCATCTCGGCAACCTTCTGTTTCTCAATGGCTTGCTCTTCCTTCGCGTCATCACTCAGGGGGATCCAGTCCGTTTCTTTCTTGGTAATCCGGGAACGGTAGAAAACCAAGCCAAGGAAAAGGATGGTGACCACACCCCACGCTGCAATGAGTGCAACCATAGTGTCCATTATTTACCCCCGCGGGAGTCAGGCATCCTGTCGCTGCGTAAAAGCCTGGCTCCCTTAGGCGCAGAGCAACCAAGGTTCCAACGTTGAGTCATCGCTCCGTTGAATTGCTGATTCGTTGAGCGCTGACACCTAACACCCGGCACCTGACACCTATTCGTACCGCAGCGCCACCATCGGATCGACCTTGGTTGCCCGGCGCGCGGGGACATAGCTGGCGAGCAGCGCGATGGCAGCAACCAGAAATGCCCCTGCTGCGAACGAAATCGGATCGTAAGGTTTGACACCGTAGAGCATGCTCGCCATCAGGCGAGTGGCGATCAATGCTGCCGCTAAGCCTACAAAGATGCCAGCGCCAACCAGTTTCAGGGCTTGCAACAGCACCAGCCCTATAACCTGGTTCCTACGGGCGCCCAACGCAATTCGTATCCCGATCTCCCGCGTGCGCCTCTGTACAACAAAAGCAACCACTCCGTAAAGCCCCACCGCGGCAAGGAAAACACCTAACAGGCTGAGTGCTCCGACGAGTTTCGCAGACATCAATTCATCCCAAAGGGCATAGCGCATCAGGTCTCGCGAGGTTTGGACTTCCCAAATTGCAGCCGTGCTATCCACCGCCCGGATTTCCCGTTTGATAGTTTGGATCATGGAACCCGGGTCGCCGGCAGTCTCGACAATCAGCGCGCCCCAATCCGACGGAGTCTGCGCAAACGGGAGGTACATGTACGGCTCAGGAGCATCGTGGAGATGGATGATTTTGGCGTCTTCGGCAATCCCTACGATTTGGTAGTCCACGCCTTCGATTCTCAAGCTTCGCCCAATCGCGTCCCCTCCCGGCCAGAACCGGCGAACCATGGTTTCATTGACGATGGCCACCTTCTGACTTTCCGGGCCCTCACTGGAGGCGAAATCCCTCCCCTGCAAAATGCGTGTGCCAACGGTCTCGAAATAACCAAGGCCCACAGAGTTGAATTTGATGGGGATGGTCGTTTGCCCCTGTGGCAACTCGATGCCGGGAATCGAGACCCGCTTATCAGCCCCTCCTCCCGACCCGCTGAGGAGAATGCGCGAAGCGCACGTAGCTCGCCTGACCCCGGGCAGGCCTCGGACCCTCTGGGCCAGCAAGGGAAGCAGTTTCGTGTGTTCCGGACTCGGTTGTCCGGTCGAGAAAAGATTCACAACAACAAGGTTCTTCCGGATATCGAATCCCACAGGCAGGTGCATGCTGTGTAACAGACTGCGAAACAACAGCGCTGAAGCAGTGAGCAAAAGGACGGATACGGCGATTTGGCCAATCACCAGAATGTTTCGGACGGGTAGTCGGTAACGACCGTGCCGGACGCTTCCCTCCTCACCCTTGAGGACTTTAGTGAGCTCCGTCTTCCCGGCTTGCAAGGCCGGCGCGAAGGTAAAGATCAGGGTTGCAAACACTGAGACGATGACCGTGAAAAGCGTCAGCCGGACGTCTATATGCAGGTCAGGTCCCATTTGAAACGGACCGGGAGGCATGAGCGCACTTTGCAGCCCCATCAACCACCCAGTCAACAGCAAACCCAGCGCTGCCCCGGCAATGGAAAGCAGAAAACCTTCCGTCATGAACTGACGAAATAGTCGCGCTCGTCCTGCTCCCAGGGCGACGCGAAGGGCCACCTCTCGGCGCCGCGTTTCAGCCCGCGCAAGCAACAAGCCCGCCACGTTCGCGCAGGAAATGAGCAACACCAAGCCCACTACGGCCATCGCAAATAGCGAAAGTGGAAGATCATCGCGGAACCGCTCGCTCTCCGTCAGCAGGCCGAAGGTGGTGGCGCGGTTTGTCGCAGGATAGGATGCCGCAAGGCGCCGGCCGAGCATGTCCAGCTCGGCCCGAGCCTGGTTGGTGGGAACGCCATGACGGAGCCGCGCCATGGCCTCGAACCCGCGATAATCGCGGCGCTTAAGCTGGGCGTCGTCGACCTCGTTCGGGGCCAGCAGCCAAGCATCGGTAGGAACAGATCGCTCCAGGCCCTGAAAATGGGGTGGCGCAACTCCCAGGACCCTTACGGTCTTCCCAGTCATCTTGATGGTTTCCCCTGCAATCTCGGGGTCTCCACCCAAGCGTCCTTTCCAGACTCGGTAGCTGATCACAACCGCGGGTTCAGGTTGACCTCCGTGGTCAATCTCGGGGACGAAAGCCCTGCCAAGGACAGCCTTAACTCCCAGCACTGCGAAGTAATCAGGCGAGACAACATCCACAAGGATTTGACTCGATTCGTCCATCGAGTTCAGGAACCTGGATTCCCGATCCCATACGGCGATCCCGGTGAGCGTTGAGGCTTGCTGGCGGAGATCAAGGTAATCGGCATACGAGATTTCGCGGCCAGCCCCCTCCGGCGTCTTCACCACGATCGTGGCGAGTTCTCCGGGGTGGGCAACCGGCAGCGGCCGGAGGAACATACCGTCAACAAGGCTGAAGATGGCTGTGTTTGCCCCGATGCCGAGTGCGAGGGTGAGAACAGCCACCGTCGTGAAGCCGGGATTCCTCGCCAGCATCCTTAAGCCATAGCGCAAATCCTGAATAAGCGTTCTCATGACTCATTTCTCCGTAGCCTTTAGGAAATGATGAATTCTGAATTATGAATGAATTGTGAGTTCAGAAAGCCAACGATAACCTCGTTTCTCCAGTCGCTATTTACCATTCACAATTCACCATTCATCATTCACAATTCCTTCGTAGCGCAGCGCCCCCATCGGCTCCCTCTCTCGAAGGAATTCGATACTAAATGGCCGTACACCCGGCTTATGCTAAGCAACCGTCGAGCCAACTAGCCAAGAAATGCAAATCGCTGAATCTTATGGAATTATTGGATGTGGGCTGACTTATTGTCGTGGGAGGATTGTCCGTTTATGGGATTCACATGACCGATTCCGAACATTCCTGCTTTCAGCTCTCAGCTATCAGCTTTCAGTCTTTAAGGCCTCTAAGTCCAATCGTCTTCAGTGCCGGCTGCCGACTGGCTACTGCGTACTGTCTACCTTCTGACTGCTGTCTCCAAGCACCTGACACCTGAAACCTGCTTCCCCGTTCCTTGACCGGTAGCGGCAGGCTTCCTATACTCAGTCGTGGTGGCGAACGGCGGGGTTCATGTGCCTACCCGTCGTGAGTGCCCCGAGAGGAACATGAAGGAGTTGGCGAAAAGCCGCGGACCTCAAATGCGGAGGTCCGCGCTACCTGCCCTAGTGAAGCCTCGCGTTGTCCCGCCGCTTCATGAGCGGTTTTCTCCAGCGGTGCTGGCCAATCACGCTTACCTGAAGGCGGTGCGGGATTGCTCTCATGGGGTTCCGCTGACCATCGCGTTGGAACGTCATGAGGGCTTCGTTTCTGTTTACAAGACAGCGTGCTTCGACGACGGCCACGAGGCCTCGCGATTCAACCTCCCCTTTGCGGAGAGGCTGGTGAAAATGCTTCTCTGGAAGCACGGCGGATGGAGGATCGTGGTGGGCGGACCGCGGCATGTAGGTGAGCATATCCGTCAGACCTATTCTCCGCAAGGTGCACGCGCTTTCGACGCTGAGTTCA